>NZ_FCOG02000123.1 GCF_001544975.2 Caballeronia arationis | reverse complement strand
TAGGGCACCGCCGAACGAAAGAGGCGGCAACAGACAAACCGAACCTACTGCTACCGCGCCACATCTCGACTCTACCGTTCTTCGCGAGGCTTCCGAGGACAGTGCCACTGGAAAGTGGCGTGACGGTTCCATCGGCACCCACAAGCTGCACCGTCGCAACGAGTTCCAGATTTGGCGTTGTAGACGAGGCATAGAACGATGCGCTCATTGGGCCGGCAAGCGTCGCTCCCTTTTTCAGGACACGCCCATCGAATTGGGCCGTGCTCCCGGCGCCTGGCTGCGCCCAAAGTAGATTAACTTCCGCCGATTGATTGGAAGGCTTCTTCGATAAAGCGCCCCGTGGCGTCAGAAAGTATTGCTTGTACATAGGCGCAACAGGGTAAGCGGAGGTGCTAATCCAGTGGTTAGAAGTCAACTCGTGGACGTGAACTGGTTGCTTCGTGTCGGCCATCCCGGTCTTCTTTCCTTTGAGCCAGGTGTCGAACCATTCAAGCGTGATGTTGTTTGCAATGTTCTGCCCAGTCGTCTGCTCTTCGAATTGGCAGTGGCCGCCCTGGCTGATAATCACCTGGTAGCGGCCCGTGGCCTCCTGATTCGGACGCATTGGCCCGTACACGTACCGGCCGCTTCTCGCGTTCTGCAGATAGGCGTACATGGACATAGAGCTTTCAGCGTAAATGTCCTGGTGCGTGCTCCAGATCAAAATCGGGATGTCAAGGTCTGCGATTTGGCGAGCGAACGTGCCGGGAGAGCGCACCTTCCAAAACTCCCTGTCATAGGCCCTTGGACCACCCGCGTTGATGTCGTCGACCATAGACTGGCCGTATGCGGTCGCGCCATGATTATTACCGACCGCCGCACCAAAACTCAATGGGAACTGGCCCGTTTGTGTCGGGATGCCGCCCGCGAAATACGTCTCACGGTAAAACTCTGCCCCTGAACAAAACGGCGCGAGAGCCTTGATCGGTGAATTCTTTCCGGCTGCCAGCGCCGTTGTGTATTGGTTCAGTCCTGACCAAGAACCGCCTTGAAGAGCAATCTTGCCGTTAGAGTTCTGCAGCTTCGTAGCGGCCCATTGGACTATCTCGGCCCCATCCTTCCCGTCGTTGCCGAAGAAGGAAAACTCGCCGCCTGAGTTTCGAGTCCCTCTAACCGACGCTGTTACATAGATGTAGCCTCGTTGAACAAAGTAATCACCAGCCGTGGACGGATTCGTGAGGTAAGGCGTTTGTGTGAGGATGACAGGAAACGGACCCTTCGCGCGAGCGCCGGTACGTAAGTCAGTGGGGTATGAGACATCGACCATGAGGATTACGCCGTCGCTCATGGTGATGGGGATACTCTTATCGAGTGCAGTGCCGTAGCTCGGATTCCCGGGTGTCCAGACACCCCCTGGGAAAGGAGTAGACTGGGAGTCCCTGCATTGAGCACCTGCAGCGCCTCCGTTTTCGCCTCCGCACGTCGCAAACGCCGGAACCGACACGCCCGCCAATAAGGCAACCTGCGCTGCTGCTAGCAACCATGCACGCTTTGAACGTTTCATTTCGTCCCCTTCAGGTGTCTCGCAAGATTGTCAGGTTGACTTAAATAAGTAGACCTAACTCTATCAACAACAACAGCAACAAGTGCAATCAAAAGCTTACAATGTATTACATCCTAGCAACTATATTTGGCCCCAGTAAATGAGATGTGAGGATGCGGATATACCCTATCCACGAGTAAACCCCGGTGTAGGAAAAAGTCCTGACGTTGGGGCGACAAACATCACCCGGCGGCATCCCGGGCAGCTGGAGAATTATCGGCAACCTCTAGGTAATACTCGCAAACGTTGTTCGGCTCGACGCTTTGCTCTTGAGACAAATGGCTCACATCCACATTGCTCGGACCAATTCGAGCTACATGACCTTGTGTTGGCCCGGGACGGGCTAGAGGACGACCCCGGAAGCCGCCGAGTGCGCCGGCTCTTTCGGCGTCTCCGAGCTTTCATAAATGTACGGCGCCACCTGCCGGCCTTTTAATGCATCGCCGAGTTTCATCCGCAAAAAGCCGCTCGTCGTGTAGCGTGTAACGCCTGAATAGAACCGGTCCGCAAGCGTAACCACCATCGCCGAGTATTCGTCCAAGACTTCGGGACGCAAGGAGAAGTTGTCGTAGTTGACCACTGCATGAGTTTTAGTCGCGAGCGAACCAAGCCGCCGCTCGACCTCCTCACGGATAGCATGCACGTCCTCGCTCGTAGCAACGTCATGCCCTTCGAAGTTGATGAAGAAGAGGTTCTTCTCTGCATCCAAGCTGAAGCGGTCGGCCAACCTCATGCCGAGCAGAATGCTCCTTAACCCCATTGGCGTGTCACGGAAAATCCTCTCGTCCATCAGTTTCAGCTTACCGCTTATGAGCGGCGCAAACTGCATGTGCGCAATGATGTCCTTTTGAACGTCAACACCGGGCGCGATTTCAACGAGCTCAAGACCTTGAGGACGCAAGGCGAATACACATCTTTCAGTGATATACAAGACGTGCTGTCCGCGTTCGGTTGCGTGCTTCCCGCTGAACGTCCTGTGTTCAACGGCGTCGACGAACTTCTGGCAATTTCCGTTGTGCACAATGTTCAACTGACCGTCGGCCGCGACAACATGGAGACCACCTGCGCTGAAAGTGCCCACGAAGACAACCTTCTTCGCACTCTGACTGATATTGATGAAGCCGCCGGCTCCTGCTAACTTGGGACCAAACTTGCTGACATTTAGGTTCCCTTCCCGGTCCGCTTGTGCGAGCCCAAGGAATGCGATGTCCAGGCCACCGCCATCGTAGAAGTCGAATTGATAAGGCTGGTCGATAATGGCCTGTGTATTACTGGCGGCGCCAAAATTGAGGCCACCCGCCGGGATGCCGCCGATGACGCCCGGTTCTGTCGTCATCGTGAAGAGGTCGAGGACGTGCTCTTCATTGGCGACGCTTGCCAGTCCCTCCGGCATCCCAATGCCGAGATTGACCACGCTATTAGCCATGAGCTCGAACGCCGCCCGTCTCGCGATAATCTTCCGTTCGTTGAGCTCAATCGCTTTAATGGAGCTAGCGCCAACACGAAACTCGCTTGCGAACGCCGCGCTGTACGGCTGAGCGAATGTCTGCCAGTGGTTCTCTGGATTCGCTACGACTACACAGTCGACAAGGATGCCCGGAATTTTGACCTGTCTTGGATTCAACGAATTCGCATCGGCGATACGCTCCACCTGCGCAATCACAATGCCGCCCGAGTTCCGAGCTGCCATGGCAATCGACAGTGCTTCCAGCGTGAGCGCTTCTTTCTCCATGGTGATGTTCCCGCTCGCATCAGCGGTTGTTCCGCGCACGATGGCAACGTCAATCGGAAACGTCTTGTACAGAAGACATTCGATTTCGCCGACCGAGGTGAGACTCACCAGGTCCTCGGTCGTCCGAGAATTGAGCTTTCCGCCGCCATGTCGCGGGTCGACAAACGTCCCGATACCAATCGTCGAGAGATGAGCCGGTCGATGCGCGGCGATGTCTCTGAACAGCTGGGAAATGACACCCTGCGGCAGGTTGTACGCTTCGATTTGCCCCTGGATAGCCATGCGTTGAAGCCCGGGAACCAATCCCCAGTGTCCGCCGATGACCCGACGGACAAGACCCTCTTGCGCAAGATGGTTCAGTCCCTTCGAATTTCCATCCCCTTGGCCGCCGGCATAGACAAGCGTGAGGTCACGGGGTCCGTCGTCGCTTTCGCGAGTGTCGAAGAACAGCTCCTCCAAAGCGATGGCAATTTCTTCGGCGAAGCCAATGCCGACAAAGCCGCTAGTGGCGACGGTGTCGCCTCGACGGATGAGGCGTACTGCCTCACGCGCGGTAACTATCTTGTCGCGTTCCACGCTGCGCGTGACCGTCGGAAAAGGGTGATAAAAGCTTCCATCCATGATGCTTCCTTTGCGCACCTAGAGGCGTTCTCCGAGTGCGCTCAATCAACTATTTGACGCGGTCAACAGTTCACTGCATGAACCATCCGTGACTTACGACGAACGACTGGCCGGTAAGCGCAGCCGTCGGAAAAGCGGCCAGAAATAGCGTCGTTTGCGCAATGTCATCGACGGTCGTGAAGACACCATCGACCGTCCCACCCAGCATGACGTTTTTAACCACATCGGCTTCCGATATTCCGAGCTCTTTCGCCTGTTCCGGTATTTGCTTCTCAACCAGCGGCGTTCGCACGAAACCCGGACATACGACATGCGAGCGAACATTATGAGCCGCTCCCTCCTTGGCGAGCGTTCGGCTCAGGCCAAGCAGGGCGTGCTTTGCGGTCACATATGCAGACTTCAGAGGAGAGGCGAGGTGCGAGTGCACCGAGCCCATATAAATCACCACGCCGCCGCGGTCGCCTCTATACATGTGCCGAAGAGCGGCGCGCGTCGTTAGAAACGCGCCATCGACGTGAATCGCCTGCATCTTTCGCCAATCGGTATAGGAGAACTCCACGATTGGATTGACGATTTGAATGCCAGCATTGGACACAAGGATGTCGATGGAGCCGAACTCCCCGGCTACTCGGTCGGTCGCTGAGTTCACGGCATCCTCGTCGGTCACGTCCATCGTCACACCGATGGCCTTTCCTCCCGCGGCTCGAATCTGGGACGCTACGGCTTCAGCACCATCACCGTTCAAGTCTGCTATCGCGACGCTCGCACCGGCACGTGCGAATGTCAGCGCAATCTCCTTACCCAGGCCGCTCGCCGCACCTGTCACCAAGCCGACCTTGCCGGCCAAACTAACATCGGTTGCATTCATATGGAACTCCGTTGGACTCGGTGGTACGTCTTCGACTTACATGCGGGCGTCGACTCGGCGCACATTCTCAATCGAGGAGCGGCGGCGCCAAGCTAACTCTATGCAAGTGCACCACTCGTGCCCCTCGTCCGTCATCCGGCTAGATGATTCGATGTTCTTCGACCAGGAACGCGGTGATTCCCGAGAGGAACGTCTTCGCGTGTTTCATCGTCTTGAGGCCAGCCTCGGACTTGAAAGCTGCTTCCAGCGAATCTGTACTCTCGAACCAGAACTCGACAATGCCGTCAATCGGGAGGTCGTCGTAGCTGCACTGAGTTCCCTTTTGCAGCTCACGCTGAATCACCGCGTTTTGCCGATAGCCCTTGACGCCAGGCATGGTACGAACCAGGTCGGCGTGAACTTTCCATTCGTCTAGAAAATCCTGCTCCGACAAATCGGGCCAACGCCGAATCAGGGAAATTCGCTTCTTGAGTTCGCTGCGGGCGGCATCGGCGGGGAGTTCGACAACGGGCGTCTGTTTGACGGTCACGATGTGCAGCCTACCGAGGAAGTGGTTCTCGTCTTCGATAATCCGCTGCGGGAGCTCGCCTTCGCCGAAGGGCCTCTGCGGGTCGGAAATCCAGAGTTGCGAGAAGCCGTCGAAATCCCACGGGTCGCGGGCGAAATCAATCCCTCGCTGGACATGGTCCACCACGTGGTTCTGCCAGTACTGACTCAGGCCCGGCGCATTCCGCACCAAAGGACCATGATGATTGAGCCAGTGATTGTAAAAATCGCCGCTGGACCAATTTGGCTTCTTCGAAATCAGACCCATTCTTACCGTGCTCATTCGTCCTCCAAGTCTCGTGGATGTGAATACAGGGGCAGCTTGCTATTAGTGCGCGCCGAGGTAGGCTGCCTTGACCTTCGGGTCGTTAAGCAGGTCCCGTCCGGTACCCTCGAGCGTGATGTTCCCAACCTCAAGCACGTACGCTCGGTCGGCTACCCCCAACGCCTGCTTCGCCATCTGTTCGACGAGCAGGATGGTCAGGCCCTCTTCGCGCAAACTACGGATGGCACCAAAAATGTCTCGGATAACGAGCGGAGCAAGACCGAGCGAGGGCTCGTCCAGCAAGAGCATGCGTGGCTTGCTCATCAAGGCTCGCGAGATTGCAAGCATCTGCTGCTCACCGCCGGAAAGCGTCCCAGAGAATTGGTGCTGCCGCTCGCGTAGACGCGGGAAGCGAATAAACTCGCGCTCCATCGAGGCCTCCGTCTCGTCGGCTGACTGCTTGCGCGAGTACGCACCCAGCAGCAGGTTTTCGCGAACCGTCTGGTCAGGGAAGACGCCGCGGCCTTCAGGCGACAACGCGATACCGAGACCAAGCCGCATGTGAGGCGGCAACTGGGTGCAATCCCGGTCACCGACGGTAATTCTTCCGGACGCGACCCTTTCCAGGCCGGCAATGCTTTTGAGCAGACTGCTCTTGCCGGCACCGTTCGCGCCGATGATAGTAACGACCTCTCCTTCTCGCACTTCGAGGCTGACGCCTTTCACCGCCTGAATGGCGCCGTACGAAACCTTAACCGACTCGATTTTTAGCATGTCTTCTCCCTCACGCCGCTTCCGCTTCGTCTACGCCGAGGTAGGCTTCGACGACTCGTGGATTGGCCTGGACATCGGCAGGTTTGCCTTCAGCAATCTTGACTCCGTAGTCCAGCACGATCACATGGTCGGAGACGGACATGACCAGGTCCATGTGGTGCTCGACCATCAAAATGCTCACGCCGTACTTTCCGATGCGCACGAGCAGCTGGCCCAGCTCGGCCGTTTCTTGCGGATTGAGACCAGCGGCTGGTTCGTCGAGAAGAAGCAGTTGTGGCTCCGTCGCAAGTGCGCGGGCGAGTTCTGCCCGCCGCTGCAGCCCATAGGGCAAGCTGCCGGCAGGACGGTTGGCGAGGTGACCCAACTCAACGAGCTCCAAAAGCTCCAGCGCACGCTGTCGTGTGATTTGCTCCTCGTGCCGTGCGCGTGGGGTGCCAAAGAGCGAGGCCAAAATTCCGTTCCGCATCCGGCTGTGCCGACCCAACATCACGTTGTCAAGCACCGAAAGCTCTGCGAATAGGCGAAGGTTCTGGAACGTTCGGCCGATGCCGAGGCAACAAATCTCATGAGCCGCGGTGCCGCCAATCTCTTTTCCGTTGAAGCGGATAGAGCCTGCGTCCGGCTTGACCACGCCGGTGAGCATGTTAATCATGGTGCTTTTGCCGGCGCCATTGGGCCCGATGAGCGCGTGAATGTGACCTTGTTTCAGTGCAAAAGAAATCTCATTTGCAGGCTTCACACCGCCGTAAGCCTTCGACACCTTTGCCACCGCGAGCAACTCGTCGCCACTGGAGCGGCCATTTCTCAGAAGCGTAGTCACTTGCCCGCTCGGCCGCGTACCTGATGCCGCGGCGTCTTCGGTCTTGCGGGCGAATAGCTTCGAGACGGTGCCCACAACCCCGCCGGGCATGACATAAAGGGCAAAGAGCAGGAGCAACCCGTACAGCGTATGTTGGACGGACGGCCAACGAGCAAGTAGTGCGTCCAATAACGTCAGAACCACGGCTCCGACGACTGGACCCAGTTTCGTTCCTGCTCCTCCAAACAGAACGAGGAGCAGAATGAAGATGGACAGCTGGAACGACACGAAGTCCGAGTTGATGTACTGGTTTTGCTGGGCGACCATGGCGCCAGCGAGGCCGCACGTTATCGCTGCGATGACGAAAGCGATAACCTTTCCACGATAGACCCGAACACCCACTGACGACGACGCGATTTCGTCAGCTTGCAGCGAGAGGAAGGCTCGTCCAAACTTTCCGTTCAGAAGGTTACGCAACAGGAGGTGGGTAACTGCGCAGAAAACGACTGCCACGCACACCCACAGAGCCAGCGACATTGGTTGGCCACCTATCTCCGGACTACGAATCCCATAGATACCTTGCGCACCGCCGAAGACGTCGGTCCAATCGCTCACCAGTCGTTCGACTACGATGCCAAAAGCAAGCGTGACCATCGCAAGGTAGGGTCCCTTAACGCGCAGCGACGGAATGGCCACGATGACACCACACACGCCGGCGATGGCAGTTGCTGCGACCATCGCCAGCCAAGGATTGATGCCAGTCTGAGATGTCAGGAGAGCGACTGCGTATGCTCCGGCACCGAACAGGCCGGCTTGCCCGAGCGACTTTTGTCCGGCGAACCCGACGAGGACGTTCATCCCCGCCGCGCACAGGTAGTAGACGCACATCATGAAAGCGATGTGCAGGTAATAGTCGTTTCTGACGAACAGAGCGCCACCACCCAGTACAACGGCAAGCGCGCAGACGCACAGGATATGGGAGTACTTTCTCATACTTTCTCCACCAATCGGCTTCCAAAAAGCCCCGTCGGCCTGAACGCCAGCACAAGGATCACGACGGCAAACACAGCAATTTCACGCCACTGCGCTTGCCAGAGATTCACCGTTGACTCGAAGACGCCGAGCGCAAAACCACCGATGACGCAGCCGCGAGGATTGCTCAGCCCGCCAATCATCGCGCCCGAGAATCCCTTGAGACCAATCGCAAGTCCCATGAAGAGCGACGCCTGCGTAATAGGTGCGATGAGGAAACCAGATAGCCCAGCAAGCGCCGAGCTGACCACGAACGCGCCAATCATCACGGCGTTCGTGTTGATGCCCATCAGGCTCGCGACACTACCGTTTGCGGCCACGGCGCGCATCATCTTGCCAACCATCGTCTTTCGCATCACGAGGTCGAACGCAATCATCACGAGGACGGCGACGCCTAGAAGCAGCATTTCCTGCGGCCGAACACCGATGCCGAAAATTTGAATCACCGAGTCTCCAACCGGCGAAGGAACGACGACGGGCTTCGGTCCCCAGATAGCAAGGCCAATTGAATCGAGGACGACGCCGAAGCCCAGCGTGCTCATAACCCAGGCCATTCCAGGCTTCTTCGCGAAAGGCCGAACGCCGAGCACATAGAGCAGCCATCCCAGTGCACCCATCACCACAAGTGCTGCCACCAACGCCAGCAACTGCGCTGTCACGCTTGGGACTGCGCCGCCGAACGTGGTAGAGGTGATGGGTTTCCCAAGCAGGAGCAGCATCGCGCTCATGCCGATGAAAGCACCGGCGGAGACGAACTCGCCATGCGAGAAATTGAGCGTCTTGGTTGTGGTGAATGTGATGCTGAAACCAAGCGCTATCAACGCGTACGCGCCACCGACGGCCAGGCCGCTGATTACTGCCTGAAGAAATGCTTCCATCATGTTTGTTCTCCGTAGTGACGGCGTCGTATTGACGCCGTCACATCGAGGGTTCGGTTACTGCTTGTAATCGGCCGGAGTCAGAGACGCGATGAGAGCGTCAGAGTACGGGAGCAGCTTCCCGTCCTTCCAGTGAACCCAGACGAAGTCCTTTGCCAGCAACGCTTCGTGGTTCGTCTTGCTGAACGGCTTGTTGTAGGTCTTGAGCAGGCCCTGAACGGGGCTGTTCAGGTTCTCGAGCGCTACGCGGATGGCCGACCCGTCAGTGCTGTTCGCCTGCTTCATTGCCTGGGCGAGCAGCAATACCGAGTCATAGCCGTGAAGCGCGAAGGAGAACGAGCTCGGCGCCTTCAGCTGCGAGCCGACGCGCGCGAAAAGCTTGTCCTGCGCGGGCGTGCGGTTCTCGCTGACCGTGCGGAGGAACAGCGGCTTCTCCGCCAGGGTCTTGCCGGCCGCGTCGTAGAACGTGATGTTGTCGGCCGCCCACGAGCTCAGAACGCGCGGGTAGTAGTTGATTTTCTCCATGCTGCGCATCACTTGGGCAATGGGGGTTCCCTGCGCCCAAATGATGACGGTATCGGCGCCCGCCGCCTTGAGCTTGTTCAGTTGCGAGGTCATGTCGGTGTCGCCAACGCCGAACTGCTCGATGTCGACAGGCGTAATCCCCTGCGCCTGAGCGACGTCCTTCATGTCGCGAAGACCACCTTGTCCGTAGCCCGTGGTCTCTGACATGAAGCCGACCTTCTTCGATTCGGCCGAATTCTTCTTGACATATGCCATCAGGGCTGAGATTTGTTCGCGGTCAACCATCGACACGCGGAACATGTAGTTATCTGCGCCAGGGCTAATGGGCTTGGTGATATCGGTGCCAGCCGACACGTTGTTGATGACTGGGATCTTCTTCTGATTGACAATGTGTTTCCATGCCATCGCGTTGCCGGAGTTCGTCGGCCCGAACACCGTGACCACGCCCTCGTTGTCGATGAGGTCGGTCATATTCTGGATGGACTTCGGCGGCTGGGACACGTCGTCGCGAACCACCAGAGTGAGCTTCTTGCCGAGCACGCCACCCGCCGTATTGATGTCCGAGATAGCGGCCTGCATTCCCAGCACAGCAGCTTGTCCGCTCTGTGCTGACGGAGACGCCGAGAGGTCTCCGTTGAATCCAATCTTGATTTCTTGCGCGAACGCCGCAGTCGAGGCGATGGCCAAACTGGCTGCGGCGACGGCTGCAGCGATGATGCGGATTGTTTTCATAGTGTCTCCAACCTATTGCGTCAACATTTGACGGGGAATCGCACCCCGTCCTCGTTTCAGTCCGATCAGAACTTGCTCACGACACCCAGGCTGACTGCAACCATTGACCGGCTTGCGCCAGGCGTCGTTTGAAAGCTGTCGCCAATAGCGGGCGTTGCAGCGATGACTGCGCCGGTTCCGGGGTTTCCGAGCGTTTGGCCCGAAGCGCGCTGGTACCCTTCCAGCGCATAGAGACCCGTACGCTTCGACAGGGCGTAGTACTGTGAAAGGACGACCTGGTGGTACTTGGCTGCGTCCGAGATGCTGTTCGCCTTGGAAGCCCAGGTGTACGCGTAGCCGAGCGCTAGGTCCAGCGGAGGAGTCGGCTTCCAGTGGAGGACGCTTCCCGCCGTATTCCAGACCGCCAGGTCTTTAAACTTCGAATTGATTCCAGGGATGTACTGGACGTTGGAATACGCGAACGAGATGTCCCAGCTGTCATTGAAGATGTAGCCGCCGTCAACCGCGAAGCGCTGCTGTGCTTGCGCCTGGCTATATCCATTCGTGATGGCCGACACGCCTTGCTGGCCAGACGAGTTCACCGAAGATTCGGCGCCGTAGGGGCCGCCACCGGGCGTAGAGTTGTTGATGCGCCAAAAGGCTGCGGCCAGACCGAAGCCTCCGCCCTTGTACTGAAGACCTGCGCTCCACGTCGAGCCTTGATTCAAGCTTCCCGGAACGCCGGCGGGCGCAAATTGACCGGTCGCGGTAAGCCCATAGAAAAGCGGGCTCGTATAGGTAATGGCATTGTTCGAGCGGTAGTACGTGTCCATACCGTCAAGGTCGCCAGGGTGCGAACCATAGCCCGTCTGGTAATACGCCGGCACCCAAGGCGAGAGCGTCGTGTAGTACGCGCTGTATTGACGGCCCAGTGAAAGGGTGCCATACGCCTTGTTGGACAAGTCAATACGGGCCTGGCGGCCAAACATGGCGTTGGTAAATTGCTGTCCGCCGTTCGCCAGATTGAAGCCCGACTCCAGTACGAAAAGCAGCTGATTGCCGCCTCCCAGGTCTTCAGTACCACGCAGACCCCAACGGTCGCCGTTCCAAACACCGGACTGCATCCGAACGTTAGACTTGCCAGGCGTCGTAGAGCCGAGCGTCGTCTGACTGTTCTGGTAAGTAATCGAAGTGTCGACGATGCCATACAGGGTGACGCTCGCCTGCGCAAAAGCCGAGACGGCGGCAAGGCCCAGGGTGGCACCGACACCACATTGAACAACCCTTTTCATTAACATTAAAAGCCTCCTTAATAATTCTTAATTTCGAGTTATCTGCGGCGACACAAAAGCGCGCTGCCACGCATGGCAATCCGCTCGATTGGCTCAGTACGTAGAAGTCGGCGTGTAGTGCTACTGATTAGCTGCGCCGGTCTGCATTTGGCGAGGCTCAGGTCTTGCGGAATATTTGTGAAGTGGCTGCCAGTACGCAATGTCGATGAGGAAGGGACATCGGTTCGGACTCGTGCGCTCACAACCCTGCATCGTTAGGTTGGATACTACGTCAGTCGGTTAAACATGTGCCAGCGCTTTTGCATAGGTGCAATCCACTACCGAGGCTTCCGTCCATGCGGTGAAACGCAAGCTGACCGAGCGGAAGGCCAGTCGCAGAGCGAGTTGCCGAAGGAATTGTGGCCGCCATATTGCCGCGGTGTCGCCGAGCGTAAGAGCGCGGGCGCTGTAGGGATGCCTGAGATGGGTGATTACACCTATGCGAATATATATGCGGATATGAAATACTTCGTAGTAGCAAGTACGGTCAAGCAAATTAACTCAACTAGATGTCAAAGGAGTCGTCATGTCGTTCTCTGAATCCATCGCGCCCCGTTTGCTCGGTGGCCGCCTCGCCGTGGTGACAGGCGCGGGTCAAGGCAACGGACGAGCGCTTGCGCTGGGTCTCGCGCAGGCCGGTGCTAAAGTTGTCGTCAGCGACATCAATTTCGAGCATGTTCGGGAAACGGCGGCCCAGATTGAGCAACAAGGGGGCCAAGCCTGGGCGTTCGAGCTAGACGTGACGAGTGCAGACGCGTGCTACACGCTTGCCGAAAAGGTGTTCAATGACATCGGTCGGGCCGACTTGCTGGTCAACAACGCGGGCATCATCATCCGCGAGGACTCTACGAGTCCGAACGCGGCGAAGAACTGGAAGAAGGTCATGGATGTGAACGTCCAAGGCACCTTCAACGTCACGCACGCGTTTCTCGAGGCAATCAAGGCGACTAAGGGTGTCGTAATCAACGTCGCCTCCATCGCGGCTTACGGTGGGCAAGGCGGGAGCCTGGGTTATTCGCCTTCCAAAGGCGCCATCAAGATGTTCACGCAGTCGCTTGCCGCTGAGTTGGCGCCGTTCGGGGTACGCGTCAACGCGCTCGCGCCGGGCGTCATCGAGACGCCCATGACGGCTGCGACCCGTGAATCTCCTGAACGCCTCGCTGCCTTCATGACCCGTATCCCAATGGGTCGGGTCGGACAGACCGAAGACCTCGTAGGGCCGACGATTTTTCTCGCGTCTGATATGTCGCGCTACGTGACTGGTGTCACGCTCCCGGTCGACGGAGGGTTCTTGGCCATCTGACCAGCAGGCTGTTTCAGATACCAACTCGCACGCCACGGGCAAGCCGTGGCGTTCGCGCGTTCCGTTGAACGTGCGAATCGCGTATGGTCAAGCCGAGCCTGCAATAGACACTTGCCTGCGAAGCGCATACCAACCAGTGATACGTCGTCACTCCGCGTCGCGACGTGTCGACTATGCTCGGTAGCTGTGACAGTCATGCCCCTCGTCGTTGTCCGTCCAGCCGGTGAGCGGTCCACTGACTTCACATCATTTCACTTCACATCATGGTTGGCTCCGCCTGCCTGGTCAGCATTTCGACAGGCGTTCCGTTATGCGCAGCAGGTCGCGCGCAACGCGTCCGCCTTCTGACGTGTCCAAACTACTCGCAGGACCAAAGACGGTGATGGCAAGCCGTATCTGTCCAGCATCGTCGAAAACGGGAGCGCTCAGACTGTCAACGCCTGGAATAGGCATGCTGCGCGTGCGGGACAGGCGACTGCGTCGAATTTTGAGAAAGATGTCCGCGAGGGAAGCCTCGGTCTCATCGCACTTGCCGAGTTCGCGTAGGAGTAGAGGGTGGATGGTTCGAGGTGAGAGATACGCCGAAAAGAGGCGTCCGGTACTACTGTGCGCGAGAGACATCACCGAGCCAGCATGAAGTCCCACGTGCAGATACATCTCGGGGCCGTGATATTGAACGACAGTCGCACCATGCTCTGTCCAAATTGCGACGAAGACACCATGGTTCTCATCTTCGACAATCTGCGTTACGAGCTCGATGGCTTTTTGAAGTGGGTACAACTGTTGTAGGGCCCTGAGGCCAAGCTTTAGCGAGAGCGGTCCCGGCTCGTAGCGATTGGTCATGACATCGCGTCGAATAAGTCCGGTGCGAACAAGGCTGACCAGATACGTGAACACTTGGTTGAGGGGCAGATTCGAAGCTGCACTCAAACCAATCATTGATACCGGCCGCCCTGCGTCTGCCACGTGCTGCAACAGCGCACCGCCTACTTCCATCGCGTGGATGCCACGTTGAGCCTTAGCCGCTTTCGGCGTCGCTTGCGCCGTGTTGCTGTCGGTCTGCATGGTCAGATTATCTGCGTGTGCCGAAAAAAAACCGCGGTCGCTGAGGAGTAAGCAACCGCGGCTAACTCGCGCCCATTGGAGAACAGAGCGGGGTTACCGGGATACGACTGCGAACGTGGTGTTTAACGGCATTCCAATCGCAACGTCTTCCGCGCCGCACGCAATGGCTTTGCCCGCGATGTAACCGAACGTCAGCGCCGGCCCCAGCGTGATGCCGGCACCCGGATAATTGCCACCCATAATGCTGCAAGCATCGTTGCCCACGGCAAAGAGACCTGCAATAGGGGCGCCATCGCCGGTTAGCACGCGGCAAGACGCGTCCGTTTTCAGTCCTGCGAAGGTGCCAATATCGCCAATACGAATCTTCAGTGCATAGAACGGACCCTTCTGAATCGGTGCCACGCACGGGTTCGGCGAATGCAGTGCATCACCCTGATAGCGGTTATAGGCCGTGGTGCCTTTGCCGAAGACCGGGTCGCGCCCGAGTTGGGCTTCAGCGTTGTAACCGCGGACCGTTTCTTTCAGGTTCAGGGCATTCACGCCAATTTTGTCCGCGAGCTCGGCGACGGAGGAAGCCTTCGTCAGGTAGCCAACGCGCAGATAGCGACCAATCGGCATAGGGAAAGGCGCGACGCTTCCAAGCCCGTAGGTTCTCAGCGTTTTGTGGTCACAGATGAGATGCGTGCTGATTTCCTCTCCGGGCGGCGTCGCTTTGACCAAGGCCTGGACGAAGTCGTGGTATGAGTTGCCCTCGTTGGTGAAGCGACGTCCATCACGCAACACCGAAATGACACCCGGTTTCGCACGGTCGATGAAATGCGGCATGATGCCGGTCGTTCCGTCCTTACGCGTCAGCATCGAGACCGGCACCCAAGCGGCCGCATTCGGCAACGTGGTCGTGACCTGGCCGCCGACCGCTTCGGCCATGCGCAGGCCGTCACCCGTATTGCCAGTCGGCGACGGCGAGAAATGTTCGGCGCCGGTCGGTGCATGCGGGAACAGTTGCTTGCGTCGCTCGATGTCGTACGGGAAACCGCCGCTAGCGAGAACAACGGCACGCGCTGCAGTGACTCGCACTTTGGAACCTGCGCGGTCCAGAACTGCGCCCGTGATGCGACCGTTTTCGTTCGTGAGGCTCATGGCCTTTGTGTTCAGCCACAGCGGCACGTTCAGGTCGAATAGCGATTTAGCGAGACGACCAGCGAGGGCGTTCCCGTTGGTCAGCGTCATGCCACGACCATGCTTGAGCACGTCTGCGAAGTGCCGGGACAGGCGCTTCGTTACATACCAGGCGGACTTGATGGATTTCGTCACGCGCATGAAGTGGACGATTTCCTTGCCGGAGCCCAGCATCATGCCGAACACGGTCAATTCAGGAAGCGCCGGCGCGAGGTCCTTGATAGCTGCGCCGAGTTCCTTTCCATCGAACGGACGCGTCACCATCGAACGGCCACCCTGTGTGCCTCCGGGAGCCTCGGCGTGATAGTCAGGAAACACCAGCGGCATGTCAAAACGAACGGCGGTCTTCGAATAGAAAAAGTCGACCGCCTCCGGTCCATTCTTGATAAAGGCGTCGACGCGCGGACCATCAAAGCTGTCGCCACCTTCATGTTGCAGATACGTGCGCGCCGCGCCTTCGGCTTCGTAGATGCCCTGCTCCTTAGCCAGTGCGGTGTTGGGAATCCAGAGCCATCCGCCGGAGCGCGCAGTGGAGCCGCCGAACTTCGGTTCTTTCTCGATGACCAGAACCTTCAGGCCTTCCGAGGCCGCGGTAATTGCCGCGGACATCCCTGAGCATCCGGAACCAATGACAAGAACATCGCAACTGTATTCGCTTTCCTGCTTCATCACGTCTCTCCCGGTGCAAGGACGCTTAAGATTATTTGCGCCCCCATCGTCATCCCCAGTTCAATGGGCCATGGATGCATGATACGCTTAAATTACATATAGGCGTCTTTATTTGCGTAGGTGCAATCCCTATGCGAATTACTAACGCTGCAGATGTTGCGTACGTTCGTGCTCTGAAGGCGGTTTCTTGGAGACCGAATGTCCGTGTAACGGCGCCGTGAAGCTTGCAGGCGGGCTTGCAAGAGAGGCAACGGCGCGCCATATCAATTTAGGAGATGACATGATTAAACGGATGACGTTATTGGCGAAGAAGGAAGGCAGCTCCATCAGTGACTTCCGTGCCTATTGGGCCGGCTGCCATGCCGAACTAGCGCTGTGCATGGATGGCATCACTAGCTACACGCAGAACAGAGTCGAGAAACGTTTGTGGCAATGCTCGAACGGCAGCGGCCAGTTCACGGTCGACGGTGTGGTCGAGCTCTGCTTCGAAAGTGACGAAGCGATGAGCCGTGCGCAGCATTCCCGCGTGGGCAGCGAATACATCCCCCAGGACGAGCCCAACTTTCTTTACGGATGGACGTTGTGTGTGGTCACGCCTGAGGACGAGCCGCGAGAACGTCTGGGGGTGAAGGTCCTTGTATTGGCAACAACGAAAGACGAATGTTCGCGTGTCGACTTCAAAGAAGCAGTCGTTAAGGCCAATGCCTTGTCCGCAACGCATGCGGAGGTCACCTTTAACTGGACCGAAAGGAGCGCAAAGCGTGACCGTCTTTGGGCTGAACCTGTCGCGCCGAACGTTCTGCTCGCAATGTGGTTTGGCAACACGGCACAAGCGCATGATGCGTTTCGGGCGGATGGCGAGCTTGCCTCGCAAATCAGCCGCCTATCGACGCAAGCTTCGGCCTACCTAATTAACGCGCTCATCAAGAGGTAACTTCCGCTGGCTGTCGGTGCAGCCTGCCGACAGCCCCTTGGTCGCCGGCAATATTCTCTCGTCAAAAAGAATGGATCGTCGGGGGAATCTATGGGTGAATTATTGTGCGCGGCTAGCCAAGTGAAGCTCGATTCCGATACTGATAGAGC
>NZ_FCOG02000475.1 GCF_001544975.2 Caballeronia arationis | reverse complement strand
TGCCCGTCGCTCACCGCGCTCACCTGGAGTGGACGCCCGGGCGCCTGCTGAACTGGGGCGCCTCGGTGGGCCCCGGCGCCGAGGCGATCGTCCGGCACCTGCTGACCAACCGCCCGCATCCCGAAATGGGCTACCGGGCTTGTCTGGGACTGCTAGCGCTGGCCCGCAAATACGGTCGCGAGCGCCTTGAAGCGGCCTGTCAGCGCGCCCTCGTGGTCGGCTCCCCTACACGTCGCTCTGTCCTCTCGATCCTCAAGTCCGGATTGGACCGACAGGCATCGCCGCCGATCGAACTCACTGAATGGCAATCCCCCGAACACGAGAACGTGCGCGGGCCTGACTATTATCACTGACCCGAAGGAGGTCACCATGTTGATGCAGCAAACCCTCTCGCAACTCCGGAACCTGAAACTCGACGGCATGGCCCGCGCCTTCGAGGAACAAGCCGCACTGACCGCTAGCACCAGCCTGTCGTTCGAGGACCGGTTCGGCATGGTCGTCGAACGCGAACTGGCTTGGCGCGACACGCGCCGTCTTGAACGCCTGATGAAGGCCGCCAGGCTGAAGAATCCACAAGCCTGCATCGAGGACATCGACGTCCGGCAAAGCCGCGGCTTGGACCAGCGCGTGGTTGCCACGCTCGCTAGTTGCGACTGGATCCGCAACGCCCAGAACATCATCCTGAGTGGACCGACCGGCGCCGGTAAAACCTGGATCGCGTGCGCCTTTGCGCAGCAGGCATGCCGCCAAGGGTTCTCCGCGTTATACGTGCGCGCTGCGCGCCTGTTCGAAGAGTTGCGCATCGCCCATGGCGACGGCAGCTTCACACGCCGTCTCGCTCAACTCGCCAAGATTGACGTGCTATTGCTGGACGACTGGGGACTGCAGGAACTCGATCAGGGAGCGCGAAACGACCTACTCGAAGTGATCGACGACCGCGTGGGCTCGCGCTCGACGATCATCACCTCGCAGTTGCCCCTTGAACATTGGCATGCGTGGTTGCAAGACCCCACGCTCGCCGACGCAATCCTCGACCGGCTCGTGCATCAAGCGCATCGGCTTCCAATAAAAGGCGATTCGATGCGAAAGACCAACGCAAAGCAATCCGACTCATCCCCATCGTGATCACCTTCGTTATAATTCTCTGACCGCGCAACACCAACT
>NZ_FCOG02000490.1 GCF_001544975.2 Caballeronia arationis | reverse complement strand
CGGTTCAGGTACGGGCCCGCGACCGAATCGGTTTCCTTCGTTGCCATCGCGACGTGCACGCCGCGCTTCAGCGCGTTCTCCGCGATCTGCACGCTCACTTCGGGCTGCCCCGTCGCTTCCACGACGATGTCTAATTCCACCGAGTTCAGCAGCGCGTGATCACCGACCAGGGCGATGCGTCCCGCGGCGCGCGCCGCGCTGACGTCGTCGGTGTTGTTGCAGACTTTCGCCGCATCGGCGCCGTAGCCGAGCGAGGCCAGTGTCGCGAGCGTGCCGTCGATGTCAAGGTCGCACAGCGCGGCGATGTCGATGCTCGGCAGCGCGCGGCATTGCACCAGCAGCGAGCGGCCGAAGCCGCCCTTCGGACCGACGAGTGCCATTCGAATCGCGCGGCTGCCGAGCGTCTTGAAGAGATGTTCATAGTTCATGTGTCTGTCCTTTGGGAAGCGAGAGGGCGTTCAACTGCTGGTTTCAGCCGATGAGCGCGTTGAGCAGCAGGATCACCACCAGCGCGACGAGCGACTGGAAGGAAACGAGGAGCGTCCAGGTCTTGAGCGTGTCGCCGACGCTCAGCCGGAAATACTCCTTGAAGAGCCAGAAGCCTGAATCGTTCAGGTGCGAGAGCATCAGGCCGCCTGAACTGACCGCGAGCACGAGCAATTCGAGATTTACCCCGGGCGTAGCGGCCGCGATCGGCGCGACGATGCCGGCGGCCGTTACGGTCGCGACCGTCGCGGAGCCGATGGCGATGCGAATTAACGCCGCTACCCCCCAGCCGAGCACGAGCGGCGAAATCGCCCAGTGCACGGCCCAGTGCGCGATCGAATCGCCGATGTGCGTCGCGAGCAGCATCTCCTTCAACCCGCCCCCCGCGCCGAGAATCAGGATCACGGCAGCCGCAGGCGCGACGCTCTTGCCGAGCAGCTTCTGAATCTGCGGCAGCGTCAGGCCGCTCTTCAGACCGAGCGACCAGATCGCGAACAGCACGGCGATCAGCAGCGACACGATCGGGTCGCCGACCGTTTCCAACAGTTCTCGCGCGGCAGTGCCGTTCGGCGCGTAGTTGCGCCCGAACGTGCGGATCATCATGAG
>NZ_FCOG02000053.1 GCF_001544975.2 Caballeronia arationis | reverse complement strand
TTCGGCACGTAGAGCTGCTTTTGCGCATCGGTGCCGGCGGTCAGCAGCGCTTCGATCGCGCCATCCGTCAGAAGCGGGCACAGCGCGAACGACAGGTTCGCGGCGTTCAGCATCTCGATGCAGGGCGTGGCGATCAGCTTCGGCAGGCCCTGGCCGTCGTATTCGACCGGATGCATCACGCCCTGCCAGCCGCCCTCGGCGAACTGGCGAAACGCGTCCTTGAATCCGGGCGTGGTGGTGACTACGCCGTTGGACCACGTGCTCGGATTCTTGTCGCCTTCGAAATTGAGCGGCGCCAGCACTTCGCCGTTGAATTTGGCGGCTTCGTCGAGGACAGCCTGGGCGGTGTCGAGGTTCGCGTCTTCGAAACCCGGCAACGCCGCGACACTTTCCAGATCGGCAAGCTCCTTCATGACGAAGAGCATTTCCTTCACGGGCGCTGAGTAACTCATGTCTCCTCCTGCAGATGTGCAAAGGGGCGCCAACTTTCGTCGCGCCCCTTGTTTGTACTGCGTGCTTCGTGGCGGATCAGCCGAGTTCCTTTACCAACTCCGGCACGAGCGTGAACAGATCGCCGACGAGGCCGTAATCGGCGACACCGAAGATCGGGGCTTCTGCGTCCTTGTTGATCGCGACGATGACCTTGCTGTCCTTCATGCCGGCCAAATGTTGAATCGCACCCGAGATGCCGACTGCCACATACAACTGCGGCGCGACGATCTTGCCGGTTTGGCCCACCTGATAATCGTTCGGGACGAAGCCCGCATCGACTGCGGCACGCGATGCGCCGAGCGCAGCGCCGAGCTTGTCCGCCAGCGGTTCGAGCACCTTCGTGTAGTTCTCGCCATTGCCGAGACCGCGGCCACCCGACACGATGATGGTCGCGCTCGTCAACTCAGGGCGGTCCAGCTTCGTCAGTTCACGGCTGACGAACTGCGAAATGCCTGCGTCCGCTGCCGCTTCGATCTTCTCGACCGATGCGCTGCCACCTTCGGCTGCGACCGGATCGAAGCCCGTCGAACGCACGGTGATGACCTTGATCGGATCACCCGATTGCACCGTTGCGATGGCGTTGCCCGCGTAGATCGGGCGCTCGAAGGTGTCCGGTGCGACCACAGCCGTAATGTCGCTGATCTGGGCGACGTCGAGATGCGCAGCGATACGCGGCGCGATGTTTTTGCCGTAGGCCGTCGCGGGCGCGAGGATGTGCGAATAATCCTTCGCAATATTCAGCACCGTGCCGTCGATGTTCTCCGCCAGCCCGTCGGCGAGTTGCGGCGCATCGGCGAGCAGCACTTTCGATACACCTGCGATCTTCGCGGCTGCGTCTGCTGCGGCCTGCGCGTTCGAACCTGCCACGAGCACATGAACGTCGCCACCGATCTTCGAAGCAGCCGCAACCGTATTCAGCGTCGCTGCCTTGATCGATGCGTTGTCGTGTTCTGCAATTACCAGAATCGTCATTTTCGTCCGTCTCCTTACAGCACTTTGGCTTCGGTCTTGAGCTTCTCGACCAGCGTCTTCACGTCCGGCACCATCACGCCAGCGGAGCGCTTGGGCGGCTCGGCGACTTTCAGCGTCTTCAGACGCGGCGCGACATCGACGCCCAGATCCGCGGGCTTCAGCGTTTCCAAGGGCTTCTTCTTCGCCTTCATGATGTTCGGCAGCGTGACGTAGCGCGGTTCGTTCAGGCGCAGGTCAGTGGTGATGACTGCGGGCAACTCCAGCGAGAGCGTTTCCGAACCGCCATCGACTTCGCGCGCAACCGTCGCTTTGCCATCGGCAACAACCACTTTCGATGCAAACGTCGCCTGCGGCAACCCAGTCAACGCGGCCAGCATCTGACCGGTCTGATTCGAATCGTCGTCGATGGCTTGCTTGCCGAGGATCACCAGCTGAGGCTGTTCTTTATCCACGAGCGCTTTAAGAATCTTCGCGACCGCCAGCGGCTGCAATTCATCAGCCGATTCAACGAGAATCCCGCGATCCGCGCCGATCGCCATCGCCGTGCGCAGCGTCTCCTGACATTGCGTGACGCCGCACGAGACCGCGATCACTTCTGTCGCAATGCCGGCCTCCTTCAGCCGCACCGCTTCTTCCACAGCAATCTCATCGAACGGATTCATCGACATCTTCACGTTCGCGATATCGACGCCGCTTCCGTCCGACTTCACGCGAACCTTGACGTTGTAGTCGACCACTCTTTTCACTGGCACCAGGATTTTCATGCACACGCTCCAAAGTTACGATTACGTCAACCCAGCATCTCATTATACGAGCGACGCCTGCCCTCCGAACCACCTAATGGTTGAGAGCGGCCTCCGGGTTGCCGATCAATCAGCATTGACCGAATATTATCGAACGATCGTTCTATTTTAAATAGAAAGAAACCCGGGGTGCAACTCCACCCGAGTCCGGGCGCGTTACCACGCGGCGATCACCGCGCCCGCGTATTTGCCCTCGATGTACTGCTTCACTTCCAGCGAGTGATACGCCGCGACCAGTTTGGCGACCCACGGTTTGTCCTTGTCAGCGGCGCGAATCGCGATGATGTTCGCGTACGGCCCCTTCGGATCTTCGATCGCGATCGCATCCGATTTCGGCTTCAGACCCGCTTCCATTGCGAAGTTCGTGTTGATCGCGGCGGCATCGACGTCGCCGAGCGAGCGTGGAATCTGCGCCGCGTCGAGTTCGACGATCTTCAGCTTCTTCGGGTTGTCCACGACGTCGAGCGGCGTCGCCTTCAAGCCCGCATCCGCACGCAATTTCAGCAAGCCCTGCTTTTGCAGCAGCAGCAACGCGCGGCCGCCGTTGGTCGGATCGTTCGGCACCGCGATACGCGCACCCGGCTGCAGTTCGGCGAGCGACTTGATCTTCTTCGAATAGATGCCCATCGGGAACGTCACCGTGTCGGCGAGCTTGATCAGCTTGTAGCCGCGATCCTTCACCTGTGCGTCGAGATAAGGCGCGTGCTGGTAGCTGTTCGCGTCGAGATCGCCGGCGGCGAGCGCGGCGTTCGGCTGCACGTAGTCGGAGAATTCGACGACCGTGATCTTCAGCCCGTTCTTCGCGGCGACCTGTTTCACGACTTCCATGATCTGCGCGTGCGGGCCGCCGGTGACGCCCATCTTGATGGCTTCATCGGCGTGGGCGACGCCCGCGAACAGCGTGACGGCGGAAAGCGCGGCGGCAAACTTGAGAATGAATCGACGTTGCATGGTTTTTTTGATGAGTGAGTAAACGTTATTTGTGGCTCAGGCGCCGCACGAGCCAGTCGCCGAACGACTGCACGAGCTGCACGAACACGATCAGGATCACAACGACTGTCAGCATCACTTCCGGCAGAAACCGCTGGTAGCCGTAGCGGATGCCGAGGTCGCCGAGACCGCCGCCGCCGATCGCGCCCGCCATCGCCGAATAGCCGACGAGCGACACGAACGTGATGGTCAGCCCCGCGACGACGCCCGGCAGCGACTCCGGCAGCAGCACCTTGAAGACAATCTGGCTCGTGGTCGCGCCCATCGCCTGTGCCGCTTCGATCAGGCCGCGATCGACTTCGCGCAGCGCGGTCTCGACGAGCCGCGCGATGAACGGCGCAGCGGCAATGGTGAGCGGAACGACGGCAGCAGCCGTGCCGATCGACGAGCCGACTACGAGCCGCGTGAACGGAATCACCGCGACGAGCAGAATGATGAACGGCGTCGAACGCACCGCATTGACGACGCCGCCGAGCACGCGATTCACCGCGAGGTTCCGCAACACGCCGTCGCGATCGGTGAGATAGAGCAGCACGCCGAGCGGCAGCCCGACCGCGGCGCCGACGAGTCCCGAGATGCCCACCATCACGAGCGTTTCCCAGAACGACTGCACGAACATGTCGAACATTTCACTCAACATACGAAAGCTCCTCCACCACCACACCCTGTTCGCGCAGATAGGCAATCGCCTCTGCAACCTTCACCGGCTGGCCGCCCGCGAGCACGGCGAGCGAGCCGAACGCCTGGCCCTGAATCTCGTCGATCTGGCCGTGCAGGATGTTGAAATCGAGTTCGTAGCGGCGAATCGTCTCCGAGAGGATCGGCTGGTCGACGCCCGAGCCGGTGAACGCGAGCCGCAGCAAATGGCCGCTGCCCGTCTTGAGCCGCTCGGCGACACGCTGCTTCATTGCGGGCGGCAGTTCGTGCGCGATCACGTCGCCGATCAGCGCGCGCGTGACTTCGTGATGCGGCTGCATGAACACATCGACGACATTGCCCTCTTCCACGACGCGCCCCGCATCGAGCACGGCGACGCGGTCGCAGACCTGCTTGATGACGTCCATCTGGTGCGTGATCAGCACGATCGTCAGGCCGAGTTCGCGATTGATCTTGCGCAGCAGGTCGAGAATCGCGCGCGTGGTTTCGGGATCGAGCGCGGACGTGGCTTCGTCGGAGAGCAGCACTTTCGGCTTGCTCGCGAGCGCCCGCGCGATGCCGACGCGCTGCTTTTGCCCGCCGCTGATCTGCGCCGGATAACGGTCGCGCTGCGTGGTGAGGCCGACGAGATCGAGCAGTGGCGCGACGGTCGACTCGATCTCGGCGCGCTTCATGCCGGCGAGTTCGAGCGGCAGCGCGACGTTGTCGAATACCGTGCGCGACGAGAGCAGGTTGAAATGCTGGAAGATCATGCCGATGTCGCGCCGCGCTGCGCGCAACTCGGGCGGCCCGAGCGTGGTGAGATCGCGTCCGTCGACGATCACGCTGCCTTCGCTCGGCCGCGTCAGGAGATTGATGGTGCGGACCAGCGTGCTCTTGCCGGCGCCGCTGCGGCCGATGATGCCGAACACTTCGCCGGCGGGAATCGTCAGATTGACGTTGTGCAGCGCTTCGACCCAACCCCGTGGTCCCGCGAAACGCTGCGACAGATTGCGTATTTCGATCATGTAAATGCAAACGGCGGGAGGCTCCGTGCGGGTATCGCAGGAGCCGGCCGCCGTGGGAAGTTCTTAGTCTTAATCCCAAATTTTACCGCAGCCGCCTCATTCGGTTTAATAATGATTTTTGCGTGCGTCATAACTGGCCGACATTAAAGATGCGTCTGGCCGGCTCGCTTTATCATCGCTGTCATCTCGAATCGTCGGGCTTCTCATGAGCACTCCCGGGCGCAGCACCTACTCCACCAGCAGGATTACGACGCGTCAGGGCGTTGAACTGTTCCTCCATCGCTGGCAGCCGGCGACCGTCGACGGACGGCCGGTCGCGCGGATCGCGCTCGTGCATGGTCTCGCCGAACACGCGCAGCGTTACGACGCGTTCGCAATGCGCCTGAACGCCGCGGGCATCGAACTGATCGCGGTGGATTTGCGCGGGCACGGGAAGTCGTCGGGCGAACGGGTGTGGATCGAGCAATTCGACGACTTTCTGCTCGACGCCGACGTGCTGGTCGAAGCCGCCGAAACCGCGCCGCCGGCAAACGTGCCGCTCTTTCTGATGGGCCACAGCATGGGTGGCGCGATCGCGGCGCTCTATGTGGCCGAGCGCTCGGCAAAACGCAAGCTCGCGGGCCTGATCCTGTCGAGCGCCGCGCTCGAACCAGGCCACGACGTGCCGCGCTGGAAACTGGCGATGGGCCGGATCATCAGCCGGTTGAGGCCGCGCTTTCCCGCGCTGACCATCGATTCCGCGCTGTTGTCGCGCGCGCCTGGCGTCGTGGAGGCGAACCGGCGCGATCCGCTCGTGCATCACGGCGCGATTCCCGCGCGCACCGGCGCGGAACTCGTCGCGGCGATGGCGCGCATCGCGGCGAAGCGAGCGTCGATCACGCTGCCGGTGCTGATCTTCCACGGCAGCGCCGACAAGCTCACCGAACCCGACGGCAGCCGCAAGTTCGACGCGAACATCGGCTCGACCGACAGCACGCTGCTGATGATCGACGGAAGCTATCACGAGACGCTGAACGATCTCGACCGTGACCGCGTGATCCGCGAGCTGATCGACTGGACGCTCGTGCGCGCAGATCTGGCGCGCTCGAAGTTGTAGACGCGGCTAGATGCCTGCGAGCGCCCGCACGTGCGCGACGACGCTCCGTCCGAGCGCCGACAGGTTGTACCCGCCTTCCAGCGAACTCACGATGCGCCCCTTCGCGTGCTTTTCCGCCACCGCGCGAATCTGCTCGGTGAGCCAGGTGTAGTCGTCCTCGACGAGGCCCATGTTGCCGAGATCGTCCTCGCGATGCGCGTCGAAGCCCGCCGATACGAAGATCATCTCCGGCTTGAACGCGTTGAGCCGCGGCAGCCACAGCATGTCGACCGCCTCGCGCACCGCCATGCCCTTGCTGTACGCGGGCATCGGCACGTTCACCATGTTCGGCGCGTGACTGTCGGCGCCGGTGTACGGATAGAACGGATGCTGGAAGAAGCTGCACATCAGCACGCGCGGATCGCCCGAAAAAGCGGCTTCCGTGCCGTTGCCGTGATGCACGTCGAAGTCGATGATCGCGACGCGTTGCAGCCCGTGCACCTCCAGCGCGTGGCGCGCGGCAACAGCGATGTTGTTGAAGAAGCAGAAGCCCATCGCGCGGGCCGGCTCGGCGTGATGTCCCGGCGGGCGCACGCTGCAGAACGCGTTGTCGAAGCGGCCTTCGATCACGGCATCGGTCGCCGCGATCGCCGCGCCCGCCGCTCGCAACGCGGCCTGGTAGGAATGCGGACACATCGTCGTGTCCGGATCGATCTCGGCGCGCCCTTCGAGCGGCTGCCGATGCTTGATGAAGTCGATATGCGCCTGCGTGTGCACGCGCGCGAGTTCTGCTTCGTCGGCGAGCGGCGCGTCTTCGCGCTCGATCAGCGCATCGATGCGGCTCGCGATCAGTTGATCTTCGATCGCCTGCAGACGGCCCGGGCATTCGGGATGCCACGGACCCATGTCGTGGAGGAGGCAGTCTGGATGGGAATAGAAGCCGGTCGCCATGATCGTTCTCGGCGGCCCGCCTGGCGCCGGGTCCGCCTGTCTCGTGTCTTTTCGTCATACGCGCGACCACATGCCGCGCGATTGACGTTAAGTTACCACACCGTTTAACCACACCGTTATTCAGCCATGCGTGGCAGTCTTCTTGCGGGCTCCCGGCCAGGAGGCGTCGGTTATACTGCCCCGACTGTCCGACGCACTGCCACACACCGTCACAACAACGCACACCATGACCTTCAAGTTTGCCCCGCTTGCTCTGCCGGACGCGTTCAAGCCTCATTCCTTCGCTTCCGTCGTTTCCAGGGCTGTCGTCGTTTTTGCGCTCGGCGGCCTCGTCGCCGCGAATGCCTTTGCTCAGTCCCAGCCGCAAACCCCGACGCAGCAAGGGCAAATCTTCGAGGAAGAAATCGTTCCGCAGCGCTACGCGAACAACCCGAATGTCGATGCGTTCATCAACGACATGGTCGCCCGCTACGATTTCGATTCGAGCGCGCTGCACGATCTCTTCAACCGGGTCAGCTATTCGGCGACGGCGGTCAAGCTCGTACTGCCCGCGCCGACTCCTTCGGTCAAGAACTGGCGCGTGTACCAGTCGCGCTTCATCGAGCCGGTCCGCATCAACGCGGGCGTGAAGTTCTGGCGCGCCAACCAGGCGACCTTGCAGCGCGCGTCGGAGCAGTTTGGCGTGCCGCCGGAGGTGATCGTCGGGATCATCGGCGTGGAGACGATCTACGGCCGCTACATGGGCAACTTCCGCGCGCTCGACGCGCTCACGACGCTCACCTTCGACTACCCGAACACGCCGAACCGCGCGGAGCGGCAGGCGACGTTCCGCAAGAACCTCGAAGACCTGCTCGTGTGGACGCGCGACGCGCAGATCGATCCGGCCACCGTGCTCGGCTCGTACACCGGCGCGATCGGGATTCCGCAGTTCCTGCCGAGCAGCATCGTCCAGTACGCGGTGGATTACGACGGCAATAGCCACATCGACTTGCGCACGAGCCAGGCCGATGCGATCGGCAGCGTGGCGAACTATCTGAACAAGCACGGCTGGGAAGCGGGCCGTCCGGTCGTGTGGCGCATCGCCGGCGACGAAGGCAGCCAGGGCATCGCGCAGGCCGGCGCCGACGGTCAGCCGGAACCGCGCTGGTCGCTCGCGCAGTTGCTCAAGGCGGGCATGCTGCTCAACGAGCCGGGACTGAACGTCGCGGCGGAAGCCGGCACACCGGTAACGGTCGTCGATTTGCCGACACCCGGCCGCCCCACCGAATACACGCTCGGCACGCGCAATTTCTATGTGCTCACGCGCTACAACCGCAGCTTCTTCTACGCGCTCGCGGTTTATCAACTGGGCGAAGCCGTCAAGGCGCGGATTGCAGCAGGCGACAGCGGCACAGCGGTGCAATGAAGCGTTAGTCCTTACCGCGAGCGGTCAAACGCAAAAGGCCGTTCCGACGCAGTCGGAACGGCCTTTTACATTGCGCGCCGAAAATCAGGCGGGAAACACGCCCGTCGACAGATAGCGGTCGCCCCGGTCGCAGACGATGAACACGATCGTCGCGTTCTCCACCTGGCGCGCGATGCGTAGCGCGACTTCGCACGCACCGCCCGACGAAATGCCGCTAAAAATGCCTTCAACTGATGCCATCCTGCGCGCCATCGCTTCCGACGCGGCCTGGCTCACGTTCTCGACGCGGTCGACGCGGCTGCGGTCGAAAATTTTCGGGAGATAGGCTTCCGGCCATTTGCGGATGCCCGGAATGCGCGAGCCCTCTTCCGGCTGCGCGCCGATGATCTCGATCGTTTCGTTCTTTTCCTTCAGGTATTGCGACACGCCCATGATCGTACCGGTCGTGCCCATTGCCGAGACGAAATGCGTGATGCGCCCTTCGGTCTGGCTCCACAGTTCGGGACCGGTGGTCTCGTAGTGCGCGAGCGGGTTGTCCGGGTTCGCGAACTGGTCGAGGATGATGCCACGGCCTTCGCGCTGCATCTGCTCGGCGAGATCGCGTGCGTATTCCATGCCGCCCGTCACGGGCGTGAGCATGATCTGCGCGCCATAGGCGGACATGCTCTGGCGCCGCTCGACCGACAGGTCCTCCGGCATCAGCAGCACCATCTTGTAACCGCGCACGGCTGCCGCCATCGCGAGCGCGATGCCCGTGTTGCCGCTGGTCGCTTCGATCAGCGTGTCGCCGGGCTTGATGCGGCCGCGCTCTTCCGCCTTCTTGATCATCGAGAGCGCCGGGCGGTCCTTCACCGAGCCCGCCGGATTGTTGCCTTCCAGCTTGCCGAGAACCACGTTGTTGCGGTTGCGAATCTCGTCGTCGACGAGGCGGACGAGCTCCACGAGCGGCGTGTTGCCGATCGTGTCTTCGATTGTCATGTAAGCCATAAGTGGTGCGTTTTGCGATGCGGGGAATCCAACGATTGTAGCCCAGCGGTCCTTTCGACGCCGGCCGGCCCTATCGGCCACAGGGATTGCGGGCCGATCGCACGGCGATCAAAGTCAAAAAGCCCGCGGCAAACACCGCGGGAGCCAAGCACCTGATGGCTGAAGGAGCCTTGTCCTCCAACTTGCGCAACCCTTTGACCAGGAACGACAACGAGAGCGGCGCACGGACCGACCGGCGCGTCGGCTGCGTGCGCCGCGCCCCGCCTATTTCTTCACGACGACAGGCTGCCCCGCCGCGGTCGCCGTGAATGCAGCCGAGCCCGGATGAAGAGCGGCGGCCGTCTTGCTGGCCGACCCGATCGTGAGACCCTCGGCCTGCAGGCGTTCGACCGTCTTGCCGCCCATGCCTTTCACGCGCTTGCTGAGTTCGGCGGCGTCCTTGAACGGGCCGTGTGCTTCGCGTTCGTCGAGAATGGCTTTGGCTTTTGCCGGGCCAATGCCCTTGATGCCGCGCAACGCATCGGTGTTGGCGGTGTTGACGTCGACGGCCGCGAACGCGGAACCGATCGACATGGCGAGCGCGAACGCTGCGATTACTTTCTTGATCATCTGAGTCTCCCTTGAGAACCGTGAGGAACCGGTCAGCGTCGCTCGCTGACCGTGAGACCCAGTTTAAAAAAACGATCCGTGCTTTTATAGCTGGCCGAATAGCCAACGCACGTAGCGATCGACGCCTTCCTGCACGCTCAGAAACGGCGCGTCGTAGCCCGCCGCGCGCAGCTTCGACTGATCGGCCTGCGTGAAGCACTGATACTTGCCGCGCAGCGCGTCCGGGAACGGGATGTACTCGATCAGCCCACGCTGCACGAGTTCGGCGAGCGACAGCGTCGTCGCCTCGCCTTCGATCGCACGCAGCGAGTTCACCACCGTCGATGCAATGTCGTTGAACGGCTGCGCGCGCCCCGTGCCGAGATTGAAGATGCCCGACTTCTCCGGATGATCGAGGAAGAAGAGGTTCACCTTCACCACGTCCTCCACCGAGACGAAATCGCGCGTCTGCTCGCCCGCCGCGTAACCGTTGTATTCGCCGAAGAGCTTGACCTTGCCTTCGGCGCGGAACTGGTTGAAGTTGTGAAACGCCACCGACGCCATGCGCGCCTTGTGCGTCTCGCGCGGCCCGTACACGTTGAAATAGCGAAAGCCGACGATCTGCGTCCTGGCCTTCGGAAGCGTCTGGCGCACGATCTGGTCGAAGAGGAATTTCGAATAGCCGTAGACGTTCAGCGGCTTCTCCAATTCGCGTTCCTCGACGAAGAGGCTTGACCCGCCATACGTCGCCGCCGACGATGCATACAGGAACTGCACGCCCTGCTCCATGCACGCGTCCATCACGTCGCGGCTGTAGCGGAAGTTGTTGTCCATCATGTAGCGGCCGTCGGTTTCCATCGTGTCCGAACAGGCGCCTTCGTGGAACACCGCGCGCACCTTGCCGAAATCGCCGCGCTTGAAGCGCTCGACGAACTCGGTCTTGTCGAGATAGTCGTCGATCTCGCAATCGACGAGATTCTTGAACTTGTCGGCGCGCGTCAGGTTGTCGACCGCGATCACGCGCTGCTCGCCGCGATCGTTGAGCGCCTTCACGATGTTGCTGCCGATGAACCCGGCCGCGCCGGTGACGATGATGGTCATGGTAATCTCAAGCGAAAAGTTCGTTGTAGTCGACGGTGGCCGTGCCCAGCTTGCCGACGACGATGCCCGCCGCCCGGTTCGCGTACACGATCGAGTCGATCAGCGGCACGCCCGCGCCGAGCATGGTCGCGACCGTCGCGATGACGGTGTCGCCCGCGCCGGACACATCGTAGACTTCGCGCGCGTCGGCCTGCGTGTGCACCACGCGATTGTCCGTGAAGAGCGTCATGCCTTCTTCCGAGCGCGTGAGCAGCAACGCGTCGAATTCGAGTTCACTGCGCAGCTTCGCGACGCGCTCGTGCAAATCCTCCTCCGACTTCCACTGCCCGACCACTTCGCGCAATTCCGCGCGGTTCGGCGTGATGAGCGTGGCGCCGCGATAACGGTCCCAGTCGTCGCCCTTCGGATCGACGAGCACCGGCTTGCCCGCACGTTTCGCGTCCGCGATCATTTGCGTGACGTGGGTCAAGCCGCCCTTGGCGTAATCCGACATCAGGATGACGTCGTGTTGCGGCAGCAAGTCGCCGAAGCGCGCGAGGCACGCACGCAGCACTTCGTGCGTCGGCGAGTTCTCGAAATCGACGCGCAGCAGTTGCTGCTGGCGCGACAGCACGCGGAGTTTGATCGTCGTGAGCAGTTCGGGGTCGCGCTCCAGGTACGCTGCGACTTTGCTCTCGCCGAGCAGCTCGACCACGCGCTCGCCCGGCTCGTCGTGCCCGACGACGCAAAGCAGCCCCGCCTGCGCGCCCAGCGCCGCCGCGTTGCGCGCGACGTTCGCCGCGCCGCCCAGACGGTCTTCCTTCTTCTGCACGTGCACGACCGGCACGGGCGCTTCCGGCGAGATGCGGTCGACGTTGCCGAACCAGTAGCGGTCGAGCATCACATCGCCGACGACCAGGACGCGCGCCGCCGAAATGCGCGCGCGCGGCACCACCGGAATGGGCGCTTGCTTGCCTGACTGTTCGGGCTTCTGATCAGGCGCCGTCGAGTTCGACATGGGGACGTCCTATCGCGTAATAGTCGATGCCGAGTTCGGCCATCGCTTCGGGTTCGTACAGGTTGCGGCCATCGAAGACGACCGGCATTTTCAGCTCACTCTTCAGATGAGCGAAATCGGGACTCTTGAACTCCTTCCACTCGGTGACAATCACGAGCGCGTCGGCGCCGGGCAGCGCTTCCTTCTGCGAGGTCACGAACGTGAGGCGCTTCAGGTCGTCGGGGCGGCCCGCGAGATCGAGTGCGAACACGCGCTGCGCTTCGTCGAGCGCCACGGGGTCGTACGCGCGCACCGTCGCGCCGCGCGAAAGCAGCGCCGCGATCAGGCGCCGGCTCGACGCCTCGCGCATGTCGTCCGTGTTCGGCTTGAACGCGAGGCCCCAGACCGCGAACGTGCGGCCGCGCAGGTCTTCGCCCATGCACTTCGTGATCTTGTTCACGAGCACTTCCTTCTGCGCGTCGTTCACTTCCTCGACCGATTCGAGAATGCGCAGCCGATGGCCGTTCTCACGCGCCGTCTGCACGAGCGCCTGCACGTCCTTCGGGAAGCACGAGCCGCCGTAGCCGCAGCCCGCATACAGAAAGTGGTAGCCGATGCGAGGATCGGAGCCGATCCCGCGACGCACCGCTTCGATGTCCGCGCCGACGGTGTCCGCCAGGTTCGACAAGTCGTTCATGAACGAGATGCGCGTCGCGAGCATCGCGTTGGCCGCGTACTTCGTGAACTCCGCCGAACGCACGTCCATGTACAGCGTGCGTTCGTGATTGCGGTTGAACGGCGCATAGAGCCGCTTCATCTTTTCGCGCGCGCTGCTGCCGGCTTCGTCGTCGTCGAGACCGATCACGATCCGGTCCGGGCGCATGAAGTCGTCGACCGCGGCGCCTTCCTTCAGGAACTCCGGATTCGACACGACCGAAAAGCCGTGCTTGTCCGACGTATCGAGCCCGCGCGCCTTCAGTTCTTCCCCGACGACCCTGCGCACCTGGAGCGCCGTACCGACCGGCACCGTCGACTTGTCGACGATCACCTTGAAGCCGTTCGAATAGCGGCCGATATTGCGCGCCGCCGCGAGCACGTATTGCAGGTCAGCGGAACCGTCTTCGTCGGGCGGCGTGCCGACCGCGATGAACTGGATTTCGCCGTGCTTCACGCTCGCTTCGACGTCCGTCGAGAACTGGATGCGGCCGGCCGCGCGCGTGCGCTTCAGGATTTCGAGCAGGCCCGGTTCGTGAATCGGCACGCCGCCGTTGTTGAGGATTTCGATCTTGCGCGGGTCGACGTCGACGCAAAACACGTCGTGGCCGATTTCAGCAAGGCACGCGCCGGTCACCAGACCGACGTAACCCGTGCCGACGATGGTAATTTTCATACGCGTTCCGGTTGTTCTGAGGATGCCGGCAGGGGCGCGGCCAAGTGTCGGCCCGAGTGCCTCTTGCCGGCAGGCTTGCCGCTCGCGTTGTCAGGCCGAAGCCGTGATCGGCTCGACGCGGCGCGGCGCATACGTTTCCCAGCCGCTACAGCCGGGACATTGCCAGTAGAAAAGACGTGCGCGGAAACCACAAGTTTGACACGTATAACGCGGCAGGTTCTTGGTGCGCTGTTTGACAAGCGTGCGCATCAGTTGCAGTTCGCCGCGCCGCGGTTCCTCGGCGACTGCTTCCTGCGCTTCGAGCAGACGCGTCATGCCCGCGAGATTCGGCGAGCTTTGCATCTGCTTGCGCGCGAGCGCGTGCGCGGCGTCAAGGCCGCGTAGCACCTCGACGTGCTTGAACGCGACGTCGAGCAGATCGTTCGACGGATAGCGGTTCACATAGTCGGTCAGCAGATCGACTCCTTCTTCCGCGCGGTCGAGCGCGCTGTACGCGTTCATCAGCTTCTCGGCGACGAGCGGCAGATAAGCCGCATTCTGCTCCTCGACGCGCTTCCAGCACGCGATCGCGCTGACGAGATTGCCGGCAGCCGCATCGACGTCGCCCGAGAGGATGGTCGCGCGCACATTGTCCGGGTTCGCTTCGAGCGCCAGTTTCAGCTCGGCACGGGCGTCGTCGGGGTTTTTGCGCTGCAGCGCTTCCTGCGCGAGTTCGCAGTGGAAGTGCGCGATTTCCCTCGTGAGCGTCGGCGCGCCCATTTTCTCGATGCGCTCGGCCGTCACGATCGACTTCGGCCAGTCTTTCTCGATTTCGTAGATGGTCAAGAGCGCGCGCTGGGCGCCCAGCGCGTACTCGCCCGCTTCGAGCGAGCGGAACGTTTCCTCGGCGCGGTCGAGCAGGCCCGCCTTCAGGAAGTCCTGGCCGAGTTCGAAGAGCGCGTGGTCGCGCTCGGCGGCAGGCAGGTCAGCGCGGCTCAGCAGGTTCTGATGCACCCGGATCGCGCGGTCGGTCTCGCCGCGCCGGCGAAACAGGTTGCCGAGCGCAAAGTGCAATTCGATGGTTTCGGGATCGAGCTTCGCGACTTCGATGAAAGCGTCGATCGCCTTGTCGTGCTGCTCGTTGAGCAGGAAGTTGAGGCCGCGGAAGTACGAGCGCGGCAGATTCGCGTTTTCGGACAGCAGCGTTTTCAGGTCATAGCGCGATGCCATCCAGCCGAGTGCAAAAGCGACAGGAATGACAAGCAGCCACCAGAAGTCGAGATCCATGCGATGCGAATAGTCGGTGAGTCGGGTTTGAGGTTGCCGGCGCAGTGGTGCATGGCCGGCGATGACCGGTCAGATGAGCGGCGGCATCGGCGGTTCTTCCACCGCCACCGGCTGCTCGCGCGCAATGCGCAGTTCGCGCTTCAGCCGGCCGTTTTCCATGCGCAGGCGGAACATCGCAGGCAGCGCGGACACGAGCCCCGCCAGCAAGCCGACGACAAAAAATGCCAGGCCGATCAGGATCAGCGGCGCCTGCCAGACATAGACGGCGAGGAATTTGAGTTCCGCGGTCTGCGTGTTGGCGAGCGCCAGGACCAGCAGCAGGACGAAGACGAGAACGCGGATCAGCCAGACAAAAAATTTCATGGAGACTCTCTCGACGGCGGTGGCGGACGGCATCGGTTTGACTGCGCGCGTGAATCCGCGCGAGCGACGACCCGGGCCGAAAGTGACCGGTATTGTAATTGATGCGTATCCCCGGCAGTGCAACGGGTGACGGCCGGTAAGAGTGAAACGGCATCGCCTGCTGCAGCAAGAGTCGAACCCATGCGCGCCGCAGTCGACGCATTCGAAAGTGACGGGCGAAAAAAAAGCACCCCGTGGGGTGCTTTTTCCGGTCATTGCCGTCTGGCTGGACACTGCGGCCTTCGATTCCGACGCCGATCAGAGATCGTCGTCTTCGTCGTCGGACGCCTTCATCGGCTCGCCTGCGCGACCATCGACGCGTTCACGCAATTCCTTGCCCGGCTTGAAGTGCGGCACGAATTTCTCCGGCACCAGCACTTTTTCACCCGACTTCGGATTGCGTCCGACGCGAGACGGACGACGATTGAGCCCGAAGCTGCCGAAGCCGCGAATTTCGATGCGATGGCCGTTGGCCAGAGCCTCCGACATCGCATCAAGCATCGTCTTCACCGCGAAATCCGCATCCTTGAGGACAAGTTGCGGAAATCGCGACGCCAGTTGGGCGACCAATTCCGATTTGGTCATACTGCAGCAGTACCGTTAAGGCTTAGCTGTTCTGGCCGTCGAGCTTGGCCTTGAGCAGCGCGCCGAGGTTGGTCGTGCCGGTAGCAGCGGCGTTCGAGTCCGATGCTGCCAGACCGCGCATCGCTTCCTGTTGCTCGGCCGAATCCTTGGCCTTGATCGACAGGTTGATGCCGCGCGACTTGCGGTCGATGTTGATGATCATCGCATTGACCTTGTCGCCTTCCTTCAGCACGTTGCGAGCGTCTTCCACACGGTCCTGAGCGATTTCCGACGCGCGCAGGTAGCCTTCGACGTCAGCCGTCAGCGTGATGACCGCACCCTTCGCGTCGACCGACTTCACCGTGCCGTCGACGATTGCGCCCTTGTCGTTGATCGCGACAAAGTTGCTGAACGGATCGCCTTCGAGCTGCTTGATGCCGAGCGAAATGCGTTCCTTCTCGACGTCGATGCCCAGAACCACGGCTTCGACTTCGTCGCCCTTCTTGTACTTGCGCACGGCTTCTTCGCCGGTTTCGCTCCACGACAGGTCCGAAAGGTGAACCAGACCGTCGATGCCGCCAGGCAGACCGATGAACACGCCGAAGTCGGTGATCGACTTGATGGCGCCGCTGATCTTGTCGCCCTTCTTGAAGTTGCGGCTGAAGTCGTCCCACGGGTTCGGCTTGCACTGCTTCATGCCGAGGCTGATACGGCGGCGGTCTTCGTCGATTTCGAGAACCATGACTTCGACTTCGTCGCCCAGCTGCACGACCTTCGACGGTGCAACGTTCTTGTTCGTCCAGTCCATTTCCGACACGTGAACCAGGCCTTCGATGCCCGATTCCACTTCGACGAATGCGCCGTAGTCGGTGATGTTGGTGACCTTGCCGAACAGGCGCGTGCCCGACGGGTAGCGGCGGGAAATGCCTTCCCACGGATCGTCGCCGAGTTGCTTGATGCCGAGCGAGACGCGGTTCTTCTCTTGGTCGAACTTGAGGATCTTCGCGGTGACTTCCTGGCCAACCGAGAGAACTTCGCTCGGGTGACGCACGCGACGCCATGCGATGTCGGTGATGTGCAGGAGGCCGTCGATGCCGCCGAGGTCCACGAACGCGCCGTAGTCGGTGATGTTCTTGACCACGCCTTCCACGATCGCGCCTTCCTTCAGCGTCTCGAGCAGCTTTGCGCGCTCTTCGCCTTGCGTGGCTTCGATCACGGCACGGCGCGACAACACGACGTTGTTACGCTTGCGGTCGAGCTTGATAACGCGGAATTCGAGGGTCTTGCCTTCGTACGGCGTCGTGTCCTTGACCGGACGCGTGTCGACGAGCGAACCCGGCAGGAACGCGCGGATGCCGTTGACCATGACGGTCATGCCGCCCTTGACCTTGCCCGTGATCGTGCCGGTCACGAGTTCGTTGTTGTCGAGCGCTTTTTCCAGCGACAGCCACGAAGCGAGGCGCTTCGCCTTGTCACGCGACAGGATCGTGTCGCCGTAACCGTTTTCCAGCGCGTCGATCGCGACGGAAACAAAGTCGCCCGCCTGCACTTCGACCTCGCCCGCGTCGTTCAGGAATTCTTCGAGCGGAATGTAGGCTTCGGACTTGAGACCAGCGTTGACGACCACGAAGTTGTGGTCGACGCGCACGACTTCGGCGGAGATCACTTCGCCGGCGCGCATGTCCTGCTTGGTCAGCGACTCTTCGAACAGAGCCGCGAAAGATTCGGTATTCGGGGTGGAGGTTTGCAGGTCGGACATAAAAATCGATATTTGCATGACTGTTTCGCGATGCCTGCCTGTCTGGTCGGCGACCAAAAGGCAAAAACGGCAAAAAGAGCGAATGCCACGCGGGGTTAAAGGGTTGAACCACGCTCCGTGTTTCTCACGGAGCACCTTGCGAACCGGCGATCCCTCGCCAGCTTGTCTACTTCTACTTCCCTACTAGACGCGCACTTCGCTGAACCAGCCGATGATCTGTTCGACCGCCTGGTCGACGGATAAGCCGGATGAATCCAGCGTCCTTGCGTCCGCTGCGGGCTTGAGTGGCGCGGTGGCACGATTGCTATCGCGCGCGTCACGTTCACGCAAATCTCTCAGCAAGTCTTCCATATTAGCAGAAAAACCTTTTTGTATCAATTGCTTATACCGTCTGGCCGCGCGGGCCTCGACGCTCGCGGTCAGGAAGACCTTCAAGGTGGCGTCGGGGAAGATCACAGTGCCCATGTCGCGGCCGTCCGCGACTAGGCCCGGAAGCTTGCGGAAGGCCCGCTGGCGGGCAATCAGCGCTTTTCGGACCTCGGGGTGGACAGCGATCGCGGAAGCCCGGTTGCCGACTTCCTCGGCGCGGATTTCCGCCGATACGTCCACGCCGTCGAGCTGCGCGCAACCTTCGCGAAACGTGATATGCAGCGCGTCGACGAGTTTTGCAAGTGCGCCGGCATCTTCTGCGCCGATCTGGTAGCGCAGGCTCGCGAGCGCGGTCAGGCGGTATAGCGCGCCGCTGTCGAGCAGGTGGAAACCGAGCGTCGCGGCAACCAGCGCAGCGACCGTGCCTTTGCCCGATGCCGTCGGCCCGTCGATGGTGATGACCGGAGTCTGATGAAAGGGACGGGTCGGTTTCATTGAATAGAGGTGCGCGGACGCATTGTTACAGTCATGTCGTTCAGCTGGTTCAGGGTTTCGCGAGCGTCGCAAAGCGGTCGAAATAGTCGGGAAAGGTCTTGCCGACGCACTTCGGGTCATTGATGCGCACCGGCACGCCGCCGAGCGCGACGAGCGAGAAGCACATCGCCATGCGGTGGTCGTCGTAGGTGTCGATCGCGGCGTTGGCGCCAAGCGTGACGGGCGGCGTGACGATCAGATAGTCCGCGCCCTCTTCCACCGTCGCGCCGACCTTGCGCAGCTCGGTCGCCATCGCGGCGATGCGGTCGGTTTCCTTCACGCGCCAGCTCGCGATGTTGCGCAGCGTCGTCGGGCCGTCCGCGAAAAGCGCGGCGACCGCGATCGTCATCGCGGCGTCGGGGATCAGGTTGAAGTCCATGTCGATGGCCGCGAGCCGCCCGTCGTCCGATTCGACCCCGCGCACCTCGATCCAGTCGTCGCCCATCATCACGTTGGCGCCCATGCGGATCAGCGCATCGGCGAAACCTACGTCGCCCTGGATGCTCGCGCGTCCGACGCCTTCTACGCGCACCGGACCGCCGCCGATCGCGCCCGCCGCAAGAAAATACGACGCCGACGACGCATCGCCCTCCACCATGATCGTGCCCGGCGAGCGGTACTGCGCGCCCGCCGGCACGGTAAAGCGCGCCCAGCCGTCGCGCTCGACCGTGACGCCGAAGCGCTCCATCAGGCGGATCGTGATGTCGATGTATGGCTTCGAGATCAGTTCGCCTTCGACTTCGACCGTGATCGCGCCGCCCTGCGACTTCACGAGCGGCAAGGTCATCAAAAGCGCGGTGAGGAACTGGCTCGACACGTCGCCGCGCACGCGGATCGGCTTGTCGACGGCAATCTGCGCCGGGTGGATGTTGAGCGGCGGGAAGCCGTCGTTCAGTTCGTAGTCGATGCGCGCGCCGATCTGCCGCAAACCGTCGACGAGATCGCCGATCGGCCGCTCGTGCATGCGCGGCACGCCGTGCACGCGGTATTCGCCGCCGTTCACCGCGAGTGCAGCCGTCAGCGGGCGCACCGCCGTGCCGGCGTTGCCGAGAAAGAGTTCTGCCGTCTTGACCGGAAACGCGCCGCCCGTGCCTTTCACGACACAGCGCTCGCCGTCGTTCTGGATACTCACGCCGAGCGCGGCGAGCGCGGCGAGCATCACGCGGGTGTCGTCGGAGTCGAGCAGGTTCGTGATCGTCGTTTCGCCCGCGCCCAGCGCGGCGAGCAGCAGCACGCGGTTCGAAATGCTCTTCGAGCCGGGCAGCCGGACCGTGCCGGACGCACGTGAGAAGGGTCCGAGATCGAGATATTCCATGATTGAGTCCTTAATTCGCGCTTTTGGCTGCGGTGTGGGCGCCTATTTCGCGGGGAAGTCGTCGGCGCGTTTGGGGGCGTTCGCCGTGCCGGATGTGCCGTGCGCCTTGGCCGCGTCGATCGTGCCGCGTTCCTGCCATTCGGTGCGCGCGGACCGCGAGCGGGCGAACGCCACCTCCAGCGCGGCGCCGTCGGCGGCATCGATGGCCGCGCGAAAGCGCGCGAGCACGGCCGTGTACGCGTCGAGTTCGGCCAGCAGTGCTGCCCGGTTCGCGACGCACACATCACGCCACATTTCCGGACTCGACGCCGCGATGCGCGTGAAATCGCGGAATCCGCCGGCGGCGAACGAGAACTTGAGCGCGGCGTCGGGCGCTTCGAGAATCTGCTCGACGAGCGCAAACGACAGCACGTGCGGCAAATGACTCACCGCCGCGAACACGCGATCGTGCTGCGCCTCGTTCATCCGGTGCACGGCAGCGCCGGTTGCCTGCCACATCGAAGCGACGCGTTCGACCGCCTCGTACGGGTTGTCCGCGAGCGGACACAGCACGACGTTCCGATTCACATACAGTTCGGGCAACGCGGCATCGACACCGCTCGACTCGCGGCCGGCAATCGGATGCCCGGGCACGAACTGCGCGATCCGCGCGCCGAGCGCCGCGCGCGCCGCCGCGACGACATCGCTTTTCGTGCTGCCGGCGTCCGTCACGACCGTGTGGACATCGAGAAACGGCGCGATGCGCGCGAGGAGCGGCTCGGTCTGCGCGACCGGCGCGGCGAGCAGTACGACATCGGCGCCTTCGAGCGCTGAGCGGAGCGCGCGGTCGTCGTCGATGGCAACGGCCGAATCGATCACGCCGAGTTCCAGCGCGCGCGCGACCGACTTTGCCGAGCGCCCGACACCGACGATCTCGCCTGCGAGCCCCGCCCGCTCGCGCAACGCGCGCGCGAGCGATCCGCCGATCAGGCCGACGCCGAAAATAACCAGTTTGTTGAAAGTGAACGCAGCCACGGGACCTTGACAGAAGCGCGCCTCGCGGCGCGCGGGTTCAGACGGACGCGAGCGACTGCTCGAGCGCGGCGATAAAGGCTTCGTTCTCCGCCGGCAGCCCGACCGTGACGCGCAGCCACTGCGGCAAACCATAGTTGCCGACCGGCCGCACGATCACGCCCTGTTTCAGCAAGCCGAGATTCACGCGCGCGCCGGCGCCATCGTCTTCGCCGACGCGCACCATCACGAAATTGCCGTACGACGGCACGTATTCGAGCCCCAACTTGTCGAAGGCTTCGGTCAGCCGCCGGTAGCCGCGCGCATTCACCGACGCGCTCTCTTCGAGGAACGCGCGGTCGTTCAGTGCGGCGACCGCGGCCGCCTGCGCGAGCGAATTGACGTTGAACGGCTGGCGCAGGCGGTTGAGCAAATCGGTGAGTTCGGGCTGCGCGATCGCGAAGCCGATGCGCAGGCCCGCGAGTCCGAACGCCTTCGAGAACGTCCGCGACACGAGCAGGTTCGGATAGCGGCGCACCCAGTCGATCGAGTCATAGCGCTTGCCGGCCGGGAGATATTCGGTGTACGCCTCGTCGAGCACGATAGCCACGTGGCGCGGCACCTTCGCGATGAACGCTTCGAGCGCCGGGCCGTCGATGAACGTGCCGGTCGGGTTGTTCGGGTTCGCGACGAAGACGAGGCGCGTGTCGTCCGCGATGGCGGCGAGCATCGCGTCGATGTCGTGGCCGTATTCGACCGCCGGCACGACGATCGCGCGCGCGCCCAAACCCTGCGTCGCGAGCGCGTAGACCGCGAACGAATACTGCGAGTAGACGATCGACTGCGCTTTCTCGACGAACGCGTGCGCCGCCATTTCGAGGATGTCGTTGCTGCCGTTGCCGAGCGTGATCCATTCCGGCGGCACGCCGTATCGCTCGGCGAGCGCGGCCTTCAGCTCGAACCCGTTGGAATCCGGATAGCGGCCGAGTTCGTCGATGGCGAGCGTCATCGCGCGCTTCGCCGACTCGGGCATGCCAAGCGGATTCTCGTTCGACGCGAGCTTGACGATGCTCGCCTCGTTCAGGCCGAACTCGCGGGCCACTTCGGAAATCGGCTTGCCGGCGATGTACGGCGCGATCGCGCGCACATAGGAAGGGCCGAATTGCGATGTCATTTTCTTCTCCAGTCGATGCGGCGCGATTGTCCGCTTTGTGCGCGTTCAGCGCGCGCGCGGGTACGAACCGAGGATCTTCAGGAAAGCGGCTTTCTGGTCGAGTTCAGCGAGCGCAGCGGCAACGGACGGGTCGTCGCGATGCCCTTCCAGGTCGATGTAGAAGTAGTACTCCCACGTACCCACGCGCGCCGGGCGCGACTCGAAGCGCGTCATCGAGACGCCGTGCTTCGCGAGCGGCTCCAGCAGCTTGAACATCGCGCCGGGTTCGTTCGCCACCGACACGATCAGCGAGGTCTGGTCATGGCCGCTCGCGTCGGTCGGCTGCTTGCCGATCATCACGAAACGCGTGCGGTTGTGCGGATCGTCCTGGATATGCGTGAAGACCATGCCGAGGCCGTAGTGCGTCGCGGCGCGATCGCCGGCGATGGCCGCGACGGTCGGATCGTTGACCGCCATGCGGGCCGCCTCTGCATTGCTCGACACCGCCTGCCGCTCAAGATGCGGCACGTTCGCCGTGAGCCAGCGCTGGCACTGCGCGAGCGCCTGCGGATGCGCGCAGACGCGCGTCACGCCGTCGAGCTTGCCGGTCGACGTCAACAAATTGTGATGAATCGGCAGCGCCAGTTCGCCGCCGATCGTCAGCGACGACTGCAGCAGCAGGTCGAGCGTGCGCGACACCGCGCCTTCCGCCGAATTCTCGACCGGCACGACGCCGAATTCCGCTGCGCCCGCCTCGACCGAACGAAACACTTCGTCGATCGACGGGCACGGCACGCCTTCGATCGAATGACCGAAGTATTCGAACATCGCCTGCTCGCTATACGTGCCGACCGGGCCGAGGAACGCGGCGCGGATCGTCTGTTCGAGCGCGCGGCTCGCGGCCATGATTTCGCGCCAGATCGCGCTGATGTGATCGTGCGCGAGTGGACCGTCGCTCATGTCCTGCAGGCGCTGGATCACCTGCATTTCGCGCTCCGGACGGAACACGGGCGCGTTGAAATGCTTCTTCACCTCGCCGACTTCCAGCGCCACCGCGGCGCGCTGGTTCAGAAGTGCGATGAGTTGCGCGTCGATCGCGTCGATGCGTTCGCGCAGCGGTTTGAGTCTTGAATTGAGATCGTCGTCCATGCGTTTTGCTGGCGGGCAGTTGAGCGGGGCAAGTCAGAATGCGGAGTGCAAGGCGCGCGTTACGCGCGGCCCTGCTCGAAATCCTTCATGTATTCGACGAGCGTTTTCACGCCCTCGAGCGGCACCGCGTTGTAGATCGATGCCCGCATGCCGCCTACGGACTTGTGGCCCTTCAGTTGCAGCAGCCCGCGCGCTTTTGCGCCGGCCAGGAAATCGGCGTTGCGCGATTCGTCCGCGAGGAAGAACGGCACGTTCATGCGCGAGCGCGACTGGCGCTCCACCTTGTTGACGTAGAAATCGCTCGAATCGATGGTGTCGTAGAGCAGCTTCGCCTTCTCGGCGTTGCGTGCCTCGATCGCTTCCAGACCGCCCTGCCTTTTCAGCCACTTGAAGACGAGGCCCGCGATGTAGATCGCGTAGGTGGGCGGCGTGTTGTACATCGAATTGTTCTCGGCGACCGTCTTCCATTCGAACGCCGACGGACAGATCGCGAGCGCGCGGTCGAGCAGGTCCTCGCGCACGATCACGACCGTCACGCCCGCCATGCCGATGTTCTTCTGCGCGCCGCCGAAGAGCACGCCGTATTTGGCGATGTCCATCGGGCGCGACAGGATGTGCGACGACGCATCGGCGACGAGCGGAATATCGCCGAGATCGGGAATCTCGAACGTTTCGACGCCGTCGATGGTTTCGTTCGTGCACAGGTGCACGTAGGCGGGGTCGTCGGAGAGATGCCACTCCGCGATGCGCGGTACGTGCGTGAAGCCCTGCTCCGTCTTGCCGTTCGCGGCGATGTGCGGCGTGCCGTACTTCTGCGCTTCCTTGAACGATTTCTGCGACCAGGAACCGGTCACGATGAAATCGGCGGTCTTCTTCGTGCCGAGCATGTTCATCGGAACGATGGCGTTTTCGCCAATGCCGCCGCCCTGCAGGAACAGAATCCGATGCGACGCCGGCACGTTCAGCAATTCGCGCAGGTCGGTGAGCGCGGCTTCGTGGATCGACATGAACTCGGCGCCGCGATGGCTCATTTCCATCACGCTCATGCCGCTGCCGTTCCAGTCGAGCATCTCGTCGGCTGCCTGGCGCAGCACTTCTTCGGGCATCGCCGCAGGACCGGCGGAGAAATTGAACACGCGCATCTAGGAACCCCGAATGGCCAGGCGCGGCGGGAAGGAACAACACGTACTGAAAACCGCGCCCGAAAAAGAAATGGCTGTTTGCGCTTTCGCGCAAACAGCCATTATCGCACCGTCCTGAAAACCCGCCAATCCGCGGGCGCCGCGCGGCGCCCGCTCAGACAACCGGTTCAGGCCGATCGGCGCGCTTACTTGGCCGGCTTCACGTTGGCCACTTCGGCGTCGGCCTGCGTGCGCGTCGCCTTGATGGCTTGCGGCATGTACTTCTGCATCAGACCGTTCACGACGTCGCGGCCAACCTGGTCCTGCACCTGGATGAACTTACGGCCAGTCGGGCTCTTGTAGAACGCCGTCAGGTCCTTGATTTCATCCGTCGTGTAGTACTTCGCGTAGGCGTCGAACTGAGCCTTCATCGCGTCCTGGCGGAACGAGTCCGTCGCGAACACCTGGCCCGCCGAGTCAACCAGCTTCGGCACGGCGTTCTTCTGCAGCGCCGGCACGGCGGCCTGCTTCTGCTTGTCGTTCATCGACTTGTTTTCGGAGAGCGCGTCCGACAGGATTGCCGGGACGAGCTGCTTCGATTGCATCTGCGCGCTGTTGCCGATGGCACCGACGAGCTTCTGCGCGTCGATGGCGCTCAGCAGATCGTTGATGGCCGCCTGCTTCGCAGAATCGACCGGCGCCGCTGCCGGGGCTGCCGGAGCGGCTGCCTGGTTCGGGGCCTGATTCTGGAGCGACTGGGCCATCGCGAAGGTCGGCACGAAGGCGGCCAGCAACATCCACTGTTTAAATCGTTTTTGCATCATTACTCCCTTTGAAAAGTATTCAAACCGGCCGTGCGACACCGCTTCGCCGCCCGTGGCCCGGCTCGTCTTCAAACGAGCGAAGCCCGGCGGCATAACGCGAGTCGCACGACTTGATCCATTCAGGCTTTCGAAAGCAGAACGCGAGTCACGCGAGAGAAACGAGAATCAGGCTGCACCGCCCTCATCGCCATTAACGTCGCCTTCGCCATTAACGCCATTAACGCCATTAACGCCATTAACGCCATTTGAGTCGGCAGCGTTGTCATTGTCGATGTCGGCATCAAGCTCGGCTTCGGCTTCCGCCTCGGCGATGTGCTGCAGTCCCGAGAGCTTCGTCCCTTCATCAAGACTAATGAGTGTAACACCTTGGGTTGCACGGCCCATCTCGCGTATCTCGGAAACACGGGTGCGGATCAGGACGCCGGAATTGGTGATCAGCATGATCTCGCTTTCGGGCTCGACGAGCGTCGCGGCGACCACACGGCCGTTGCGTTCCGACGTCTGGATCGCGATCATGCCCTTCGTACCGCGGCCATGACGCGTGTACTCGTTGATCGGCGTACGCTTGCCGAAGCCGTTTTCCGTGGCCGTGAGCACCGACTGGTTCTCGCCGCCCGCAACCAGCAGCGCGATGACCTGCTGCCCGTCTTCGAGCTGCATGCCGCGCACGCCACGCGCTTCGCGCCCCATTGCACGGACATCGTTCTCGTCGAAACGCACCGCCTTGCCGGCGTCGGAGAAGAGCATCACGTCATGCTCGCCGTCGGTGATGGCCGCGCCGATCAGGTAGTCGCCCTCGTCCAGACCCACCGCGATGATGCCCTTGCGCAGCGGTCGGCTGAATGCTTCGAGCGGCGTCTTCTTGACGGTGCCGAGCGCAGTTGCCATGAACACGTACTGGTCCGCCGAGAACTCCTTGATCGGCAGCACGACGTTGATCTTCTCGCCTTCCTGCAGCGGGAACATGTTGATGATCGGCCGGCCACGGGAGTTGCGCGAGCCCTGCGGCACTTCGTACACCTTGACCCAGTAGACGCGGCCGCGGTTCGAGAAGCACAACATGTGATCGTGCGTGTTCGCGATGAAGAGCGTGTCGATCCAGTCGTCTTCCTTCATCTGCGTGGCCTGCTTGCCGCGCCCGCCGCGCTTTTGCGCGCGATATTCGGACAGCGGCTGCGACTTCACGTAGCCCGTGTGCGACATGGTCACGACCATTTCCTGCGGCGTGATCAGGTCTTCGGTGTTGAGTTCGGTGGCGTTCAGTTCGATGCGCGAGCGGCGGTCGTCGCCGAATTCGCTGCGAATCTGGCCGAGTTCGTCGACGATGATCTGACGAATCCGCTCCGGACGCGCGAGGATGTCGAGCAGGTCGGCGATCTGCGCCATCACGTCGCGATACTCTCCGACGATCTTGTCCTGTTCGAGCCCCGTCAGGCGTTGCAGGCGCATCTGCAGAATTTCCTGCGCCTGGACGTCCGACAATCTATACAGACCGTCTTCCTGCAGCCCGTACGCCGGATTCAGCCCTTCCGGCCGGTACGCGATGCGCCCGCCGGCGGCTTCCGTCTCGGCGCGCGTGAGCATTTCGCGCACGAGCGAAGAATCCCACGTGCGGTTCATCAATTCCTGCTTCGCGATAGGCGGCGTGGGCGCGGCCTTGATGAGCGCGATGAATTCGTCGATGTTCGCGAGCGCAACCGCCAGACCTTCGAGGATGTGACCCCGATCGCGCGCCTTGCGCAGTTCGTATACGGTGCGCCGCGTCAGTACTTCCCGCCGGTGCGACAGGAAGCACTCCAGCATTTCCTTCAGGTTCAGCAACTTCGGCTGGCCGTCGACGAGCGCGACCATGTTCATGCCGAAGGTGTCCTGGAGCTGCGTCTGCTTGTACAGGTTGTTGAGAATGACTTCGGGCACTTCCCCGCGCTTCAGCTCGATCACGACGCGCATGCCGCTCTTGTCGGACTCGTCGCGGATGTCGGAGATGCCCTCGATCTTCTTCTCGTTCACGAGTTCGGCGATTCGCTCGAGCAGCGTGCGCTTGTTCACCTGATACGGGATCTCGTCGACGATGATCGCCATGCGCTGGCCGCGGTCGATTTCCTCGAAGTGCGTGGTCGCGCGCATCACGACGCGCCCGCGCCCCGTGCGGTAGCCGTCGCGCACGCCGGCGACGCCGTAGATGATGCCGGCCGTCGGGAAATCCGGTGCCGGCACGATCTCGATCAGCTCGTCGACCGTGGATTCGGGATTGTTCAGCAGGTGCAGACAGGCATCGACGATTTCGCGCAGGTTGTGCGGCGGAATGTTGGTCGCCATGCCGACCGCGATCCCGGCCGAGCCGTTGATCAGAAGGTTCGGGATGCGCGCCGGGAGGACGAGTGGCTCGTTCTCGCTGCCGTCGTAGTTCGGGCCGAAGTCGACGGTTTCCTTGTCGATGTCCGCAAGCAACTCGTGGCCGATCTTCGCCATGCGGATTTCGGTGTAGCGCATGGCGGCGGCGTTGTCGCCGTCGACCGAACCGAAGTTGCCCTGCCCGTCGACGAGCATGTAGCGCAGCGAGAACGGCTGCGCCATCCGGACGATCGTCTCGTAGACGGAGGCGTCGCCGTGGGGGTGATATTTACCGATCACGTCGCCGACGATACGCGCCGACTTCTTGTAAGCGCGATTCCAGTCGTTGTTCAGCTCGTGCATCGAATACAGCGCGCGACGGTGAACCGGCTTCAGGCCATCGCGGACATCGGGAAGCGCCCGCCCGACGATCACGCTCATCGCGTAATCGAGATATGAGCGGCGCATTTCCTCCTCTAGGGAGATTGGCAGGGTCTCTTTGGCGAATTGATCCATTATCCGTTTCTTGAACTGTGCGACGGCAGCGCGGCGGCGAGCCCGGTTCGGGCGCTAATGACCCGCATCGGGACCCGATCACCACCGGCTGGCTGCCGCTTGACTGCAATTTCGCAACGACGCTGCGAACGCAGCGAATCACGCGATTCTAACATGCGCGACATCCGCGCCCGGATGGGGTGCGTATACATACAGTTCGCAGCCGATGCGAATGGAATAGTCGCCGGGGCGGGGTCGTATACACCGGAATCGGAGACAGCGGAACACGGTCACGGACGCTTACAAATTGCTGCAAGAGAGCGCGTGAAATCGTCATGTGAAAGGGCTATGATGCCGCCTCGCCTGTTAGGACCCTTTGAGAGGGAATTGGCAAAAAAAGCTAAAAAAATGGCGCGTCGTGGCACGCAAAATGCGCAAACCGCGCGCCTGAGCAAAGCTTCATTCGTTTCCTGTCCCTTTCTTGTTGCTCTAGCACCACATAAGGTTGCGGGTCTATAGGAGGGGGGATATTTTTTATCGAAGCAAGGGAACGATATGGCAAAATGCCAACGCACAAAGTTAGACACTGCTCGAAGTCTACACGGCGCGTTTTGTTCCGCGGTAATGTTATACTTCGAGCAATGTATGACTTGTCTTCGTCAACAAGCTCGCAGTAAACCTGCGGTAATCTCAATTTCGAGAGGAGAAATATGAATAAACTTTCAAAGCTCGCGTTCATTGCAGCTACCGCAGTTATGGCTGCATCGGCTTCGGCGCAGTCGGTGCCGGCATCGCGACAAGCTGTGAACGACAACTGGGTGAACGGCACGGGCGAATACGTGTGGATGAACGGCACGAACGAGCTTTGCTGGCGTGATGCGTTCTGGACGCCGGCCACGGCAAACGCAAAGTGTGATGGCGCGCTGGTCGCCCAAGCACCGACGCCGCCGGCACCGGTCGCTCCGCCGCCCGCTATCGTGAGCCAAAAGGTTACCTACCAGGCTGACGCGCTGTTCGACTTCGACAAGGCAGTCCTGAAGCCGGCTGGCAAGGAAAAGCTGGACGATCTCGCATCGAAGATCGGCAGCCTGAACCTGGAAGTGGTGGTCGCAACCGGCTACACCGACCGCATTGGTTCGGACAAGTACAACGATCGCCTGTCGCTGCGTCGTGCACAAGCTGTCAAGGCATACCTCGTCAGCAAGGGCATCGAAGCGAACCGTATCTATACGGAAGGCAAGGGCAAGAAGAACCCGGTCACGACTGGTTGCAACCAGAAGAACCGCAAGCAACTTATCGCCTGCCTCGCACCGGATCGTCGCGTGGAAGTCGAAGTTGTTGGTACCTCGCGCGCACCGCAGTAATAGCCGCAAGGTTGCCGCAGGATCGAACCCCCGCCTCGGCGGGGGTTTTTTTATGCGTGCACACTTGAGCGCGGCGACCGGCGCTCGCTCGCGGCAAGCATTTCAGCACCCGCCGACAAGCGCCCGCGACGCCTGGCCGCCTTTTGCCCACCCCATGCGCCGCCTATATACTCGGGGCTAACCGATTCACGACATCAGGAAGGGCAGCTTTCATCATGACGAACGTCGATCCCCACGAACTCCAGAAATTCAGCGAGCTCGCGCACCGCTGGTGGGACCCGAACGCCGAGTTCAAACCGCTGCACGAGCTGAATCCGGTGCGGCTCGGATGGATCGACGCGCACGCGCATCTGATGGGCAAACGCGTCCTCGACATCGGCTGCGGCGGCGGCATCCTGTCCGAATCGATGGCTTCGCGCGGCGCGACGGTCAAGGGCATCGACCTGTCGTCGAGCGCGCTCGGCGTGGCCGACCTCCACAGCCTGGAAAGCGGCGTGGAAGTCGCTTACGAGGAGATCTCGGCCGAGGCGCTCGCCGCCCGCGAGCCCGGCACGTACGACGTCGTCACCTGCATGGAGATGCTCGAGCACGTGCCGAATCCGGCGGGCACGGTCGCCGCGTGCGCATCGCTCGTGAAGCCGGGCGGCTGGGTCTTCTTTTCCACGCTGAACCGCAATGCGAAGGCTTACCTTTTCGCGGTGATCGGCGCCGAATACATCGCGCGGATGCTGCCCAAAGGCACGCACGACTACGCGCGCTTCATCAAACCGTCGGAGCTCGCGAGCTTCGCGCGCGCAGCCGAGCTTTTGCCGGTCGACATCAAGGGCATCACGTACCGGCCGCTCAGCAAGCACTTCGGCCTTTCCAGCGACACCAGCATCAACTACCTGATGGCTTGCCGCCGCGAAGCCTGACGCCATGAACCAAGACGACCTGATGGGCGAACAGAAGCAAGCCGTCCTGCCCGACGACCCCACGCCCCTGCCGCAGCATGTTCTGGACGGTGACCGGCTGGGCTTGTGCCAGGCGGTACTTTTCGACCTCGACGGCACCATCGCCGACACCGCGCCCGACCTCGTCGCGGCGGTCAACAAGATGCGCCACGACCGCGGACTCGAGATGCGGCCGCTGGAGACGCTGCGGCCGTTCGCGTCGGCGGGCGCGCGCGGGCTGCTCGGCGGCGCGTTCGAAATCGGGCCGGAGCATCACGACTTTCCGGCGATGCGCGACGAATTCCTCGCGAACTATGAAGCAGATCTGTGCATAGAGACGACGCTGTTTCCCGGCATCGACATCCTGCTCGATCAGCTCGACGCGCGCGGCGTGCGCTGGGGCATCGTGACGAACAAGGTCACGCGCCTTTCGCAGCCGCTCGTCGCGCTGCTCGGGCTCGACGTTCGCGCGGCGTGCCTCGTCTGCGGCGATACCACGCCGCATTCGAAGCCGCACCCTGCCCCACTGCTGCACGCGGCGGAACTGCTCGACGTCGCTCCGGAGCGCATCGTCTACGTCGGCGACGACCTGCGCGACGTCCAGGCCGGTTTCGCGGCGGGCATGATCACAGTCGCGGCGGCCTACGGCTATTGCGGCGACGACATCCCGCCGCGCCGCTGGCACGCGAATCATGTGGTGGAATCGCCGGTCGAACTGCAGCATCTTCTGCGCGATATCGGCTGATCGCTCGCGGACCGCGCCTTGAATCACGGGCGGTTCGCCTCAGATGGGCTTCTGTGGGATAATCAATGTCCGCTTGGGGGCGACCTGGTTTCGACAGGGGTTGCGAAGCGGCCAGGGCATACCGAGGACCCGTCACCTCGTTAATCAATGGGAAAAACGTAACTGCAAACGACGATACGTTCGCACTGGCAGCCTAAGGGCCGCCGTCCTCTGCCTAGTTTACTGACGGGCTAGTGTCGCAAGACCGGTAGCAATACCGACAGAGGTCATATACGTCAGTTAAGTCCTGGTGGCGTCACGACGCCAGGGTCGAAAATCTAGTGAATCGCTGTAACGAAGCGTGTTCGTTCGCGTCGGTGCGGTTAAATCAAAAGACAGAACTAAGTATGTAGAACTGGTCGTAGAGCGCTACTGGACGCGGGTTCGATTCCCGCCGCCTCCACCAATATTCTGGACAGAGATGTCCGTCGATGTCTTCAAAACCCCGTTCGACTAACGTCTGCGGGGTTTTTTATTTCCTGCGGCGTCCGCCGATGTCCGGCTTGATCCGTGCGTACTTTACGCAAACGGAAGTTCGATGCCCCCATCACCCCGCGCGGCGAACGCTACGCGTGGCCTTAGTCTTGCCCGCTCCGCCCTCGCCCGCCCCCCCTTAACACGCCCCGAAACCGCGCCCGTGTTCGCTTGACCACCGACTCCCACGCTAGCCGGCGGCAATCTTCCGATTTATTCTGCTAAACGGGCGTTTAAGGAGGAAGCATGGGCAGGGGCAAGTCGATGTCGATCACGTGGCTCGCGCTCGTCTGCGCCTTCTGCGCGGCGTTGTTCCCGGCGAACGCGCGCGCGGCGGAGCCGACCAGCGCATCGACCGCGGACTGTCACGTCGGCACGCTCGTGACCGTCGTCGCGCACCTCGACGACGACCTCCTCTTCGTCAACCCCGGCATCAGCGACAAGATCGACGCCGGCTGGTGCGTCACGGTCGTGCATCTGATCGGCGGCGCCAACGGCGCGAAGTTCGACTACGTGCTCCTGCGCGAAACGGGCACCAAGCTCGCCTACGCGCGCATGGCCGGCGTCGCGAACGAATGGAGCGAATCGAACGTGATGTTCGCGGGCAAGCCGGTCCACGAACTGGTGCTGAAGCAGCAGCCGCGCGTGAAACTGCTCGAATTGCGTCTGCCGGGCGGCGCCGTGCGCGGCGGAAAGGTGCCGCTCGGCCTGCTGTGGGACCGAGGCGCGACGCTCAGCACCTACCCGATGGAGCGCGACGGCACCGGTTTCACGACCTACGACCGGCCGGCCCTCATCGCGACGTTGCGCGCGATCCTCTCGCAGGCGACCGAGGTCTACACGCTCAACCCGGACACCGTGCCGTTCATCGAGCATCCGGACCACATCTACGCCGCGCGCATCACGCGCACGGTCGCGCAGAGCCTCGACAAGAGCCTGCCGATCGGCTATCACGTGACCTACCCGACGGGCGGCCTGCCGAAGAACCTGAGCACCACGGAAACGCTGCGCAAGCGCGATGTCGTCGGCAGCTATTTCGCCGTCGACGGCAACGACGCCGGCCACGTGTTCGGCGAGTTCCAGTGGGACGGCAACTGGGTCGCGCGCCGCTACTGGAGCACCGCCCGCACGAGCGACGCCGGCGCCGACTTCCGGCCGCGCCCGACGCAGCTCGTCAACGAATACTCGAGCCAGTGCCTGAGCTCCGGCGGCGGTGCGGGCAAGAGCCCGCGCCTTGCGGCATGCTCGGAATCCGTCGCGCAGGACTGGCACTGGCAGCCGTTGCCCGTCACGCCCGGCGACAAGAACGACGCGCAGCTCGTCAACGAGGCGACGCACCTGTGCGTCGCCGAGCGCGACGGCCGGCTCGTCGAGGAAGCCTGCAGCGCGAGCGCCACCGCGCAGCGCTGGACACCGTGGGATTTCGGGCTCGTCTACACGCCGACGGGCCGCTGTCTCGGCGCGGTGAACGGCGCGGTATCGATCGGGCGCTGCTCGCTCCTGACCGCCGAATATCGCTGGGCGGTGTCGCCGCGCTCGCAATGGACCGACACGCGCGAAGAAGGCGCGCTCTACGGCGACGTGCGCGGCGCGGGACGCGACAGCACGGTCTACATCCAGCGGCGCAAGGACGGCCCGGGCTTCAACGCGTGGGTCGCGGAGATGTCGCGCTTCGAGGGCGCGATGCCGTGGTATCTGAACGCCGTTCCGTTCGACCCGGAAGCCACCGCCCCCACCTGCACGGCGGACACGCTCTGCTTCGACGGCGCACGCTTCCTGGTCGCCGATTTCGACGGCGACGGCCGCGCCGACCTGATGGTCGTCGAGCCGCGCAACGGCGGTACGGCTTTCTGGCTCCTGCGCAGTAACGGCAACCGCTTCGAGCCGCCCCGCCTCTGGTATCAGACCGACTCGGCGTTCACGCCCGCGACGGCGCAGCAATATGTCGCCGGCGACTTCAACGGCGACGGCCGCGCCGACGTGATGATCGCGCAGAAGCGCGGCGACACCGGCGTCGACCTCTGGGTGCTGACCGGCAGCGCGTCGGGCAACACCGCCAGCAGCGCCCCGGCGCGCTGGCTCGAGGCCCCGCAACTCGACGCCGCCGCGCGCTTCCTGCCGGCGCGCGTCGCGGGTTCCGCGCACGACGGGGTCCTCGCCATCGAAAACGTGAAATCGGCGCTCGCCGTGACGCCGATCGCGAGCACCGGCAGCGCGTTCGCGATCGGTGAGCGCGGCACGCCGTATCCGCAATTCCCGGCCGCGTGGGTGAAGGTCGCTGCGGGCGACGTCGACGGCGACGGCATCGACGACCTCGTCCTGCTTCAGCCGCGCGGCGACAGCGCGAGCGTCGACGTGTGGAAGATGAAGGGCGGCAAGACGTTCGGCGCACCAGCGCGCATCGCGACCCTCGCCGACACGTCCTACGCCGACACGATGCCCGCGATCGTCCGCCGCAACGACCGGACGACGCTGATGCTCTTCAAACGCGCCAACGCGACGCTCGGCGAGTACTACTTCACGGGCGGCGCGCCGAGCATCTCGGGCTACGACTTCGACAGCGGCACTCGGCTCGGCACCGTGCAGATCTGGGGCAACCTGCCGGGGCTGTTCTCCGAATCGCTCTGGCTGAGATCGCTCAGCCAGTAAGCGACCACCGGCAGCGAGGCCAGCTGCCGGGCCTCAATCGTCAGGCGAAAAAAAACGCCGCCGATTCTCACCGGCGGCGCTTTCTTATCGACAAAATCCCTCAGCTCAATCCCACTCGCAGATTCAGCACATCGCGTGCGATGGCGAGATACCGGTCGGCGGTGCTCTGCAGCGTGAGTCCGTTGAGCGGGCGCGTTGCGCGCGGCTGCGTCAGCGATTCCAGCAGGGCGCGGCCGTAGGCATCAGCATCGCTCGTGTCGAGGAGGCGAACGCCCGAGAAATTGCCCGCGAACGCGAACGACGGAATCGCGTTCGCGACCACCGGAATCCCCGAAGCCAGCGCCTCCAGAAAGCCGATGCTGTGCGCCTCGAAGCTCGACGGCATCGCGAACGCCGCCGACGCCCGCAGAATTTGCGCGACGTTCGACTGCGGACCGTCGATCGTCACGCGATCCTTCAGCCCGAGATTCGCGACCAGATCGACCACGGCCGCGTGATAGGCAAGGTTCTCGATCACGCCGCACAGCAAGAGACGCGCGTCCGGATCGGCCCTGGCAACCCGCGCGAAGGCCTCCACGGTCTGCAACTGGTTCTTCTCCGGGATATAGCGCCCGACCTGCACGATCTGCTTGTAGGCGACCGGCGTGGCGGGAACGTCGTCGGTGAAGCGCGAGACGTCGACGCCATTCGGCACGACGATCATCGACGGATGCAGGCCGACTTCCTTCACGTAGTCGTCGATATTCTTCTGCGACACGCCGATCACCGCCTTCGCGCGCCCCGACAGCAGGCGCTCCGCGCGCAGCAGCGCGTTGTTCGAAAAATCGTTGGCGCCCGAATGCATGACCCAGACGATCGGCACGCGCGTCGGCAACGCGCGCACGTAGAGCGCGGGAATGGTCGAGTGGGCAAAAATGATGTCCGGCTTGAACGCGCGGATCGCCTGATACAGGAACAGCAGCCGGCCAACTTTGCCATGCGTGCGCGTTGGGAACAGACACATCACGTCATGCGAGCGAAGTTCGGCGCTAATGTGCTCGAAGTCGCTGTGCTGCGGCATGAGCGACGCGATGCACACGTCGTGGCCGTCGCGCTGATGCCCGATCGCGACGCCCTTCGCGAGCACCTCTGCCCCCGACAGGCGCGGCGCCAGTATGACCTGGAGAATTCGCATTTATGCAGTCCCTCGGCATATCCGAAGCGTCACCTGGCGGCCCGACGGGCAAAAAATGGGTAACCACGGCCCCCGTCGCCGCATGTCGCCGCACGTTGAATTTGCGCGACTGCGGGCCAACCAGCGCGCTTCCTTTATTGTTTGTCTGGAAGGAAGTGGCTCATCGCCGAAAGGTTCTCGGCAACGCCCTGTTAAGTTACTCCTGACGTCATACTAAACGCCCGCCATCTCGTAGTGTTTTTCGGTCGCTGTGCAGCGTTTGTTGAACTTGAGCGCGCGATAGCCAACACGCGCCCGGAAACGGCGCACGTTCCGGCCGCGAAGACGGTCGATTTTTCAGTGTAGCGGGAAGCTTGCCGGCCAGATACTGCGCGGCACAGCAAAGAACGGGCGAAGAAAACAGCGGCGGACGACGAACCCATGCTCAGACAGGCTCGCCGACGCATGGGGAAGTTATTCCGGCTCTTTCGGGCACTTCAGGTTGCAGCCGTTCGGATCGCCGTTGTCCGCTCGGCGACGCGAGGCCGACTTGCCCTGCTGGTACTTGTCGCTCGGCGCGGAGGCGGCGAACTGCATCTGCGGATGCTCGTTCAGACGGAACTGGTCCTGGAGGATGCCGCCCGGGATGCCCGGCGAGTTCTGGGCAAAGGCGACGGGAACGAGATAGACCGCGCCGGCGACGAGCGCGGCACAGGCGGAAGCGACGAGAGGCAGTTTCATGGCGGATTGGGGCGAAGCGTAGGCAACGCGCAGAACGTGGACGGCAAGCCGATAGGTTAACGTAATTTGGGATGGGCGGCAGGCGTTGTCGACGCGAGAATTTTACCGTTCATTTCGGAACGGGAGTTTTGCGACCGGTTTACGGCCAGTTTCGCTGCTGTTGGACCGAGGCCGCGCCGGCCGCTCAAGCCGCCTCCACGCCGCTCAAGCCCTGCTCCACCCCGACCACCACGCCGCAGCGCGCCGGATCGTAGCCTTCGAGACGCGCGACGCTGTCGTTGAACGCGTCGCTGCGCAAAATTCCGATCACGCTGGCAAGCCGGCCTTCGTCCAGGCGTTTGCGCTCGAAGGCGAAGAAATAGTCCTCGTCGATGACCGGGATGAAGTCGAGCGCAAAATGCTGCGCCGCGGGCTGCACGCCAAAGCCGAGATCCGCCATGCCGCTCGCGACGAACGCGGCAATCGCGGAGTGCGTCAGTTCCGTGGTCGCGTAGCCGTTGATCTCGTCCGGATCGACGCCGATGCTGCGCAGCGACAAATCGAGCAGCATCCGCGTGCCGGAACCCGGCTGCCGGTTCACGAAGCGCACGTCGCCGCGGGCGAGGTCGTGCAAACCCTCGATGCGCTTCGGGTTGCCCTTCGGCAGGAACAGCCCCTGCGTGCGGCGCGTGAGGTGAATGAGCTGATGCTTGCCGGCGTCGAGATATTGCCGGTACACCTGCGCGCAGGTCGCACGAAATTCGCCGATCGGCAAGTGAAAGCCGGCCAGTTCGCATTCCCCGCGAGCAAGGGCGCTCACGGCCTCGGCGCTTTCGCGATACTTGATGTCGACGGGAACGCGCTTTTCGCCCAGCGCGCGCACGAGCGTCGCGACGGCGTATCCATGCGAAGCGTGGATACGCACGGGCGAAGCGTCGCGCGAAAGCCGGCGGTTCAGTTCGCCCGCCACTTCGTTCGCGACCGATTGCAGCGGCGCATCGAGCCTTTCGCCGGAGATGCGCTGCGCGCGCAGCACCGACTCGCCGAGTTCGGAGAGAACGGAGCCGCGCCCGCGCGATTTGGTGATCAGCGCGCCGCCCAGCCGGGCCTCGATTTCGCGCAGCAAACCCCACGCGTGCCGATAGGACAAACCCTTAGCGGCTGCGGCATTCGCGATGCTTCCGGTCTGCGATACCAGTTGCAGGAGCGGCACAACCGCGCTGAGACTGGTTTCCCGGCCATCGGCGTCGCGCAGCACGAGTTCAGCGCGGCATTGGACGTCGATCATATGAACTCCTCCTTCCTATTGCCAAGATATATCACGGCGCCTATTGTTCACTACATCGGCTCGGTGCACGAATTATAAGTCTTGAATATGCACACGATAAACATATACCGAGCGTTGGAGGAGCCCCATGACACAACCGCAGCAAGCCCTTGCCGTTTCCGTTAGCGCGCCCGACGAACTGGTGCGTCGCCACGCCACTCAGGGCGCCACCCTGATGGCGATCCTGCACGCGATCCAGGACGATGTCGGCTTCGTGCCGCCCGCGGTCGTCCCGCCGCTCGCGCAGGCGCTGTCGCTTTCGCGCGCCGAGGTCCACGGCGTCATCACCTACTACCATCACTTCCGCTCAGAGCCGCCCGCACGCGTCACCGTGCAGCTGTGCCGCGCGGAAGCGTGCCGCAGCATGGGCACCGAAGCGCTCGCGCAGCACGTCGAAGGTCACACGGGCTGCAAGTTCGACAGCGGCCATCACGCCGATACCGAACTCGAATCGGTGTTCTGCCTCGGGCAGTGCGCGCTGTCGCCGTCGATGATGATCAACGGCGAGTTGTACGCGAAGGTCACGCCGCAGAAATTCGATCGGCTTTTTGCCGCCGCGCAAACCCGCGCGAACGCCGGCACGGAGGAAACGGCATGACACGCATCTACGTTCCCTGCGATTCGTCGGCGCTCGCGCTCGGCGCTGACGCAGTCGCGCTCGCCATCGCAGATGAAGCCGCGAAGCGCGGCGTCGAAGTCCAGATCGTGCGCAACGGTTCGCGCGGCCTCTTGTGGTTCGAGCCGCTCATCGAAGTGCAAACGCCGCAAGGCCGTATCGGCTATTCGAATGTCGAAGCCGAGGAAGTCGGGGCGCTGTTCGACGCCGGCTTTATCGAAGGCGGCGCGCATGAGAAGAACGTCGGCGTGGTCGACGAAATTTCCTACTTGAAGAACCAGCAGCGTCTGACGTTCGCGCGCATCGGCATCACCGACCCGCTCTCCGTCGAGGACTACACCGCGAACGGCGGCCTCGAAGGCTTGCGCAACGCGCTCGTGATGAATGGCGATGCCGCCTGCGAGTCGCTGATCGAATCGGGCCTGCGCGGACGCGGCGGCGCGGCGTTCCCCGCCGGCATCAAGTGGCGCACGGTGCGCGGCGCGCTGGCGGACCAGAAGTACATCGTCTGCAACGCGGACGAAGGCGATTCCGGCACGTTCTCCGACCGGCTGGTGATGGAAAGCGATCCCTATGTGCTGATCGAAGGAATGATCATCGCGGGCATCGTCACGGGCGCGACGAAGGGCTACATCTACGTGCGCAGCGAATATCCGCATTCGATCACGACGCTCAATCGCGCAATCGACCGCGCACGCGAAGCCGGCTGGCTCGGCGAAAGCGTGCTCGGCAGCTCGCACGCGTTCGACCTGTTCGTCGCGAAGGGCGCGGGCGCGTACGTGTGCGGCGAAGAGACGGCGCTCCTCGAATCGCTCGAAGGCAAGCGCGGCATCGTGCGCGCGAAGCCGCCGGTGCCGGCGCTCGTCGGCCTGTACGGCAAGCCGACCGTCATCAACAACGTCATCACGCTCGCGACCGTGCCGATCATCTTCGCGAAGGGCGCGGCGTTCTACCGCGACTTCGGCATGGGACGCTCGCGCGGCACGCTGCCGTTCCAGCTTGCGGGCAACGTAAAGCAAGGCGGCCTCGTCGAACTCGCGTTCGGCGTGACGCTGCGCGAACTGATCTACGACTATGGCGGCGGCACGGCAAGCGGCCGGCCGGCGCGCGCGGTGCAGGTGGGCGGTCCGCTCGGCACTTACCTGCCGGAAAGCCAGTGGGACATCCCGCTCGACTACGAGGAATACGCGAAGGTCGGCGCGGTGGTCGGCCACGGCGGCCTCGTGGTCCACGACGACACCTCGAACCTCGCCGATCTCGCCCAGTACGCGATGCACTTCTGCGCGCTCGAATCCTGCGGCAAGTGCACGCCTTGCCGGATCGGCTCGACGCGCGGCGTCGAGGTGATCGCGAAGATCCGCTCGGGCGACACGTCGCCGAAACAGGTCACGCTGCTGCGCGATCTCTGCGACACGATGGTGTCCGGATCGCTCTGCGCGATGGGCGGCATGACGCCGTTCCCGGTGCTGTCGGCACTCGAACATTTCCCTGAAGACTTCGGCCTTGCGAAAGCGCCGTCGCAGAAAGCGGCTTAAGGCACTTATACATTGGGTGGGACCAGAGTAAGGCGCATGGGACCAGCGTAAGCGCCAACTCTGATCGACAGGAGACAAGACATGTCCAACACGAACAACGGCTGCGGCTCCGGAAATTGCGCGTGCAAGAGCGCGGCCTCGGTGCAGCGGCGCGATCCCTTCGACTTCACCGACTACGGCACGCCACTGCGCCACGCCGACGTCGACGTCACGCTCGAAATCGACGGCGAACCGGTGACGGTGCCCGCCGGCACTTCCGTGATGCGCGCGGCCATCGAAGCCGGCGTCAACGTGCCGAAGCTCTGCGCGACGGACTCGCTCGAACCGTTCGGCTCGTGCCGCCTGTGCCTCGTCGAGATCGAAGGCAAGCGCGGCTATCCGGCGTCGTGCACGACGCCTGTCGAAGCGGGCATGAAGGTGCGCACGCAAAGCGACAAGCTGCAGTCGTTGCGCAAGAACGTGATGGAGCTCTACATCTCCGATCACCCGCTCGACTGCCTCACCTGCCCCGCGAACGGCGACTGCGAACTGCAGGACATGGCGGGCGTCGTCGGCCTGCGCGAAGTGCGCTACGGCTATGAAGGCGCGAATCACCTGAAGGACAAGAAGGACGAGTCGAATCCGTACTTCACCTACGATCCGTCGAAGTGCATCGTCTGTAACCGCTGCGTGCGCGCCTGCGAGGAAACGCAAGGCACCTTCGCGCTGACGATCGCCGCGCGCGGTTTCGAATCGCGCGTCGCCGCGAGCGAGAACGTGCCGTTCATGGAATCGGAATGCGTGTCGTGCGGCGCGTGCGTCGCCGCCTGCCCTACCGCGACCCTGCAGGAAAAGACCGTCATCATGCTCGGCCAGCCGGAGCATTCGGTCGTGACGACGTGCGCCTATTGCGGCGTCGGCTGCTCGCTGAAGGCGGAGATGAAGGGCAGCCAGGTCGTGCGCATGGTGCCGAACAAGAACGGCCAGGCGAACGAAGGCCACGCGTGCGTGAAGGGCCGCTTCGCGTGGGGTTACGCGACGCACAAAGACCGCATCCAGAAGCCGATGATCCGCGCGAAGATCACCGACCCGTGGCGCGAAGTCTCGTGGGACGAAGCGATCAAGTACGCGGCGAGCGAATTCCGCCGCATCCAGGACAAGTACGGCCGCGACTCGATCGGCGGCATCACGTCGTCGCGCTGCACGAACGAGGAAACGTATCTCGTGCAGAAGCTCGTGCGTGCCGCGTTCGGCAACAACAACGTCGACACCTGCGCACGCGTCTGCCACTCGCCGACGGGCTATGGCCTCAAGACGACGCTCGGCGAATCGGCCGGCACGCAGACATTCGCATCCGTGGAGAAGTCGGACGTGATCGTCGTGATCGGCGCGAATCCGACCGACGGCCATCCGGTCTTCGCATCGCGCATGAAGAAGCGCATCCGCGAAGGCGCGCAGTTGATCGTGATCGATCCGCGCCGCACCGATATCGTCGATGGCCCGCACATCAAGGCCTCGCATCATCTCGCGCTGCGTCCGGGCACCAACGTCGCGATAATCAACGCGCTCGCACACGTGATCGTGACGGAAGGGCTGGTCAACGAAGCGTTCGTCGCCGAGCGCTGCGAGGCACGCGCATTCGGTCAATGGCGCGACTTCGTCTCGCAGGAAGACAACTCGCCCGAAGCAATGGAAGCGATCACCGGCGTGCCCGCGCAGCTCGTGCGCGAAGCCGCGCGCATCTATGCACGGCCGGGCAACTCGGCGATCTTCTACGGCCTCGGCGTCACCGAGCACGCGCAAGGATCGACGATGGTGATGGGCATCGCGAACCTCGCGATGGCGACGGGCAACATCGGCCGCGAAGGCGTCGGCGTGAATCCGCTGCGCGGCCAGAACAACGTGCAGGGTTCGTGCGACATGGGCTCGTTCCCGCACGAACTGCCGGGCTATCGCCATATCAGCGACGCCGCCACCCGTGCCCTCTTCGAGGAAGCCTGGGGCGCGAAGCTGCAGCCGGAGCCGGGCCTGCGCATCCCGAACATGTTCGATGCCGCGGCGCACGGCACCTTCATGGGCCTCTACTGCCAGGGCGAGGACATCGTCCAGTCCGACCCAAATACGCATCACGTGACGGGCGCGCTGGCGGCGATGGAATGCATCGTCGTGCAGGACATCTTCCTGAACGAAACGGCGAAGTACGCACACGTGCTGCTGCCGGGTGCGAGCTTCCTGGAAAAGGACGGCACGTTCACCAACGCCGAGCGCCGCATCTCGCGCGTGCGCCGTGTCATGCCGCCGCAGCCCGGCTACGCGGACTGGGAAGTGACGATCATGCTCGCCCGCGCGCTCGGCTACGAGATGAACTACACGCATCCGTCGCAGATCATGGACGAGATCGCGCGTCTCACGCCGACCTTCCACGGCGTCTCGTACGACCGGCTCGACGAACTCGGCAGCATCCAGTGGCCGTGCAATGAGCATGCGCCGGAAGGCACGCCTACGATGCACATCGACGAATTCGTTCGCGGCAAAGGCAAGTTCGTCATCACGAAGTTCGTTGCGACGCCGGAAAAGGTCACGCGCAAGTTCCCGCTCCTGCTCACGACGGGCCGTATCCTGTCGCAGTACAACGTCGGCGCGCAGACGCGGCGCACGGAGAATTCGCGCTGGCACGACGAGGACCGGCTCGAGCTCCATCCGGTCGATGCCGAGGATCGCGGGATCAAGACGGGCGACTGGGTCGGCATCGAATCGCGCGCGGGGCAGACCGTGCTGCGCGCGAAGATCACCGAGCGGATGCAGCCGGGCGTTGTTTACACGACGTTCCACTTCCCGGAATCGGGCGCGAACGTGATCACCACCGACTCCTCCGACTGGGCGACGAACTGTCCGGAATACAAGGTGACGGCGGTGCAGGTGATGCCGGTCGAGCAGCCGTCGCAGTGGCAGAAGGACTACTCGCGCTTTAACGCGCAGCAGATCGGGTTGCTCGAAATGCGCACGGACGCGACTGCGGACTCGCTCGTCACGACTTCGGGGAAATAGACATGGACCTGGACAACCTGATCGACATGGCGAACCGCATCGGCGAGTTCTTCGATTCGCTGCCGGACCAGCATGAAGCGGCCGACAGCGTCGCCGATCACATTCGCCGCTTCTGGGAGCCGCGCATGCGGCTCGCGATCCTCAACTCCCTCGACGACGCCGAGGCCAGCGCCGCGATGCATCCGATCGTGCGCGAGGCCCTGACTGATCATCGTCAGGATTTGACGCCGGCGGCGGCGGTAACTGTCGGGTGAGTTTTTTTTGCTGGCGCTCGGGGTGGGGTTTGTTGTTGTTCTTGTTCTTGACACCCTCTAGTGGTTTTGCGCTCCTATGGAACCTGCTTTCTTTGTGGTCTATTAGCTCTGCCCCTGTCCGGGGCGGGACTTACTTTCTTTGCTGCTGCAAAGAAAGTAAGCAAAGAATGCAGCTAGGGGGCCTACGGTGTTAGGACGTCACCACCCTCGCAGTACAGAGTGGCCCAGCCCCTAAGTGTCGCCCTCAAAGGATTTGAGCGG
>NZ_FCOG02000166.1 GCF_001544975.2 Caballeronia arationis | reverse complement strand
GTGTGCCCGAAGGGGCTCAATCCGACAAAGGCGATCGGCAAGATCAAGGAATTGATGGTGCGCCGCGCTGTCTGAGACAGCGCGAGCAACGACTGGCCGGCGACGGCCGGCTCGCATAGTCGAGAGTCATCGTCACGCCCGCGGCCGGCCCGCGGGCCTTCGCTTCTCATGCGCTCGCGTCTTTTCGCGACCTGATCGCGCGATCACGGTTCGAGCGCACATCCCCGAAAGACCCAAGGTTTTCGGCGACTGACGTCGTCGGTGTATACCCGCTAACGCCGTTGACCTGCTTGCAACACGTTCTGGATCGACGCAAAATGTAAGCGCTAACACGACGTGACTTCACGAAACTACGGATTCATATCCAACAAGCACGCTCATAAATGTAAGCGCTACCATGATTCGGAGATGATTGAATTGAACACTTCTGATCCCGTCGCGGGTCTCGATCGACGCGAACGAGGAAACATCGTCGTCGTCGGCAGCGCGAACATGGACCTCGTGGTGCACGCAGCTCGCCTTCCGACGTCCGGCGAAACCCTGCTGGGTGGCGGCTTCGAAACGTGTCCGGGCGGCAAGGGCGCGAACCAGGCGATTGCTGCGGCACGGCTGGGCGCATCGGTGGCGATGGTCGGATGCGTCGGCGACGACGCTTTCGGTGCAACCCTCCTGAACGGCCTGGCGAGCGATCGGATCGACACGGCGCACATGCAGCGGCTCAAAGCGGTGCCGAGCGGCATTGCCATGATCACCGTCGCGGCCGACGGAGCGAACACGATCGTCGTGGCGCCCGGCGCGAATGTACGGCTCACGCCTGAACTCGTCGATGCGGCCGCCGATCTGATCGCGAACGCCGGCATGCTGGTCTGCCAGCTGGAAGTGCCGGTCGACGCGGTCCGCCGGGCGGTCGATGTCGCGGTGAGGCACGGCACGGCGGTTCTTCTGAACCCGGCGCCCGCGCAGCCGTTGCCGGACGACCTGTACGCGCAAGTCGATTTCCTGATTGTCAACGAGACCGAGGCGCAAGCGCTGACAGGCATCGCCGTCAGCGATATCGCCGCCGCCCGCGAGGCAGCTGATGCGCTCCGGCGCAAGGGTGCGCGTACGGTCATCGTGACGCTCGGCGCGGGTGGCGTCTGGTACAGCGGTCCGGAAGGCGAGAGTCACATGACGGCGCCGCGTGTCGACGCAGTCGACACGACCGGTGCCGGCGACACCTTCGCGGGCGGCTTCGCAGCCGCCCGTGTGCGCGGCGCAGGGCTGAGCGATGCCATCGCCTTCGCGCAGCGCGCCGCCGCGCTCAGCGTGATGAAGAAAGGGGCGCAGTCCTCGATTCCCATGCGCGCCGAGGTCGACGCGCATCTTCCGGCCGCCTGACATCGCATCGGCGCGGCCCGCCGCATCTCAACCAACGACATGAAACGGAGACAACGATCATGAGCGCAACCCCCAGCCACGAGCAGGCGCCACCACGAATTCGCCGCGCCCAGATCGTGGCGCTCACGCTGCTGATGGTGAGCGGCATCGTCAACTATCTGGACCGTGGCACGCTCGCCGTCGCCAATCCGCTGATCCGACATGACCTCGGCTTGTCGCTCGGCCAGATGGGGCTGCTGCTCTCCGCGTTCTCCTGGAGCTATGCGCTCTTCCAGTTGCCGGTGGGCGGGCTCGTCGACCGCATCGGGCCGCGCAAGCTGCTCGGCATCGGCCTGATCGTCTGGTCGCTCGCGCAGGCCGCCGGCGGCTTCGCATCGACCTTCGGCTGGTTCATCCTTGCGCGGATCGTGCTCGGCATCGGCGAGGCGCCGCAGTTTCCGTCGGCGGCGCGCGTCGTAAGCAACTGGTTTCCGCTGCGCGCGCGCGGCAAGCCGACCGGCATCTTCAACTCCGCGTCCCCGCTCGGGACGGCGCTCGCGCCGCTTTGCCTGTCGATCCTCGTCGTCAATTTCCACTGGCGCTGGGCCTTCATCGTGACGGGCATTGCCGGTCTCGTCGTGGCGGTCGTATGGCTCGCGGTGTATCGCGACCCGGTGAAGGCCACGATGACCGAAGAAGAGCGCCGCTATCTCGAAGGCGACATGGCGGACCGCAAGCCCGCGCCGTCGCTAACGTTCGCCGACTGGCGTTCGCTGTTTTCGCACGGCACGACCTGGGGCATGCTGATTGGCTTCTTCGGCTCGGTCTACCTCAACTGGGTGTACCTCACGTGGTTGCCCGGCTACCTGACGATGGAACGCCACATGAGCCTGATGCACACGGGCGTCGCGGCGTCGATTCCGTTCTTCTGTGGCTTTCTGGGTTCGCTCACGGCTGGCTGGTTCTCCGATCTCATCACGAGCGACAGCACGAATCCGGTCGGGAGCCGCCGCAACGCGGTGGTGATCGCGATGCTCGGCATGGTCGCGTTCACGATTCCGGCGGCGCTCGTCGAAAGCAATACGATCGCGATCGTGTGCATCTCGGTGGTGATCTTCCTCGCCAATGCCGCGTCCGCCAGTTCGTGGGCGCTGGCAACCGCCGCGGCGCCGCCGAACCGCATCGGCTCGCTTGGCGCGATACAGAATTTCGGCGGCTTCCTGGGCGGCGCACTCGCACCGATCCTGACTGGCTACATCGCGCAGAACTGGTCCTTCGTGCCCGCGTTGCTGACCGCGGCAGGCATCGCGTTCGTCGGCGCGATGAGCTATCTGCTGCTCGTGCGCAAGCCCATCGAGGACAAGCCCGCATCCGTCGAAGCCCTTCGCGCGCAGGCCTGACCGCGTGGCGCGCCCCGACCCATATAACCCGTTTCGCGAGACCGACATGACGACCACCGTGCAATCCACCGCTTCCATCGAAGGCATCGTCCCTGTGATGCTGACTCCGTTCGACGCTTCCGGCGCGATCGACTACGCCGGACTCGAACGCCTGATCGAGTGGTACATCTCGCACGGCTCGGACGCGCTGTTCGCCGTCGCGCAGTCGAGCGAGATGCAGTTCCTGAGCCTCGCCGAGCGCGGCGCGGTGGGCCGCTTCGTCGTCGAGAAGGTGGCCGGCCGCATTCCTGTCGTGGTCTCCGGCCACATCAGCGACGACCCCGACGCCCAGGCGGAAGAACTCAACGTCGCCGCAGCGACGGGCGCCCAGGGCATCGTGCTCGTGACGAACCGTCTTGACCCGAAACGCGAGGGGACGGAGGCCTTCGCGGCGAACCTCAAGCGGCTCCTGACGCGCCTTCCGTCGGACATTCCGCTCGGACTCTACGAGTGCCCCGCACCTTACCGGCGCCTCCTCTCCGACGACGAACTGAAGATGTGCATCGACACTGGCCGCTTCATCATGCTGAAGGACGTGAGCTGCGATCTCGATACCGTCAAGCGGCGCGTCGCGCTCGCGCAGGGTTCGCCGCTGAAGATCCTGAACGCCAACGCGGCGATCGCGTGGGACGCGATGAAGGCCGGCTCGGCGGGCTTCAACGGCGTGTTCACGAACTTTCACCCGGATCTCTACAACTGGCTGCGCAACGATGCGGCACAGGACCCAGCGCTCGCGGAAGAACTGTCGACGTTTCTCGTGCTGTCGGCCGTTTCGGAAGCGCTCGGCTATCCGGCGCTCGCGAAGATCTATCATCAGCGCATCGGTACGTTCGAATCAATTCGCTGCCGCGCAATCGACTATGACGTGCGCGAGCGGTTCTGGGCGCTCGACGCGGTGCTCGACAAGATCGTCGCAGGCACCGAGCATTTCCGCGCTCGCATCGCTGCGCTCGGCAAGGCCGCATGAACGGCAGCGCACCCGCGCCCGGCGCGATCCCTCGACGGTATGATGACGAAACGGGTCCAGTACCCGTTTGTTCAACCGTCGCCTTCTGATCCGATGCCGCGCTCCCTCGACCCTCCGTCGCCCGCCGCCGATACGGCCGTCGCGCGCACCCCAACGGGCCGCGCCCGCCGCAACACGGGCCGCACTGTGCTCTCCGATGTCGCGAAGCTCGCGGGCGTGTCGACCGCGACCGTCTCGCGGGTCTACAACGAGCCGGACAAGGTCTCGGTCAGTGTGCGCGAGCGCGTCGAGCACGCCGCGCTCACGCTCAACTGGTTTCCGAACGCCGCGGGACGCGCGCTCGCTTCCACGCGCAGCCACATTGCGGGCATCATCATTCCGACGCTCGACGATCAGGTGTTCGCCTCGCAGGTGAGCGGCATGCAGGCAGCGTTTGCGACACGCGGCATCACGCTTGTGCTCGGCTGTTCGAACTACGATCCCGCGCAGGCGATCGTGCAGGTGCGCGCGATGCTGGCACGCGGCGTCGAGGCGATGGCGATCGTGGGCGAGGCGCATCCGCCCGAACTGTTCGATGCATTGCGGCTCTATCGCGTGCCTTATGCGGTCACGTATGCGTATCGCGACGGCAGTCCGCACGACTGCATCGGCTTCGACAATCACGCGGCGTACGTGGAGATCACCGAGCATCTGATCGCCCTCGGACACCGCGCGTTCGCGGTCTGCATCCAGCCGACGCGCGACAACGATCGCGTGCAGGCGCGGGTCGCGGGCATCCGTTCCGCGCTCGAACGCCATGGCCTCGCGGTGCGGCCGGAGCACATGTTCGAAGGCGAATCGACGATCGGATTCGGGCGGCGCAGTCTGCGCTCGATCTGGCAATCGCCGGGAGAGCGGCCTACCGCGATCATCTGCGGCAACGACCACATCGCGCTGGGCGTACTGCGCGAGGCGGAGGACCTGGGTATCGCGATTCCGGGCGAATTGTCCGTGACCGGTTTCGACGATCTCGCGATCGCGAAAGAGATGCGCCCCGCGCTGACGACGATGCGAGTCGATACTGCCGAGATCGGCAGGCTTGCGGCGCAGCACCTGCTCGACGCGCTCGACGGCAAGCAACCCCGGCGTGGACATGAGGTGCATGCGCGACTGCAGGTTCGCGAGTCGACGGGGCCGGTGCCAGGCTAGCTCGCGCCGGTCATGCAAGGACACTTCGCGTCGCGCGACGATGTCAAGAAGCGCCTTTGCAAACAGTTCCGCGCAATGTCGTGCTTCCAACGCAGCGCATCGATCAGGCGAACGAAGGCCCTCCAAGGCAAGGAGAAGTTCTGGCCGTTTCCGGTTCGCACGGGGCAGGGCGTGGTGCCGACCCCGCTTGCCTTTCCCTCGCGGATGCGCGACATTCCCCGGACCGCCATCAGCGATGCAGGACGCCGCCCTGCAGCCAGGAACAATGCGCATCCCGCCATTAAAAGCCATCATCGCGTTCGAGAGCGTTGCCCGGACCAAGAGCGTCAACCGGGCGGCCGATGAACTAGGGTTAACGCCATCGGCGGTCAGTCATCAGCTTGCCAACCTCGAATCCATGGTCGGACGGGCGCTCTTCACGAGACTCGGGCGCGGACTCGTGCTGACGCCTACAGGCCAGCAATATCTGGCCGACGTCACCGGATCGCTTGCCGATTTGAGTCGTGCGACGGAGCGGGCATCGAGCCAGACCGGTGTCGAGATTCTCCGCATTCATTCGAGCCCGAGCTTCGGGCTGATGTGGCTGTTGCCGCGGCTCGCTTCGTTTCAGGAAGCGAACGGCGACATCCAGTTGAACCTTGCGTGCTCGTACGAGGATGTGTCGTTCACGTCTGGCTACTATGACGTCGACGTCCGGCATGGCTACGCTCACTGGACCGACGGCGAGGTCAAGACGCTGCGCAACGAATTCGTCGCGCCGCTTGCATCGGAAGACTACCTGAGACGATATCCGGTGCGAACGCCCGAAGATCTGCTCGAACGGCGCCTGATCTTTTCGGAGACGCCGCTCGTGCAGTGGAAGCAATGGTTCGGCAAGTTCGGCGTCGCGGTGTCGCGCAAGGCCTACGATTTTTCGTTCGACCGCTCGTACATGTCGCTCGAAGCCGCGGCGCTGGGACACGGCATCGCGCTCGAAAGCACGATGCTCGCGTCTTGCCATCTCAAACGAGGCTCGCTCGTACCGGTCTTCGATCGCACGTATGCGGTGGAAGTCGGAGCCCATCACCTCGTTTACCCTTCCCAGAACGCCGACCTGCCGCGCGTCGCCAAGTTTCTGGCCTGGGTCGAGCACGAAATCAGCCGCGACGACGCAGCGGGGCGCTGACCCTTTGTCGCCCTCTGGTCACGCCCGCCGCGATACCTGAAATTTTTTCAACGATAGTTGAGCCCAACTGCATTGATCGCAATGGTTAGAGCGCTGAAACTGCGCCTACCAACCAAACACGATCAATGGAGACAAGCATGTTGCTCGACAGCAAAGTGGTAATCGTCACGGGTGCAGCCTCGCCGCGCGGCATCGGCAAGGCCACCGCCAAAGCGCTTGCCGCACAGGGCGCGAAGATAGTTATTTTGGACCTCAAAAAGGAAGACGCCGAAGGCGCCGCGCGCGATCTCGGCGAAGCTCACCTCGGCCTCGCTTGCAACGTGACCGACAAGGAAGCGTGCAGTGCAGCAGCGAAGGCAGTCATCGAGAAGTACGGCCGGGTCGACGGCCTGATCAACAACGCGGGCATCACGCAGCCGCTCAAGACGATGGACATCGAAGCAGGCAATTTCGATGCGGTCATCGACGTGAACCTGCGCGGCACGCTCTACATGTCGCAAGCGGTCATTCCGCAGATGAGAAAGCAAAAGAGCGGCAGCATCGTCTGCATGTCGTCGGTTTCCGCGCAACGCGGCGGCGGCATCTTCGGCGGCCCGCACTACAGCGCCGCGAAGGCGGGCGTGCTGGGCCTCGCTCGCGCGATGGCGCGAGAACTCGGCTCGGACAATATCCGCGTCAACTCGATCACGCCGGGCCTGATCCAGACTGACATCACCGGCGACAAGCTCACGACCGACATCCGTGCCGACATCATCAAGGGCATTCCGCTCGGCCGTCTCGGCGACGCCACCGATGTCGCCAACGCGTGCCTGTTTCTTTCGAGTGAATTGTCGGCCTATCTCACTGGCATCACGCTCGACGTCAACGGCGGCATGTTGATTCACTGATCGTCAAGAAACGACGTCCGTCGCGCTCACGGCGGATGGGTCAATGCACCCGGAATAACAACCGGGGCGATATTGCAGCAACCATGTTGCATGGGCCAGAGTAAGCGCTAAAACCCCAGCTCTGGCCGACAGGAGACAAACATGAAAGCGAAGTCCACCGCGCCGTCAGTGACGGCCAATGTCGCGTCGTTCGCCGATTCGGCGAGCTTTGAATCGCAAACCTATGCGAAGGTCGCGCGGCGCCTGATACCTTTTCTAATGCTGTGCTATCTGGGCGCGTATCTCGATCGCGTCAACGTGGGCTTTGCGAAACTGCAAATGCTCAACGACCTGCGATTCAGCGAGACCGTATACGGCTTCGGCGCTGGTATTTTCTTTCTCGGCTATTTCCTCTTCGAAGTGCCGAGCAATCTCATGTTGCACAAGGTGGGCGCACGCAACTGGCTCGCCCGCATCATGCTGACGTGGGCAGTGATTTCCGCCTGCTTCATCTTCGTCAAGACGCCCACTACGTTCTATGTCCTGCGCTTTCTGCTGGGCGTCGCCGAGGCAGGGTTCGCACCGGGCGTGATCCTCTATCTGACGTACTGGTTTCCTTCGGCACGGCGCGCCAAGGCGCTCTCGCTCTTCTTCATGGCGATACCGCTTGCAGGGATCGTAGGCGGGCCGCTCTCGGGTTACATCATGCATGCGTTCCAGGGTGTACACGACCTCGCGGGCTGGAAGTGGCTGTTCCTCCTCGAAGCGTTGCCGTCGCTGTTCCTCGGCATCGCGATCCTGTTCTACCTCGACAACGGCATCGCTTCCGCCAAGTGGCTCACCGCCGATGAGAAAGCCCTTCTTGCACGCAACGTTGCAAATGACAACGCCCACAAGGTCGCCCATGTGTCGATCGGGTCTTTCATCGGCGACCGTCGCCTGTGGTTGATGGCTTCGATCTACTTCTGCGTGGTGCTCGGTCAGTATGGCCTGACGTTCTGGCTGCCGACGATCATCCGCAAATCGGGCGTAGCTGATCCGCTGTGGGTGGGCGTCTTCACCGCGATTCCGTACCTCTGCGCGATCATTGCGCTTCCGCTGGTGGGTGCGAGCGCCGACCGCCATCGCGAACGGCGTCTGCATCTTGCGATCCCGATGCTGGTGTCAGCGGCAGGCTTCGCTACGCTGCCGATGCTCGGCGGAGTCGGCCCGTCGCTCGTGTGCGTCAGTCTTGCGGCTGCGGGCATTCTGGCTTCGTCGTCGCAGTTCTGGTCGCTGCCTACCGCGCTCCTCGGCGGCATGTCCGCTGCGGCGGGCATCGCCGCGGTGAACTGCTTCGCCAATCTCGCGGGCTTCTTCTCGCCGGCCATCGTCGGCTGGCTGAACGACCTCACCGGCAAGTCGACGGCGGGACTCATCTTCATCTCCGTCGCCATCGTCATCGGCGCGGGACTGGTTTTCCTCGTGCCGGCCAAGACCGTCAATCGCTGACACCGTTTGCTTCAAAAAACCGCTTTTACTTCAAGGAGACACCATGAACAGTCCGTCATCAGATGCGGTGACGCTCGCTGAGCGCGCCTATCGGATTCGCAGAAACGCCTTGCTGATGGGCGAAGTGCAGGGCCAAGGCTACATCGGCCAGGCACTTGATATCGCCGATGTCCTCGCCGTCGCCTACTTCGGCGCGATGCGTTACCAGCCCGATAACCCCGAGTGGGAAGGCCGCGACCGCTTCCTCCTGTCCAACGGACACTATGCGATCGCGCTCTACGCCGCGTTGTTCGAAGCCGGCTTTCTGCCGCCCGAGGAACTGGAAACCTACGGCAGCGACGACAGCCGCCTGCCGATGTCCGGCATGGCCGCCTACACGCCCGGCATGGAGATGTCCGGCGGCTCGCTCGGCCACGGTCTCACGATCGCGGTCGGCCGCTGCCTCGGTCTGAAGCGCAAGGGCTCGGACGCCTTTGTCTACACGCTGTTCTCGGATGGCGAACTCGACGAAGGCGCGATCTGGGAGGGCATCATGTCGGCCGCTCACTGGAAGCTCGACAACCTGATCGCGATGGTCGACGTCAACAACCAGCAAGCCGATGGTCCCTCGACGCAGATCATGGCGTTCGAGCCGCTCGTCGAAAAGCTCGACGCGTTCGGCTGGTACACGCAGCGCGTGGACGGCAACGACATCGATGCCGTGAAGGCCGCATTCGACAAGGCCCGCAATCATCCGCAAGCGCAGCCGCGCATGATCGTGTGCGATACCCGCATGGGTTGCGGTGTGCCGTTCCTCGAAGAACGCGAAAAGAACCATTTCATCCGCGTCGATGCCCATGAGTGGCAACTGGCGCTTGCAGCACTCGAAGCAGGGAGACAAGCATGAGCGATACCATTGTGAAGAAGCCGCGCCTGAAGACCTCGGCGATGATTGCATCGATTGCGAGCGAAGGGCAGGTCACGCGTTCCGCACCGTTCGGTCACGCGCTCGCACAGCTGGCTCGCGAGAAGACGAACGTGATCGGGATGACCGCCGACCTTGGCAAGTACACCGACCTGCACATCTTCGCTAAAGAGTTTCCCGAGCGCTATTACCAGATGGGCATGGCCGAGCAACTGCTGATGGGAGCGGCAGCAGGCTTTGCACACGAGGGCGCGCAGCCTTGGGTGACAACCTATGCCGTGTTCGGGACGCGCCGTGCGTATGACTTCATGCACCAGGCCATCGCCGAAGACGACCTCGACGTGAAGATCGTCTGCGCGCTGCCCGGGCTCACGACGGGCTATGGTCCGAGCCACCAGGCCGCAGAGGATCTCGCGCTCATGCGCGCAATGCCTAACATGACCGTCATCGATCCGTGCGACGCGCTCGATATCGAGCAGATGGTGCCGGCGATCGCAGCCCACAAAGGCCCCGTGTATGCGCGTTTGTTGCGAGGCAATGTTCCCGCCGTCCTGGACGAGTACGACTACCGGTTCGAACTCGGCAAGGCGAAGCTGCTGCGCGATGGCGCCGAGGTCCTTGTAATCGCGTCGGGCATCATGACCATGCGTGCACTCGAAGCGGCCAAGGCGCTCGAGGCGGACAACGTCGGCGTTGCAGTGCTGCACGTGCCGACCATCAAGCCGCTCGACACGGAGACGATCCTGCGCGAAGCCGGGCGCACTGGACGGATGGTTGTGGTCGCGGAGAACCATTCGGTGATCGGAGGCCTTGGCGAAGCGGTCGCGACCACGCTGCTCACGGCGGGTGTCACGCCCATGTATCGCCAGATTGCGCTGCCCGATGAGTTCCTCGCTGCGGGCGCGTTGCCAACCCTGCACGATCGATATGGCATCTCGACGAACGTGATGGCGAATACCATCAAGGGCTGGCTTGGTTGAACGCAGGGAGAGGACTGGATACGGTGCGCCGATTTGATCGACGCACCGTCTAAATTGACGAACAAGCCGAGCACACAACGCAGCCAGATCGAAGCAGAAGATTGAACCGTACTTCCTCCGTGAGTCGTCCGGGCGACAGGGTTTCCCGCAATCGAAACCGGGCTTCGTTTGCGTGGCGGCAGTTCGTCCGGTAAGGTAGCGGGCGCCGAGTCCACCCGGGCCAGCCTTAACCTTCGTAAGGAAGTGATCATGAACAAGCAGGAACTTATCGATGCGGTTGCATCGGAGGCAGGCATCGCGAAGAACGCTGCCGCCGAAACGATTGATGCAGTGCTGGCCGCCGTTTCGAAAACCGTTGCAGCGGGCGAGACCGTGCAGTTGATCGGCTTCGGCACGTTTGCAACCGGCGCGCGCGCGGCCCGCGCCGGACGCAATCCGAAGACGGGCGAAACAATCGAGATCGCCGCCGCAAAGACCGTCAAATTCACGGCGGGCAAGGCTTTCAAGGACGCGGTCAATCAATGAGGTTCTGGCCGCGCGTCGGGCGCCCCCGCGTGCTCGAACGCAGTCGCGGCTAATACAGCCCACCATCCGGGGGCAGCAGGCTGATCCGCATCGGGACGGGTGGGCCATGCCGCCCGTCCGCGTATCTCCATCGATCGCTGTGCGCCGAAAACACACCGCACGGCGACAGGTCGTGTCGTCATCGACGTGTCACCGGCCACGCAGTGGCAGGATTTGTCATTAAATGGGCAGGTTCTGGGAGCGGTCGCCCGCCCGTTCGGCGATAGGATGGGTGCATCTTCCTGCGATCGCGCGAGACAATCCCCACGCGATGACCAGATCAGACCTATTTCGATGGAAAGCATACCGTGAGTGATCAAAGTCTCATCGAGCAGTACGGCCCCCGCGAGTCGATGGAATATGACGTCGTGGTCGTCGGCGGCGGCCCCGCCGGACT
>NZ_FCOG02000052.1 GCF_001544975.2 Caballeronia arationis | reverse complement strand
TGGATTCCCGCACTCGACGGTGTCGAAGCGCTCCTCAAGGGGCACGGCGCGAAAGTCGCCGACGTCGGCTGCGGCCAAGGCGCATCCACGATTCTGCTGGTGGAGGCCTATCCCGATGCGACATTCGTCGGCTTTGACTATCATGAGCCGTCCATCCAGAGAGCGCGAGAATTGGCCCATGAAGCAGACGTCGGCGATTCGCGTCACGTTCGAAGTGGCCAGCGCACAGCAATACCCCGGCACCGACTACGACCTCGTCGCGTTCTTCGATTGCCTTCATGACATGGGTGACCCGACGGGCGCTGCTGCACACGTATTGCACTCGCTAAAACCCGATGGCTCGTGGATGATCGTCGAGCCGTTCGCGCACGACCGGCTGGAAGACAATCTGAATCCTGTCGGGCGCGTGTTTTACTCGGCGTCCACGATGATCTGCACGGGAGCATCGTTGTCGCAAGAAGGCGGGAGGGCGTTGGGTGCGCAAGCCGGCGAAGCACGGCTCAGGGAAGTAGTGACCGCGGGTGGCTTCACCCGTTTCAGGCGCGCAACGCAGACGCCGTTCAATCTGGTTTTTCAGGCGCAGGCCTGACCGGCGGCGCCAACTCTGGACGGCCATCGCTGATGGATGGACGAGGCCCGCAGACGTACTTATCACTGCGGCCGGCTCAACCAGACCCGTTCCTGCCTCTCACAAACATCATGCGGCCGTCTCAAGTCGGTCTTGAAGCAGCCGTTCGGAAATTGCACCGAACGTTCGTGGGCGCAAATGGTCGTGAATTATGCCGAACGTCTTTTTGGCGACACCGTGTGCGATAGCGAAGCCGTTGCACTTGCACGGCTTTCAATCGCCGCCCGCGTGCGTTGTGAAGTTCGCGCCGCGGCCTCCCGTAGCGATTCGACGAGACGCTCCAGATTAGCGAACTCGAGACGTTGAGTCGGGACGATCAACGCAAGCGATCCGACCGCTTCACCGGAGTCGTCGGTGAACAGCGGCGACGCGAGTGCCGAAACCCCGTGTTCCAGTTCGTCTCTTGAGAGATAGAAACCCGCGCGTCGGATTTTGAGGAGCGAAGCACGAAACTCTTCGAGCGTCGTCCCGAGGCCGCTTTGTGCAATATCCTCAGGATACTGTTCGAACAGTATCGCGAGCTTGGCCTTCGGGAAGGTGGAAAGGATCGCCTTCGGGGCGGCGCCGAGAAACAGGGGTCTCGGTCGGCCCCGGCCGTATCGGAGATCGAGAGTGGTGTCGTGAGTCTCCCGATGCGTGTCGACAAGCTCGTTTCCATACCAGCGCGACATCACTACATCGAAGCCGGAATGCTCGCTTAACTCGTGCATGATCGGCTGGCCAACAACAAGCAGTGGATCCGAAGCACGCAGGTGGTAATCCAGTCTGATGATGCGAGGACCGAGACCGTAATCTCCGCCTATGAACCGGACGAGCAAGCCCGCATCCACGAGCTCACGCACGTAGCGATAAGCCGTCGGCGCCGAACAATCGAGTTCAGCAGCAACGTCTTCGGCGGACAAGAATGGCTTTGCCTCCGAAAACAGTTCCAGTATGGATAAAAGCCGGGTGATGCTCGACATCTGGGCGCTGAGCTCCTTCTATGTGAGCGGATTATGCCACTAGCGCGCTCTCCCGCCGGTCTTCTCGGCTCACGGCAAACGGTTGGGTGCGAGGCTGCCAACCTGTTTTGCGCAGGGTACCGCCTTTGTGCTTGCCCGACGCACAGCCGATCGGGCAAGCACCACGTTAGACAAGACCCATGCGCACGGCCATCTCGGCCTGCCAATCGGTTCGTGGCCTGAATCCCGGCAGTGTGCTCGCGTGGTGCTCAACGGCCGCCATCAGGTCTGCGTCAGGCAAATCAAAGTCGACCGGTACTCGCATCGGCTGATCGACGTACCAAGGCGTGTCGATGAAGATCTCCAGCCGGTTACCCTCAGGATCGCGCGCATAAATCGAAATCGCGTTGCCATGTGTGACGGGATTGATCTCTTCCAAACCTTCCGAGACAAAGCGGGCGTAAAACTGCCTGAGCGTGTCAAGACTGTCCGCTTCGAACGAAATCTGATTGATCGGATTAAACGCCAGGTGCTCAGGCCGACCGCTCGCAAGCACGACCTGGTGATGAACCGCGGGATCACGACTCAAGAACACCAGCCGCACTTCGCCGTGCGGCGTCTGCAGCGTCCCACGATCCGTCACAGTGAACTCCAGCACCCGCGAATAAAAGTCTTCCACCCGTGCCATATCGCTCACGTAGAAGCCCATATGGCTCAGCGACAGTCCGCGTCGCGCTTTTTTCATCCCTTCCATGCTCGTCTCCAGTAGTGATAAACCCTAACTAAAAACACGTTGTGCTAACGATTAAATATAGCTTATTCTCAAATAACGATAAATGCACGACTTTTATCGAGTCTTTCGCGTCGATCTACCCTGATTTTTATCTGCCTGGAGCGTCAATGAAACTCGTCAGCTTTTCTACCCATCAAGGCCTTTCCTTCGGCGTCGTTAGCGACGACAGCATCGTTGACCTGGGCAAGCGCCTGGACGGTCGTTATGCCGACCTGAAAGCACTGATCGCCGCCGACGCGCTTGGTGAGGCCGCCCAAGCGGCCCAAAGCGCTCAGGGCGACTACCCGTTGTCGGAAGTGACCCTTCTGCCGGTAATTCCCAACCCGGAGCAGATCTTCTGTGTGGGACTCAACTACGCGGAGCATGTCAAGGAAACCAATCGCGAAACCACTGAGCAGCCCGTGATCTTCATGCGGCTCCCAGCTTCGCAAGTGGGCCATGAGCAGCCGATGCTGCGTCCGCCCGAGTCCCAGCAGTTCGACTACGAGGGCGAAATCGCGGTGATCATCGGGCGGGCTGGGCGGCGCATCGCTGAAGCCGACGCCTGGAATCACATCGCAGGGTATGCCTGTTACAACGATGGCTCTGTGCGCGACTGGCAGCGTCACACCACCCAATGGGGACCGGGCAAGAACTTTTATCGCACCGGCGCGTTCGGGCCGTGGATGGTGACGAGCGACGAAATCGAACCGAACGCCCTCATGACGCTCATCACTCGTCTGAACGGGCAGGAAGTGCAGCGCGCAACCACGCAGATGTTGATTCACGGCATCGCCAAGCAGATCGCCTACCTGTCGACCTTCACGCCGCTCGCTCCGGGCGACGTCATCGTCACCGGCACGCCCGGCGGCGTCGGTGCAAAGCGTAATCCGCCGCTGTTCATGAAGCCTGGCGACCGGGTCGAAGTGGAAGTCGACCGAATCGGCGTGCTCTCCAATCCGATTGCCGACGAAGCGTAAAGATCGTTGCCGGACGCGTCCCCCGTGCGTCCGGCGTCTTGAACGGACTCAGACATGTCACAAAAAACCATTTCGACGCACGCGTGTGACTACGACGTGGCTGTCATCGGGCTCGGGCCTACCGGTGCGACGCTGGCGAACCTGCTGGCGATTGAAGGCTTGCGGGTACTCGTGCTGGAGAGAGACAAGGACATTTTCGCGCTGCCCCGCGCGGTGCACTTTGACGGCGAATGCATGCGGGTGTTCCAGACCATCGGCATCGCCGACACGTTGCTTCCCAAGTTGTTTGTCGGTCCCGGCATGAAGTTCGTGAATGCGGCGGGCAAGCTTCTTATCGACTGGCAGCGTCCTACCTGTATCGGACCGAACGGCTGGTGCGCGAGCTACAAATTTCATCAGCCTGATCTCGAGAATGCGCTGCGCGAGCGTGTGGCACTGCAAAAGAGCATCGACGTGCGTTTGCGGCATGAAGTATTCGCGCTTGACGAGACGGGCGAAGGCGTTCAGTTGCGGTTCGAAGATACCAGCTGCGGCAAGCTCGGGCGCGCCACGGCCCGCTACGTCGTCGGCTGCGATGGCGCGCGCTCGATCGCCCGACGCTTCATGGGTACCGAACTCACGGATTTGAAATCGCATGAACGCTGGGTCGTGGTCGACGTCATGCTCGATGGTCCGCGGCCCGATCTCGGTGATTTCTCGATTCAATATTGCGATCCGGCGCGCCCGACGACTTACACGCGTGGCCCAGGAAATCGTCGCCGCTGGGAAATCATGGTGATGCCCGGCGATGATGCGACGCAGCTCGCATCCCCTGAATGGCTGTGGGACAAGCTTGCTCGCTGGATCTCGCCGGCTGATGCGCGACTCGAGCGTTCCGCTATCTACACCTTTCACTCGGTCGTGGCCAACGGCTGGCGCCGTGGACGACTGCTGCTTGCCGGAGATGCCGCGCACCAGACACCGCCCTTTATGGGCCAGGGAATGGCGGCCGGAATCCGGGACGCGTCGAACCTCGCATGGAAGCTCGGCGCAGTCATTCGCGAAGAAGCGCCCGATAGCCTGCTTGATACCTACGAATCCGAGCGTTCACCCCATGTGCGGGAGTTCATCGAAACCGCGGTGCACCTCGGTTCGATCATTCAGACCACCCGTCCAGAGGCTGCCAACAGCCGCGACTGCGAAATGAGCGACGCGATCCGCAATTTTGTCACTCCACAGCCGCGGCTCGGTCCGGGAGCCTGTCTCGATGAATCATCGGCGATGGTTGGACACATCGCACCACAGCCCCGCCTGGCAGACGGACGCCTGCTGGATGACGTGGTCGGCTATCGGTTTGCACTCCTCGTGTTACCCGAGTTGCTCGCCGGATCTGACAACATCGCCGGTCACGCTGCCCGGGCGGGCGTCCAGATCGTCCCCAGCGAAGACGCTGTCCGTGAGTGGCTAGCGTCAAGCGGCGCCGCCGCAGTGCTGGTGCGTCCTGACCGGTATGTGTATGGCGTCGCCAACGACACTGCATCGTTGCGCGGCCTGCTGGATCACGCGTTCCCTAGCGTGCTAACAGCAAGCGCGTGACCGGTAAGTCCGCAATCGCGTTGCAACGCGAAATACGTTGCCAACAACGCACGCAAATCATTGGACAAAGAAGCCAACAATCCTTGGAGGAGTCATGGAAATGTCACGCCATCCGATCGATGCTCTCGATCATCCGCAGTTACCCGGCTTATCACGGTCGCAGTGGAAGATGATTCTCATCGCGAGCCTTGGCGGCTCGCTGGAATTTTACGATTTCATCGTCTACGGCTTTTTTGCACATCACATCGCTGCCCAGTTCTTTCCGAACGTTTCGTCGCTAATCAGCATGCTGGCGGCTTTCTCTGTTCTGGCGATTGGATACGTCATCCGACCGCTCGGCGGTATTGTCCTTAGCAGCTGGGGGGACCGTTACGGCCGGCGCCCCGTCTTCCTTGGCTCAATCGTCGTGGTCACGACGGCTACCATCTGTCTGGGCCTGCTGCCGAATTTCCAGAGCTGGGGGATCACGGCTTCCATTCTGCTGATTTTGCTGCGCATGCTTCAAGGTTTCTGCGTCGGTGGTGAAATGCCCGGGGCCATCACTTACGCGGTCGAGGCGGCGCCACATCGCGCGGGACTCGCTGCAGGCATCATAATCTGTGCGGTCAATGTGGGCGTGTTGCTCGCTACATTCGTTAATCTCGGCATCCAGAGCTATCTTTCCAGCGCGGATGCGGCGACGTATGGCTGGCGGATCGCGTTTCTGTTCGGCGGGGCGTGCGGGATAGTGTCCTACTGGATGCGTCGCAATCTGGATGAATCGCCTGAGTTCAAGGAGATGCACGGCGCGGTCGTCAAGCAACCGTTTCGCGAGACGCTGCGACATCATGGCAAGGCTGTCGTGGCAGGAGCGCTCACGATCGCGGTGATGGCCGGTGTCAACGGTATCCTTTACGGTCACATGCCTGCCTATCTGGTCCAACAACTGCACTATGCCCCCCGGACGGCGGCGGTCGCTCAGAACGCTTATCTGATCGTCAGCTCTTTCGGCTTGCTCGCTGCGGGCTGGCTCGGCGACAAGATTGCGCGCCGATACCTGCTACGCACGTCTGCGGTGCTGCTGATTGTATTCAGCTACCCGTTCTACTGGGCGCTCGCGAATCACACTGTCGACCCTGTCGTGCTGTTTGTCCTCGCGGGCGTCGCCTTTTCTCTGGCGAGCGGTACGTGGGCTTCCGTCCTCGCCGACCAGTTCCCTGTTCGGATCAGATTCAGCGGGATCGCCCTCGCTTACAACATCGCCGTCGTCGTGTTCAGCGGATTTGCTCCATTGCTCGCAACCATGCTGATTCGCGAGACTGGATCCTTGGCTGCGCCAGCTTACTACGTTATTGGGGCATGCGCGGTGGCGCTGGTTGCGAGCTTCGTATTGCCGAAGGCTGCGTCTACGGTGGAGCATAGCTCGCAGGGAAGTCGACTGAATGGCGAAGCATCTTCTTAGCGATGGAACCAGCTTGTCGCTGAACAGTCACGACGCTTCAATCTCCTATACGACGACCCCCCGCGTTGACTTTTGCTGCCGGGTATATCAATACAAGCCGCCGGTACGGCGGCCTGACGCCAACCCGCACTGGAACGGCGCTCAGTGCAGCCTCGACTACAGCCTTTCCAAGCGCACCGAAGTATATGTCTTCGACACGTTTCAGCGGAAGTCGGGATCTCATGCTGTTGCCGACGTCTATCTGTATGCACCGTCAACCAGCAGCAATCAAAATGTCCTGGTTGCCGGAATTCGTCACCGCTTCTAGTGCCTACTGATGTCCCACGTGTGCAACTACAAGCGACTTCTAGGATGGATGCCAGGCTACGAACTTTTTTTCCAAGAGTTCGCGCCCCGCCCTTGAGGAACCAACGGGACGGGACCCGTGTCATGGCCCTCCCGCCCCAGTGCCTCCATCAGCACCAACGGTTCAACTGACAACGACACCAGATCATGAAAGACAACAATCGCCTCCCCCTTTTCGACCGATCGACAGCGACGAACGAGCAGGCGGCCGTTCTGGATGAAATCCTAAGTGGCCCTCGCGGCAATCTCGACGGTCCATTCCTAAGCTGGGTCTATAGCCCTGAGTTTGCACAACGCGCGCAGCGGCTAGGCGCATTTTGTCGCTTTGACACGGGGTTGCCGCTACGCCTGTCGGAACTGGCGATTCTGGTGACCGCCGCGCATTGGCGCTCGCAGGCAGAGTGGCACATTCACCATCCCATTGCGTTACAAGCCGGAGTTCCTGCCCATGTCGCCGGATCAATTCGATGCAACGAGACTCCAGTGTTTGACGATCCGGATGATCGCCTGATCTACGACTTCGCCACGCAGCTGAATGAGACCCGCCGGGTCTCGAACGAGACGTACGAGCAAGCGTTGAATCGATTCGGCCATGTAGTCATGGTCAATCTGACGGGTTTGCTCGGGTACTACACGTTGGTCGCAATGACATTGAACGTGTTTGAGACTCGCGCAGCTCTTCAGGTTGAACTGCCCTTTCCAGAGTGACCAAGCCTCAAGTCCGATAGTGCCGTGTCCGATAGTGCCGTGTCCGATAACCGGGGCGCATGCCGCGTTTCGAGGAGAGTCTAGATGAACAACGCTTCCGTGAAATCCGCTGTCGATGTGCTCGAGCAACGGCGCTGCGATGCTACCGTATCAGAAGATCTGCTCACGCTCGCCTCCTTACTGGACGAAGATCTGACCTTCGTTCACTCGTCTGGCTACATTCAAGACAAATCGAAATATCTGGCGTTCCTCAGCGACAAGATCAAGACACATAAAATCGTGCGTGCTCAGCCTCTCGCGTACAAGCTCCTGCCCGAGTTCGTAATCACGACGGGCCAGCTTGAACAATGGTTGCAGCGCCGCAGTGACGGCTCGGAGGTAAACATCCGTGCTCTCGTCACCCAGGTTTGGATCAAACGCGAGACCGGTTGGAAGTTGCTACACCTTCATTCAGGGCGCCTACCAGACTGAGCGTATTTGGTTCATGCCTCCGCTCTCGGAATTGCAGCGTACCGCGCTCTCAATAGGCTCGCCGTCTACGAAGGTCCGTTCGGCGCCGGAAAGTGGCCACTCGGCAGACGCTTTCGACCGTCCCTTGATGGCCGAACCCGCTCTGACACGCGAACTTTCGTACTCGCACACGCCCAGAAAGCTGACCTTCGTCCGCAGGGGGTGTCTTAGTCGGGTCATCGGCCCACTACAGGCCGTTCGCAATGTTCACGAAGCGTGAAAATACCGCCAATCGTCCGGCGTCTTCAACGCGACGTTAAGGTCGAACTCGAATGATCGGCAGGTTCAACCTGGTCTGAGAAACCCTCAACCGGATATGTCCGCTTATGCTCAACATAGTCCGGAGACTTCATCAGATGCCGGGCTTTCCCACTGAAAAGAATTGCGTTCGTCGACGTCACTCGCTCCCCGCGTAGCGGGGCGAGACGGAATCAGAATTCAGCGGAACTTACCTATCGCCGGTCGAGCACTGGTGCGCTTCCTAGCTGCAGCCTCTTTTGGCGCTGGAGGCGAGTTCGCCGCCTTTGCCTTAGCGGCAATGACGTTGCCCGATGTTGACTTACACGGCCCGGTAGATGGCTTGATGGCCAACCTCTTGGCTACCACTCTGTTGTCCGACGCAGTCTTCGCGGTCGCGGGTGGCTTCCGAGTTGTCGAAGCAGCCGGCGTGGCCGTCTTCTTCGCTGTCACCTTAGCGGCCGATGACTTGTTACGCCCGGCAGCAGGCTTCGTCGGTGGGGAAGCTTCGGCCATCTCGAGGCCAAACACATCGGCCACCAGCGCGTCGTCGAGCACCTTGCCGGTAGTCGGGCGTTTTCTCGATTTAGGCAGGCCAGCACCGACCTGACTGACGAGATCATTGGCATTGACCCGGCGAAGGGCGAAGAGGAATTCCGGCTGTTGGTCGAGCCGTGCGCCGATACCGTAGAGCACGGCAGCAACGTGCTTGCACATCGAAGCCCAGTCCGGGCAGCTGCAATTGAACTTGATTTCCTTCGGCGCCGGGAAAAGACCGGTGCCAGGTTTGCAGATGCGCTCCATCACGGCTGTTGAGAGCTTGCCCTGCAAGAGTTCCACGATCGAATCGATCGACCCCGCGCAATCGGCTCCGATCGCTCGCCATTGCTTTTCAGGACACGTCGTCACGGTCACAGCAACCGTATAGAGGCTCGAACCCATTACCTGCGCGCGGACTTCGCCGGCCGTAATCTGAAGGTCGATCACGGAACCGTTGCGCACATAGGTACGGCCTCGCGGCAGGCGGTTGGCATAGTCGCTGTAGCTCTCCAGATTGTCGCACCATGCCTTGCCCCAGAACGTCTTGGCGATGGCACCGCGATACGACGCGATTGGCGACAGGACCGCACCGGCCTTATTAGCCTTCGCGGCGGCCAGTTCAGCCTTTTTTCTGCGCTCGGCGACCGAGACATAGGGCTTCCATCCCCCGTAACTCATTGCGCTTCCTCTTGACGATCAATTTTCTTGCGCGGCATGAACGTCGAGCTTCACGAGATCGAGCAATTCACGATCACTCAACTCGGTGAGCAGGAGTTCCGCCCCGCCCTCCAGCACGTCATTCACTAACTGCTGCTTCGCTTCGATCAACTGGTCGATACGCTCCTCGATCGTGCCACGGCAGATGAACTTATGCACCAGAACGTTCCTCTGCTGGCCGATACGAAACGCACGATCAGTCGCCTGATTTTCCACGGCCGGGTTCCACCACCGGTCATAGTGGATCACATGCGAAGCGGCGGTGAGATTCAGACCCGCCCCGCCGGTCTTGAGCGACAGCACGAAGAAGGGCGTCAGCTCATCTTCCTGAAATTGCTTGACCAATGCGCGGCGCTTTGCTACCGGGGTGCCACCATGGAGCACCAGACCTTCGCGACCAAAGATTGAACCCAGGAATGCCGCGAGCGGCTCAGTGGTCTCGCGGAACTGGGTGAATACCAGCACCTTTTCCTGCTTGGCGGCAATGACTTCGGCCAGTTGGCGCAGGCGGGCGAACTTGCCGCTGTCTTCCGCCTTCCACGCCGCGTCGCCCAACCATTGCGACGGATGGTTGCATATCTGTTTGAAGCGCATCAGGAAACTCAACACTACACCCTTGCGACCGATGCCTTCGGCGTCTTCAAGCGCGGCGGCCAGATCCTTCACCGCACGCTGATAAAGTGCTGCCTGGCTCGGGCTCAGGTGGCACCAGGCCTTGAGTTCCGTCTTGTCCGGAAGGTCGTCGATCACCCGCCTGTCGGTCTTCAGGCGGCGCAGGATGTAGGGCCGCACGAGCGTTCGCAGCGGACCGAAGTGGTCGGCCTTCGCCAGTCGCCGGGTAAAATTGGCAAAGACTTTGTCTGAGCCCAGCAAACCGGGGTGGGTGAAATCGAAAATGGACCACAGGTCAGACAGGCGGTTTTCGACGGGGGTTCCGGTCAGCGCGATGCGCGATTGTGCCTGGAGCTGCTTGACCTGTCGCGTTTGCTTGGCGCTCGGATTCTTGATCGCCTGCGCTTCGTCGACGACGGCAACGCGCCATTGGATGGTCCCCAATACCGGTTGGCGAAGAAGCGAGCCAAAGCTGGTGATGACGAGATCGATGTCCGCAAGCCACGTGGCGTCCAGCGCACGCAAATCAGCCGCCGGCATGACCGACGGATGGGCGATCAGCAGGCGCAAACCGGGGGCAAAGCGCTCGGCCTCCGCCGCCCAGTTGGACAGCAGCGATGCGGGTGCGACCAGCAGACTGGGGCGCGCCTCGGCGCTTTCGCGCTTCAAAACAAGCAGCAGCGAGAGTACCTGCATGGTCTTGCCCAGGCCCATATCGTCCGCCAGGCACGCGCCCAGTCCGAGCCGCGTGAGAAGGTACAACCATCGCACGCCGGCCTGTTGGTAGGGCCGCAGGCTGGCCTTGAGTTCCGGTCCTGGGCTGATCTGCGCCAGCCCCTCCGGCTGACGCAACTCATGCAAGATGTCGGTCAGCCAAGGCCCTGCAACAAGCTGCGACCAGTCGCGGTCAGCGGGGTCGCCGCTATCGTCGAGCGAGACACCCGCCAGAAGGCGTAGGGCCTCATTAAATGGCAGACCGGCTTCCGCCGCCTTTTCCATGGCCTCGAATTGCTTCAGGAGGCGACTGAGCTTTTTGTTGTCCACCTCGACCCAGCGACCACGGATGAGTTGCAAGCCGTCGGCGCCTTTGAGCAGATCCCTGACCTCGGAGGCGCTAAGACGCTCGCCGTCGAGGGAGACCTCCATGCTGAAATCGAGCAACGCGTCCTTGCCCAGGAGCGAAGGCGGTCGTGCTCCGACGCTGGCTCTCACAAGGGGACGAGCAGGACGGCCCGACTGCCAGACGCTCGGCGCGCGAACGACAATGCCTGCGGTTTCGAGTTTGGGCAGGTCAGAGAGAAAGCGGTGCGCATCAAGCGGCGTCCAGCGCAGCGGATGGTATATCTCGCCTGTATCCACCATTTCGCGAAGCCAATCGCAGTGTTCGGCGGCGCGCTGCACCGGCAGCAGCAGCGATAAGAGCTGCGCCTTGCTCCTGGCTCCCGAAAATTCCGCCAAGGCTTGCGACAGTGGTTGATGCTGCGCCTTGCCATGGGCCGACAAGCGCGAGGTGTAAGTCGCAAGGAAGGCGAACGGTGCCTCCGGGTCCTTGCGGTTCTCAGCGAGATTGAAATGCACCCGGCCGACGAGGTTCCAGGCCGGGTGGCGCGACTTGAGGAAATCCTGCAGTGAGACTTTTGCGCTCGCCAGTTCTTGGTGCAAAGCGGTATTGATCGCGTCCCACAACGTGGCCAGCACATCTGGCGTCAGATACTCCCCGCCCGTCATCGGCGGCGCATCAGCAATCAGGGCATCGAAATCCCTGGTAGCAGGCGCGACCGCGATTTCGCCGCTTTCGGGCGTGGCGCACAAGGCGGTGACATAGCGCGCGGCAAAATCACGCCACCAGGCCCAGGCGGGCGGGAGAATGCGGCCGATTTCCGCCGTTCCGAGATGCAGTAGGCCATGCCCCGCGCCAAGCGCAAAATAACTGCCTAGTCGCGACCGTATTTCCTCCGCCAAGAGTGGCGCGTCGTCCTCCGGCACCGCAAGCAAGTGACCACCGGGCGTCAGGTGTGGCGCGAGCATCTGAGCAGTCAAAAGCGCCCGTCCTGTCGCAGCAAGCGCTGAAGCCGGGTGTTTTCACGGAAAGCGGCGTCGGAATTAACCAGCGCGCCCACCGGCCAAGTGCGGGCTAGGCGAAGCTCCGTTTGTGCCTGATCCGATCGAGTTGCGGGGTGGACCAAACGTCCGGTGTATGCGTGGCCGCGGCGTTGTGCATGTCTTGCCAACTGTCTTCTCATCTGCTGTAGGACAACCTGACTGTTACGTTTCTACTCACAGAAGTTCGCCCCCGCCTCTGCCGCCGGCCAACCGACCTTCAACCTTCGCGGCGGTCCCGGTGAATTTCCGAATTCTGCCAAGAAAGAAAAGATTCACGATCACAGGGTACCAAAACCTGAATCATACGAGACGGTATGCCGATGACGGCGCCGGCCCGAGCGGCGAAAATCAGCTGGCGCGTTTGTTACAAGCGACTAAATGGCAAAGTGTCTCCTTTGGCCTGATCCGACGTCAACGCTACGGAAGGGCCATTAGGTCTGTGTGGTCGTTATCTAAGAAGGGTAAACGCTTGGCTTTTTGTCGCGCAACTGATCGTCTTCGATTGCGAGAAGCGCGGTTTGGGCCAGGTCCGTCTGTGCGCAGCAGCCTTTGACGTGACGCTAATGTTCTGATTTCGTTGGAGTTTCTTAGTTAAAAGCCGCGTCAGTTCCCTGAGGAGAGGTCAACGTTCGATGAATTTCGGCAAGTCTCTCGTCCATTCCCTCCTTGAAATTGTCAAACCTCGTCCATATAATTGGCACTCACCGCACGAGAGTGCTAACAAGTTTGCCGTCCGGTGGCTCCAAGCCCGCCGGTACGGGTTTTCCCGCGTTTCTTCAGTCTCAATCAAGAGAGGAGTGTGTATGAACCTTCGTCCTTTGCACGATCGCGTCATCGTCAAACGTCTGGATCAGGAAACCAAGACTGCCTCGGGCCTCATCATCCCCGACGCGGCAGCCGAAAAGCCGGATCAAGGCGAAATCCTGGCCGTCGGCCCGGGCAAGCGCGATGACAAGGGTACGCAGAACGCCCTCGACGTCAAAGTGGGCGACCGCGTGCTGTTCGGTAAGTACGCTGGCCAGACCGTCAAGGTCGACGGGCAGGAACTGCTCGTGATGCGCGAAGAAGACATCATGGCCGTTCTGGTCAAGTAATCATCCATTAGTACGTTCGGCACGGAGCGCCGGCGATCGATCCCGGATCTCGCCGCGAAAGGTGCAAAAGCCCGCTCCCGCCGATAAAACCGAAACGAATCAAGGAGTTTGAATATGGCAGCTAAAGAAGTCGTATTTGGCGATTCCGCTCGCGCCAAGATGGTCGAAGGCGTGAACATCCTCGCGAACGCAGTCAAAGTCACGCTGGGTCCGAAGGGCCGCAACGTGGTCCTGGAACGCAGCTTCGGCGGCCCGACGGTCACGAAGGACGGTGTTTCGGTCGCGAAGGAAATCGAACTGAAGGACAAGCTCCAGAACATGGGCGCGCAAATGGTCAAGGAAGTCGCTTCCAAGACCAGCGACAACGCCGGCGACGGCACCACGACGGCTACCGTCCTGGCCCAGTCGATCGTTCGCGAAGGCATGAAGTACGTTGCATCGGGCATGAACCCGATGGACCTGAAGCGCGGAATCGACAAGGCTGTGACAGCCGCCATCGAAGAACTGCGCAAGATCAGCAAGCCCTGCACGACCAACAAGGAAATCGCACAAGTCGGCGCGATCTCGGCGAACAGCGATTCGTCGATCGGCGACCGCATCGCCGAAGCCATGGACAAGGTCGGCAAGGAAGGCGTGATCACGGTTGAAGATGGCAAGTCGCTGGAAGACGAGCTGGACGTCGTGGAAGGCATGCAGTTTGACCGCGGCTACCTGTCGCCGTACTTCATCAACAACCCGGACAAGCAAGTTGCCCTGCTCGAAAACCCGTTCGTGCTGCTGCACGACAAGAAGGTTTCTAACATCCGCGATCTGCTCCCGGTACTGGAACAAGTCGCCAAGGCTGGCCGTCCGCTGCTCATCATCGCTGAAGACGTCGAAGGCGAAGCGCTCGCAACGCTCGTCGTCAACAACATCCGCGGCATCCTGAAGACGGTTGCCGTCAAGGCTCCGGGCTTCGGCGACCGTCGCAAGGCAATGCTCGAAGACATCGCCATCCTGACGGGTGGCCAAGTGATCGCCGAAGAAACCGGCCTCACGCTCGAAAAGGCAACGCTGGCTGAACTGGGCCAGGCGAAGCGCATCGAAGTGGGCAAGGAAAACACGACGATCATCGACGGCGCTGGCGAAGCCGCATCGATCGAAGCCCGCGTGAAGCAAGTGCGCACGCAGATCGAAGAAGCAACGTCGGACTACGACCGTGAAAAGCTGCAAGAGCGCGTGGCGAAGCTGGCCGGCGGCGTGGCAGTGATCAAGGTCGGCGCTGCGACCGAAGTCGAAATGAAGGAAAAGAAGGCACGTGTCGAAGACGCACTGCACGCAACCCGCGCAGCTGTGGAAGAAGGCATCGTGGCAGGCGGCGGCGTTGCGCTGATCCGCGCTCGCAAGGCCATCGAAGGCCTGAAGGGCTTGAACGCCGACCAGGACGCAGGCATCAAGATCGTGCTGCGCGCGATGGAAGAGCCGCTGCGCCAGATCGTCACGAACGGCGGCGAAGAAGCCAGCGTCGTGGTGGCGGCGGTTGCTGCCGGCCAGGGCAACTACGGCTACAACGCGGCAACCGGCGAGTACGTCGATCTGGTCGACGCAGGTGTGGTCGATCCGACGAAGGTGACGCGCACGGCGCTGCAAAACGCGGCATCGGTGGCGGGTCTCCTGCTGACGACCGATTGCGCCGTCGCAGAACTGCCGAAGGAAGATGCTCCGATGGGCGGCGGCATGCCCGGCGGCATGGGCGGCATGGGCATGGACATGTAATATCGGCCCGCGCCGGTTTGCATGGAGGGCGCGGGTTCCGATGGAACTCGCGTCATGCCAAAAAGAAAACCCGCATCGGCGACGATGCGGGTTTTTTCATGGGCGCTCGCTTTTTACTTCGACTGCGCCCGCATCTGTTCGGCGACCGCCTTGTAGTCGTAGGTCGGATAGAACTCGGTCGTGTAACCGCCCCATGCAGTATTTTCGATTGCGCGATTCACTTCGCGCAGACGATCGGCCGGCACGCGCAGCGTGACCACCTGACCGATGCCCATCATCACGTACCACGACACCACCTGCACGCCCGGCGGCGGAAACGCCTTGAAGTAGCCTTGTTCTTTCAGCTGTTCGTTGATCTTCGGCAAGGGCTTCGACTGGTCGTGCTTCAGGAAGATCGTGAGCAGAAAGGTGCCGTCGCCGGCGGGCGTGGCGTTCGGCGGCGGCGTCGCATCGGTTTGCGCCGACGCGGGCAGCGTGGCGCACAGCATCGCGGCAAGACTCACGGCTCCAATCCACCTGCGCATCGGTTTTTCCTCGCGTAAGAATCGAAACGTCACCTGTGATGCGGCCGCAGATGCGCGAGCAGATGCAGCGCGTTCGGCTGCGCGGCGCCCTGGGCCGTGTTGTCGAACACACACCACACTTGCGCGCCCTTTTTCGCGCGCTGCTGCAGGGTGTGCGCGAGGTCGTCGAGGTAGGTGTAGTCGTAAGACGATTTGTACAGGTCCGGCGACCCGTGCAGTCGCACATAGACCAGCGACGCGTCCGCGCGATGCCTGATCTCGCATTCGTCGGGGATCGGGTCGGCGTCGACATAGGCGATGTGCTTGGACTTCAAGAGCGCGGCCGCTTCCGTCGTGAACCACGTCGGATGGCGCGCCTCGCACGCCACGGGCACCTGCGTGCGCTCGCGCAGTGCGGTGAAAAACGCTTCGGCGATGTCCGCATCGAACGCGAGGCTCGGCGGCAGTTGCACGAGCCAGCAGCCGAGCTTGTCGCCGAGCGTGCCGGACGTGTCGAGAAACTCGTCGATGAGCGCCTCGCAGCGGACCAGTCGCGCATCGTGCGTGATCGCCTTGGCGAGCTTCACGGAAAAGCGAAACGACGCCGGCACGCTCTGCGCCCAGTTTTCGTATGTCTGGGCGCGGTGCGGCTTGTAGAAGCTGGAATTGATCTCGACGCAGGTGAGCACGTGCGCGTAGCGTTCGAGATGCGTGCCCTCGGCGGGGAAGTGCGAGCCGACGGCGCTCGTCAGGCCCCAGCCGGCGCAGCCGACGCGGATCGCGCCGTGATGGATTGCCTTGTGAAGGTGGGGCAGTCGATACGGCATGCGCTCTCAACGCCTCGTCGTAGTTGGTTTAGTGACGCGCTGCACCCGGCGCGGCTGGCGGCGGCTCGTCCGCGACGGCCTCGGGCGGCGTCGCGCCGTCGGTGTCGTCCATGTCGTTCGAGCGCGCCCAGAAGAAACGGTCCGGCAAATACGCGCCCATACCCGGACGGAACGCGGCGCGGGTCGCCTGGAACAAGTATTCCTGAGCCTCGCGCGCGGCTTCGGCAGGTTCCTGGCCATTCGCGAGCAGCGCGGCGATGGCCGAACCGAGCGTATCCGTCAGGCCCATCATCCGGTTCGCGCTGCGGTCCCACGTGTCCTGCCGCACCTGACCTTCCTCGCTATACAGCGTGTTGACGTGCCGATGCGTGCCAGTCTCCGTCGCGAGGATATATTCGCAGCCCTGCGCGAGCAAATGCGAGATCGCGGCGTCGAGGCTCGGCGCTTCGGCGTCGCCGTCCGGCTGGGCGAGCTGCAGCAGCGTGGCGTGATCGGCGACTAGCATGGTCGTCTGCGGCACGAGCAAGTCGGCGAGCGATTCGCGCAGTTCGTCGGCGGAAAGAACGTGTTCATCGTCGAGTGTGAAGTCGGGTGCGAGGATCAGCGGGATGTCGTCGTAGTCGGCGACCACCTCGGCGATCGCGCTCACGACTTCTGCCCGTGTCGCCGCGCCGATCTTGAACGCGGCAATCGGCATATCCTCCAGCAACATGCGCGCCTGGGTCGCGACCGTGTCCGGATCGAGACCGGTCACCTCGTCGGTCGTGGCCGAATCGCGCACCGTATAGCCCGTCAGCACAGTGACGCCGTGGCAGCCCATGCTCGCGAGCGTCAGCAGGTCGGCTTGCAGACCGAAGCCGCCAGTCGGGTCGGAGAGGCCGAAAGTGAGAACAATCGGAGGCGTGTCGCTGGGCATGACGAAAGCGGGCATGGAAGATCGAAAAGGCGTAAAAAAGCGGCTGGAAGCAACGCAGGCAACTTGGGGCGAAGCGCCGCGCCGGGTGACGAACGAGCCCTGAGTAGCGCGCCCGAGCGTCAGACCAAAACGGTGTAATTGCTTCGATTATGCGGCCTAATCGCACCCGAGGGGCGCGAGAGGGCATTCTTTGCGCACATTTTGCCGAAGATTCGTGCGCGGGTGCGCTCGATCGCCGCCGCTCCTGATAGCGGCGTGGCGGGACGGGTCCGCGGTATGATTTCGCGCTGTCGCGACGGCATGAGGAAGCGGTCCCAAGGGCCGGGAACGCCCGGCCGGAAGGCCCGTTGCTAGGCATCGGGGCGGCAACACGGTACCATCATGTCCTTAATTTCAACCGACCATTCGACTCGGCATAAGCATGGAATACAGAAGCTGGATGTGCCTGATCTGCGGCTGGATCTACGACGAAGAAGCGGGCCTGCCCGAAGAGGGCATCGCGCCGGGCACGCGCTGGGAGGAGGTTCCGATCAACTGGACCTGTCCCGAGTGCGGAGCCCGCAAGGAAGACTTCGAGATGGTCCAGATCTGAGCCGGCATCGCGAGCCGGCACCGATGCCGCGCCGCATGACGTCAACGTCATGCGGCGCGCGTCTTTTGGGCGTGCGCTTTTGTTGCGGCCTGCGTTGCGCGTTTTTGTTGCGATGAGGGAAACGTCGGGTACCCCGCGACGCAAACGATCGAACCCCATTCGCCTGATTTAGGCTTACGCTTGAGTACCGGCCCGACGTCGGAAGAGTAGGGCCGAAGGGCCCGCGGCCCGTTTGAAGTCCGGTTTGAGCCCGAGTCGGGGCCGCCCCGGCTGGCCTGTTCGGTCCGGCTCAGCCATGATGCAGTTCAACCCGCGCGCGGCCGAGCGCCGCGAAACGGCACGTGAGCGCTTCCATGACCATTCGACCCGACCTGCCCGATTTGTCCGTTGCGTTCGAAGCCTTGCCGAATCCGCGCGGCGGGTCGGTGCGCAGTGCCGAAATGGCGCTCGCCGACGCGCTGCACGCCTTCCAGCGCCAGGGCGATTCGGCCGCGGCACTCAAGCGCGCGATCAACGCGCTGCACGCCGCCGGCTGGCTGCCGGCGCAGCGTTTCGCGGAGACTCTGGCGCTCGTCGCGCCGCTCGGCGACGACAGCGACGCCAGCCGCGCGCGCATCGCTGACACGCTGCGCGTGTTCGGCGCGGCGGTCGAACGGCGCAACTTGCGCGAACTCGCGTGCTCGACCGTTCTCTTCGACCACTATCGCGCGCTGCATGCGCTGCTCGCCGCGCACACGCGCGTGACCCCGGTTTCCTTCGACGATCTCGCGCTCGCCGGCCGCGCAATTCCTCCCGCGACGCTGCGCGCGATCGCGCCCGAGCGGCTCGCGCGGGTCCGGGCGCGCTACGAAGAGGCGCTGCTCGCCGTGCTGCGCGCGCCGTCGGACAATGGCGACGATGCGTTCGCGCGTCTCGATGCCTGTCTCTCCGATCTCGCGAGCCCCGATCCCTACGACTTCTGGCGTCTCGCCGTCGCAACCGTGCGTGCCTTGCGCGAGCGCGCGAAAAGCGCCCCGACCGACACGCCCGCCGCCGACGCCCGCCGTCTCTATGCGCGCTTCAACCTCGTACTGGCGGATCAGGCGCATGCGTCGTCGTATGCTCCGAAGTCGCTGGTGCGCGCGACGCTCGCGCTGCTCTGGCGCGACTTTGCGCTCTTCGGCGCGCGCCCCGAGGACGCAGCCCACGTCGACGTCCTGCGCGACTACGGCCTGACGGTCGCGTGGCATATCGCCGCGACGCAGGCTTCCGAGACGGTCTGGGAGCAGGGCGCGGCAGAGGCGGGCGAAGCCGCGACCCGCGATGCGGCCACGCGCGACCTCGGCGTGCTGCGCGTAAACGCGGCGGCCTACGAGGATTTCTTGCAGAGCGCGGAGGTGTCGATCGACGGACTGATCGAGCGGGGCGGAGCGGCGCGCGAAACGGGCAGCGTCGATACGGATGCGGCGCTGCATGCCGCCGATGCGGCCTATCGGTTGGGCGCGGCGGCGTGTTCGCTCGGACTCGGGCACGTCGCGCTGCTCGCGGACACGCTTGGGCTCGCGTGGCGGCGCATCGCGTATGAATTCCAGACCCACACGCTCGATGCCGCAATTCCCGAGCGCGCCGCCGAAACGCTGCGCTCGATGCTGCACCAGGCGGCGGCGGGTATCGCGCCGGCCGAGGGGCGCGGCTCGGTGCTGTCGCTGATCGCGATGATCGAGCGGCAGACGGCGGTCGCGCGCTAGCGTTCGTTGCGTGCGCCTTTGACGACGTCATAGCGGGCGAGCGTCGTCTTGCGGGCCGTTTCGTGATCGACGATGGGCAGCGGGTAATCCGCGCCGAGCGCGATTTTGGCGGCCGCGAGCGCGTCGGGGCTGGCGCGCCACGGCGCGTGAATGTCCTTGTCCGAAAGCGCCGCCACCTCCGGCACGTAATGGCGGATGAACTTGCCTTTCGGGTCGAACTTCTCCGACTGCGTAACCGGATTGAAGATGCGGAAGTACGGCTGCGCGTCGCAGCCACTCGACGCCGCCCACTGCCAGCCGCCATTGTTCGACGACAGTTCGAAGTCGTTGAGCAGCGTCTCGAAGTACGCTTCGCCGCGCCGCCAGTCGATTCCGAGATCCTTCGTCAGAAAGCTCGCCACCACCATCCGCAGACGGTTGTGCATGTAGCCCGACTGGTTGATCTGCCGCATCGCGGCATCGACGAGCGGATAGCCCGTCCGGCCTTCGCACCACGCGGCGAAGTGGGCGTCGGCGGCGTCGCCGGTTTCCCACTTGATGCGGTCGTACTCGGGCTTGAATGCGCGATGGTCGCCGGGCACGCCCACCTGCGGGAAATGGTGCAGCACGGAAAAATAGAAGTCCCGCCAGACGAGTTCCGAGAGCCACGTTTCGGCGCCGCGATTGCCGTGGCGCTGCGCGTCGTGCGCGCTGCGGGCGAGCGCGCGGATCGAGATCGTGCCGTGCCGCAAATGCACGCCGAGATAGCTCGGCCCCTTCACCGCGGGGAAATCGCGCGTGCGCTGATAGTCGGACATGCGGTCGCGGAAGTCGTCGAAGAGACTCAGCGCGCCGCTCGTGCCCGCCGGCAATGCCGGCGCATGTCTGGCGCTGAAGCCGAGCGCATCGAGCGAAGGGATTACGTGCTTCACACGCGAAGGCGGTTTCGCCAGCGCGGAAAGCGCGTCCTCCGACGCATACGGCTTGAGCGTATCCGGCGTGAGTGTCGCGAGCCAGTTGCGTTTGTACGGCGTGAACACTGTGTACGGCTTGCCGGCGCCCGTCAGCACGTCATCGTGATCGAAGATCGTCTGGTCCTTGAAGGTGAAGAACGCGGCGCCCGCGCCCGCCAGCCTCTCGGCGACCGCAACGTCCCGCGCCTTCGCCGACGGCTCGTAGTCGCGGTTGGCGAACACCGCCTGCGCACCGCATTCGCGGGCGAGCGACGGGATCTCTTCAAGCGGCGCGCCGTGGCGCACGATCAGGGAGCCGCCCGCGTCGCGCAGGGCCTGGTCCAACTCGACGGCGCTCGCGTGGATGAACGGCACGCGACGATCGTTTTTCGGCAACGGCGCGAGGATTTCGCGGTCGAAAACGAAGGCGCACAGCACCCGGCGGCACCGCGTGAGTGCGTGATAGAGTGCAGCATGGTCTGCCACGCGCAGGTCACGCCGAAACCACACCAGCCCCAGATCAAAGTCGGCCATCTCGCAGCGCCTTTGGTAAAATTCCGAATTATGTCCAAGACTTCCGATCGCATCAATTTGACGAATCAGTTCCTGATCGCCATGCCCAGCATGGCCGATCCGACGTTCTCGGGAACGGTCGTCTACCTTTGCGATCACAGCGAACGCGGTGCGCTCGGCCTTGTGATCAACCGGCCGACCGACATCGACCTGCAGTCGCTCTTCAATCGCATCGACCTCAAGCTCGAAATCGAGCCGCTCGTCCATCTGCCCGTCTACTTCGGCGGGCCGGTGCAGACCGAACGCGGCTTTGTCCTGCACGAAGCGGGCGAGGGCGAGCCGTACACCTCGTCGATGAGCGTGCCCGGCGGCCTTGCAATGACCACCTCAAAGGACGTGCTCGAAGCGGTCGCGAGCGGCAAGGGGCCCGAGCGGTTCCTCCTCACGCTCGGCCACGCCGGCTGGGGCGCGGGGCAGCTCGAAGAAGAAATCTCGAAGAACGGCTGGCTCACCGTCGAAGCCGATTCGCGCATCATCTTCGACGTGCCCGCGGAAGATCGCCTCGAAGCGGCGCTCTCGCTGCTCGGCGTGTCGCGTTCGATGCTCTCCGGCGAAGCAGGCCACGCCTGATGGCCCACGCATGAACCGGGCCGCGACTCTCCTCGCCTTCGATTACGGCGAGAAGCGTATCGGCGTGGCCGTCGGCAATACGTTGACCCGGCAGGCGCGCGCGCTCGTCGTGCTCGAAAACCGCAATCGCGAATATCGCTTCGAAACGGTCGGCAAGCTGATCGACGAGTGGAAGCCGAATGCCGTCGTGGTCGGCCTGCCGCTGCATCCGGACGGCACGCCCCACGACATGACGCAGCAGGCGAAGCGCTTCGGCAATCAGGTCAACGGGCGTTTCAACGTGCCGGTCAGCTGGGTCGACGAGCGCTATTCCTCCGTCGACGCGAAAGCGCAACTGAAGGCGGGCGGCGTGCGCACCAACGCTCGCGGCCGCTTCGACGACATCGATGCCGAAGCCGCCCGCGTCATCCTCCAACAATTTCTAGACGGACTGTCCGACGATCATGAGTTCCATTGACGCCGAAGCGCTCTATCGCGCGTTGCTCGACCAGATTCGCGCGGCTCATGGCGAATCGCTGAAGGAAGCCGACGGCGCGGTGCTCTGCGGCATCTACAGCGGCGGCGCGTGGCTTGCCGGGCGGCTCGCGAAGGATCTGGGCGCGAAGGAATTCGGCGTCGTGAACGTGTCGCTGCATCGCGACGATTACGCCAAGAAGGGCCTGCACAGCCAGGCGAGCCCGACGTCGCTGCCGTTCGAAGTCGACAACCGCCGGATCGTGCTGATCGACGACGTGCTCTCGACCGGGCGCACCGTGCGCGCAGCCGTCAACGAGCTTTACGACTATGGCCGTCCGGCTTCCGTCGATCTCGCCGTGCTCGCCGATCGCGGCGGGCGCGAATTGCCGATCGCGGCGCGCTTCGTCGGCGGCGTGGTGGAAGTTTCGGCCGACGCGGACCTCGTGCTCGCCAAACGCGACGACGGCACCTTCGCCTTCACGACCGAAGCGCGCGCGAGCCAGGCATAGGCGCACAGCATCACCATCGACTCATTTGAAATAACCCGTCAGGACTGAAATGAACACCGCCACTCAGGGTTCTGCCGAAAGCAGCACGCCGGACAACGAATCCGCGCGCGCCTCCGACACGTTCAGGTACGGCTTTCTCAAAGGCAATCCCCAGCTCACGAAGAACGGCGAGCTGAAACACTTGTTGACCATCGAAGGGCTGCCGCGCTCGATCGTCACGCATATCCTCGATACCGCTGAGCAGTTCGTGAGCGTCACCGACCGCGAAGTGAAGAAGGTGCCGCTGTTGCGCGGCAAGTCGGTGTTCAATCTCTTTTTCGAAAACTCGACGCGCACCCGCACCACGTTCGAGATCGCTGCCAAGCGGCTCTCGGCGGACGTGCTGAACCTGAACATCAACGCGTCGTCGACGAGCAAGGGCGAGTCGCTGCTCGACACGATCAACAACCTTTCCGCGATGCACGCCGACATGTTCGTCGTGCGCCATGCTTCGAGCGGCGCGCCGTATCTGATCGCCGAGCATTGCGCGCCGCACGTGCACGTGATCAACGCGGGCGACGGCCGCCATGCGCACCCGACGCAAGGGCTGCTCGACATGTACACGATCCGCCATTACAAGCGCGACTTCACGAAGCTGCGCGTGGCGATCGTCGGCGACATCCTGCATTCGCGCGTCGCGCGCTCGGACATTCACGCGCTCACCACGCTCGGCGTGCCGGAAGTGCGCGCGATCGGTCCGCGCACGCTCTTGCCGGGCAACCTCGAACAGATGGGCGTGCACGTCTATCACAACCTCGACGAAGGGCTGAAGGGCGTCGACGTGATCATCATGCTGCGTCTGCAGAACGAGCGCATGAGCGGCGCGCTTCTGCCGTCGGCGCAGGAGTATTTCAAGAGCTGGGGCCTGACGCCCGAGCGACTCGCGCTCGCCGCGCCCGATGCAATCGTGATGCATCCGGGACCGATGAACCGCGGCGTTGAAATCGATTCGCAAGTAGCCGACGGACCGCAGTCCGTGATCCTGAATCAGGTGACGTTCGGCATCGCGGTGCGCATGGCGGTGATGGGCATCGTCGCGGGCAACAGTGACTGACAAAGACAATATGAAGATCCAGATTCAGGGCGGCACGCTCATCGATCCCGTGGCCGGCACTGAGCGGCAAGCGGACGTATTCATTGCGGCGGGCCGGATCGTCGGCATTGGCCAGGCGCCCGCCGACTTCAGCGCGGCGAAGACAATCGACGCGAAGGGACTTTCGATCGCGCCCGGCTTCGTCGACCTTTCTGCGCGGCTGCGCGAGCCGGGCTTCGAGCACAAGGCGACGCTCGAATCCGAGATGGCCGCGGCCATCTCGGGCGGCGTGACGAGCCTCGTGTGCCCGCCGGACACCGATCCGGTCCTCGACGAGCCCGGTCTCGTCGAGATGCTCAAGTTCCGCGCGCAGAAGCTGCATCAGGCGCATGTGTATCCGCTCGGCGCGCTGACCGTCGGCCTGAAAGGGCAGTCGATCACCGAAATGGTCGAGTTGACGGAAGCCGGTTGCATTGGCTTCTCGCAGGCCGACAATCCCATCGTCGATACCCGCACGCTGCTGCGCGCGCTGCAATACGCGACCACTTACGGCTACACCGTGTGGCTGCGCCCGCAGGACGCGTACATGGCAAGCGGCGGCGTCGCGGCGAGCGGGGCAGTGGCCTCGCGGCTCGGGTTGTCGGGCGTGCCGGTGTCGGCGGAAACCATCGCGCTGCACACGATTTTCGAACTGATGCGTGTCACGGGCGCGCGCGTGCATCTGTCGCATCTGTCGTCGGCGGCGGGCGTCGAACTCGTGCGCGGCGCGAAGGCCGAAGGGATCGCGGTGTCGTGCGACGTCACGATCAATCACGTCCACCTGACCGATATCGACATCGGCTATTTCGACTCGCAATATCGCCTCGATCCGCCGCTGCGCTCGCAGCGCGATCGCGAAGCGATCCGCGCGGGTCTGGCCGACGGCACGATCGACGCGATCTGTTCCGACCACACGCCGCTCGACGACGACGAAAAGCTGCTGCCGTTCGCCGAAGCCACGCCAGGCTCGACGGGCCTGGAACTGCTGCTTTCGCTGACGGTGAAGTGGGCGCGCGAGGCGAAACTGCCGCTCTCGAAGGCGCTCGCACGCATCTCGTCGGCACCCGCCGACGTGCTGAAGCTGCCGGCGGGACGCATCGCAATGGGCGCCGTCGCCGATCTTTGCGTCTTCGATCCGGCGGCGGACTGGCTCGTCGATCCGCGCAAGCTGAAGAGCCAGGGACGCAACTCGCCGTTTCTCGGCTACGAGCTGCCGGCCCGGGTACGCGCGACGATCGTCGCAGGCCACATCGCCTTTGAGACCCGCTGACGATGCGGCTCGCCTGCGCGAAGCTGCGTCTCGTCGTCCACTTGCTGCACGGCATGTGGATCGTCGCGACGCGTTTTCCGCGCGCTTCCGACCACGCGCGGCGCGAGATGAACCGCGCGTGGTCGCTGAAGATGCTGCGGCTCGCGGGTATGCGACTCGTCGTCCATAACGACGAAGCGCGGCTCGACGCCGGCGTGCTGGTGGTCGGCAATCACATCTCGTGGATCGACATCTATGTGATCAACGCGTGGCGGCCGACGCCGTTCGTCTCGAAGGCGGAGATCCGCAACTGGCCGGTGGTCGGCTGGCTCGCGCAGCAGCTCGGCACGGTGTTTATCCAGCGCGAGAAGCGCAGCGACGCGAAGCGCATCATGCACGAACTCGCAAACCGCCTGATGGCGGGCGAGATGATGTGCGTGTTCCCGGAAGGCACGACGTCGAGCGGCGAAAAGCTGCTGCCGTTTCACGCGAACATGTTTCAGGCGGCGGTGTCGGCGTCGTGTCCGGTGCAGCCGGTGTGCCTGATGTACGAGGACGCGAGCGGCCGGCAATCGACGGCGCCCGCCTATATCGACGACATGACCCTCGGCGATTCGGTCGACCTGCTGCTGCGCGGCGCGCCGCTGACCGCGCATCTCTACGTCTGCGACGCGCTCGCGCCGGGCGCGAACAGGCGTCTTCTGGCAAGCGAGGCGCAGGCGGCGATCGAAGTGGCGTTGCACCGCATGCGCGGCGAGGCGCCGGCGCAGGTTGTCGCGCCGGCCTCGGTCGATACCGATGATGGCACGCTGCCGTCGCAGCGGACCGCCTGATCGTCAGCCTTTCATCGCGCAACTGACCTGCGTCACGACGCGCTCGGCCGGATCGGCGGCGAGCCGCACCGCCGACAGCTTGTTTCCCCACACGCATCCTGAATCGAGGCACAGCACGTCGTCGCGGACCATAAGGCCGAGCGCGGCCCAGTGGCCGAACACGATCGTCACGTCCTGCGTGCGGCGTCCCGGAACGTCGAACCACGGCATGTAGCCGGGCGGCGCGGCGTCGGGGCCGCCGTTGTTCGCGAATTCCATCGCGCCTTCGGCGGTACAGAAGCGGATGCGCGAGAGCGCGTTGTACGTCACGCGCAGCCGGTCCGCGCCCGTGAGCGAATCGTCCCAGCGATGCGGCTCGTTGCCGTACAGCGACGCGAGCGTCTCCTTCCACTTCGGCCCGCGCAGCGCCTGTTCCAACTCGTGTGCGAGTTCCAGCGTCTTCGTGACGTCCCACTGCGGCAACACGCCCGCGTGAACCATCAGCAAGCCATGCTCAAAGTGCGCGAGCGGCTTGTGGCGCACCCAGTCGATGAGATCGTCCGCGTCTTTCGCGGCGAGGATCTCGTCGAGCGTGTCTCCTTTCTTCGGCTTGCGCAGGCCGGCCGCGACCGCGAGCAGGTTCAGGTCGTGGTTGCCGAGGACGACGGTCGCGCGGCTGCCGAGCGCGATCACGTCGCGCAGGGTATTGAGCGACTCCGGGCCGCGGTTGATCAGGTCGCCGGCGAACCAGAGCGGGGTGTCGTCGGTGGGAGCGAGCCTGCGAAGGAGACGTTTGAACGGCGCGCGGCAGCCTTGCAGGTCGCCGAAAGCGAGGGGAGATGGGGCGGTCGGGAGAGCGTCGGTCATTGGGTAAGCGTGTGCCGGGTTCCGGGCGTGGCGGTCATTATGGGGCACGGGACGATTCGTCGCCGCCCGTGTCAAAACCCCGTCGCCCGTCCAGTTACAACTTTGAAACTGCCAATACGCAGCTGTTTCAAGTTGTTAGGTGTGTAGTTTTTGCACTGTGGGGCTTTATAATCAGTGTCTAATCAAGACGGCGCGTGCAGTTCCGGTTTTCGGTCGGATTTGCCTTGTGTGACGCCGCGCGCGCTCGAGTTGCGCAAATTTTTCCACGTCTACGACGGTTCTTTCGGCAACATCAGCGAAAAGGGCCGCAAAGAGGGCTTCTATGATTCTCGTAACGGGCGGTGCCGGCTTTATCGGCGCCAACTTTGTGCTTGACTGGCTGCAGGGCTCGGATGAAGCGGTTGTGAACGTCGACAAGCTGACGTACGCCGGCAACCTTGGCACTTTGAAGCCGCTGCAGGGCAATCCGAATCACATTTTCGCGCGCGCCGACATCTGCGACCGCGCCGCGATGGATGCGCTGCTAGCCGAACACAAGCCCCGCGCGATTCTCCACTTCGCCGCCGAGAGCCACGTCGACCGTTCGATTCACGGTCCGGCGGATTTCGTGCAGACGAATGTCGTCGGCACGTTCACGCTGCTCGAAGCGACCCGTTCTTACTGGAGCGCGCTGCCCGAAGATGAAAGGCAGGCGTTCCGCTTCCTGCACGTTTCGACTGACGAAGTCTTCGGCTCGCTGTCCGCCACCGACCCGCAATTCTCCGAGACGACCCCCTACGCGCCCAACAGTCCGTATTCGGCGACGAAGGCCGGCTCCGACCACCTGGTGCGCGCCTATCACCACACGTACGGCCTGCCGGTCCTCACGACGAACTGCTCGAACAACTACGGTCCGTACCAGTTCCCCGAGAAGCTGATTCCGCTGATGATCGCGAACGCGCTCGCGGGCAAGCCGCTGCCGGTCTATGGCGACGGCCAGAACGTGCGCGACTGGCTGTATGTCGGCGATCACTGCAGCGCGATTCGCGAAGTGCTCGCACGCGGCACGCCGGGCGCAACGTACAACGTGGGCGGCTGGAACGAGAAGAAGAATCTCGAAGTCGTGCATACGCTGTGCGATCTGCTCGATCGTCTGAAACCGAAGGCGGACGGTTCCTATCGCGATCACATCACGTATGTGAAGGATCGCCCGGGTCATGACCGCCGTTATGCGATCGATGCCCGCAAGCTCGAACGCGAACTCGGCTGGAAGCCGGCGGAGACTTTCGAAACCGGTCTCGCGAAAACGGTCCAGTGGTATCTGGACAACCAGGCGTGGGCAGACGAAGTGGCTTCCGGCGAGTACCGGAAATGGGTCGAGACGAACTACGCGCAGCGCGCGTGAGGGGCTGACGATGGCGCGCAAAGGCATCATCCTCGCGGGCGGCTCGGGCACGCGGCTCTATCCGATCACGCATGTCGTGTCGAAGCAGCTGCTGCCTGTCTACGACAAACCGATGATCTACTACCCGCTCTCCACGCTGATGGTGGCGGGCATCCGCGACGTGCTCATCATTTCCACGCCGCAGGACACGCCGCGCTTCGAGACGATGCTCGGCGACGGCAGCCAGTGGGGCATGAACATACAGTACGCGGTCCAGCCGTCGCCGGACGGGCTTGCGCAGGCGTTCATCATCGGGCGAGACTTCGTCGGGAACGATCCGTCGGCGCTGATTCTCGGCGACAACATCTTCTACGGTCACGATCTCGCGAAGCAGCTCGAGAGCGCTGATTCGCGTACCGATGGCGCGACTGTGTTCGCGTACCACGTGCACGATCCGGAGCGTTACGGTGTGGTCGAGTTCGACCGTCAGTTTCGCGCGCTGTCGATCGAGGAGAAGCCCGCGAAGCCGCGATCGAATTACGCGGTAACGGGCCTTTATTTCTACGACAACCAGGTTTCCGACATTGCCGCCGATATCAAGCCTTCCGCGCGCGGCGAACTCGAGATCACGGACGTCAACTCGCGCTATCTGCAGCAGAAGAAGCTCGACGTCGAGATCATGGGACGCGGCTATGCGTGGCTCGATACCGGCACGCACGATTCGCTGATCGAAGCGGCCACGTTCATCGCGACGCTGCAGAAGCGGCAGGGGCTCGTGGTGGCTTGTCCGGAAGAGATCGCATATCGCCAGCAGTGGATCGGCGACGAGCAGTTGCTCGCGCTCGCCAAGCCTCTCGCCAAGAACGCCTACGGTCAATATCTGCTCAATCTTCCGAAGGACCAAGTCGCATGGCCATCCAAGTAACCGCTACGGCGCTGCCCGAAGTCAAGATCATCGAGCCGAAGGTTTTCGGCGACGCGCGCGGATTTTTCTACGAGAGCTTTAATGCTCGCGAGTTTGCCGAGCAGGTGGAAGGCGGCGTCGAGTTCGTGCAGGACAACCATTCGCGTTCGGCGAAGGGCGTGCTGCGCGGGCTGCATTATCAGATTCAGCATCCGCAGGGAAAGCTCGTGCGCGTGGTCGAAGGCGAGGTGTTCGATGTCGCCGTCGATATTCGCAAGAGTTCGCCGAACTTCGGGAAGTGGGTCGGCGTGAATCTGTCGGAAGAGAACCATCGGCAGTTGTGGGTGCCGCCGGGGTTTGCGCATGGGTTCGTCGTGTTGTCGGAGTCGGCGCAGTTTCTCTATAAGACCACCGATTACTGGTATCAGGCGCATGAGCGCAGCATCGTCTGGAACGATGCGGAGATCGGGATCGAATGGCCGATCGACTTCGAGCCGTTGCTGGCTGCGAAGGATGCGGCGGGGAAGCGGTTGTCCGAAGCCGATTGCTTCGAGTGAGGACGCGATGACGAATCCCGATCAACGAACCATTCTCCTGACTGGCATCAACGGTCAGGTGGGTTTCGAACTCGCGCGCAGCCTTCAGGGGCTCGGGCGCGTCGTCGCGCTCGACCGAACCGGTCTCGATCTCGGCGACCTCGGCCAGATTCGTCGTGTCGTGCGCGACCTGAAACCTTCGCTTATCGTGAACCCGGCAGCTTATACCTCTGTAGACAAAGCCGAGAGCGATGTCGAGGCCGCGATGCGCGCCAACGGCGAGGCGCCTGGCGTGCTCGCTGAAGAGGCGAAGCGCCTAGGCGCCGCACTCGTGCACTATTCGACCGACTACGTGTTCGATGGCGCCAAGGACGGTGCTTATGTCGAGGACGACGCGGTCAATCCGCAGAACATTTATGGCAAGAGCAAGCTCGCGGGCGAGCAGGCAATTGCGGCGTCGGGTTGCGATCATCTGATTTTTCGCACGAGCTGGGTGTATGGCACTCGTGGCAAGAACTTTCTGCTGACGATGTTGAAGCTAGGTGCCGAGCGGCCCGAGTTGCGTGTGGTCGCGGACCAGATTGGCGCACCCACGTGGTCTGTCACGATCGCGGCGTTGACTGCAAATGTGCTTTCGCAATCAATCGTGACTGGCGAGGACTGGTGGGCTGCGAAATCGGGCGTGTATCACCTGACGGCTGCAGGATCGACTTCGTGGCACGGGTTCGCGCAAGCGATCTTCGATATTGCGATGGTCGCGTCCGGACCGAAGGTCTTGCCGATTCCGGCTGGTGACTATCCGGTTCCGGCGAAGCGTCCCGCAAATTCGCGCATGTCGCACGACAAGCTTGCTGAGCACTTCAGCCTCAGACCGCCTGCATGGGACGAAGCATTGCGCATTTGTCTGGGTGGGGCGCTACCGGTAGGCAAAACGGCGGGAGGCGCGTTATGAGCATCCGCCGTTCGGCGCTTCGGGGATGGGCGCACGCCTGCGCGGCTGGGCGTAAGTTCTCGATTGCGGGGCGATGTGGGTAACAACTCGCGGCGATCGGGTATTGTCGTCGTATTCTATCGGCCCGACGGCGATTGCGTGAAGCGTGCAAACCATCTCGCCGAATTCGCACCATGCGTGGTCGTCGACAACACAGAAGGCGTTCATCATGCGCAGGCGCTCGGGCTGGATCCAAGGGTTACGTATGTCGCGAACGGCGCGAATCTCGGTATCGCCACAGCGCTCAATCGAGGCATTGACGTCTTGCTCGAAAAGGGATGCTCGAGCGCGCTCCTCTTCGACCAGGATAGCGAACCTTCGGCGCATCTGCTGTCGGAGCTGCCGCGCACACTCGGCGAAGAACTGGCGTCCGGCGCGCGTGTTGCGCTCGTCGGGCCCGCTTATGAAGATGTGCGCCTCGGCGGCGTCACTCCTTTCGTACGTTTCGGCTACTGGAAGCTGCAACGCGTGCCGCCCGTCGGTACACAGCCGATCGAAGTGGATTTCCTGATCACGTCGGGATCATGTATCAACTTGGCGGCGTGGCACGATATCGGTCCGATGGAAGATCAGTTATTCATCGACTTCGTCGACCTCGAATGGTGTATCCGGGCGCGCTCGAAAGGATACGCGGTACTCGGCGCGCCGGCGTTACGGCTCCAGCACTCGTTGGGCGGCCAGCCTGTTGTTGTTTTTGGGCGCGCTTATCCGAGTCACAGCCCGCTTCGGCACTACTATATGTTTCGAAACGCCATTGCGCTGATTCGGCGCAGCTATGTTCCATGGAGCTGGAAATCCACGGAACTCGTCAAGTTTCCCGGGCGTCTCGCGATTTATGGACTTTTCATGCGGCCACGTGCGCGCCATCTGGGCATGTCCGTGCTGGGCATCTGGCACGGACTGACTGGACAGATGGGCGCGTTGCGCGAGCGCTGAAGGTCCTGTTGCGGCGCGCGCGAGTTCGATCCGTCACAAACGGCAACCGCAGTCATTCTTCTGATATTCAATGTTTAATCTTGCACTTGTCGATTTGAAACAAAGTATCGCTTCATGGCGACTTTGGACCCTTCTGGGCTGGCTTGAGGTACGGCAACGCTATGCTCGTTCGCGGCTCGGACCGTTCTGGCTGACCATTAGCATGGGCGTGATGATCGGTTCGATCGGCGTTGTCTACGGTGCGCTCTTCGGCCAAAAAATGAGCGACTACCTGCCCTTCCTGGCGATTAGTCTGGTTTTGTGGACAATGCTCGCCAGCACCGTCGCCGAGGGAAGCAATGCTTACATAGTAAGCGGCACCTACATCCGTCAGGCCTCAACGCCAAAGCTCATCTACATTCTGCAAGTCGTGTGGCGGAACATGGTGATCCTGGCACACAATTTCCTGATCGTCGTGATTCTGCTTGCGGCGTACGGGGTGAAGAGCTGGGAAACACTGCCCATCTTCATTCCCGCCCTGGTGATCTATGTACTTAACGCAATGTGGATCGCTATGGTGGCGTCGCTGCTTTCGGCGCGCTTCCGCGACTTGCCGCAGATCATCCAGGCGCTGATCCAGATCGCGTTCTACGTCACCCCCGTGCTGTACCGCCCGAATTCGCTGACGCGCTTTGCGTTCATCGTGGAATGGAATCCGCTGGCGCATCTGCTCAGTCTTGTGCGCGAGCCGCTGATCGGAGAGGTGCCGAGCCTCCTAACCTGGGGAGTGTGCATTGGCATGGCCGTGGTCGGCTGGCTGATTGCACTGACATTGACGAGCCGCTACCTGAAGCGCATCCCGTACTGGATTTAAGAAAAACATCATGGCGTTCATCGAACTCAAGGGCGCGACGCTCGACTTACCGATCTATGACGTGCAGGGGCGCTCCCTCAAAAAGAAGGTGATGCGCATGGGTCGCCGCAACACTATCGCCGAGGATAACGACGGGGTCATTGTGGTGCGCGCGATCGACAACGTCGACTTGCGACTGGAAAGTGGCGACCGCATCGGTCTGATCGGCCACAACGGCGCGGGCAAATCGACGCTGCTGCGCATCATGGCGGGCATCTATGCACCAACACACGGAACGGTGTCGTGCGACGGAAAGATCGTCCCGCTGCTGGACATCAGTCTCGGCATGGACGAGAATTCGACCGGGCTGCAGAACATTCGACTGCGCGGCCTGCTACTCGGTATGAGCGATAGTGAGATCCAGTCCAAGCAGGAAGAGATCGCGGAATTCTGCGAACTCGGCGACTACCTGGATCTTCCGTTGCGCACGTATTCGAGTGGGATGCGCGTGCGCCTGGCGTTTGCGGTGTCGACCGCCGTCGATGCGGACATCCTCCTGCTGGACGAAGTGATGGGCGTCGGCGACGCGTCCTTCATGAACAAAGCCAAGGCGCGCTTACAGGACCTGCATCACCGCTCTGAGATAGTAGTGCTGGCAATGCACGCGAACGCAGAGATTCGCCGCATGTGCAACAAGGTGCTATGGATGGAGCGCGGCCGCGTACGCGCATTCGGCCCGACCGAAGAAGTCGTGTCCGCATACGAAGCGCAGGTGTGACCGTATGCGGACTGCCGCCCTCGTGCAAATTCCGCAGCGATCGCTGCGCGCGCTGCAGCAGGCTATCGAGTTGCGCGGCGGCGTGATACCGGCGCTACGTGCGGGCTGGGCGGTGTGGCGAAGGGAAGGCCTGGCGGGACTGCGCAACCGGGCGACGCGTGATGACACCACCAATTACGGCGCCTGGATCGAACGCTATGACACGCTGGACGATGCGAAGCGGGAGGCGCTCGGTGCGGTTCTGCAACGCTTGCAGCGGCGACCGCTGATCTCGGTACTCGTGCCGGTGTTCAACACGCCGGAGCCGTATCTGCGGCAGATGATCGAGTCGGTGCGCGCGCAGATCTATCCGCATTGGGAACTGTGCATCGCCGACGATGCCTCGACCGCGCCGCATGTGAGGGCGATCTTGCACGAGTACGCCACGACCGATTCGCGCATAAGGGTCATGCGCCGCGCGTCGAATGGTCACATCTGCGCGGCGAGCAACGACGCACTTAGCTTGGCGACCGGCCAGTTCGTCGCGCTTCTGGATCACGACGACGTGCTGCCGGAGCACGCATTTTGCATGGTCGCGATGTATCTCGAGCGCTTTCCGACAGCCCGCATGCTCTACAGCGACGAGGACAAGCTCGCGCCGAACGGCACACGCGTCGAGCCTTATTTCAAGTCGGACTGGAACCCGACGCTCATGCTTGGTCAGAACATGTTCTCGCATCTGGGCGTGTTCGAGACGGGGCTCCTGAGAGATGTGGGCGGGTTCCGGCCGGGATTCGAAGGCAGTCAGGATCATGATCTCGTCTTGCGTTGCGTCGAGCGTGCCGGCGACGCGGCCGTGGTCCACGTGCCGCACATTCTGTATCACTGGCGGATGACGCCGCAGAGTACGTCGGCTCGCGTCGATGTCAAGCCGTACGCGCGCGATGCCTCGGTACGCGCGGTCGAGGAGCACCTCGCGCGCACCGGATTTGATGCGACCGTGCGGCAACTGGCCCCTGATTCGACGATGCTGCGTGTGACCTTCGCGGTCCCGCAGCCTGCGCCGATGGTATCGATCATCGTTCCGACGCGCGACCGGGCCGAATTGCTCGAACGCTGCATTGAGAGCGTGAAGACGCGTACGCGCTATCCCGCGTATGAGATCGTGATCGTGGACAATGGCTCGCGCGAGCAGCGCGCTCTCGACCTGCTCGCGCGCTACGAACAGCAGCCGGACGTTAAGGTGCTGCGTATCGATGCTCCGTTCAACTATTCGGCGCTGAACAATCAGGCGGTGTCGCAGGTACGCGGTTCGATGCTTTGCCTTCTGAATAACGACATCGAGGTGATCTCGCCGGACTGGCTTGACACGCTCGTCGGCTACGCGGCGTTGCCGCAGTCTGGTGCAGTCGGAGCGGCGTTATGGTATCCGAACGATCGCCTGCAACATGGCGGTGTATTGCTGGGCATCGGCGATCTGGCGGGGCATCTGCATCATATGTTGCCGCGCGGCGCGCGCGGCTATTTCGGCCGTGCGGTGCTGGCGCAGCAGTTGTCTGCGGTATCCGCCGCGTGTCTTGTCGTGAGAAAGACGCTGTATGGCGAAGTCGGTGGGCTCGATGCCGAGCACTTGGCAGTGGCGTTCAATGATGTCGATTTCTGCCTAAAGCTCGATGCAGCCGGATACCGCAACCTCTATGTGCCGTTCGCCGATCTCTATCATCACGAGTCGGCGTCGCGCGGCGGCGACATGACTTTATCGAACGCGGCGCGTTTCGCCAGAGAAGCGGCGTGGATGCGCGAGCGCTGGGGGTCTAGGGTTCGCGATGACCCTTTCTACAATCCGAATCTCGCCTTGAGCGGGGGCGCGGTGTTCTCGCTGGCGTTTCCGCCGCGAGTCGCGCCATGCGCCTAGTGTCTGCATCGGTGAAACGAGCAAAAGGGCTCATACTCTAAACAATGGCGGCAGGATGGCCGCGCCAAGGCTTTTTCTATGACGAGTTCAGTCAAGCGTGTTCGCTTCGGCAATCCGCGGGCAGACGCTCAATTTTCGGGCGAACGCTATCTTCCTCACGTTGAGGGGCCGATTCAGTACGAGCACTATCACCGTTATCTGTTTGCGCTGACGCACTGCGCCGGCAAGGACGTGCTCGACATCGCGTCGGGCGAGGGCTACGGTGCCGCGCTTCTTGCGCAGGAGGCGAAGAGCGTCGTCGGGGTGGACGTCGACGAGCGCGTCGTCGCGGACGCCAGGATACAGTACGTTCGTGAGAACCTTCGCTTCGAGGCAGGTAATGCCACGCGCATTCCCTTGCCCGATTCATCGGTCGATGTAGTGACGTCGTTCGAGACGCTGGAGCACTTCGCCAACCACGAGCAGTTTGTTCGCGAAGCAGAACGCGTCCTGCGTCCGGGCGGCCTACTGATCGTGTCGACACCAAACCGTCCGGTGTATTCACCGCCGGGATCGCAGCCTAACGAGTATCACGTCCGCGAGCTTGATCGGGCGGAATTCCTGCATCTGCTCGAATCGGGCTTCAGCAACGTCGCCCTGTGCGCGCAGAAAGCGAGCGCGGGATCAATCATCGTCTGCGAGCATTCCGGCGCGCAATCCCTGTCATGGTGGACGCAGAAGGGCGATGGCGTTTGCGAGTTGTCAGGCGCGATCAACGAACCGGTTTATTTCATCGCGCTCGCAACCAACGGCGCGCTTCCAGAGATCGACGGCAGCTTCCTCGACGCGAGCAAGTCGTTCCATGATTACGACCAGTCGCGCGCCGACTTTGCGAATCGGGAGGCTCAGGAAGTCGCGCGCCTGACGACCGAAACCTTGCAACGCGCGGACGAGATCGGCCGCCTGACCGCCGAAATCGTGCGGTTGACCGAAGCCGTCCTGAAGCGCGACGTCGAAATCGGCCGGCTGACGAGCGAGACGGTTCGGCTGAACGAAGTGATCGTCCAGCGCAATCTAGAGCTCGAGCGCGCGTCGGCCGAACGGCAGCAGCGGGACGGAGAGTTCGCGCAACAGCAACAGGCGCTCGTGACCCTCTCGGGCGCTTACGAGAAGATGACTTCGCCGTCAGGCAAGCGTCTGGGGACTCGAGCGAATGCCGATGCCGGAACGGCGCCCGATGACGCGCTCGAAGCCGGCACGGTCCACGCGCTGCGCACGCAAAACCGCGCGCTGAACGCGGAGATCGACGCGCTTCGCCGCTCTTTCTCCTGGCGGATCACGAAACCGGTGCGTGTCGCGACCAACCGTTTCCTTCGCCCGGCCAAGCAGCGCGCCGCCGTGCTGCTCGGCCGGGCGCCTGCGCAACCGGCCGTCGGTAAGCAGGCCGCGCGCGCGCTGACGTCGCTTCCAGCGAACTGGCGCGACGTTGAATTCGTGCCGTTCGAAAAGGCGGCCCATCCGCGCGTCACGATCGCGGTGATCGCGACGAAGGGCGCGACGACGCTCGACGCGAGCCTGCGCATGTTGAGCTCGACGCTTAGAAACGAGGCGACGGATGTGGTCGTGATCGCGGACGGCGATGCGCCTGCCGCCGCGCAGCGAGGCGTGCAACTCCGTCGTGCTGTCGATGCGACGGCGTACCTGACCAGCGTGCGAGACTGCATCGGCGAGGTGCAAGGTGAGTACCTGGTCCTCATGTCGGACCGACTTGCGGCGCATCCTGGCTGGCTCGACAAAATGCTGGAAGTATTCGACCGCTTCCCGGACGCGGGTGCGGCTACCGGATTGTTGCTCGATGCGAACGGCGACGTCGTTGCGGCCGGCTCCGGCGTCTCGTCGGACGGACGCTTGGTCGCCAACGCGGCCGGAGACACGGCCGATGATTCGCGCGTTTCCTCGGTGGCGCGAGTGTCGGCGGCATCGCCCGGCATCCTGATGGTGCGCGCCGACCACTGGCGGCGCATGTCCGCGCGGCTCCTCGAAGGCGCGCCGTATGAGTCGGGTATGGCATCGCTTGCGCTTCTGCTCGCGGGCGAAGGTGTGCATACCTATTGTCAGCCATTCGCGCGCTTTTCCTTTGTCAACGACGCGGCACGCATTCCCGCGCTTGCCCGTGACAGTTGGGACGACGCATACCAACGCTGGCAGTTGCGCGAGCGTTTCGAGACTGTCTTCGCCAACTACGCCGGCACCACGGATGTGCTGCCGCTGGCGGCGCGACCGAAGATTGTCATCGTCGACGCGTTCGTGCCAAAGCCCGACCAGGATTCCGGATCGGCCGACCTGTTCTGGTATATGCGCATCTTCCAGTCGTTCGGCTACGAGGTGTGTTTCATCGCCGCCTTCGAGCAGTCCGAGCCGCGTGAGTACGCGGACGCGCTGCGGCGCTGGGGTTTCCGCGTGCTGATCGCGCACGGCATGGTGGCGTTGCAGGAACTCACCACGCGCGAGTCGGTGACGGCCGAACTCGTGATGTTGCAGCGGATCAGCGTCGCAAGTCATCTCGTCGATACCGTTCGCCGCGTGGCGCCGCGCGCCAGGCTCGTGTTTAGCACTGTCGATCTGCATTTCCTGCGCGAAGAGCGTGCGGCCGTACTCGATCGTTCGGCGACCGCGCTGGACCATGCATTCGAGGTGCGTCGCTCGGAACTGCATGCAATTGGCATCGCCGATGCGACGACCGTGGTGAGTCACGTCGAGCTTGAACTCGTCAAGCGGTTAATGCCGGCGGCTAACGTCCACCGCATCCCGATTCCACGCCTGCCCGCGCGCGCGCCGACGAGCTTTGAGCAACGGCGAGGCGTCGTGTTCGTCGGCGGCTTCGCACATCTGCCGAACATCGACGCGGTGAAGTGGCTCGTCAACGACATCTGGCCGCTCGTGCGCTCGCGCTTACCCGACGCCGAACTCCAGGTAGTCGGTAGCAACGTGACGCCGGAAGTCGCCGCGCTCGACGCACCGCAGAACGGCGTGCGCATTGTGGGATTCGTGGAGGATCTGTCGACGATCCTGGATCACGTCCGGCTATCGGTGGCGCCGCTGCGCTTTGGCGCGGGCGTCAAGGGCAAGGTCGTTTCGAGTCTCCTTCACGGTGTGCCATGCGTGCTCAGCAAGGTGGCGAGCGAAGGCATGGGACTCGTTGCTGGCGAGCACGTTCTCGAGGGCGACACAGCGCAGCGGATGGCCGACGAAATCGTGCGGCTACACGAGGACCATGAACTTTGGCAGCATCTGGCCGATGCCGGGTTCGACGCCGCGTTGACCGAGTTTTCGGTCCGCACCGTCGCTCAGTGCTTCAAGGCGCTGCTGGAGTCGATCGGGCTCGGCGAGACTGTCGACGACAGCGGACTGCGCCATCTTCCCCATTAAGAGTCTGAATCTCGAGCTATGACCGTACTGAAACTTGTGAAGCGCCTGTTCGCGCCGAAGACACAACCCATGACTTTCGAGCGGCCCGATATCGATCCGGGCAAGCTCAGGCTGCTGATCGAGCTCGCGTCATTCGACAAGGGCGGCCTCGAAAAAGTCGTGCTGGATTCGGCCATCGCGTTCAATCGCGATCGTTTCGACGTGACCATTGTCACCGCGGGCAAGGTGGGCCACCTCGGTGCCGTGGCGCGCGAGGCGGGGCTGCGCGTGATCGGACTACCGGAACGCGACACGCTGAACGCGTACGTTCAGTTGCTCTCGCAGATCCAGCCGGACCTTGCGATGTCGCACTTCTCATATGTCGGATATCCGCTGTTCGCACAGTTCGGCATCAGGAACATTACGTTCATCCATAACGTGTACGCCTTCTTCTCCTCCGAGCAGGCGCGTGCGTTCGCCGACAACGACAGGTACGTAGATCTCTATATCTCCGTGTCGAAGAACGCGACCCGCTATGCCGCCGCGAAGCTCGGCGTGAAGCCTGAGAAGGTGATCACCGTGCCTAATGGGCTCATCATCAGCGAGCACGAGGCGCGCGAGAAAAAGCCGGGCACGCTGCGTCGAGAGGATCTGGGCATCGCCGGGACGGACTATGTGTTCGCGAACGTCGCGTCGTACAACTTGCACAAAGGCCACTATGTGATGGTCGACGCGATGAAGCACATCGTGGCGAAACGCAAGGACATCAAGATCCTGTGCGTCGGCAACCCGGTGTTTGCGCCGCACGTCGAGGCGCTCACGGATCTCATCCGCCGCAAAGGACTGGAGCAGCACATCCTGATGCCCGGCTACATCGCCGACGTCGCCGACGTACACCGCATTTCCGACGCGTTCCTGCTGCCGTCGTTCATCGAAGGCTGGAGCATCGCGATGAACGAAGCGATGTTCTATGGCAAGCCGATGGTCTTGACCGACACGGGTGCTTCGGCGGAAGTCATCGAGAACGGCGATATCGGGATTCTGGTTCCCAACGAATACGGCGATACCACCGAACTCGACTCGGTTACACTCGATCAGCTTGCCTACGCGCCGCGCGACTACGCGATCACGCCGCGCCTTGTCGAAGCAATGGAGACGATGGCGAATTACCGCCAGGAATGGGCCGCGCGCGGCAAGCAGGGACGTACAAAGATCTATACGTCCTATGATTTCAAGGATATCGTGCGCCGATACGAAGAGGTCATAGAGGAGGTCGTACGTGAGCAACGCCGTTAATTCGTCACCAGGCGGACGAGTCGTGGAACGAGTGCGCCGGGTGTGGCGCTTCCTGCGCTGGCGTTTCAAGCCGGCCGTGTGCTTCTACCTGGGCAACCATCTGTTCATGAACTACATGCCGTATCGCATCCGGCACTGGTTCCTGCGGCGCTTTTGCATGGTCCGCATGGGTGCGGATTCAAGCATCGCGATGGGCTGCTTCGTGACCGGCTATCACATCGAGATCGGCTCGAACACGGTGATCAACCGCTACACGTACCTCGACGGGCGCGTGCCGCTCAAGATCGGCAATAACGTGAACGTCTCGCACTACACGCTGATTCAGACGCTTACGCACGATCCGCAGAACCCGGACTTCGTCTGCCTGTGCAAGCCAGTAGTCATCGGCGATCATGCGTGGATCGGCGCGCGCGCCATCATCTGTCCCGGTGTTACCGTTGGCGAGGGCGCTGTGGTCGGTGCGGGCGCCGTCGTGACGCGCGATGTCGCGCCTTATACGATCGTCGGCGGCAATCCAGCGCACTATATCAAGGACAGGTCGCGCGACTTGCGTTACCGGTCGCGCTATTTCCCGTTTTTCGACACTGACATTCAATAGCTTTTTGACAAGAACGGCCCCGTGGCACGTTCCGAGACATCCATGTTCAAGTTCCTCAAGAAGAACGAAGGGCCTTCCATTTCGGTGGTGGTGCCGCTCTACAACCACGGCAGGTACATCAAGTCGACGCTCGAAAGCGTGCTCGAACAGACTTCCCCTGCCGACGAGATTATCCTCATCGACGACGGCTCTACCGACAACGGCTTCGAGATTGCGGAGCGCGTTATGGCCAAAACACCGCGCGCGCGCGCGTTCCGGCAGGAAAACGCTGGCGCGCACAACACGATCAACCGGGCCATCGGCATCAGCCGCTCGCAATATGTCGCCGTGCTCAACTCGGACGATCAGTTCGCACCGAAGAAGCTTGAGCGTTGCCGCGAGCTGATCGCACAGCGAGGCGCCGCAGAGCTGATCGCGGGCGGTGTCGGAATCATGGACGACGCGGGCGTCCCGCAGCGCGGCGGCGTCGCTGTCGACTGGCTCGCGCGCTCGAAGTCTTTCCTCGACAGGTACGGCCTGCCGCAGTTGTCGCTCGTGAACGAGAACTACGTCGCGACCACCTCGAACATGGTGTTTTCACGACGCATGTGGGACGCTGCGGGCGGCTTTCAGCCGCTGCGCTACTGCCACGACCTGGACTTCCTGATGTTCGCGTTCGAATCTGGTTCAGTGATTCTGGATCTCAACGAGGAACACATCGTGTATCGGGTGCATCAGGGCAACACGATCAAGGAAGATCTGGCGCGCGTGCGCGTCGAGATTGCGGCCGTGATCGCCGATGCTTTGTACCAGTCCGGGCCGCGCCTGCTGTCGCCCGAATTCGGCGAACGCGATTTCGAGGCATTCACCACGGTGCTCCGCAACAAGCAGATGAGCGACATGCTGTGCTTCTTCCAGACCGTTCGACCGGCATTCGCGACGCGTACCGCGTTTTATGAATATGCGACGGACGCGAAGCGCGGAACGGCTTTTCGCCAGGCAGTTGCGTCGGCTTGAACGTCGTCGGCGGCGAGGTCCGTCACGCATCCATTTCGATTACGAAACATGAGCATTCCATCTTCCGTCCCCGATCAAGCAAAGGCGCTGGCCGATCGCCTTCCCGTGCAAGCCGTGATACTCGCGGGCGGCGCGGGCACGCGCCTGTGGCCGCTGTCGCGCGAACAGTTTCCGAAGCAACTCATCGGCCTGCTGGGCGACGACTCCCTGCTGCAATCGACCGCGCGGCGTCTCGTCGGCCTGGGCTCGAGCCATCCGGTGGCCGCGCGCAGCGTCGTCGTCTGCGGCGAAGATCACCGGTTCAACGTGGCCGAGCAGTTGCGCCAAAGTAACGTTCAGGCGCAGATCATACTTGAGCCCGCGGGACGCAACACCGCGCCGGCGCTGACACTCGCCGCCTTGTCGCTGGTCGCTGAAGGCAACGACGCGATCATGGTCGTGATGCCCGCGGATCACGCGGTGACGGACGAAACCGCGTTTCGCGCGCGTGTCGCCGATGCCGTCGGGGTTGCGGCCCTTGGTCATATCGTTACGCTCGGTGTCGTGCCGACGCGGGCCGAAACTGGCTACGGGTATCTGCGCGTCGGACAGGCGCTGGACGAGCGCAACGTTCGTCAACTCGACCACTTCGTCGAGAAGCCGTCTCTCGAACTGGCGCAGAAGTACCTCGAGAGCGGCGACTATCTGTGGAATAGTGGCCTCTTCGTGTTGCGCGCGTCCGTTTGGTTGCGCGCGATCGAACAGTTTGAACCGTTGATTTACGTGGCATGTGTCGAAGCGTTCAAGGGCAATACGCACGACGTCGATTTCCTGCGTGTCGATGCGGCGTCGTTCACCGCGTGTCCGTCGCAGTCGATCGATTACGCCGTCATGGAGCGCGTCACCGAACCGGGCTCCGGGTTCGTAGCCGCCGTGGTGTCGCTCGAAGCGGGCTGGTCGGATGTCGGCGCGTGGGATGCCGTCTGGGAGGCGCTCCCCAAGGATGCAGCCGGTAACGTCACGCGTGGCCGCGTAATGCTTGAGGGCGCGTCGAACACGCTTGCTCATTCGGAAGGGCGATTGATCGCGTGCGTTGGCACGGACGACCTGGTTGTGGTCGAAACGCCCGACGCGATCCTCGTCGCGAAGCGTTCCTCTGCGCAGAACGTCAAGGCGATCGTGTCGCGTATTAGGAGCGAGAAGGGGGCCGAGGCGAATTTTCACCGGAAGGTGTATCGGCCATGGGGCTACTACGATTCGATCGATGAAGGGAAGGGCTTCCATGTGAAGCGTATCGTCGTGAACCCCGGTGCGCGCCTTTCGTTGCAGATGCATCACCATCGCTCGGAGCACTGGATTGTCGTGCGCGGCACGGCCCGCGTCACACGAAGCGAGGAAAGCTTCCTCTTGTCCGAGAACGAATCGACTTATATCGCGCTAGGACAGACTCACCGGCTCGAAAATCCGGGAAAGCTGCCTCTCGAGATGATTGAGGTGCAATCCGGGTCGTATTTGGGCGAGGACGATATTGTGAGGTTTGAGGATTCTTACGGTAGGTCGTGAGTACGGTAATCTACGCGTGCTTATCGAAATGCCTCAACGACCATTGGGTAGTGACATCAGCGACCTATTGACATTCAAGGTAAGCGTTACGGCAGTCTTCCAATTACCCACATTTTCCTTTGAATTCTGTTAAGGAAGCTCTTATGTGGACGCCTCCCGGATTGCAAACAGTTCCACGATGTTGACTGGCAGGTTTAGGCAGCACGCTTATGTCCGGCCCCTTTGTGCAGGCTGGTATCTGCCTGCTGGCCCTAATGGAATTCGCTGGCGAGGTCCTCATCTGCAAATCGAACGCAATGGTTCATCTTGCGGCTTTCGCATCATCCATAAATTGCCCAACGCAAATAGCGTGGTGATCTGAGCGGTGTTCTTCGCTAACCCCCGGTATCGCGTCTTCACGTAGCCAAACTGTCTCTTGAGAATTCGGAAGGGATGCTCGACCTTCGCCCGAATGCCGGCCTTCAGTCGTTCGATCTCGTCGTATATTGCATCGACAGGATCCTTCAAGTTTAATTTTCTTCGCTTGCTGGGCCGCATCGCAACATGCCATCGAACCGAGCCTGTTTGCTCACGCTTTTCGATGCCTTGGTATCCGGCGTCAGCATAAACGTCGGTTTCCTCGCCGTGCAACAAAGCGGGTGCCGCATTGAGGTCGTGCACGTTAGCCGCCGTGCCGATGACCGTGTGAACCAGGCCTGACTCTGCGTCCACGCCTACGTCGGGTGGCGGTAGCGCATTACTGCGCCACCGCCCCCTAAGAACCGGACGTGCGAGTCGCCCCGCATCCGGCTCAAGCCATTCACCAGCACCAGCGTTGGTACCGGGCAATCAATCGTCAGTCGTAGTTCGACGACGGGCAAAGTAAGACGCCCACGCAGGGTCAAACGGATTGGCCTGGCCACGTATTTTCACGTGACGGACAATCGGAACCGCCGCAGCCCGAAACAGCCGGGTTACCCCGTGGGCTTGTGACCGGGCAGTAAACGCCCAGGAACGGGTCCCCTCTACGCGGAAGTATTTGTTTTTCACCCAGCCCGTGCCTTTCGTGGGATGCCGACGCATCGCCCACTTCCACAAGAGGCGCCAGATGTGAGCATCTACCGACGTAAAATGAGCTTTTGAGACCACATGACGGTGATACATGGCCCAACCCCGAATCACTGGGTTGAGCTGTACGATCAGGTTCCGCTGTGTGGCGCTCCTGTGCTGCCTCACGATTTCCCTAACCTTATCCAGAAGTGCCTTCACGCTTTTGTTGGCCGGTTTGATGAGCAGCTTACCCGCGTACTTGCGGACGTTCTGCCCAAGGAAATCGAACCCATCGGCAATGTGGGTGACTCTGGTTTTCTCTTCAGAGAGTTCCAGACCCCGAACAGCGAGGAACTGCTTGACCGCAGGGAGTACGTTCTGCTCCAGAATGTCTTTAGTACTACAGCCGTAGGTACGCCGGAAGCACACCTCCGCGTCGTCGATAATGACACTGCTGGGCTCGGTACTGATG
>NZ_FCOG02000278.1 GCF_001544975.2 Caballeronia arationis | reverse complement strand
AACGGCGATCAATACCTTCATCGCGAGTCGCCCGAGTACCGCGACGCCGTCAAGCGCAAGACCCACGCCTATCACGTCTTCATTCAGGCTGGCATCGTCTGCCAGGGACTGCTTCAGTACCTGGCAGCGGTATTCCCTTCACTCGTCTGGAGTTCCTTTGGATCCTGGCTGCGCACCATCCGTCCCGGCATCCCTCCATCGGAGTTGGTTGTCGCCAGTGCACTACGACAATGCCTGCCCGAATTTCTCGTGAATAGCGCCAAAACCAATTTCTTCGCGAAATTCATCGCCGAAAGGCAGGACCCTGACACCTTCGAGATGTTCCGACTGGCCACATAACCCCAAGACTGTGCCGAACTCGGCACTCTTGAGGGAGTTCTACAAGCGCTTTTATTTCAGACCGACGAAGATCTGGGAAATCGTCCGCGAGATGCTGGTCAGTTGGGAGATGATGAAACGGCGCCTGCAAGAGGGCGTGGAGTTCTTCAGGTTCCTCAGGGACCATAAGGCGTAAGCTGTGAGGCCTGACACGTGTTTGCACGATGATCGCAACGGCATTGGGCTCAAGTGTTGATCGCGGTATGGCAACATGCCGGCCAAAACACGGTTGCGCGCATTCGATGAATGGATCGCCTGGTCCAACTGCGACGAGTGAACGCACGTCGTCTTGAACATAAAGCTTGGGACCGCGGCGCAGAGCGACGCGCGGACGTCATGCAATTCCAGGTGCCGATGCGATCCGCCTGCGACCGTCGCAGGGTCCAGGAATTGCCGTGCGGGTGACTGCTTGGTCGCCGGTTGGAGCAACAGGCAGGCGCGGAACGAAGCTTAGCGCGAGCGGTGGTGCCAAATGCGGCCCGACATTTTTAGTCTCGCATAAGAAAGGCTTTTTGCTTGGCGGTCTCAAAAGCGAAGTGCAACACCTATGTCGTATAAGGTGTCGCAATGCCCGACAAAACTTCGTATCAGCAACTTCAAGCTGAAGAACGCCTTGCCATCGCAAGCCGACGGCTGCAGGACGTGAGTATCAGGGCCATGGCCCTGATACTCGGGCGTTCACAGCGACCATCAGTCGCGAGCTGATGCGAAACAGCTCCGCCACTGGCTACGCATCGGTGCCGGCTCAAGCACTGACCGCCGCCCGCCGTAGCGCGGGCCGCCGTCCCGCCAAGCTTTGCCTCCAAGGCGTTCGCTGGCGGGTTGGGAACCGCCGCCTCAGCTCTGGCGGGCTTCTCCGCCAAACTCAACGCGATCCTGAAACCCTGCGTCAGAGCTTCACATATGACCAGGGCAAGGAACTCGCGCGGCATCAGGAACTTGCCGCCACCACAAGCGTGAGGGTGTACTTCTGCGACCCACGCGGCCCGTGGCAACGCGGCACTTGCGAAACACCAACGGATTGCTGCGTCAGTACCTTCCCAAAGGCACCGACCTGTCGGTCTACAGTCGGGATGAACTCGATGCTATCGCCGATAGCTTGAACAGCCGGCCGCGCGCAACGCACGCGTTCCACTCGCCGTTCGAGGTCTTCGCTACAACTTGCCTCGGCGAGCCAACCTCCAGACGCTAAACATTAAAAAACCTGTTGAACTTACAGTAAGTTTGAAACCGCCAACACAAACGCTGCGCCAAAAGGATTATAGCCCGGCAAATCTTAGCGTGAGCTTAAGAAGAGGAAATCAGGCCAATTGAACTTCCAAAAGAATTGGTGTCGTTAAGAATGAGTGGTGCGACGGCATCGGTGTTTTCACTTAGCGCTTGCCTGACAGGCGATGCTTTGTCGCGAAGACAAGTTACAAATCTCAGAGTATTTCCTTACGGCAGAAACCGATGACGCGCCTGCGGGCGCCGACACGGATTCACGGCGCTGCCCATTGTTTGGGCTGCGTACGTTGCCATGGTTATGACCCTGAAATCTGCTCAAACCTTACTAAAAAAGTCAGGTCGTTCTTGTCTGTTGCTTACACTAGTCGTACGTGCATCAGTGATTCTATATAGAAACCATTAAATCATTTGCTGTGCATTATTGCGAACGCGTCCGCATGCTTACGCCCATGAACCGCGCAACGGTGTCTTGACGACGTCGCCGCGAGCGAGACGCGCTCGGTCCGCGAAAGACAAGCGCTCCGCCGGAACGAATCTGTGCTTTGCCAGTGCTGGTCCAATGAAGGAGCCAATCGATGAAACAGCCTTTGATCGCGTTACTTCTTGCTGCAACGGCCGTGATAGCTGGTTGCGGCGGCAGCGACAACTCAAATTCAACGTCGTCCACTTCACCCCCCTCAACGACAACACCCACGAACTCGAAGCTGTTGACGAATATCACTGTGCCGAATGCGTCGGTGCCGCCGTTTAGCTTTGATATCGGCTATGTGGAAGGAGGGCGATACTATTTGGCGGATCGCAATAACAAGGCCGTCGATGTTGTCGATACGAAGTCGAACGGGCTCATCGCTCAGGTTACGGGATCCTTCACCGGCGCCGGCGCAACAACGGACGCGTCCGGTCCCGATGGGATCGTGGGAATCACCGGCACGAATACTCTTTACGTGGGGGATGTGGACTCAGTCAAGATCGTCGATACGGCCGCGCTAAAAACGGTCAAGACCATTGCTATCAGCAATTCTGGCTCACGTGTCGACGAGGGGTGTTACGACCCGGACGACCATCTCGTGATGTACGCGAGTCCCGGTGAGACGCCGCCCTTCGTCACTTTCATCTCCACGACGACTCAAAGCGTGGTGTCGAAACTCGTATTCAATGGTTCATCAGGGCTTGAGGCCTGCACTTATGATTCGACCACGAAAAACTTCTACATCAACAACGATGGCACGTCAGCCCATCCAGACGGCGAACTTGACGTCATAACCGCAAACTCGGTCACGGCTGGCGCACCCGTCGTCAGCAAGGCTTTCCCGCTCGATAAATGTTCGCCCACGGGTATCGCGTTGGGACCGAACAGCGACGTGCTGGTGGGATGCGATCCTTCAGCCGGCAGCCCGCTCATCACATTGATTCTGGACCGGAATACCGGTAGTCAACTTGCCTCGGTGCCTTTCGGCGGCACCGACCAGGTAACGTACGATCCCGCCTCGAATCGATACTTCCTTCCCGCACGGCACTATGTCACGAGCGGCACCGCTGCGTCCTCGGGGTTCAGTCCTCAGATGGGCGTAATCGATGGAGCGTCGCGCCAGTTGCTATACAAGGTGCCAGTTGGAGCGGGGGCGCATTCTGTAGCCGTCGACAGCGGTCTTGGTGAAGTCTATGTGCCGTTCCAGCCTGGCACTTCGGCTAACTTTGCAAACGGAGGGATATCGGTCTTTGCAACGAAGTGATCTTGCAAAGGTCGTAGCTTATCCTGCAGGCAAAGGGGGCGAATTGGGCAGCTGATAGCTCAGGATAGACCGCTGAGCGCTCGCTTCCTTTCTCGAGAAATTCATAGGCAAGAACGCGAGGCACGCGACCTCAATGCTATTGCGATGAACGTTGCAATCTCTTCGAGGCGGTCTACCGGAGGCACGTGTGCAGGTGCATGACGAATCTATGCCTGAGCGGAGCGTAAAAATACGGGATCGATCGGAGCGTCTGCCGTTCGGTTCTGCTTCGTTCCGGTTTCGATGACCTTGAACCGGTCCAGTTCGCGCATCGACATCGTGATGGTCCCAGTCGTATTCATCGCCCGCGCTCCTGAAACGCCTGTCTGGCGACGAACCTACGTCAAAATGCGACATTTCTTATATGCTCAAGAGTGCCGAGTTCGGCACAGTCTTGGGGTTATGTGGCCAGTCGGAACATCTCGAAGGTGTCAGGGTCCTGCCTTTCGGCGATGAATTTCGCGAAGAAATTGGTTTTGGCGCTATTCACGAGAAATTCGGGCAGGCATTGTCGTAGTGCACTGGCGACGACCAACTCCGATGGAGGGATGCCGGGACGGATGGTGCGCAGCCAGGATCCAAAGGAACTCCAGACGAGTGAAGGGAATACCGCTGCCAGGTACTGAAGCAGTCCCTGGCAGACGATGCCAGCCTGAATGAAGACGTGATAGGCGTGGGTCTTGCGCTTGACGGCGTCGCGGTACTCGGGCGACTCGCGATGAAGGTATTGATCGCCGTT
>NZ_FCOG02000050.1 GCF_001544975.2 Caballeronia arationis | reverse complement strand
GTCGTCAACGCGCTGCTCGACGAGGCGGAGCGCCTGGGGCAGGACCATTTTCATCGTATCGGGGAAGAACTAGACGGCTACGATGGACCCCCGGCGCGCGAAGTGCATCGGTGGGTGTGCCTCGCTGGACGCTATCAACTTCACTACGAAGTCCTGCCGGCCTACGCGGACGAACCTATTGCTATAGCGATCCTCCGTGTCTGGGACACCCGGCAAGACCGGTAAGGCGGTGCTCGACTAACTAGTGACGCAACCACAGTTCAAAGACTCGTCGAAGGATTCGGCGTAACCGGCATTCGCGCCAGACCAAGAAAGCTCGTGATCGAGAGCCTTTTAGCATCGGTGTCGTCCGTGTCTCTCATTACATTCTCCGACACCTGGCACCAATAGCTAAAGACAATCAGCGGAGGCCACCGCAGAACAAAAGAAACGGACTTGCGTGCCGTTAGACATCGGTAGATTTTGTATAGGCTGTCCCTTCAACGGAAGCCCATCCTGCAACGGCGATTAAAGAGGAAACAAAGCCCGTGTTGAAGCCAAGAATCAACGTTTTCAAAGCTGGCGAAGCCTTATTGGCAGCCAAGAAGGAAGTGGTCAATCACTGCGTTGAAAAAGCTAAATCCGAAGGGTCGAGCTTGCCCGCAGCAGAGAAAAAAGGAGCAAGGTTTTTCTTAAAATTCGCCAAAATGCGCTACGGTCTTTCGGAGGCGACCACAGCCCAATACGTGCGTGTCTATAAGCGCTTTGTCGACTCCCGGCATCGTGCCGAGATGGAGGCGCTTTTCAATGCCGGCGAACTCGCGGTTCTCGCTGCCTACTCGGACGACGATTTGACGGAGATCGTGTCGGCAAAGGCAGCGGACCCTAGTCTTACTCGCAATCAAATCAAACAGCTACTCAAGACCCGACAAGCAGCATGAACGGGTACTCGATCACCAACGTCGAAAGAGAAAAACATATGTCCGAACTTGATGGTGCAACCGTATATGTCGAACTAGAATGCGCCGGAGGTGGCCGCGTTGAAATTTACTCGCGCGAAGCGACAAAGGAAGAGGCGCTGCGGATGTTCGACTCCGCGAGCAACGACAGGCGAGCAATCGAGGACGATCTTACCTCGCGCCTCGCAGCCGAGGTCAAAGGCGACCTGCTTTGCGCTGGCTATTTTTTCGTTGACGGCAATAAAGACGCCCACGAGGATGTGGCGTTTCCGATTTCGCACGCGGTCGCTGCTATCAGCGAGCATTTCGGCATCGAAGCCGAAACGCTGGAGCGCGCGTTAGAACCCGCGAACATCGCCGCGCTTACCTCTGCGAGAGACGCGGAAGTAGCCGCGTTTTTCAAGGACCATCCCGAGGTCATGGTCGGCGCCGAAGCATTTCGTGAAAGGCACGTAGCCGTGCAGGCAGCGTTGGCCGCGGAACTGGCCATCGAGTTGGAAGACCAGGTAAAGCACTAGCGCGGGTGCCGCCCAACGCTCTCGGCCTACTGAGCGTCAAGGGACAGCCGTTGCCCACGCACTGACCGGCGAACACACCGAAGAATACGATGCGTTCGTCGACGCCGCGGCGACAAGACGCGACGAAGAGGAATATCATCGGTACCTGACAGAGCAACGGCAGCTAGCAGCATGAACGAGTACTCGATCACAGATATTGAGAACGCCATCAACGATGACATGGAGTTGTCTGCCGACCGAAAGTCCCTCTGGGTGACCTTCCGATTTGCCAGACGTGTGGGCGTGATCGATCTCTCGAGTCGCAAGCTGGTCGAAACCATCGAAGTCGGACGTTCTCCGCACGGCATTTATTTATCCGATCGCGCACCCGTGTACCCTCCGAACTCAGACTAAGAAAGCCGTTCCTAAACGGCGTCAGTGATCATGCGAAGGTGTACGGTAGCCCCCGGATGATTTCGGCGACCGGGGCTCATGGGCGCCCAGCCGCCAGAAACATTAGCCTCGCTAGACGACGGGCCAAGCCGCGCGACTGCGATAACGCCACTTACCAGGCGTTTGGATGCGCATTGGGAAACGTACCAATGGCCCGTGGCGCTCGCCCGATCTGGCTGCGCGAGACGCCGCAACTCTGTGTTCGTGCCAGTTTGGCTGGCGAAGCTGCGAAGCTATGCGGCGTGTCGTTGCAGGACTTAAGCCATATCTCGGCCGATAGAACGATAGAACGGTTTCCGGGCTTGCAATTACCCACACTCGTCCTGCGCGAGTTCATATCCCAGCTGAATGTCAATCAGACGGCGCATACCGCGCCACATAACGGTATTGCCTGGCGGCGGGTCGCTGGCACGTGCAAGGTACCCACCGAGTTGCGCAAGCTTGATGAGGCTGCGCAGCAGCGGCGGCGCCTGTGCCGTGCGAGGCGTGTCCATGACGACCCGATCAAGGAGTTCGATCTCTGTTTGTGTGACTGCCAACTGGGCGGGGGCGTGTGCAGCACACCGGTTGAGCATGGTTAGCCAAAAGATGCGCCAACTCAGGATACAAAACACCGAGATAAGATTGGCTAGGCGATCAGCCGTACGCAGCTTAGATTCTTCGGCCTTGCATCCCGACTTCAGGATCTTATGAAAGGTCTCTATTTTCCAACGCATCGCGTACCAGTCGAGCTTCTCGATGGCTTCCGCACGAGATTTGACCGACAGATCAGTGATTAGCTTCCACTCGATTGGAGGTCGACCGGCGGGTGCGGTCCTCTCCTGGGCATGAATGACAGTCAGACGTAGCTCGGGATAGCGACGCTGCTTATAGAGAGGTGGTAGCACCGTAATGCGGCGATACCGGATCTCCAAAAAGGCTTCGTCGGGACGGCCTTTAGAATCGCGAAGCTCAACACGATGGAGACCCTTGACCTTCGCCTCGGCCATCTCGTCGGCGATCGTATGCTCTCCGTCGCCAGCCAGGCGGTCAACGCATGTGCGCACGAGGAAGTGCGTGCCCAAATCATGCGCTTCGCAGAATAGCTCGTAAATGTCGCTTTCGCGATCGCCGATATGTACGCAGCGTTCCGGTTCGCCCAGTAATGCTGTGGATTGTCTCAGGTTTTCTAGCCAGCGATAGCTTTCCTTTTCTTCAATTGGCATACGGGTAGGGTTGACCTTTCGCTTTAACGCCGTGCAACCCTTGAACTGAGTCCGGGTCCAGAATTTGATGGCCGTCAGGCCCAGCGGCAAGCCTTCAGCGGTTACGGCCAGACTCGAATGCATCAGGATGCCGCATTGGGTCAGCGGTTGTTGCAGGCCGTGCCGTCCACGCTGAATCGACGTCTTGCCCGTATAACCGATAAGCTCAGGACGTTCCCGCTGATATGAGAACGTTGTCGTGTCCTGCAGCACGAGAATTGGGCCTTCGGTCGCCCTAAAGCGCTCACCACTCGCTTGGAAATGACCGCCCAGAATATCCTGCTCGCTTACGCGCTCATTGGACAGGAAGCGGTAAGCGCCTTTCGTGTTCGCCCAGTCTTGGCAAGCAAATGGAATGGTTTGCCCAACGCCCGACCATAGTCGCTCTAGCAAAATTCGGAATCTTCTGCGAAGTCTGGCGTCTTGAAAGCTGTTATCCGCCGTCTCTCTATTGATCCAGTCCTCGTCATCTACTCGCACATTACCAGTCATTATCTTTCCATAGGATGACTAATCTATGCGAGGTTAACATAACTTCTCTTGGAGTTGTGGGTAATTGCAAGGTTTCCGGGTCGGCTACGCACCTCTCTAGGCGATAAAAAGAAATACAGAACTACAAGCCTGGGTTGCCGTTCTCGACGAGCTTGTAATCTGTAGATGGCTGGCGATTGGATGAAATCTCTAATGGCCCGGCGGCGGTGACAATCTGCGTGGATGTGAAAACCAGCGCTGCCTGTTGAAGCGCGGCATAAGCGACGATTGATTCGGGTGGCAATTTCTGTCGACGCGAAAATGGCGTTGCTATCGACGAGGGAAAATACACGGATGAGTCTTAACGTGCAAATTTGGATTCCCACAGCGATGGCCGGCATAGTCTAGCTGTTCGCCCGGAGGCAGGTCCTTTGGCGCCGCTGCTTCCGTGGCTGCGGGCGACGTGTTCGCAGTCGGAGGTCTTCTGGCGGGGCTAACGCACCCAGCAAGGCTTACGGCAATGACGACCACGAAAAGCAATTTGAAAAACAAGTGCGCATGTTTCATGTTCATGTCCGGACTAACCATCTTCCTGGTGAGCGACCGCTTTCACATCGGTCGGGCAATGAAGAGACAGCGCAGGAACGCATTGGCCGGCAGGCTGCACGGGGAGCAAATGTCGGCGGCCGAGTGACCGCAACCACATCGAAAGCATTGTGTTTCGGGAATTCTGCGCCGACATGACGCGCACGTGACGGAAATTTCACGCGTGGGTAGCTATTCGGGAGTACATGCGAATTGCTTGCCATGCAAGGCGCCCTGTCATCACTGCATGTAGCCATATTGCTTTTGCTAGCGGAGACAGAAGAAACTGCGGGACGGGTAAGTACGCAAAAATCAGTTCATGAGTCACGGGTTGATGAACGGATGTCGATATCGAAAGGCTCACGGCAGAGGCTTGTTGTCCCGGTATGTCAGAACACCGAACCTGACATTTTTCTCATCTGGCAGTCACGATTGCGCACTGTCCGATATTCATACTGGGCTCCTGACTCGCCAACCGGTGGTCATAACAAAGGAGATTCAAATGAAAGCCGCAAAACTCTTCGCACTTTCTGTAGCAGTAGTAGTGTCTATCGGCGCGACCTTGCAAACAGCGCAGGCGCAGGGCAAGTCGCGCGAGCAGGTCCGGCAAGAACTAATTCAGGCTCAGCATGACGGCTTGACGCAAGCAAGCAAAACGCAATTCCCGCCAAACGCTGCCACGATTGCCCGCAACAAGGAGTTGCACGCGGTGGCATCCCACGCAGGCGAAACTGCGCCGTCGGCCGACCATCATGACAACCTCGCAGCCCGATAGGCGCGATCGCCGCGGTGACAGGCACGGTGGCTGAATTCCCTAGGCGTGTTCGGTTAGCCATGGCGCTCGGTGCCTGTCAGCCAGCGGTGGACAGCGGCGTCTTTGCACCGTCATTTCAGTACCCGTGATGCGGGAACCGCAGCCAGAAGGCCGTGCGAATATAAGGCTCGCTCTTCACGCCGCACTGTCCTCCGTGGTTGTTCATGATCGACTTCACGATAGCCAGCCCGAGCCCCGTGCCGGACGCGGAGTCGTGCCTGGACGGGTCCACACGGTAGAACCGCTCGAATAGCCGGACGAGGTGGGGGGGCGCAATACCCGGTCCCATGTCTGAAACGGTAATCGTCGTCCAATCCGCTTGTTCGCAACAGTCGATAGTTATGGCCGACCCTCGGGGCGCGTGCGCGAGAGCGTTAGACAGCAGGTTACTCAGTGCGCGCTGATAGAGAAGAAGGTCTGCGTGAACAGTGCCGTGGCCCTTTACCTCGATCGTTACCTCGGCGTCTTGCGCCATCGGCTCGTAGTAGCCGGCGACGCGTTCGGCCTCGCAAGCAGCATCTAGATTTCGCAAGGTCACGGATGGCTCTGCCTGCTCCGAACGCGCCAGAAAAAGCATGTCCTCGATCATTCTCGATAGACGCTGGTATTCGTCGACGCTCGACTCGATGACGTCCCGGTACTCGGAAGAAGATCGGGTCTGTGACAACGCCACCTGGGCAGCGGCCAGCAGATTTGTCAGAGGCGTTCGCATGTCATGGGCGAGATTCGACGAGAACTGGCTGAGCCGCGTGAACGACTCGTCAAGCCGCGCAAGCATGCCGTTGAACGCGTGGCCCAGTTCTTTCAGTTCACCCGAGGCATCGAGCTCGGGCAACGGATGCGCGAGGCGACTCGTCGACATTTCTTCCGCGCGCGAAACGAGGCGCCGCAGCGGGCTCAGACCCAGCATTGCGATGCCATACGCGAAAGCGGCCGCTAGCAGAACCCCAAACACTTCAATAATGACAATGGTATACGCGTACGCCCGCAGAAGAGCCTGGTCTTTGGACCCGTCGTATTGGATAGCGATGCGAACCGACGGCCCGACCGGCCCTTCGATTGGCACCGTACTAACCATGTAGCGGAGCCGGGAGTGAGCCGGGGTCAAAGTTGTCGGAACATGCTTCGTCTGAGTTGTCAGGATCGGTGCATACGGCTGAAATCCTGCCGTGCTCAGAAGGCGATTGCCCGCCATGTCGTAGATGGCCAGGTCCATGTTCTGATGCCCATGCAACTGGTCTATCCACATCTCGGCATTGCGGCCAATGTCGTCTGTCGTCTTGATCTCGGTCAGATGCACCTGCAGAGATGACATCGTGCCAGATATCTGCTCGACTGACGTCGACTCAATACGGCTTCTTAGTGCTTCATACAGTGCAACCCCGCTCAGGGCGAGAATAACCGATGTCGAGAGGATAATAAGCGCAGTCAGCCGTGCGCGGAGCGTTCGCGGGACCAGGCGCATCAACAACTCGCACTGCCTCTCACTTCCAGCACGTACCCCATACCCCTCACTGTATGAATGAGCTTGGGTTCGTAGGCGTCGTCAACTTTTGAGCGAAGCCGCCTGATGGCTGAGTCCACGACATTGGTGTCGCTGTTAAAATTCATATCCCACACCTGAGAGGCAATTGTTGCGCGTGGCAGAATTTCTCCCTCCTTTCGCATCAGAAGCCACAGTAACGTGAACTCCTTGGCGGTCAAAAGAATGATATCGCCCTGACGGGTCGCTCTGCGTCGGGTCACGTCAAGTGCGAGGTCGGCAACCTGGAGCATCGTCGACTCGCGCGGCTTGCCGCGTCGCAGGATTGACCTTACGCGAGCAACCAGTTCGACGAAGTCAAACGGCTTCGCAAGGTAATCGTCCGCCCCCAGTTCCAGCCCTTTTACCCTGTCTACTACGTCGTCACGCGCGGAGAGGAACAGCACCGGAGTCGACCTCGTGCGCCGAAGGTTTTGCAGCAGCGTCCACCCATCCTGCCCCGGAAGCATCACGTCGATAATGAGGAGGTCATAGTCCTCCGTCTCGGCCTGGTGCTGGCCGGTGATGCCGTCTTCGATCCAATCGACGACGTATCCCGCCTCAGCCAGGCCCTTACGAAGATAGACACCGGTCTTCGGCTCATCTTCCACTAAAAGAATCCGCATTGAACACTACCTCGAGAGAATACCGAACCAGCGAAGTACCGGACCTGGCGCCCGTTTCGCCAACCCGTCCATAACCATCGAACGAAACGACGTCGAATGGGCAACCCGATACAGGACAGGAAGAACCAGCAGTGTCAGGGCCGTTGACGACAGGATCCCGCCAATGACAACGGTCGCCAGGGGACGCTGCACTTCCGAGCCTGTGCCCGTCGCGAATGCCATCGGCAAAAAGCCAAGCGACGCCACCAGCGCAGTCATCAGTACCGGCCGCAGCCGCGTCACCGCTCCGTCGCGAACGGCCACATCCAACTGCACACCTTCCTCGCGCAGATTCCGGATAAAGGAAATCATGACGAGCCCGTTCAGTACGGCGACGCCTGACAGCGCGATGAAGCCGACCGCGGCGGTAATGGACAGAGGGACGTCCCTCATCCACAGCAAGACCACTCCGCCACTCAGTGCGAACGGGATACCCGTGAACACCAGCAAGCCGTCCTTCACGTTATTAAACATGATGAAAAGGAGGACGAACACCATGAAGAGCGAAAGCGGGACGACCAGTTTCAATCTCTCACTCGCGCTCTGCAATTGCTCGAATTGTCCACCCCACGACAACCAGTAACCCGACGGAACCTGAACGTCCTGTTGAAGCTGCTCGCGGGCATCCGCGACGAATGAGCCCACGTCCCGGCCGCGCACATTTGCGCTCACCACCACGCGCCGCTTGCCGTTCTCCCGGCTGATCTGGTTGGGGCCCGGGGCAACCTCGACCGTCGCCAGCTCAGCAAGGGGGACGTACGGCGCCTGGACCACGGGGCCGCTCGCGACCCCTTGCCGGGAAAATGGTAACGCAATCGGCAGGCGCTTAATCGCCTCGATATCCGAGCGAAGTTCCTCGGGCAACCGGACCACGATGTCAAAGCGCCGGTCGCCCTGAAACAGCGTGCCCGCTTTCTGCCCGCCGACAGCGGCTGCAACTGTGTCCTGAATGTCTCCTACGGTGACGCCGTACCGCGCGAGCTTGTCGCGATCCAGGTTGATGGTAAGAACCGGCAAACCGGTGGTCTGCTCGACCTTCACTTCCGAGGCGCCAGGCACCTTCTGAAGCGCCGCCGCAATCTTCTCGCCGGTTCCATTGAGCACGGCCATGTCATCGCCGAAGACTTTGACTGCCACGTCGCTACGCACGCCAGAAATCAACTCGTTAAAACGCAACTGAATAGGCTGCGAAAACTCATATGCGTTGCCCGGCAGTTCCGCGAGCGCAGCCTCAATTTGCTGCACGAGCTGGTCACGCGACTTGTTCGGGTTCGGCCACTTGTCTGTCGGTTTCAGCATGATGTAACCGTCGGACAGGTTGGGTGGCATCGGATCCGCGGCGATTTCGGCCGTACCGGTCCGTGCGAAGACACGATCGATTTCTGGGAACCCCTGTTTGAGCGTCTTCTCGATGGACTTCTGCATGTCCACCGACTGTGAGAGGCTTGTGCCAGGGATGCGTAACGCGGCAACGGCAAGGTCGCCCTCGTTCAGGCTCGGAATGAACTCGCTGCCAAGGCGGGTCGCCAGCCCCATCGTCAGGGTAACAATCATGACTGCACCAACGAGCACGCGCTTCGGACGCTTCATGAACGCGGCGAGCACGGGCTCATAAAGTCGTCGTGCCCGGCCCATCAGCCAGTTTTCCTTCTCTTCGACGTGCTGACCGATGAACAGCGCAACTGCGGCAGGAATGAAGGTGACCGTCAGCACCATTGCCGCGGCGAGTGCCATCACGACAGTAACCGCCATCGGGTGGAACATTTTGCCCTCGACGCCCGTGAGCGCGAAGATGGGCAGATAAACGACCATAATAATGAGTTGGCCAAAAATGAGGGCGCGCCTCGCTTCTTGCGATGCTCTGAAAACTTCGGCGAAACGTTCTTCGCGACCCAAGGGTCGCCCTGCAAGAGTCTGCGCATGCGCAAGGCGTCTCACGCAGTTCTCAACAATCACGACGGCGCCGTCCACAATAATGCCGAAATCGAGCGCGCCGAGGCTCATGAGGTTGGCGCTCACTCTTGCATTAACCATCCCCGTGAATGTCATCAGCATTGACAATGGGATGACAAGCGCGGTAATGAGCGCCGCACGGATGTTGCCGAGGAACAGGAAGAGAATGACGATAACGAGAACCGCACCTTCGAGGAGGTTCTTTTTCACGGTCTGCACAGCTTTTTCGACCAGCACCGTACGGTCGTAGACCGGCACCGCACGCACGCCCTCTGGTAATGTGCGATTGACCTCCTCCATCTTGACTGAGACGGCCTTTGCGACAGTACGACTGTTCTCGCCCATCAACATGAACACTGTGCCGAGCACCACTTCTTCGCCATTCGCCGTCGCCGCGCCGGTTCGCAATTCGCGACCGATATCGACCTGCCCGACATCTTTCATTCGGACAGGTACGCCACCGACGTTTGTCAGCACGACATTGGAGATATCCTCGACCGAGCGCGCTTGGCCGGGCACGCGCACCAGGTATTGTTCACCGCGCTTTTCAATATATCCGGCGCCCACGTTGTCATTATTACGCTCGAGCGCGCGGACCACGTCTGCCAGGGTCAAACCGTATGACATCAGCTTGGTCGGATTCGGTGCGACGCGGAATTCTTTGACAAACCCGCCAATCGAATTGACCTCGGTGACGCCCGGTACGTTGCGGAGCTGGGGCTTGATGACCCAGTCCTGAAGCTCACGCAGGTCTGCGGGTGTATAGCGTGTCCCATCGGGCTTGCGCGCCGCGACGGTAGCTTCGACTGTCCACAAATAAATCTCGCCGAGCCCGGTTGAAGTCGGCCCCATCGCCGGGGTGGCGCCAGGTGGCAGCTTGTCTTTTGCTTCCTGAATTCGCTCGTTGACCAGCTGGCGCGCGAAGTAGATGTCGGTCCCGTCCTTAAAGATGACGGTTACCTGGGACAGACCGTAGCGCGAGATGGAACGCGTCTGTTCTAGATCAGGCAGGCCCGCCATCGCGGTCTCTACCGAATACGTTATGCGCTGCTCGGCCTCGAGCGGCGAATATCCGGGCGCTGACGTGTTGATCTGGACTTGGACGTTGGTAATGTCGGGCACGGCATCGATCGGCAGCTTCTGGTAGCTGTAAACGCCCAGCGCTGCGACAGCGATAACAGCCAGCATGACGAGCCAACGGTGTGCTATCGCAAAACGAATCAGTCTCTCAAACATTGAGATGGTCCTATGAAACCGGATAAGGGTGTGTGCAACCTGCCTGTTGCGGGTCGTCAGAGGTTCGGGGCTTTGGAGTTACTCTTCCTCGACGCTGCCTTTTCCGAGCTCGGCCTTGAGTACGAAGCTGTTAGTATTGACATACTGCTGGCCAGGCCTGAGCCCTTTGACAACTTCAACGACGCGGTCATCACGACGCCCGGTCTCGACGGCTTGAGCAACGAATCCCTTGGGCGACTGCACAAAGATGGCTTGTGCGCCATCGATATCCTGCAGTGCGTCACTCGGCACTGCGACCGGTACGTCCTGTCTGCCCGCGTCCACCGAGACATTAACGAACATGCCCGGACGCCATGCGCCGTCTGGATTCGGCAGCACAACACGCGCCGGTGCCGTGCGAGTCTGTTCTCCCAGTAAAGCGCCTACATACGCGATGGGGCCGCTCGATTTCGACTCGAACGCGGTGGCGCTTACGGTCGCTTCGCGGCCGATGCGCACCTCGTTCAACCGCTGGGCGGGCACCGCCATCTCAGCCCATACAGATGAAAGGTCGGAGACAACGAAAACGTTGGCATCTGCCGCGATTGCCTCGCCAGGGGTCAGGTGCTTCTCAACGATTGTTCCGGTAAATGGTGCGCGCAGTTCGTAGCGATTCAGTGCGCTCGCAGAGGCTTGAGCGCCCAGAGCGGACAGCTTCTGTCGGGCGTTCTGCGCGGCAATCTCTGCTTCGCGCAACTGTACCTGCGCCTGAAGATAGTCCTGCTCAGCGGAGATCCGCTCCTGCCAGAGGGTCTTCTCCCGCTGGTAATAGGTTCGGGCAGCCGAAAGGCGACGCTCCGCAGTCAGCAGTTCGCTTCTGCGGTCAGCAAGGTCAGAACTTGCAATGACCGCGAGCAACTGTCCTTTCTCGACCTTCTCTCCGATTGATACGGTGACGCGCTCGACGATACCGGCCACACGCGGCACGACGTGAGCGGTGCGGTCCTCGTTGAACTTGATTTCGCCGGGAAGCTGGAACGTCGTGACGACTTGAGCCGGGCCAGCCGGAGCCAGGCCAATCTGAGCCGCCTCGACCTGCCTCGCGCTTAGCGCGACCGCACCATCGGCGCGGGAGAAATCAAATGAAGCGGATTGCTCGCGCCACCTGAGGTCGATAGAGGCATCGAATACGTGAGGCTTGGCTATCGGCCGGGTAGACGTGAATTTTTGACCCGCTCGCGCGAACTGCAACTGCTCCTTCGAACCGTCGTAGCGGGTTAAGGTGCCGGAGACCGTTACGCCCTTATCGACTGGCTTGCCATCATCAAACGGATAGACGACAAGACGGGCATCGCCGGGCTTCTCGGACATGACGATTTCGACGGTCCATGCGCCATTTTTCAGCACACTACCCCCATGCTGGCCAATCGCCCCCTGGCTCGATTGCGAAGCTTCAACAATGCCGGGGGCCGCCTGAGCGGTTGACGACTCGCGTGTTAATGCCACCGTCGCGAGCGCGATGCTTGCGGCGCCGATGCTCGCCACAATGGCGATAGCGATTGTTCTGCGCGACATGACGAGTCCTTCAAGGTAGATTGGTCGTTTGGTGAGCGTCGGAGCGCAGGGGCATGCCGACAAGCCGTCCGATGTCAGCATATGCAAGATGAGCGTCGGTCAACGCCTGCACATATTGCGATTGCCCCTGGAAAAAAGTGCGCTGCGCGTCTAGCACATCGAGAAAGCTGAACTTGCCAAGCTCGTATCCTCTTGACATCGCGTCGAGCGCTTCGCGCGCGGCCGGCAGGACGTCAGCCTTCAACTGCTGGGCCGCCTGCGTCGAGCTCTCGTAGCTGGCATATGCCTGGGTCAGTTCGAGTTGCAAACGGGCCTTCTCACTGTCGAAATCGGCGCCCGCCTTCTCGGCTTTGTGAACTGCCTCTAGAAGCGCACCCTTGTTCGTGTCGAACAGCGGAAGCGGAATGGAAATGCCGACGACGGCCTGGTTGTCGCGGATGCCGCCGGTAATGACCCGCTTCATGCCGGCGCTGACCGTGATATCGGGGACGCGCTTTGCGCGCTCCACTGAAATAGCGGCGTTGGAACGGAGCATTTCTGCACGGGCGACCCGCGAGAGGGGCGCGTCGGACAGACGCTCCAGGAGTTGGGAAAGGGGTGCGACTGCAGGCACGGTCTCGATGTCGCCGGTGGCAGAGCGTCCCCGCACGAGCGGACTGCCCGTTACGCTGGCCAGCTTTTCCACGGCAGTCGAGACGCGCGTTCTGGCATTCGCGAGTTCAATCTGAACACCTGTCGCTGCAACCCGCGCTTTCGTCGCCTCGACAGGCGACACCTTGCCAGCGCGCGAGCGCTTTCCGGCAAGCTCTGCGGACCGGACGGCGATATCTGCCGATTCCTGCGCGACCTGCAATTGACGTTGCGCAGCGAGCAATCCATAAAATGCGGCAACGACGTCCGAACGCAGAGCCGCGCCGCGACCGTCGAGGGAAGCGAGTGCCACCTCACGCCCATACGACGCGACGTCCAGCCGTGCCCGACGCTTGCCACCCAACTCAACGGTCTGGTTCAGGAGAGCCGTCGTCGTGCGCTCGGGGCCTCCGAACCCCTCCTGCAGAAACGATATCTCCGGGTTGGGTCGGGCACCGGCCTGCATGAAAGTGCCTTGGGTCGCATTCGCGTCGGCGCGCGCGCCGCGAAGCAGCGGATTATTTTCAGCCGCGATTCCGAGCGCATCGTCGAGCGACATGGGCGTCAGTGCGACGTCACTGGTCGTGGTCGCGGCAGCGTCTGCTGGCGCCTGGTGTCCGCTCTCTACAGGGGGCAATATCGACTGTGCATAAGCTGGGATTGCTGCGGCAATCGCAAGTACGGCAGCAAGGTGGCGGCTGAGCATGGAAGGGCGAAGTCGTGAAGGGGTAGGGGCGATGCTACGGTTCTGCTGCGGTGCAAACATGATGCGAAGATGATTTTTCGGTCATCTTCGTCAACGAGCTGACCAGCGCACGTGACCGGTCCGGATGTGCTCCGTGTTGGCGGCGACCTTGGGGTTTGAACTTGCGATCAGGAGGATGAGGGCGATGTTGAGGCCGTGCGGCGCAAGGCAAACGCACGGCGAAGTTCCGAAGTTCTACACGCCCCGACGGTCGGGGCGACGGACTCGTGGACTGATTGGGGGTGAATACCGAGTGCCTCAGTGGAGCGTTGGCAAATCAGTGTTCACAACGCGGTGTAGTGCCAGGCGCAAGACTCAAGGACGTCACTTCGCGTCTGCGGACGCGGAAGCTTCTTTCACCGCAGCATCGCCCGGGTGGGCGATTGCGTAGAGTTCCTTGTTCCTTTTGATGGTCGCGGCGCTCGGGGGATAGTCATGACGCTTGTACGGTAGCAATCCATCACGGCGCGCCTCGGCTATTTCCTCGCGCACCTGTTCCCGGGTCTTGCTCTGACTCTCGGGCATTCCCTGCGCCGCAACTGCGCCGCTTGCGGCGAGGGTCGTTACAGCCATTACGTATGCCGGCCACTTCATCATCTTCTCCTTAACTGGGTTCGCCTAAGCGAGGAATAGCACCAGTGTGGAGAGGCGCCGGTGCGCCCAGATGATTGCAAAATGACAAACAAGTCATAAACGGAAAACGCTCAACCCGTCTTGACCGAGGCCTCGATGATGAAAAAGACGATGAAGCCGACGAAGAATGCGGCGGTGGCGACGGAGGTCTCCGGCACTTCGTGCGCCTCGACCAGCAGTTCCTCTGTGACGAGGTAAATGAGTGCGACAGTTCCAAGACCTAGCAGCACCGCATAGAAGTTCGCCGGCAGGCCGGCGAACAGCGCATGACCGCCGACTGCGGATACGCTGAGCAGTGCCGCCAGCAACACTGGAACGCCCAGAGTCCACAGCCTGCGCACGCGCGCAGCACCGAGCGCAGTACTCACGGACAGCGCGAGGAACAGTACCTCAAGTGTGAGTGCTATCGTCAGGATGAGGCCCGTCTCTTCGCCGACGGAAAATGCGATGCCGAGAACAAGGCCATCGACGATGAGGTCGATGGCCGTCACGATGATCAGACCGGTCGGCAAGCTGGAAGCCTCAAATCGCTTTTCCAGACGGTTGCACACCTGCCGTATGCCCAGCATCAGCAGCAGGCCGAGCACGAATCCAATGACAACCGGCGTTGTGGAGTGCGTTCTGTCCTGTGGCAGCAACTCGAGAGCTGCCGCCGCGAATACAATGCCGCCGGTGAAATGCTGGATGATGCTCGTTGTGCGAGCTCCCGGCGTTTTCACCGACGCGACGAAAGCCCCGGCGCCCGCTGCGATCAGCGGGGGAAGCGTGAGAAGCGCCAGCTTGACGGAGGGCGTCATCAGGTCGCCGGGGTGCCGCACTGGCTGCAGAATTTCGCGCCGGTCGCGAGCGCGCTGTTGCATTTCCCGCACGCTGCAGGGACGAGCGACGCGGCGCATTGACCGCAAAAGCGCGCGCCCTGCGCGCTCGCCGTCCTGCACTGCGGGCAGATAACTGCGCTCTGTGCAGGCTGGGTTGGCTCCGGTGTCCGTCCCCACGTCTGGTCATCGCGGCGTCCATAGCCGTGCTCTTGCTCTCCACCAAGTCCGTGTTCTCCGCGATAGCCGTGTCCGCCTCTGTGCGAGCGCCCTTGTCCACCATCGTGGCTATCGCGGCCGCCATGATGGCCGCCGAGCATTCTTTCTAACCATCCCATCGCAACCTCCAGTGAGTCAATCCATTCTTGACGGTGGCAGCCTGGTCACTTGCGCAGCAGACGAAGGCCATTGCCGACAACCAGCAGGCTAGCGCCGACATCAGCAAACACGGCCATCCACATGGTCCCGAGGCCCGCAAGCGTCAGTGTCAGGAACACGACCTTGATTCCAAGCGCCAATGTGATGTTCTGCACAAGAATCGAATGCGTCGCTTTCGACAGCCGGATAAAGGCAGGGATTTTTCTCAGGTCGTCATCCATCAGCGCGACGTCAGCCGTCTCGATTGCGGTGTCGGTTCCCATTGCTCCCATTGCGAAGCCGATATCGGCTCGCGCCAGCGCCGGCGCGTCGTTAATGCCATCGCCGACCATGCCGACCACGGCTGGGCCGCCCGACAGACGCTCTATTACGCGCAGCTTGTCCTCCGGCAACTGGTTGCCCTCAGCCCGGTCGATGCCGACCTGCTTCGCGATTGCTTGGGCGGTATGAGGATTGTCGCCGGTCAGCATCGCAGTACGCACGCCGAGCTTGTGAAGCTCGGAAATCGCCTCGCGGCTGCTGTCCTTGACCGTATCCGCCACGGCGAAGAGCGCAAGCACCCGGCTCTCGTCTATCAGCATCACAACCGTCTTGCCTTCTCGTTCGAGGGCGTCCAGTCGTTCTTCCAGTTCCGGCGAGCAGCGGCCGAGTTCCTCGACCAGACGGTGATTGCCGAGCGAGTAGCTCTTCCCGTCGACAACGCCGCGAACACCTCGCCCGGGAATTGCCTCAAATTCTTCGACCGGGTAGTGTGTCACGTTGCTGGTTTCCGCGGCGCGGGCGAGGGCCAGCGACACAGGGTGGCCGGAACGGCCTGCGAGACTCGCAGCGAGCGAGCGAACGTGAGCAATATCGACGTCCGTTACCCGTATCTCGAACTCAGTTTGAACCGGCTTGCCATGGGTGATGGTTCCGGTTTTGTCCAACGCGAGCCACGCGAGCTTGCGCCCCTGTTCGAGGTAGGTACCGCCTTTGATCAGGATGCCGCGACGCGCAGCCGCAGCGAGCCCGCTGACGATCGAGACGGGTGTCGAAATCACCAGCGCACACGGACAGGCGATCACGAGCAGCACGAGTGCTTTGTAGATCCAGTCATGCCAACCGCCGCCGGCGATAAGCGGCGGGACTACCGCGACTGCCAGCGCGATCGCGAAGACAATCGGCGTGTAGACCCGTGCAAACTGGTCGACAAAGCGCTGCGTGGGCGCCTTGGCGCCCTGGGCTTCCTCCACCGCGTGAATGATCCGCGCCAGCGTCGTGTTGCTTGCCGCAGCAGTCACGCGGTATTCGAACGAACCCGATTCGTTGATGGTGCCTGCGAATACCGGATCGCCTTCGGCTTTCTCGATCGGCATGCTTTCGCCGGTGATCGGTGCCTGGTTGATGCTTGAGCGACCCCCCACGATGTCACCGTCGAGGCCGATCCGCTCGCCTGGCTTTACGCGCACGACTGCACCGGGCACGACGGAATTCGCTTCGACCTCAGCCCACGAACCGTCCGGCTGCCTGACGGTGGCTTTCTCCGGCGAGAGCCGCATCAGACCCTGGATCGCGTTACGCGCGCGGTCCAGCGATTTCGCTTCGATCAATTCCGCAATCGTGAACAGGACCATCACCATTGCCGCTTCTGGCCATTGGCCCAGTACCAGCGCTCCGGTGACCGCGATGCTCATCAGTGCGTTGATGTTCAGATTGCCGTTGCGGATCGCGACCCATCCTTTTCGGTAGGTCGTCAGACCGCACGCCACGACAGCAAGAATGGCCAGTGCGGCCGTCAGCCACACCGGCTGTCCGAGCCAGCTGGCAGCTTCGGACGCGATCGCCGCCGCGCCCGCAAGTGCCAGCGGCCACCACGGCTTGTTCGGTACCTCGGGGGCTGCGTCAAGCCGGCCGCCAGTCTCAGGAATTTCCGGCGAAAATCCCAGCGAGCGGACCGCATCAAGCACCGCATCCAGCGCGTTTGGCTCATGGACGACCGTCAGCACCCGCTGCATCAGATTGAATTCCATGCTCCTGACCGACGTCATTGCACCGAGTTTCTTGCGGATCAGCGCTTCTTCAGTGGGGCAGTCCATCTGCAGGATGCGGATCGGCGTGCGGACGCCGTCGCCGACTACTGTGGGGGGCGTCAGCACGCTCAGGGCCGAGGCAGCAGGTGCGCTGTAGCAACTGTCGCCATGCGCATGATCGTGGTCATGAGCGTGTGCCTGCGTGTGCGCATGGTCATGGCCATCGCTATGTGCGTGGTCGTGGTCATGCTGGCGAGCGCACGAGTGACCGTGGTTATGAGCCGCGATATCGCTGGCGAGGTCATACCGGTGGGCGGAGTGATCGTGATTACAGGCGTGTTCCGGCCCGCTTTTCTTTCTGGAAGGTGATACGGGGGCTGCGGGCATGCTGGATCCCTTGCGTGGTTTGTGGTGTAGTAAACACCTTGGAGCCACTCCAAGGTCAAGCTTTCAGAGGAAATGGATGATGAAAATCGGTGAACTGGCGAAAAAGGCCGGCTGCACGACGGACACGGTCCGTTTTTATGAGAAGGAAGGACTACTCCCGGAGGCGGATCGTACCGGCGCGAACTACCGCAGCTACCACGAAGGTCACATCGATCGGTTGCGGTTCATCCGCAATTGCCGCGCGTTGGACATGACGCATGACGAGATACGCACATTGCTTCGCGCGGCCGACGGTCCCGCTGCCGGATGTGGGGCGGTCAACTCGCTGGTCGACGAACACATTGGACACGTCGACGCACGCATCAAGGAACTGCTGCAATTGAAGAGTCAGCTCACCGCACTGCGAAAACGATGCCCGGGCGAGCGGCTCGTCGAGGACTGCGGAATCATGCAGGGCCTCGTCACGATGGAAACGGGTACCCAACGACCTAGACCCACGCATGTCGGTTAAGGCAGTCCTGCGGGAACGTGCACTTTCTTCGGGCTCAAGATTCAGGTGCTGACCACACGTGTGTGGCAGACCGGCAGCGCGGTTACAGAAGTGAAGTAGGAGAACCGGTGCCTGGCGCTACGTTGTAACCTTGCGGCTGACAAGGTGTTTGCACAGTTCATTAAACGCGGTATCAATTTCAGCGATCGCTCGTTAGCGGGAGGCCACTCGACTGCGGTCTGTTCTTTGCTCCGGGGTGAGTCATGTCGCTATGCGGGCTGTGTACCGGGCAGCGTGAGGAAACAAACTGTGAATCGACGTCCGGACGGCTCGGCCCTCCTTCTTCGCGACTAGGAAAAAGTCTATGACCGCTACTCACAAACATTACGCTCGCGCCGACAGCGAACATGCCGGGGCATGGGGACCGTGCTCATCGCAAGGACAAACGATACCGCTGACGGACCAAACGACGTCGGCGATACGGGAGCGACCCATAGGTCGAGGCGCGCCGGCGTTCATCCCATTTTATCGGCCCGGCGGCGGATGTTTCAATGGCTACAGGGACTCGGCGACCTTGGTGACGAGCATTCGTGCTCACGCGATGTACGGCTATCCGCTCGGTTCAAATTGACGGGACAGAGATGATCGTTCTACTTTCGCCGGCCAGCGGCTCCCGCAGCGCAGGTGAGTTCAACTCCTGAAATCGGGGCGAGGCGCGTTCCTTCGCCCGAGGGCGAAGTGACAACATTATTGCGCATCCGTCAAACCAATGCCCAGCAAGCAGCGACTGTGATCCACGAGTGGAGATCGTCGAATTGACATGTTTATCGTCGTAACGTTGACATCTTTAATGCGTTCTACGGCACGCTCGCAGACGGCCTCGAGTGGTCATACGGCTGGTCCGAGCCGGCGGCGCAGCGCCTGCGCTTCCTGCTTGACTTTGCCTACGCGACTGGCCTGCGCACCAGCGAACTCGTCGGGGCGATGCTCGGAGACGTTCGCCTCGACGAGCGCGGCGACCGCTGGCTGCATTTGGTCGGCAAGGGCGGCCGGCCGGGCAAAGTGGCGGTCCCACCGCTTGCGCGCACGGCGCTCGACCGGTATCTCGTCGCGCGGCGTTTGCCGGGTCACACCGGCGCAATGGCATCCGAAGACACCGCTTGTCGCAAGCCTTGACGAAGAGCACCGCAACGGTATCACCGGTGCTCGCCTGTGGACCGTGATGCGGCGCTTCTTCCGACATGCGGCCGATGTGATTGCCGCCGATCATCCGGCGCTCCGTGAGAAGCTGCGACGCGCGAGCCCGCATTGGATGCGACACACGCATGCGACACACGCGCTCGCTCGCGGCGCGGAACTGACAATCTGCGGCACGCGTCGATCGCGACGACCTCGATCTATTTGCAAAGCGACGACGTCAAGCGGGCCCGGCAGATGAGTCAGGCATTCGCCGCGCGATAACGCGCCTGCGCCCTACATGTTTCGTAAGCGCGAATTTCTCCGCACGTAGCGCGATGAAGTAAAGGACGTCACGCTTGCGTCCGCAACCTACACTTGCGGACGCAACCACGATGACACCTGACACGATTGACCTCGATTTCCTGCCGCTGAAGGTGACGCACCTGTCTCCCAAGGGCAAACGATCATTTGATCCTGATGGGAAGCGCCGCTTGGTCGAGGCATGCCTGCGCCCTGGAGCGTCGCTTGCGGGTTTGGCGCTGAAGGCTGGAGTGAACGCCAACCAACTGCGCAAGTGGGTCGAGATGTACCGGAGGGCGAGCGCAGTTGCTAGGGTGCCGAGGACGATCGAATCTGAACCTTCGGCGTTTGTTCCCGTGGTGACGATTGGAGGCGCGACGTTGAAGTCGGCGGAGACGGCGGAGTCTTTGACGGTACGTCGCGATTCTCCCCCAGCGCCGACGCCGGCGCCGTCGCAAGCGCGCCTGTCGGTAAGGTTGCCCAACGGCGTCGCGATTGATCTCGAATGCTCAGTGCAGGACGCGCCACTCGTCAAGGCGGTGATCGTCGCGTTGGGAGCGGGTTGATGTTCCGCTTTGACGATGGTCTGCGGATCTACCTACATCGCGAACCGATCGACTTCCGCTGCGGACTGAACACACTGGTGACGCTGGTCGAGCAATCAATGCATCTTGACCCGTTCGCGCGAGCCGTCTTTGCGTTTCACAATCGGAAGCGCGATCGCGTGAAGCTTGTGCTCTATGACCGGGCTGGATTCTGGCTCCTCATGAAGCGACTCGAGGCGGACCATTTTGTATGGCCCCGCCGCCAGCAGGCCGTGATTGAACTCAGCACCGAACAGCTTCACCTGCTGCTAGACGGTGTCGATGTCGACGCGGTGCGCCGTCATCCTGCGAGGCAGTACTGCCACGCAAGCTGAATTCCAGTATCACCGATGTTGCCGGTAAACAACGACCGGCCCGGTAGTTACAAATCTCCGTAAACCTGCGCGACGCCGTGCTTCGCTATTGTGAAGCGCATGAAAGCCCCTGAACTCTCGCGATTGCCGCGGGCCGCCAAGGCCTACATCCACGAGCTCGAAACCGGTCTCGCAGAACGCGACGCCAAAATCGGCGACCTCTGCAAGCGCCTCGATGCGCTCGAAGAGCAATATCGTCTTGCGTTGGCCCGACAGTACGCGCCGAAGAGCGAGAAGCGCAAGGACCGCGTGTTCAACGAGGCTGAAGAAGTCGCCGAAGCGGATCCGGTTGCCGAAGGCGACGCCGACGCGCCCACTCTACCGAACACCGGGTTGCCTGAGCTTGGGAAGCCCGAATCCCGCAAGCGTGGCCGCAAGCCGCTGCCTGCGGATCTTCCGCGCGAGCGTATCGAGTACGATCTGCCCGATGATCAGAAGATCTGTCCGTGTTGTGGCAAGGCAATGCACCGGATGGGCGAAGAAGTCAGCGAGCAGTTGCACATGGAGGTCAAGGTGTCGGTGTTGCAGCATGCGCGCTTCAAGTACGCGTGTCGTCACTGCGAGCATCACGGCACGCACACGCCGATCGTGGTCGCGCCGATGCCGGCGCAGCCCTTGCCTGGGAGCCATGCAAGTCCATCGATGATCGCCGCTGTTACGGCCGGGAAGTACGTCGATGGCACGCCGCTGTACCGGATGGAGGATGTGCTCGCGCGCTCGAACATCACGATCAGCCGCGGCACGCTGGCGAACTGGATCATCCGCCCCGCCGAGCTGCACTACAAGCGGATTTACGACGCGCTCAAGGCGGTTCTGCTGGGTCAGTGGCTGATTCACGGCGACGAGACTACGGTCCAGGTCCTCAAGGAAAAGGATCGAAAGGCACAGGACACGTCGTATATGTGGGTCTATCGAAGCGCCGAGGACAGCGAGCAGCCGGTCGTGTTATTCGAGTACCAGCCCGGGCGCGGCCAGGAATATCCGAAGGCCTTCCTTGGAAGCTACGCGGGCACGTTGATGACCGACGGGTGGCCGGCATGGCGGACGGTTAAATCGGCGACGCACCTCGGATGCCTTGCCCACGCGCGGAGAATGTTCACCGATGCGCTGAAAGGACAGAAAAACAAGCCCAGCGCTCGCATCATCAGGGCGCTCGAGTTCTTCCAGGCGCTGTACCAGGTCGAGGCGCTCGCCAAACAAAACTTGCCCGAGGGCGAGACGCTGGCCAATTACCGTTACCGCCTACGCCAGCAGCACAGCGTGCCGCTGCTGAGCGCCTTCAAGGCATGGCTTGACGAATTGGCACCGAAGGTTCTGCCCAAGAGTCTGTTCGGCGAGGCAGTCGGCTACTGCCGCAGGCAATGGCAGTATCTAATCCGCTACGTAGACGACGGGCGGTCTCCCGTGGATAACAATGTCATCGAGCGCGACATCAGGCCGTTTGCCACCGCGAGAAAATCGTGGCTGTTCAGCGATACGGAAGCCGGTGCGAAAGCAAGCGCGATCGTCTACAGTCTGATGCTCACGTGCCGAGCCTGCGGCATCGAACCGCATGCCTGGCTGCTGCACGTGCTAACCGAGTTACCGCAGCGGCCCCCGGACGCTGACATTCGCGACCTGCTGCCGTTCAACTACGCCAAGCGGCAGGCCGAGACAAGCGTCAGCTGACGCAGCGGACACGCTCCGATCATCGCGTTGGCGCGCAAGCCATCAAGACCGCTAGACGCAGCCATGCTTGCCCTTCGCTTGCAAGTGATTCCCTGTTCGGTGTGCTAAAACTATCGCTTACCATGTTTCCAACGGCCGTTTCCGATTCGCTGCAAGCCGGAAGAAGGGGCGCGCTTTTGAGAAGGTCCCCGCCTCGTCGCTCCATTTCTTCGGATGGTGGTCATTTCGATCCGGCTTTCTCTCTGGACGGACGTACGCACAGCGGACGATCGCGTGGTAGCACCAGCAACGCATAGGCGGCATCGAGTAGTTCACTGTCCGCTCCTTGTTCCGCTATCGCCTCGATCGCACGCAGCAGATGCTCGGCCAGTTCAAACTCTTCCTCCTCACAACATCTCTTGAATGCGGCGAACACGTCGCCGTGCAATGAGCGCTCCATGCCTCGCACCTATAATCGAAGCCGTTGAAAGGCGCAGTAGTTGAAACCAGCGTTATTGATTTAGCAGTATCGACCTTCACAGTAAAGGAAGGTCAAGCGAGTAGCGGTTGTCCTTAATTCAATCGTGCGTGCCCGCGCTTGGCCGGCCGGGCCGCACGCTTCCGAACGCTTTCGCCGCTTCACCAATGTTCATCTCAGCCGCCTTTGTCTGGCCGACCAAACTGCCGTATATCTCTGTTTTAGACCTTCCCGCAATGGGAAGGTCAAGCGTCACACGACGACGAACCGATGTCCTCCATCGAGTCACGGTATCGCTTCCGCCTGACTGCGAATGCGGAAGAATTTCTCCACCGGAATCACCGCAACGACCCCATCTCCACCTGCGCCGACATGTCCGACATCCATGATGGTCTTTACCAGCGCATCGACGTTCTCCGCCTGCGCAAAGATTTCAATCTTGATGTGTTCCGTCGTCCAATCGTCGGCAAAGTAATTCGGATGTACGCCGAATCCCCGCACTTTAGTAACGGTCACACCATGGATGTGAATGGCGCCCAACTTTCGTTCCAGTGCCTCCACTACATCGAGCCTGACAATGGCAACAACGCATTTCAGTTCCATGTCATCCTCCTCAGCGGTTGATTGTTAGCGAAACCGTCTGCTGCTATCCGTTTGGCCCGTTTGGTGCCCACTTCACATCCACTGCAGCTTGAATCTTGCCCGCGTCCTGAACGCTGGCTTGTGTCATCCGCCACGCTATCTCTGCCGTACCCTGGCAAACCGCGCATGTCACCGCCATCTGGTCTTCGAAGCATTGAAGATTGGAACGGTGTACGCCGCGATTTTCACAACCGCACCAGCAATAGAGCTTGTTGAGCGTGGCAGGAATCTGCGTTGCAACCCAGTAGGAATGCCCGACGTCATTTCGGCGAATTGATTCGGGTTCAGGACGTGTGACGCATTCGACCGGCCACTGGGGATGATGCGCAACCCATCGGGACGCAACATCCCCACATGCCACGCCGTTTTCGAATGAGCCTGCTCTTGCAGACCCGCTTGCCCGGTCGTGGAACTGAGTACCGGGTGCCGTGCAAAAAACGGCGTTAGAACAACCGCCACCGGTATCGCAAGAATCAGCACGACCAAAAGCACCACGAGACGCCACCTGGCCGGCGTCACTACCTCGGAACGCGGCGTGCGCTCCTTTTTGTGTATCCGATTTTTCATGGTAGCTCTCCTGTTTCACAGGCCAGCGCTATCGCCAGAGACGCATCGCCTCACTGCAAGAACGCATACCGTGCATCATGCTTACGTGCATCACAGCCATGCCGACGATACCGAGCACAGCGACGAGGCCAATGACGGCGAAAATGACAATGACGACGTTGAGCATTCGAGCGTTGTCGAACATGACTTCCTCCGTTGCATCAGTCGCGGAGCAGCGTGACGAGCAGCGATATCGCGCTGCTCCGCGTGACTTCAACGTGGCGTGATGAATCAGGTCACGATTTCTGCCCCGTCACGGCGCCTCTGCACATCCTGCTTGTCGATACTGGACTTCGTAGCCCGCATCATCAGCAACATCGAGAGCGGACACACCAGCATGCAGGCCACCAGGATGAAGGGTGCGAGGGCGCCTCTGAACTGAGGCAGCGCCCAATATCCAAGGGCAATGACAAGCGCGAGCGCAAGTGCAGTCGTCACCATCGTCTTTGTGTTGCACTTCATGATTGCTTCCTTTCTGAAATTGGATTGGGTATTAGTGTCGGGAAGAAATCCGCGTCACTTCGATGGCGACGTACCTGCCTGGTCCGAGTACTTGAGCATGATGTCGCCCATCGCCTTCATCATTTCCCCATGCATGCGCATCGCGGTCTTCGGGTCCATACTCATATTGCCGCCCATCATTGGACAACTGCCCATCATGCCGCCGCCCATCCCTCCCATTCCCATACCGCCCATCATGGAGGGACTGTGCTCGCGCGTTTGCGGGGGGCGACTCGCGTCATTGCCGGTCCCACCGGCAGCCATTGTTACAGCGCCCGTACCCAACGAGAGTGCCAACAGGGAAGCGGTCAGTAGTGGTTTCGAGTTCATATATATCTCCAGATTCGGTTAAATCGTGTCACTGAGAAAGCAGTTGTCGAGGCGCGAGCCGACGCTCTCCGCGTTCGCGACACGCGTGCGTGCACAACGACGCGGGGCCGTTCGAGACTCGTCGACGAGGGAACTACAGAGAGCGAGGCGGAGGCGCCGGCAGTTCGGGGATGAACTGCGGTATGAGGATGAGGTTGGTGGCCCGGTAGACGGGCGAGGAAGTCACGACTGCCATCTTGTGCGTCGTGGGTATGGCAGCCATGCCGCAGCCGACACCGCTCAGGCTGCCGTGACAGGCGGGCTGAGAACCCGTTACGTGGGCTCTTGCATCTTGTGCGCACGCCACCATGCCGGGTGTATGCGGCGCCTTCATTTGCGACTGCATTGTCGACGACGACATCTCCGGGCAAAGCGCCACCTGCGCGGGGTAGCCGAGGAACGGCAGCCACGCGATAAGCAGACAGGCGACAAGTTTTACCCAGAATTTCATCATTTCAGTATAGGTGGTCCACGCGTTATCGCCAAAGCGCAGGATGACGCTCGCGCGCTACCCGGTAGGTCACTGGCCCCAACGCTTCAGATGTGCGAGGAACGCTTCAGCACCAACAAAACCGACCAACTGTGCGTCGGCCTGCTGATGGCCATTCCGGTCATAGAAAATCAAAGCCGGTGGTCCGAAAAGCCCAAAGCGCTTCAACATCTCAGCGTCTTCAGTTGTGTTCTTCGTCACATCAATACGCAGCAGTTTCCAGTGAGCGAACTCGCTGGTCACGCGTGCGTCGGTAAAGGTAAATCGCTCGAGTTCCTTGCAACTGATGCACCATTCAGCGTAGAAATCCACCATGACGGGCTGGCCGCGCGCCGATTCAAGCGCGCGGTCGAGTTCGGCGGTCGACTGTATCGGTTCAAACCGTGCTGCATTAACCGTCTCGGTCTGTGCCCCCCGCATAACACCACGCAATGGTTGAAGAACGTCAAAATTCCCCGACGCAACGCCGACCAGTTCAGCAATCGCGGCGACCAGAAGCAGTACACCAATTGCTTTGCCGACGCGAAGCGCACCGTGTGCGGTCGCTGGCAGCGGGTCGATGGCACGCAGCATCATGGCGCAAGCAGCCAGCAGCAAAGCGACCAATGCCATCAGCAGCCAATCCGGCAGTAGCGAATAGACGAACCACAATGCTGCTGCAAGCAGCATGACGCCCAGCGTGTTCTGAACGGCAACCATCCAGTGGCCTGACTTGGGTAGCACGTGTGCGCCGAACGTGCCGACGAACAGTAGCGGAATGCCCATTCCGATGCCCATCACGTACAAGGCCAGCGCTCCGCCGACGACATCGCGACTGTTAGCGATATACAGCAGTGCTCCCGCCAGTGCTGGTGTGGAGCATGGGCCGACAATCAGTGCGGAGAGCATGCCCATCACGAACACTGGGACAATCCGGCCGCCGGGCAGGCGATTGCTCCACTCGGTAAGGCTGGTCTGCCAGCCCGTTGGTAACTGCAGTCTGAACAGACCAAACATGCCGAGCGCGAGGACGACCATGAGCAAACCAAAGGCGGCCAGCACCCATGGCTTTTGCGTTACGGCCACCAACGGGATGCCGATGAGTGCCGCAATAGTGCCGGCGACCGCATAGGTAACCGCAAGTCCCTGCACATAAGCGACCGAAAGCACGAAGCCGCGCCACACGGTTGGTCGTTGCAGACCTCCGCCGATAACAGCGGTCACAATGGGGATGAGCGGATACATGCAAACCGTGCCCGCCATCAACAGACCGGCAAGTAGGAAGCCCAGCAATTCGGGCACGCCAAGACCATTTGCCGGCCGCAGATTCAGGCCGAAAACAGCGACGCCCCGGTTTTCGCCGACAACCGGAAACTCGGGCGCACCTGCCGTTGCGTTCCCTTCGTTCGCAATGGAGGTAACGACGCCATTGGCAGCTATCCGGTAATTTCGGGTTAGCGGTGGGTAGCAAACGCCGAGGTCCGCACACCCCTGCGACGTGACAGACAGCACAGTGCTCACCGCGATGGCGCGGGGCAAGGAAATGCGAATTTGCACAGGCCGGTGATAGACCTGGACCATGCCGAATGTCGGGTCGTTTTTCGATTCGGCGGGCGGCATGCGGTCCGGCTTCACGGGCATACCATCCACGGCGAAGCTGAAGCGGCCCTGGTACAGGTAGTAGCCAGGTTTCGTGCCGAAGTCGAGTGTTACCTGTTGTGGCCCGCTGACGCTGACCGTCAATGGGAAGGCTTCGTTGACGGGTAGCAGGTCAGATTCGTTTACCGCGTAAGCGGCTAGAGACACGAATACGAACAGCAAGCCAAGTGCGAAGCGCAATACGCGCTTCGCCGCGTCAGTTTGACGACAAATTCCCTGCCGTACGTCGGATGATGTCATTCGCATTGCAGTGCCTCTACTCACAAGATGTGAGCGCAAACGCGCGCGACCGCACGCCCGGTGTCACTCCGCGAGCCTGCGAGTGCGGTGTCAGCGCCCCATCATGACTGCTTCTCCAGTTTCACGATGGTTAGGGTGCCGTTGACGTTTTCGACGCGGACCTTAACCTTGTCGCCCTCGTGAGCCTGCTTGACCATCGCGGTATCCTTCGCTTTGAACGCCATCGTCATCGGCGGCATCCCTACGTTCTCCAGCGCGCCGTGCTTCAGCGTGACCATGCCGGTCGCAGCGTCCACCTTCTTGACCTCCGCATCGGTGAGCGCGGTGTTCGATGACGTCTTCGAAGCCGGCGGTTTGGACATGTCCATGCCGGCCATATCATCACCAGCGAAGGCGGGCGCAGTAACGATAGCTGCAAGAGCAACAGACGCAACAATCAACTTCTTCATCGAACTTCTCCGGTTTGGATAGATGGCACACTCGTGCCGGAAGGTACTGCATGGGGGAGCCCTGCACCTGCCTGCTTGCGCGCACGGCGGCGTTGCAGCAGGAACCAGGCTGCAGGGATAACGAACATCGAAAGGATTGGTGCCGTGACCATGCCACCTACCATTGGCGCGGCAATGCGTTGCATGACTTCCGAACCGGCGCCGTGTCCGACCATGATTGGGATGAGACCAGCCAGCACGACAGCAACCGTCATCGCCTTCGGTCGCACGCGCAAGACGGCGCCTTCGCGAATTGCATCGAACAGAAGCGCCTCGGTTAACGGTTCACCATCCTCCAGCCGGCGGTTAAGCGCCCCCTTCAGGTAGAGCAGCATCACGACACCGAATTCGGCTGCCACACCTGCGAGTGCGATAAATCCGACTGCCGTTGCGACAGACACCGCATGGCCCAGAATCCAGATGAGCCAGAACCCGCCGACCAGAGCGAACGGCACCGTTGACATCAGCAGGAGAGCATCGGCCGCAGAGTTGAAGGTCAGAAAGAGCAGCACGAAGATAACGACAAGCGTCACCGGAATGACCGTGCGCAGCTTGGCCGCCGCCCGCTCGAGATATTCGAACTGGCCGGACCATGCAATCGAATAGCCCGGCGGAAGCGTCACCTTCTCCGCAACAGCGCGCTGCATTGCCTCGACCGCTGACTGCAGGTCCGTATTGCGGATATCGACATAGACGTAGCCGGAGAGCCGCGCATTTTCGCTGCGAATCATCGGAGGACCATCGGCAATTGTGATGTGCGCAACATCGCCGAGTTGGATTTGCGCGCCACGGTCCGTGACGACCGGCAACTGTCGCAGCTTCTCGAGCGAATCCCGGATTTCGCGCGGATAGCGGATGTTGATGGGAAACCGCTCGCGGGCAGCAATCACTTCGCCCACGTTTTCCCCGCCGACAGCCGAAGAAATGACAGACTGGATATCGCCGACGGAAAGCCCGTAACGTGCAGCCGCCTGGCGGTCGATGTCGATGTATATGTACCGGCCGCCGTTCAGGCGCTCGGCCAGTGCAGAGGTGACGCCCGGCACATTCTTGACCGCTGTTTCGACCTGCGCCGCAATTCTGTCGATTTGCGGGAGGTCGCTGCCCGAAATCTTGACGCCGACTGGCGTCTTGATGCCCGTTGACAGCATGTCCAATCGATTGCGGATGGGGGGCACCCAGACGTTCGACAGCCCCGGCACCTTGACCGTCCGGTCCAACTCGTCGACCAGCTTCTCTGGCGTCATGCCAGGTCGCCACTGGCTACGCGGCTTGAACTGAATGGTGGTCTCGAACATCTCGAGCGGGGCAGGGTCGGTCGCGGTGTCGGCGCGCCCGGATTTGCCGAAGACAGTCTGCACCTCCGGGACCGTCTTGATGAGCCGGTCAGTCTGCTGCAGCAGTTCGCTCGCTTTCTCGGCCGAAATTCCTGGAAGCGCTGTCGGCATATACAGGAGGTCGCCTTCATCGAGCGGTGGCATGAATTCGCCGCCTAGCTGGGAAAGGGGAACTGCCGATGCGGCGAGCGCGACCACCGCCAGACCAATGGCAACCCACGGCCGCCGCAGCGTCGCTTCCAGTAACGGCCGGTACAGTCGAATCAGCACGCGATTGATGGGATTCGAGTTCTCATGAGGGATGCGACCTCGAATCAGATAACCCATCAGTACCGGCACCAGCGTCACCGACAACCCGGCAGCGGCAGCAATGGTGTAGGTCTTGGTGAAAGCCAGCGGAGAAAACAGCTTGCCTTCCTGCCCCTCGAGCGAGAACACCGGGATGAACGACAGCGTGATGATGAGGAGCGAGAAGAACAGTGCGGGCCCCACCTCCGCTGCAGATGTCGCGATGAGTTCCCAGCGCTGTGCCGTCGTGATTGGTTCACCCGGATGCTCGTGGTCGTACGCTTCGAGATGCTTGTGAGCGTTCTCAATCATCACGATGGCCGCGTCAATCATCGCCCCAATGGCAATTGCGACTCCGCCCAGCGACATCAGGTTTGCGTTCACCCCCTGATAGCGCATCACGATGAAGGCGGCCAGCACGCCGAGCGGCAGTGACAGAATCGCCACGAACGCGCTGCGCAAGTGGAACAGGAACACCGCGCAGACCAGCCCAACGATGATGAATTCCTCGATGAGCTTGTCCTTCAGGTTGTCCACCGCGCGCTCGATGAGCTGGGAGCGGTCGTAGGTCGTCACGACCTCGACACCGGCTGGCAGAGAGCGCTGCAGGTCCGCCAGTTTTGCTTTCACAGCATCAATGGTTGTCAGCGCATTCTTGCCGGAACGCATGACGATGACGCCACCCGCGACTTCGCCTTCGCCATTCAGCTCCGCGATGCCGCGCCGCATCTCGGGCCCGATTTGAATCCGGGCGACGTCACCGAGCAGGACCGGGGTACCCGTATCGTTTGTCCGCAACACGACGTTGCGAAAGTCATCAAGAGAGCGGAGATAGCCCGACGACCGCACCATATATTCGGACTCAGCCATCTCAACCACTGAACCACCCGATTCCTGGTTGGCCTTGCCCAGCGCATCGGCCACCATCGCCTGGGTGATGCCGTACGCGCGAAGTTTGTCCGGGTCGAGAACGACCTGATACTGACGCACCATGCCGCCGATGCTCGCAACTTCAGACACGTCCGGCACTGACTTCAGCTCGAACTTCAGGAACCAGTCGTTCAGTGCGCGCAGTTGTCCGAGGTCATGCTGCCCGGTCCTGTCAACGAGCGCATATTCGTAGACCCAACCCACACCGGTCGCGTCGGGCCCTAGCGAGACCGTTGCCCCCTGCGGCAGGCGGCTCTGTACCTGGTTCAAGTACTCCAGCACCCGTGAGCGCGCCCAATATTGGTCGGTCTTATCGTCGAACAGCACGTACACGAACGCATCGCCGAACGAGGAGTACGCCCGGATAGTTTTCGCACCCGGCACCCCAAGCAAGGTTGTGGTGAGCGGATATGTGACCTGGTCCTCGATGACCTGCGGCGCCTTGCCCGGATACGACGCCTTGATGATGACTTGAGTATCAGACAGGTCAGGTAGCGCATCGAGGGGCGTTTGCGTGACCGAATAGGTACCCCAGGCCGTGACGAGCACGGTCGCCAGCAGCACGAGGAACCGGTTGTGGATAGACCACCTTATAAGACGCGCAATCATTTGGCGCCTCCGACCGGTTCGACCTTCGTCAGCTGGTAACCATCATCCGACTGTCTGAAGACAAAATGCACGGTCTCGCCAGTCTTGACTTCCGGAAACGCTGTCGGCGACGGCTTGCCGAACGACATCGTCATCGCGCCCCAGCCCAGCGCTGGAACGGGTTCATGTGAAAACGTGATGTCCCCGGCGGTCACTTTCTCGACCTTGCCCGTGGTCTCATACGTTTGGGCCGCAGCGGACGGGGTTGCGGGTGCAGGAACACTCGGACCCGTGCTTGTGCTGCCTTCCAGCCGTGGCAGGACCGATTTCAGGCTCGCTTCGGAGTCAATTAGGAACTGGCCCGAGGCAACGACTTGCTCGCCGTCGCTCAGGCCGCCTAACACCTCACTTTGATTACCGACATCATTGCCAACCGTGACAGTAACGGGCTGCAGGCGACCATCACTGTTCTTTACGATAACGACGGAGCGCTTGCCCGTTGTTATGACCGCCTCAGAAGGGACGAGCAGACGCGAGACAGGCTTGTGTCCGTCCACACGCACACGCATGAGCATGCCTGGCGTGAGCTTCAGCGCGGTGTTGTCGATTTCGAGACGTGCCTGCAACGTACGGCTGCTGGCGTTGACGCCGGGCAGGACTTCACGAATCTGGCCCTTGAAATGCTGTGTGGGGTCACCCGAGAACGTCGCGTCTACTGTCATGCCCGACTGCACACTGAGCGCGAGCGCCTCGGGGATTTCGATTATTAGCCACAGTTTTGAGAGACCGGCGACCTTGGCGAGCGTCTGCCCGGGCGACACCATCGCGCCATCGCGAACGTTGAGTTCAGTCAGCACGCCGGCTTCCGGCGCCGACAGCGTGATGTGCGTCTGCGCTTTGCCGGTGCGGTCGAGGCTGGCAATCACACCGTCCGGAATCGACATCGCCCGCATACGCGCGCGTGACGCCACCAGCATGCCGTCATCCAGGCCGCCACGCTTCAACGCAAGATATTCTTCCTGCGGCGCAAGCCAATCCGGCACAAACAACGACGCAATCGGAGCGCCTTTCGCGACGCGTTGCATCGGGGCGCTGGCATAAAGATGGTCGATGTAGCCGGTCACCCGCGACTGGACGACATCAGCTTTCGACTCATCGAACTGCGTAGTGCCTACCGCATCGAATCCTTCCGTTGTTTCCTGCCGGCGCACGGTTGCGTAGCGAATGCCCAGATTCTGCTGAAGACCTGGGTCAATCTTGATACCGCTGGAGCCTCCTTCGTCGGCATAGACCGGCTCTAACTGCATGTTCATGAAAGGAGACTTGCCCGGCTTGTCGAAATGCTGGTTCGGCACCATCGGGTCGTGCCAGTACAGCACCTTGCGACCCGTCTTCGGGTCGATTTTGTCACCGGCGGCCGATGTCGTGGCAACCGCGGTCGAACCGGTCGCCGAAGCGCGATAGGTGCCGGCGACGTAGCCCACACCCAGCAACGCCGCTGCGGCAAACACCATAACGGCCGCGCGTGCCAGTTGCTTCTTTTGCATGCTGTTCTCCTTCACTGACTCACGGACATCGAGGCGGGCACGACCTGGTATTCCAGCTGGGCCCAGGTCTGGGAAACGTCACGCCGCAGGTCGAGCACCTGAAGTTCAGCGTCGAGCTGCGCACGCCTGGCAGCGAAGGTTTCGGCCAACGAGCCAGTACCTGCCTTGTATGCGGCGGTCGCCAGTTGCACGCGCTGTTCCGCAGCCGGAAGCAGGGAGCGGGTGAGATTGGTAATGCGCTCGCGACCGCTCGCGAGCGTGGCTGACCGCGTACGGATATCCGCTTCGACCTGACGCTGCGCGTCCTCGTACATCAGTCGCGCCTTGGTGCCCAGTTCAGCTTTTTCCGCCGCGTCCCGATCCTGATAGTTTTTGCGATGGATGGGCAGCGGGATGCTGACGCCAACCGACACCATGTTCGAGAATCCGCCTCCGCGCTGCTGGTAGGCGACCTCCCACGTCCAGTTGGGACTGCGGTTACTGTTCGCAACGGCGGTATCGGCATCGGCGACGGCGATGTCCCGGGATGCTGCGACGAGCACCGGCTGCACCTCACCCAGCTCCTCGGGCGGCAGTGATGACACATATGACTGTGGCGTCGGCGGCTCGCCGGTCACGTCCGAAACGGACGTTGCTGTCCAGCGGGACAGGCCGATGAGCGCGGTCTGTAATGTCTGCTGGGCCTTGAGCAACTGGTCCTGGGTCTGCGCGAGCATTGTCCGGGCCTGCGTGACATCGGCGGCAGTCGCTTTCGCGCCACGATAAGCCGCTTTCGTCGCATCCAGCTCATGGGTCATGTGCTCAACGAGTTCCTGCTGCAGCGAAACGGCCTTCTTTGCATAGACCGCGTTCAGCCACGCCGCAGCAGTTTGCTGGCGGGTGTTCGCGAGCTGGGCGAGGTAGCCGGCCCGCTCGCGGTCTACGACGTCGTTCGCCAATGCGGACCGGAGTCGGCGCTTGTCGCCCGACACCCATTCCTGCTCGATGCCGATACGGCGCATCGTCATGAAATCCTGGCCAATTGTGAATTTCTGCTGCCCGGTCACAGGCAGGTTATCGACACCGGCTTTGAGCATCGGGTCGGGCAACTGCCCGGCCCGCACGGCCGCCTCTGAGCTGGCACGGACGGACGCCTGCGCAGCCCCCATGGCGGCGGAGCGGTCGGTGGCGGCCTGCAATGCCGCGTCAAGCGTGACGGGTGCTTCCTGAGCGTATGCTGAAGCGCTCGCGAGAATCAGCGCGGCAAAAAGTGAATGCGCGCGCAGTGGTGCACGCCGGCATGACGGCGTGCCAATAGTTAAAGGCATGTTCTAACCCCAACGGCGGACTCCCACAGGGAATCCACGTCCTGGACGCAGGACGACCTCGCCGCAAATGCGGCGAACCAGTCAGCAAGGGATTAGATGGCGCGGGGAGGTCGCCAGAGACCGGCCGGTTCACGGACGGTGAGCGACTGTGCGTAGTGGAATACGACGGGGCTGGACAGCCCGGCGGGACGGGTCACCTCGGCAGCGGAAACCGGGTGATACAGGCTGCCGAGCTGGCATTGCGCCGTTGCCTTGCAGAAGAACCCCTTGGCCTTGCCCGGTTGCGAGGATTTCATCGTCTCGCAGCCGGGCATGTCCGAAGACATGGCACTGCCCTCGTCAGCGGACATGGGCATCTGCATTGGACATTCTCCGGTCAAGCCACTGGCCGCCAGCCCACTGATGGGCAGCGCAGCACAGAGCAAGAAAAAGAGGAATGTCCGGAGAAATTTCATGGCTGGGATTATAGCGAAGGTATTTTATTCATGTTTTAGGGAGTGTGTCGCCTGCGTCGCTAACTACACAGAGCCGGCACCGACCGACGATGGGGGGGGGACAGAGACGCAGCGTGAAACGAAAAAAGGGACCCGTACGTGCTGTCGGGTCCCGTGAAAGATGGCCGTCGCCTGAAGTCAATCGAGGCAGGTTGATGCTTCATTGGCTTTGCGGCGGTGACCATCTGCGTGGACGTGAGAAACAAACGCTGCCGACCGGGCTACGACGTACCAGGCAGCGGACTGGAGACGAGTACCGCAGCGGCAACCAGTACCCTGCCAGCACCACCGACTCGATATGCAGCGCGGCAAACTGCGTTGCTTGGGGTGCAAGAATCCGAAGTCGCACTATGGCGCGGCCGGGGCCGGCGTAACTGTTCCTAACAGCGCTGACTGTCAGCCTCTGGCGTGTTTGCTTAAGATTGATTTGGCATGACTGTGCGGGGCCGACAAATCATCCAACAATGGCGAGTAAAATTTCTCTACACGCTCCACAGAACTTTTTGTGAAGCGTCCCGCTAGCCAGCGTGCACAAGCCAGCTACTTGCGGCCATCGCGTTCTTGTTGCCCGATATGAATGCAGTTCCGCCGAACCATTTCGTTTTAACCTTCGCCACGATGAATCAAAGCGTAAGATGCAGCAGACCCTCCGTTTTTTTGGGCTCTCAATCATTGTACTTCCGGCATCACGACGAGCGAGCCCTCAAGCGCGAAGAGGTGTAGCCCACTCTTTTTCAATTGCACGGATGGGTCTCGTGCCATCGTTGGCTAGCCGCATAGCGCGCCTTATTCCTCCGGATACTTTGCTCGGTCGGGGGCCAGTCCTGCCTCCCAGACGGCGCTAATCCTAGCCGTCGCGCCTCGTAAAGCTCTGCCATTACCTGCGCACGCGTCTTCGCTACACCAGGCGCGGTGCTATTTGAGCCAAGCGCATTTGATGGCAGGCTGTCGCTAGCCGCGGAAGGCGGGTTACAAGGCGCATAGTGAGCGTTCGCGATTGACGTGGACAGTGCGAGCGCGACGGCCGAAAGAGACCTTTTCATATCTCACTCCGCGATTTCAATCGCTCACGCCGTTCGCGGCGTTACCGGCTGAGTTAGTACATCCGTATCCGGTCGAAGCGCAAGTAGGCTGGCGCTCGCCTCGTTGGTAGCTTTCCTTTGGCGTGGACGATTCGCGCGTCTGGCCGTGGGATTGTTGACTGTTGACGTACGGGTAGCTATGGTCGCCATCTGCAAGGGCAACGTTGACCCAGAGGGCCGCAAAGAGTGCGGAAATGGCAATGATTGAGGGCTTCATACGGTGCTCCCTGCGTAACTGCGCCTTAATCAGCGCATTGAGACATTGTGGGGAGTGGCCGATGGACGTGACATGGCCCGGAGATGACCATTTGGTCATCTTTTTGACCAGGTTGAAGCCAATCTAGAGACGAGGGATAGCCAGCTCATGTCCGCGGAGCAGACGCTTTAGGCATGCGATGTCGATTCTCGCTGAGCACCGCCGAGAATGATACGAAAGGATGGAGGAATGAGACGTCACTCCGAGCTCGGTATTGGACGGCGAGCATACGAGCACGCTAACCGTCCAACAAGCAGAATATCGCTGCGGCATCGTTGGCTCAAAGCGATGTCTTCATTGGCCTCTATTTCGCACCGCGCTTTTCTTGCCACTTTTTCATCTCGGCGATTTCCTTCTTCTGTTCGGCGATGATGTTTTCAGCCATCTTGCGGGCCTGCGGGTCTTTGCCGTACTTCAGTTCGATTTTCGCCATTTCGATCGCACCTTGGTGATGTGGAATCATTCCGGCGATAAAGTCTTTGTCGGCATCGCCCGTTAGCGGTACGTCCATGTGCTGCATCATGTCGTCGCGGCCCTGCATGAATGCCTGGGTAGATGGGTTCTTGCCGGCAGGCGACTCCTTGCCCATTTTCATGTCGGCCATAGGCGAGCTTGCTGGTTGTTGCGCGAATGCTGGATTCGTGAGTGATGCGGATACAACTCCCGCCGCGATTGCGGCGCACATTTTGGACCTCAACTTTTTGCTCATACCACTCTCCCTGGTTCGCGACCTTGGTTAAATCTTAAGAAGATGCTACAAAATTTCGCGAGCGGTAGGGACTGCGACCGCGGCGATAATCATGTCCTGCAGCTCAATTGCTTCTGGAGCTACAGGTTTAGCTCAATGGTGCTCGGTCCGGAAAATAGATACCGTGAGGAGACTTGCCAACGTGAATGGTACTCACCAGCTTCAACGTTTGAAGGTCAACCACGCCTACATATCTCGTGAACCGGAAGGTTACCCAAAGGAACCGCTTGTCGGGAGTCAGTTCCATGTCATCCGGGCCAGGCAACAAGCCAGTGATTGTATTGACCACACTGAGCGTCTGAAGGTCGATAACGCTGATGGTGTTGCCCACCCGATTGCTTACCAGTACGCGCCGCCCGTCGGCAAGTGAGCGGAAGTTATGAGCTCCGAGGTCAGTATGAATGGTCTTGACAACCCTCTGCGTGCGCCAGTCGACCACGGAAACGTAATCAGCGCCCGTCATGCCTATAAGCAAGTATTTTTCGTCAGGCGTAAAGCAAAGTCCCGCGGGCGCCTTGCCAACCTTCATCTTCCACTTGACGGTTTGTGTCGCAAGGTCGATTGCGGCGAGTTCCCCGGATGTCTGCAAAGTGATGAAGACAGTCTTATTGTCCCGCGTGAAAACCATGTGGCTGGGCGTCTCCGCGAGCGGTACACGTTTGGCGAGTGTGAAATTGTTGCCATCGTAGCGGTAGATATCAATTCGATTAAGCCGTAACCCATTGGTCACGAACCACTTCGTATCAAACGAGAAACCCAATTGGTAGGGGTCTTCGATGCTGTCAATCCACCGCTGTACCTTACCGGTCCTCGGCTCCATCAAGACCAGGCTGTTACTCACCGAGTTTGCGACGATAAGCGATTTATTGTCGGGGGTTGCCATCAGATGGTGCGGTTCCTTACCGACCGGGATGGTGTTTAGCACCTTCTGAGTAGACATGTCGACAAAGCTGACGCTCGCGTCGGCAGAGTTCAGCACGGTGACGAGTTCGGCATGTGCGACGGGCGAGGCCAGTAAAGCTCCGCACAAGAGTGGGATGAATCTCATACTGTTGACTCCTCCAGCGACGCGATGGCCGCGGATTTAGGGAACGTCAGCGTAAAGGTAGTACGTCCGTCACCGCTCTCTACTTCGACATTGCCGCGATGCAATTCCATGATGGATTTCACAATGGCAAGCCCAAGTCCCGAGTTCTTCCCCGACTCGTGCCTTGCTGGGTCGACGCGATAAAACCGGTCGAAGATATTATCAAGATGAATTGGGGGAATTACTTTGCCCGAGTTGGTTACTGAAATGCTCATCGCTCTCGGTTGTGCAGTCGCCTTTAGAACTATGGTCGAACCAGGCGCCGCGTGGTCTAAGGCATTACTGACAAGGTTACTCACTGCACGTCTAAACATGGTCGTATCCGCTCTGACGGCGCCGCCACCTTCGATAACAAGGTTGTGTCCGCTCTCATCAGCAAGGCCCTGGAAGTATGATGCGAGGCGTCGCAGTTCCGAGCCAATATCCAACGATGACACCTTTAGGCCCTGCTTTGCATTGTCCGTCCGGGCAAGAAATAGCATGTTTTCAATCATGCGCTGAAGACGTTCGCATTCCTCGATATTCGAATCAACGAGTGCTTCGTATTCTTCAACGCTTCTGGTCTTGGACAATGTAATCTGGGAAGAACTAATTACGTTCGCCAGCGGCGTACGCATATCATGGGCGAGGTCAGAAGAAAACTGAGACAAGCGGACAAATGCGCGTTCGAGGCGGTCTAGCATGCGGTTTACAGAGACGGCTATGTCGTTCAGTTCAACAGGACCGCGTCCTATATTGAGCCTTTCACTTAAGTTGTCGGCCTCAATGCGAGATGCCTGACGGCCGATACTTTTCACTGGCGTCAGACCGCGCCTCGCGACGAGATAGCCTAGAAGGCCCACAAGCGCTGAGCCAACGGCAGCGGCAGCCCAAACATCGAGGCGGTAGCTTCTCAGCAGCGACTCCCTGTCAGAAGCGGTGCGCGCAAGAAGAATGCGAACCGGCTCGCCGGAAGGTAGCGTCTCGTTCGCGAACACGCATCTAGCAGACCCGATTGGGCCGAGAGTACACGTGTATGCGACTCGTTCGGCGCGTTGAGATTCGTAGAGCGATGAAAGACTCGCACCTGGCGCCTCGGAATGTTGCGCTATAGATGTCCCCGTTTTGTCTAGCACCGCAAGATAAACACCCGGGTGGGATAACAGTATCTCGCGAAACACGACTTGCGCCTTACGGACGCCCGCCACCGTCCCCGCGTCGTGGGTTAGCTGCAGAAACTGACTGAGTTTTCCTTCAATCTCGATGTCGTCGCGCCTCTGAAGCTCCGCGGACAGTGACGTATAGAGGAACGCCCCCATCATGGCGAATACCATCGCCGCGATTAGCAAGAAGGCGAGAGCAAGGCGTCCGGATAGCGAATAGTGCTGCCCATCCTTGCTCATGTACGCTCCTCGAGGACATAGCCCATGCCACGCACTGTGTGGAGCAGCTTACGTTCAAACGGGGCGTCGATTTTGGCGCGCAGGCGTTTCATCGCGACGTCGACGACATTTGTGTCGCTGTCGAAGTTCATATCCCACAACTGAGACGTGATGAAGGTTCGGGTTAGCACCTCTCCCTGGCGTTCCGCCATAAGTTGAAGAAGCGCGAACTCCTGGGCTGTCAAATCGATGCGAACGTTTCCGCGTCGCGCCCGCCGCTTGAAAAGTTCAATCTCGAGGTCAGCGATGTTGATGACGTCGCGTGCTCCGCGCGGCGAGCGTCGAAGCAGGGATTTGATGCGTGCCAAGAATTCAGCGTAGGCGAACGGCTTCGAGAGGTAGTCGTCGGCACCTAACTCGAGCCCCTTTACCTTGTCCTCAACGGTGTCACGGGCGGTGAGGAGAAGAACTGGCGTGGACTTCTGCTGGCGCAATCGGCGCAGCACCTCAAATCCATCCAATTGGGGAAGCATTACGTCGAGGACGACGATATCGAAGTCCTCATGCAATGCGAGGAAGAGTCCGTCCTTGCCATTGGTGGCGACGTCGACGTTGAAGCTCGCCTCTGTCAGACCCTTGTGCAGGTATGACGTCATCTTTTGTTCGTCTTCGATGAGAAGTATGCGCATACCCTGCCTTACATTCGAACCACGACGGTGAGATTAACAATTGCCGCCATTCAATAAGATGGCGACGAAATGACATTTTGGTCATTTTCAGCAGCTTCGATGACAAAGCGGTAATGTTCACGCCACGGCGGCGTCACTGTCGCGTGTGTATCGTTCCCTCAAATACCTCCGCACCTTACAACGGGTATAAACCCGCATGCTAGACTCTGGCCTCATGACTAACTGGCGAAGATTTCTCACTGTCGTTTTGCTGATGCTGAGCTTGTCGGCTCGTGCATTCGCGGGCGCCCCGTTGGGCTGCGAGCTGACGCAACCCGGCGGAGAGGCTTCGACCGTTAATCATCGCCACATTGACCGCATGTTCCATACATCGACGAATTCTGTGGTCTCGATGGATGCCGCCCTACACGATCACGACTCGCACGAAGGCTCCCAAAGTCACGGTAACGGACACTGCAGTACCTGCGCGTCGTGTTGCTTTGGGAGCGCGTTGCCGCTAGTTGCGGTCGTTGCAACGCCCATCGAACTAGCCCATCACGTGGCTCCTACGCCGCCGCCCATCCGCGCAGCCTGTTTTTTGACGGGTGGCATCGAACGTCCGCCTCGCACTCTCGTCGTTTAAGTCGAGCCGTCTCGCCCATGGCGTGACGCACCTTTGTTCTGGCCGCATTTTTTGCGGACAGGTGACTTACGTCGAGAAAACCTTCATGCGAATTATTTTAGCGGCGCTGCTCACTGCAGCTGCGGCGATGCGTTCGTTCGCGAGCGAGGCGCCGTCTCTCCCTGACCCGACTGACGCCGCCGCATCGGTGCCGGCCGAGAGCGTTCCGTCAGTAACCGGCGCCTATCAACCGTTCCAAGACAAGCCGGTCGCGTCTTGGCCCGAACTCAACAACGCCGTAGCCACGCCAGCCAAGAGGCGTGGTGTGGCTGGCATGCCGGGAATGGGAGGGATGGACCACTCAGGAATGTCAGCGCCAACGGCTACTCGCAGCGTAAAAACTGATGCATCGAGCAGCGACGGGCAGGGGCAGATGAACCACGACGGAGTGGCGGGAATGGACCATTCGCAAATGTCCCCGAAGGCGGTACCCGCCGATAAGGCGGGTGCGGCCGGTGACAACAAGAAACGGCACATGAACCACGAGGGCATGCACGAATGAACCAGCATCCTTTCTCTGCTGGACGTCTGGTCACGACCGTAAGCATCGTCGCGGTGCTTGCCGGGTGCACGACATTTTCCAAGGACGGCGGCTTCAACAGCGTTTCTAACGTCGCGTCTGAGCGATTGGGCAAAGACGCCGTCATCGTGAAAACTGACGAAGACCGTGATGCGGTCTTCAAGCGAACCAAGGAATTGTTGGCCAAGCCGCTATCGATGGACGATGCAGTACAGGTCGCGCTTCTGAACAATCGCGGATTGCAGGCTTCTTATGCGGAGCTCGGCATCTCCGAGGCTGACCTCGTGCAGGCCGGACGCTTGCCCAACCCTAGTTTCACATTTAGTCGGACGCATTCCAGCAACGATTTGAGCATCAGCCGCACGTTCTCAATCGGCATTTTGAGCATCTTCACACTGCCGCTCGCCACTCGAATTGAGAGCCGTCGGTTTGAACAGACCAAACTGCTTACCGCCGACGCTATGCTCAAGGTCGCCGCTGACGCTCGCCGCGCGTACGTCACTGCAGTAGCTGCACAGCAGTCGGTTGCTTACGCAGAGCAAGTCAGGGATTCGGCGGAGGCGGTCGCAGAACTCGCGCAACGGATGCAACAAGCGGGCAACTTCAGCAAGCTCGACTACGCGCGGGAACAGGCGTTTTACGCCGACTCGGCGGCTCAACTAGCCAAGACACGTCAAGGGAGTGTCTCAGCCCGTGAGAAGCTGACCCGCATCTTGGGCCTGTGGGGCTCGGGTGCCCAGTACCAGCTTCCCGACCGTCTGCCGGACCTTCCTAAGTCACGACCTGAACTGAAGGACCTAGAGAGCTTTGCGATGCAGAACCGGCTTGACATTCAAGCGGCGAAGTTGCAGACCCAGGGTGTCGCCACGTCCTTGGGTCTGACGAAGGCGACGCGCTTTATCAACGCGCTTGATGTCGGGATTCTGAATAACTTCGAGACGGACAAGGGTCACGAGCACGGCTACGAAATCAGCGTTGAGATTCCCGTCTTTAACTGGGGCGGTTCGAAAGTCGCGCGCGCGGAAGCAATCTACATGCAATCGGCGAACCGGTTGGCGGAGACGGCTGTAAACGCTCGCTCGGAGGTCCGCGAATCGTACTCGGCCTATGTGACCGAATACGACGTCGCGAAGCACTACCGCGACGAGGTCGTGCCGCTGCGCAAGACGATTTCGGATGAGCTTTTGCTTCGTTACAACGGCATGCTCGCTAGCGTATTCGAACTGCTCGCGGATTCGCGTGAGCAGGTCGGTGCCGTGAATAGCTATATCGAGGCGCTGAAGGACTACTGGATTGCCGAGACTGATTTGCAACAAGCGGTTGGTGGTCGCCTTCCTGCGCTTGCGGTGGCGCAGTCTCAGCCCGAGCCTCTGACGCAACCTGCGTCGCCCACAAATACTGAAGGTAAATGAAATGGTTTCACGTCGAAAATTTATCGGCGGTTCGGGTGCCGCTCTGCTTGGCGCAGCACTCGTGAGCAAAGCTGGGGCTGCGTCGTTGCCGGAAGCTCCGACCATGACCAGCGTGGACATGCAGCCGCCATTGTCGCCGCCTAATGGCCGCCCCTACACGCCGGTCGCGACGCTCAATGGTTGGTCATTGCCCTGGCGCATGAAGAACGGCTGGAAGGAATTTCACCTAACGGCCGAGCCGGTCGTGCGAGAAATGGCTCCCGGGATGAAAGCGAACTTATGGGGCTACAACGGCCAAGCGCCAGGCCCGACCATCGAAGCGGTCGAGGGCGACAAGGTTCGCATCTTCGTGACGAACAAGCTGCCGGAGCATACCACTGTGCACTGGCACGGAATGCTCCTGCCATCCGGCATGGACGGCGTCGGAGGTCTGACACAACCGCACATCCCTCCAGGCAAGACCTTCGTCTACGAGTTTCAACTCGAGAAGCACGGGACCTTCATGTACCACCCGCACGCCGACGAAATGGTCCAAATGGCGATGGGCATGATGGGCACGTTCATCGTTCATCCGAAGGACCCGAACGTCCTGCGCGTCGACCGTGATTTCGTTTTCATCATGTCCGCGTATGACATTGACCCAGGGAGCTTCACGCCCCGCGTGAATGAGATGACCGACTTCAACATGTGGACGTGGAATTCCCGAGTGTTCCCGGGCATTGACCCGCTACCGGTGCGCATGGGAGACCGCGTTCGCATCCGGTTCGGCAATTTGACGATGACCAATCACCCAATCCACCTGCATGGATACCACTTTGAAGTGGCAGGCACGGACGGAGGCTGGATACCACCCAGCGCCCGCTGGCCGGAGGTGACCGCAGACGTGGCCGTGGGGCAGATGCGAGCCATTGAGTTTACGGCGAATCGCCCTGGCGACTGGGCGTTTCACTGTCATAAATCTCACCACACGATGAACGCCATGGGTCACCAGGTGCCGAACTTGATTGGTGTGCAGCAAAAAGACTTAGCGAAGCGCATCAATAAGCTTGTGCCCGACTACATGGCAATGGGCAGTACAGGAGGCGCCATGGGTGAGATGGAAATGCCCTTGCCTGATAACACGCTACCCATGATGACGGGGACTGGTCCGTTTGGACCGCTCGAAATGGGAGGCATGTTCACTGTGGTGAAAGTTCGCGAAGGCTTGGCCCGTACCGATTTTCGAGACCCGGGATGGTACAAGCACCCGAAAGGTACCGTCGCATACGAGTACACCGGCGACATATCAGACAGTTGATTCGCAGAGTCTTCGGCGAGACGCAGATGATTTCTTAACCTTATTTGGGGGTGAAAGCATGAAAAAGACGTTCGTATCGATTGCACTGGGCTTTGCTCTGACCACATCTGGCGCTGCCTTTGCCGCTGGGGAGATGGGAAACATGGACATGTCGAACGGCGCAAAGCAGGGTGGTGCCGCGAACCCGTCGATGTCGCACGGTGAAGTCAAGAAGGTGGACACCGCATCGGGCAAGTTGACCATCAAGCACGGTCCGCTTGAAAACCTCGGCATGGACGGCATGACGATGGCCTTCAAAGTAAAGGACCCGACCATGCTGTCGCAGGTCAAGGTGGGCGACAAGATTGACTTCGTCGCTGAGGAAGTCGACGGCGCTCTGACTGTGACGAAGCTGCAGAAGCAGTAAAACGAATCGAGAGCAACCGGTGCGTGAGACGTCTCGGCGGCTCGTATCAACCACTACAAGGTACATAGACATGAAGGCTTCGAAAGGCAAGTTTATCGCGGCAGTATCAACGACCTTTGCAATCGCATTGGCGCCGGCAATCGCTTGCGCACACGGTAAGCTCGAGAGCGCTGAACCGGCTGTCAATGAGACCGTTTCGCCGGCACCTAACACGTTGCGTTTGACCTTCAATGAAGACCTCGAACCCGCGTTCAGCACCATCAAGGTTTCCGACGCGAGCGGAGCCGTGGTTGGAGATGAAAAGGCCAAGGTTGACCCGTCGAATAAGCGTGTTTTGACGCTCAGTGTCCCCATGTTGGCAGCGGGTTCATACTCTGTGCAGTGGGCTGTGATGACTGGCGACAGTCACAAAGCGAAAGGTACGTATAAATTCTCGGTGAAGTAATGAACTACGGGCCCTTGGACATCGCGCGCCTTGTTCTGATCGCGCTGCAAAACCTCGGTCTTGCAGCAACTGTGGGTGCCCTGTTGAGCGCGCGGTGGCTCAAGGGACCAGCGCCCGGATGGCAGGTGCGTGTGTCTGAAAAACTCGCATCTGTCTTCAAAACCTCAGCTATCGTTGCGTTGCTGTCGAGCACGGCGGGGTTCTGGGTGCATTGCGCGTTGATGAGCGAGACTTCGCTATATGACGCGTGGCCTGCCGTGCGCTCGATGTTGCTGAAAACACAGTTCGGACATATTTGGGCAATCGGGGCGGTGCTGTTACTGTGCGCCGTAGCGATGTCTTTCATAAGAAGAAATCGCCCCGGCATTCCTGTTCAGCCTCTCCTATGGCTCGCGATAGCCGGAGTGGCACTAGCAAAAAGCAACGCCGGTCATCCAGTCGATGCAGGCATTTTGAGTCTTCCGGTATGGGCTGACTGGATTCATCTTCTCGCAATTAGCTCATGGGTTGGCATGGTGCTAACGGCAACCTTTATCGTTTCTCCAGGGATGTCGCGCGCATGCCCAACTGAGCTCTCCGGTGGCGCCAGCTATATTCAAGCAATGTCGGATGCCGCGACTGTCGCGCTTATCGCTTTGTTCTTGACCGGCGCGTATAACGGTTGGCGTGGTGTCAGCGCGCTTGAGAACATTCTGGGTTCGTCGTATGGTTTGGTACTTGTCGCCAAGCTTGCGCTTGTGCTAGTCGCAGCGGCGCTTGGCGGCCACAACCGGTTCTTCGAGATGCCGGCGTTGCTTGCGTCATTGCGCGGTTCGTCGTCGGAGAATCAGACGCGCCAACTAAGGCGCTTTTCGACCGTCTTGCATGTCGAGTCGTGGGTGCTAATAGCCGTTATAGGAGTCGCGACGGTCCTCGTATCGAGTCCGCTTCCAGGGACCGAGTGACAAGTCGTCTGGCTGCTGCGCATCGGCGAAAAAAATGCTGCTTTCAGCTTAGTCGGACAGCGGTCGACGCACGGGTCCGACATATCCACGCGGTGATTACCGGCAGGTCGGCTGTCAAGTTCGTTCGGTGGCGGTCGTGCGCGGGGAATCATCCTTTGGGCCTGGGCATCCGCTTTGGGCCCATTTTTTAACCTGGCGGCCTCCGAGTAGGCGAGGAGGTCGCCCCCCTCACCCCTCACAGATCCGGACGAGCCCAATTAACGCATCCGGTTCCTCATCACGCAGATTCGCTCACGGTTTGGCGTAACGACGGACAATCCGAGGCTGCGGTAATGGGAATAGTGTTAGTATTCTCATAAAGGCAACCCATGGCATAGAGCGTTCGTTCGACCCTTCGCGACAACCACTTACGCCAGATGCGGGCGACGTGATGCCGTAGAGTCGCCAGGCGCTCGAAGTTTCCGCTGATGCCAAAGTAGGCATAGTGCCCCTTAAGCATTCGACTCAGACGCTGGTGCTGATCGCGAAGCGGCCGGGTCCGCATACCACGGCAGACACGGCTGACTGCTTTGAGCGTACGCGTTTGTCCGGATGTAACTCGAGTCCGTACTTGCCCAATCGCTTGCCCGCACCCGCAAGACGCGCTCCGCATCGTCCTTGTGCGCAAGGATCACGACAAAGTCATCCGCGAAACGAACCAAGGTGCTTGGCCCACGAAGGCGCGG
>NZ_FCOG02000049.1 GCF_001544975.2 Caballeronia arationis | reverse complement strand
ATGATGGCCTCTCCAGAAAGGAAAACACCCTACAGCGTAACCCGCGTGTAGGGTGGGGGTGACCATCTCATTAGCCCACCGTCTTTCGACGGCGGGCTTCGATTTCCCGCTTTCTTTCGCCTTCGACCGCGTTTTACGCGTAGTCGTGCAACGCCGAGCGCATCTTCTTCATCGCGCTTGCTTCGATCTGGCGAATCCGCTCCGCCGAGACGCCGAACTCGTCGGCCAGTTCATGCAGCGTCTTGCCACCCGATCCGTCGTCCTGCACGTCGAGCCAGCGCGCCTTGATGATGCGGCGGCTGCGTTCGTCGAGCGATTCGAGCGCGTCGGACAAGCCGTCGCTTTGCAGCTTGTCGAACTGGCGTGCGGCGATCACATTGGTCGGCTCGTTGTTCGAGTCGGCGAGATACGCGATCGGCGCGAAGGCTTCTTCGCCATCCTCGACCTGGCCTTCGAGCGCAATGTCTCCGCCCGACAGACGCGTTTCCATCTCCGCGACTTCCTCGCGCTTCACGTTCAGCTCCTTCGCGAGGCCGTCGATCTCGTCCGGCGTGAAGGCGGCGAGGCCGGTCTTGTGACTGCGCAGGTTGAAGAACAGCTTGCGTTGCGCCTTGGTGGTCGCAACCTTCACCGTACGCCAGTTACGCAGGATGTATTCATGAATCTCGGCCTTGATCCAGTGCATCGCATACGACACGAGGCGCACGTTCTGCGCGGGGTCGAAGCGCTTCACTGCCTTCATTAGGCCGATGTTGCCTTCCTGGATCAGGTCTGCATGCGGCAGACCATAGCCGAGATAGTTGCGGGCGATCGACACGACGAGGCGCAGGTGCGACAGCACGAGCTGACGCGCCGCCTCAAGATTGCCGTTCTCGCGGAATTCGGTGGCGTACTGACGTTCTTCCGACGGCGACAGCATCGGAATCCGGTTCACAGCCGAAATATAGGCGTCGATGTTGCCGATCTGGCCGGTCAGCATCGACGACTGTGCGTACGTCAGCGCGCCTGCCGATGCGGCCTTGGCCGGCGCCGAGCTCACGACATTCGGAAGGGTCATCGCATTGGTCACGCTCATAAGCTCCTTATCAACAAAAAACCCGATGCGAAAATTCGCAGCGAGTCACCACGATATTAGCACTCCAGTTCAGTGAGTGCTAAGGATTAGAGCGCCGACTTATGTGGGAGTTCCCACAAAAGCTATCAAAAATCAAGCCCTGATAGGGCACATATTACAGTTAATTAAACAGTCATTTTTACCTTGAGACGCGTGAGCAGTTTCGCATCTTTCGCACGATTTACCTTGTTTCGGCCCGTGGACGAAACTTAATTCAGCCTTTCTGGCAAACGGAACACAATCCAAGCAAGGTTTCTCGACCATCTCTAAAATACCCCGGTGGCCGTCCGAGCGGTCGGTATTGAGAACCAGCGTCGGGGTGTTCATGCATAAGAAAAAATGCGCCTGGCTGAATCGTTTCCTGCAATGCGCCGCTTTCGCGGCATGTGCGTGCGCGTCGGCGGGCGCGAGCGCTGATCGGATCGGCGTGCAGATTGCAGGCGGCTATTCCGACCGGCAGATCTGGAAGGCCGATCTGGGTGTCGTCTGGGACCCGGAGTGGCAGTGGTGGGAGATCGGCGGCTACCACTTCACCCTGGTCGGCGAGGGCCATGTTTCGTACTGGCACCCGACGCTCGACCACACGGTCAATCCAGCCATCTGGGAAGTGGGTCTGACGCCCATGTTCCGCTTCGTGAAGAGCTCGGGCAACTTCCGGCCTTTCATCGAAGCGGGGATCGGCGTCAGGGTGCTGTCGCACACGCGCATCACGCCGTTCTTCGCCATGGGAACCGCGTTTGAATTCGCTGACGTGGTCGGCATCGGCGCGATTTTCGGCTCCCATCAGAACTATCAGGCGGGCTTTCGATTCCAGCACGTGTCGAACGCCGGTATCAAAGAGCCGAATCCTGGTATAAATTTCAGCCAGCTATATCTGCAGTACAACTTCTGACGGGGAACGCGCGAAAACGGTTCCTTGCCGCAAGGGGAATCGACAGATGCCGGCAAAAACTATCGAGGCGATCCGCGGTCTCGAACGCGACCGCTTCCGGGCGATGGTCGAAGGCGACGGCGAGGCGCTCGACGCGCTTCTCGCCGACAACGTCAGCTACGTGCACACGAACGGCAAGCGTGAGACGAAACGCCAGTTCATCGACGCGATCACGGCTGGCCGCCGTCGCTACCGGCAAATCGAAATCCAGTCGCAGGACGTGGTGCTGGCCGGGCGCGATACGTGTTTCGTGTCGGGGCGCGCGCTGATCGAGATGGAATCCAAGAACGGCGCACTGCTGTTTCCGATCGCCTACACCGCGGTCCACATTCAGACGTCCGGCCAGTGGCAATTGCTCGCGCTGCAGGCGACGCGGGTGGCGCTGGAATAGCGTGTCGCGTTGCCTGCTGCATGCCACATGCGTTACGCGGCCACCGCCTCGCTCTCGGCTTCCGGCACGCTCGTCCAGCGCGCGCGATTCACCGCGCTCACAATCGCGTCGACGACTGCCAGCGCCGCGTTTGCATTCACCGCGACGCCGAAGCGCATAGCCTCGTCTCCCACGCGGCATCCGACGAACACGGCCGTCTCGCCGCTCGCTGTGCTGGCCGTCTCGAACGACGATACCTGCGCCGCGACACCGAGCGCCTCTGCCAGCGCTTGCGCATAAGACTCGCCGGAAGCGGCACCCGAGGCAGACGGAATATTCACATCGCGTCCGCGAACCCGCAGCGTCGCCGCGCTGACGCGTGAGACGGGACCGGCGACGTCGAAATATTCGCGCCGGAACAGCGCACAGACCGCCTCACCCGAAACCTCTTCGCCCGACGCATCCGCGACCGCCTGCACGGCGTGGCTAAACTCGATCTGCACGCGGCGCGGCGGCGTGAAGCCCAAACCGCGCTCGAGCAGATACGTCGCGCCGCCCTTGCCCGACTGGCTGTTCACGCGGATCACGGCGTCGTAGCTGCGGCCGAGATCTGCGGGATCGATCGGCAAATAGGGCACTTCCCATACCGTGCCGGGCTCGCGCTGCGCGAAGCCTTTCCTGATCGCGTCCTGATGCGAACCCGAAAACGCGGTGAACACGAGATCGCCGGCATACGGATGGCGCGGATGCACCGGGATCTGGTTACAGCGCTCGACGACGCGCCGCACGCCGTCGATGTCCGAAAAGTCGAGGCCCGGATCGATGCCTTGCGTGTAGAGATTCATCGCGAGCGTGACGAGGTCGACATTGCCGGTGCGCTCGCCGTTGCCGAACAGGCAACCTTCGACGCGTTCCGCGCCCGCGAGCATCGCGAGTTCGGCGGCGGCGACGGCCGTGCCGCGGTCGTTGTGCGGATGCACCGAGAGCACGATGCTTTCGCGATAGCCGAGGTTCTTGTCCATCCACTCGACCTGGTCCGCGAACACGTTGGGCATCGCGGCTTCGACGGTGGCGGGCAGGTTCACGATCATCTTGTGATCGGGCGTCGGGCGCCACATTTGCGCGACGGCGTCGCAGACTTCGCGCGCGAACGAGAGCTCCGTCATGCTGAACGTCTCGGGCGAATACTGGTAGGTCCAGTGCGTGCCCGGACGCGCCGCGGCGCATTCCTTGATGATGCGCGTGCCCTCGACGGCGAGCGCCTTCACTTCTTCCTTCGACTGGTTGAACACGATGCGCCGGAACGACGGCGCGATCGCGTTGTACAGATGCACGATCACCTTCGACGCGCCCTCGACCGCCTCGAACGTGCGTTCGATCAACTCGCGGCGCGACTGCACGAGCACTTCGATGGTCACGTCCTCGGGAATGCGCTTTTCGTCGATCAGCTTGCGCACGAAATCGAAATCCGTCTGCGATGCCGACGGAAAGCCCACTTCAATCTCCTTGAAACCCGTCGCCACCAGCATCTCGAAGAATTCGAGCTTCGCCGCGATGCTCATCGGCTCGATCAACGCCTGGTTGCCGTCGCGCAGGTCGGTGCTCATCCAGACGGGCGCTTTTTCGATGGTGCGCGTGGGCCAGCGGCGGCCATTCAGGCGGACTTGCGGAAACGGACGGTATTTCTCGGAGGGGCTCTGCATCATGATCGTCGACCTCGTTTATCGTTGGTTGCGTAGCGCCTGCGAGAGAGGCCGAAGCCGGCGGCTGGCCGGCTCTTGCTCGATGCACGCCGAGATGCTTTTCCGCGCGCGCGGCCACGTTGCATCACGGCGATGGTGACGCCTGCGACCAACGTGAACGTGCGCGAAGCAGCGTGCATTTGACCCTCGCGTTTCCGTATCGCGGGATGCGCGAACGAAAAGCTGACGACTACAGGTGGTGAAAAGAAGGACTACGAGAACTGCTGGGAGGACCGCGCGAAGAACAGACGAACGCGCGGCGCTACGCCTGGCGACTTACGCTAGACGTAGCGATAGGGGCCGCGCTAGGCGGCCCGAAATAATTCGGAGGGAGGGGAATTGGGTGAAGCTCATGCGGCTACTTTAGCCAGCGGCGGTTGATGTGTCAACCAATCGCGCCAGCAACACAATCGGACGGATCCGATTCAGACCGGCCGGCGCACCACGTCGGAGATCAGTTCGACCTGCCGCGCGACGGCGGGCGGAATCGGCACTTCGCCGCGCAGCACGGTTTCGATCCAGCGCGCGGTAGTCGCCGCGTCGCGCGAATCGGGCAGCGCGGCGGCCGGCGCATCCGCCGACGAGCGTTCCGCCGACAGCAGCGTCTCTGAATGGCCGTCGTGGAACCAGTCGACCTGAACCTGCCGGCGCGTATCCGCGACCGCCTCGCCTTCCGTGCCGCGCGCAAGCAGCGCACCGCCGACGGCCGCGTCGGGATGATCGACGAAGAGGCTCGTCAGGCTGTCGCGATATTCCGGGTGCGTGTAGTTCACGAGCCGCAAGCCGGGTTGCGCAAAGGGCTGAAGAATCTTGACCAGCGTGTGGGTTGAATTGCGCACGCCCATGATCCGCCGCAGCAACAAGAGCCGCGCGAGCTTGGGCGCAAGCGAGGCAATCGGCGCGAACGCGAGCCGGCGCGACGCGAGGCTGTCTTCGATCTCATCGTGCGACGCCGCTTGCGGAATGCCCAGTTCCGTGAAGATTTCCGCACTCGTCACCCGGCCCGGATCGTCGACGACGCCGTGCACCAGCACCGGCACGCCCTCGCGCGCGAGCAGCATCGCGAGGAGCGGGGTCAGGTTCGGTTGCCTGCGTGCGCCGTTGTAGCTCGGGATCGAGACCGGCCGTGCGTGCTCGCGCCCATGCTGGATGTGCAGCAGCTCGAACGAGCGATGGGCGGCGGCGAGCATCGCGGCGAGTTCGGCGGCCGTTTCGCCCTTCACGCGATACGCGAGCAGCACCGCGCCAAGTTCGAGTTCGGAGACGCGGTTGTCGAGCATCGCCTCGTAGAGCGAGAACGTGTCGTCGCGGCTCAGCGCGCGGGCGCCGTTCGGGCCGCGTCCGATTTCCTTGATGAAGCGGGCGCAGGGGAAGGGCTGTAGGGCAGGATCGGTCATCGATTAGGGTGCGCGGGCGGCGTGCGTTCCGCAGTGGCGGTGTCCACGTTCGGTCCAGGCAAATTTGGGATGCGGGAATGGTATTGAGTACAGCATTTGTGCGGCGCGTGCAAGTCGCTTAAAAGGGGCGGCAGCCCGCGCGAAGCGCCGTTTTCGCCCGTGAGGCCGGCGCGCAGGCGCGTCGCGCGCACGTTAAACTCTTCGTCTTGCCGGCTTCGGGTCGGGCGCGAGCCGCACGACGGGCCGCACGATTCAGGCTGCGATTCAACCAGAACGAGGAGAGCGGGATGAGTTTTGTGTTCACTCCGGCGCCGGCGGTAGCCGTGCCCGTCGCAGGTTCCGACGATCAGTTTCCGGTGCGCCGCATTTATTGCGTTGGCCGCAACTACGAAGCGCACGCGCGCGAAATGGGTCACGATCCAGACCGCGAGCCGCCGTTTTTCTTCGGCAAGCCCGCCGATGCGGTGCTGTACGTGGCGCCAGGCGCGACTGGCGAATTCCCGTATCCGTCGCAATCGAAGAACGTGCATTTCGAGATGGAACTGGTCGCCGCGATCGGCAAGCAGGGCCGCGACATTCCCGCCGACAAGGCGCTCGACTACGTTTTCGGCTACGCGCTCGGCCTCGACATGACGCGCCGCGACCTGCAGGCCGAGGCGAAAAAACTCGGCCGTCCGTGGGACACGGCAAAGGGTTTCGACCGCTCGGCGCCGCTCGGGCCGATTCATCCGGCGTCGAAGGTCGGGCATCTGGAAAAGAGCGCGATCTGGCTGTCGGTCAACGGCGACGAAAAACAGCGCTCGGACATTTCGCAACTGATCTGGTCGGTCGGCGAGACCATTGCGTACCTCTCGACGCTCTTCGAACTCTTCCCCGGCGATCTCATCTTCACCGGCACGCCGGAAGGCGTCGGCGCGGTCGTGAAGGGCGACCTGATGAAGGGCGGCGTGGACGGCATCGGCGAGTTTTCGGTGCGAGTCGTGTAAACGTCGAAAAAGGGGAGACGACTTGAAGCTCTACAGCTATTTCCGCAGTTCGGCGGCGTACCGGGTCCGCATCGCGCTGAACCTCAAGGGGCTCGATTACGAGTACGCGCCGGTGCATCTGCTGCGCGACGGCGGGCAGCAACTGCAACCCGACTATCGCGCGCTGAACCCGGACGGCATCGTGCCGACGCTCATCGACGGCGACGACGTGCTCACGCAATCGCTCGCGATCATCGAATATCTGGACGAGACGCATCCCGAGCCGCCGCTCCTGCCGCGTTCGCCCGCGGACCGCGCGTTCGTCCGGTCGATCGCGCTCTCCGTCGCGTGCGAAATCCATCCGCTCGACAATCTGCGCGTGCTCAAGTACCTGAAGCACAAGGTGAAGGCGCCCGACGAGGTCAAGGACGCGTGGTATGCGCACTGGGTGGAATCGGGCTTCGAGGCGCTGGAAAAACGGCTGGCTGCCGACAAGCGCGTGGGCGCGCTCTGTTTCGGCGATACCCCGACCGTCGCCGACCTGTGTCTCGTACCGCAAGTGTTCAACGCGCGGCGCTTCAAGATCGACCTCGGCCGTTTTCCGACGATCGCGCGCATCGCCGATCACGCCGACACCATCGATGCCTTCCAACGCGCCGCGCCCGCGCAACAACCCGACGCTGAATGACGTTTCCCTATCTATCGAGCTATTTGTCGGGCGCCGGACTCGGCGCGAGTCTCATCATCGCGATCGGCGCGCAGAACGCGTATGTGTTGCGGCAGGGGTTGAAGCAGAGGCACGTCGGGCTGGTTGTCTCGATCTGCGCGGCGATCGACGTGCTGCTGATCGCGCTCGGCATCGGCGGGATGGGCGCGCTGATCGCCCGCGCGCCTTTCCTGCTCGACGTGATCCGCTGGGCCGGCGCGATCTTCGTGTTCCTGTACGGCGCGCGGGCGTTTCTCGCGGCGTGGCGCGGTCCGGGCCACCTCGACGCCGCCAGCAGTGAGACGCAGACTGCGCTCGGCGCGGCATCGACGGTACTCGCGCTTTCTCTGCTCAATCCGCACGTCTATCTCGATACCGTGGTGCTGCTCGGCGGCATCGGCGCGCGTTACGGCTGGCCGCGCAACGCGTGGTTCGCGGCGGGTGCGATGTGCGCGTCGATCGTTTGGTTCACGACGCTCGGCTACGGCGCGCGGCTCTTGCAGCCGTGGTTCGAAAAGGATGTCGCGTGGCGCGTGCTGGATGTGATCGTCGGCTGCGTGATGTGGTGGATCGCGGCGGCGCTCCTGTTGTCGCACTGAGCCCGCATTTTCAGCGCGGCGAAAAAAAGGCGTCCCTCGGGACGCCTTTTTTCCTTGCGATGCGACGAACGTTCAGCCGAGCAACGCGTCGGCGAATTCCTCGGCGCTGAACGGCTGCAAATCTTCCACCTTCTCGCCGACGCCGATGAAATACACCGGGATTGGCCGCTGCCGCGCGATCGCGGCGAGGATGCCGCCCTTCGCGGTGCCGTCGAGCTTGGTGACGATCAGGCCGGTCAAGCCGAGCGCGTCGTCGAACGCCTTCACCTGCGCGAGCGCGTTCTGGCCGGTGTTCGCGTCGATGACAAGCAGCACTTCGTGCGGCGCGTCCGGCATCGCCTTCGCGATCACGCGGCGCACCTTGCGCAATTCTTCCATCAGATGCAGCTGTGTCGGCAGGCGTCCGGCGGTATCGGCCATCATCACGTCGATCTTGCGCGCGCGTGCGGCGCCGACCGCGTCGAAGATTACCGCGGCGGCGTCGCCGCTTTCCTGCGACATCACCGTCACGTTGTTGCGTTCGCCCCAGACGGTGAGCTGCTCGCGCGCGGCGGCGCGGAAAGTGTCGCCGGCCGCGAGCAGCACCGACTGCTCGAAGCGCTGCAGATGCTTCGCCAGCTTGCCGATGCTCGTGGTCTTGCCCGCGCCGTTCACGCCCGTGATCATCATCACGAGCGGCTGCGCGCGGCCGAGCATCAGCGACTTTTCGAGCGGCGTCAGCAGATCGACCAGCAGCGAGCGCAGCGCGTTTTTCACCTGCATCGCATCGGTGAGACGCTCGGTGCGCACCTTTTCGCGCAGCGCTTCGAGCAGGAATTCGGTGGCGTCGACGCCCGCATCCGACACGATCAGCGCGGTTTCGAGCTCTTCGTACAGGTCTTCGTCGATTTTTGCGCCGACGAAAATGCCGGTCAGGCTCGAACTCGTCTTCGACAAGCCGTGCTTCAGGCGCGAGATCCACGATTTCTTCGCGGCGGCGTCGGGCGTGGGCGCCGGGATGACTTCGTCGAGTTCCTCGGCGAGCGGCTCGCGCTGCCACTGCGACGGCGTGCGGCCCTGCCAGTATGGCTTCGACTCGGCGGGTTGCGGCTCGGCGGGCTTCGACGCGGCCTGCGGCGGTTCTTCGACTGGCTGCGCGGGCGTCAGCGGCGTGGTCGCGTGCTTCAGCGGCCCGGGTGCCGGCGCGCGCTGCGAAGCCGGCTCGACGGGCTGCGCGGGCGTCACGGGAGTCGTCGCGTGACGCAACGGCTCGTCGAAAGCCTCGGGCGCTTCCTGCGCGTCGGCTTCGCCGGCGTCACTGTCGACCGGCGTTTCGCCCTCGGCCGGCTTCTTGAATCGTTTGAAAAAGCTGAACATGGTCTGCAAGGGTGGGTAGTGCGCGCGGTTTTCGAATGACGCCGGGGTTCTCGACATCGAGCCAACCAGAAGCGAGAAAGCGCGGAAGGCGCGTATTTTATCAGGCGACGCCTATGGCGGTCGCTCGCCTTTGGTGGCAAGGCGCACGGCTGTGGTAACGTTGGCTTTCATCTTTTCGCGTCGCGTTCGGTTTCGAAAGACGGCCGCGCTTTCCGGCGCCCGCATCTCAATTCATTTCGCCACCATGCCCCGTTCGTCCATCACCCGTTCGCCCGCTTCAGCCGCGCCGCGCCGCCCGCCTGCCAAGCCACGCGAGGCCACACCGTCGCGCGGCGGCAAGCCGCATTCGATCCGCATCATCGGCGGCGACTGGAAGCGCACGCCGCTGCCGGTGCTCGATCTCGACGGTCTGCGCCCGACGCCGGACCGCGTGCGCGAGACGCTGTTCAACTGGCTCGGCCAGCAACTCGACGGCCAGCGCTGCCTCGATCTCTTCGCCGGCAGCGGCGCGCTTGGCTTCGAAGCGGCGTCGCGCGGCGCGGCGCGGGTGCTGATGGTCGAAAGGAGCGGACGCGCGGTCGCCCAGTTGAAGGCGAACCAGGCGCGTCTCGCGGCGAACAACATCGAAATCGCGGAAGCCGACGCGCTCCGGCTCGCCGCGAGCCTGGCGCCGAATTCCTTCGACGTCGTGTTCCTCGACCCGCCATTCGGCGACAAGCCGATGCTCGATCGCGCGCTGGAACTCGCGGCGCCGCTCGTCGCTCCGGGCGGCGCGCTGTACGTCGAATCCGGCGAAACGCTCGACATCGCGGCGACGCCCGCGCTCGCCGGCTGGGCGATTGTCCGCGAAGGCAAGGCGGGCGCGGTCCGCTATCATTTGCTGCGGCGCGAAAATGAGGAATAATGCGCGTTCCAAAAATAACGTACCGGACGCAACGGCCGGGCGACCTCCGGTTGCACTTGCCCGAGCGGCCGAGCGGCCCAATGTCTAGATAAGAGGAGAAGGCCCATGGTAGTCGCCGTGTACCCGGGAACGTTCGACCCGCTGACGCGCGGACACGAAGACCTCGTGAGGCGCGCGTCGAGCATATTCGATACGCTCGTCGTCGGCGTTGCCGACAGCCGGGCGAAGAAGCCGTTCTTCGGCCTGCAGGAGCGCCTCGATATCGCGCACGACGTGCTCGGGCATTATCCGAACGTGCAGGTCATGAGTTTTACCGGGCTGCTCAAGGATTTCGTGCGCAAGAACAATGCGCGCGTGATCGTGCGCGGCCTGCGCGCCGTCTCCGATTTCGAGTACGAGTTTCAGATGGCGGGCATGAACCGCTATTTGCTGCCGGACGTGGAGACGATGTTCATGACGCCGTCGGACCAGTATCAGTTCATCTCGGGCACGATCGTGCGCGAGATCGCGCAACTGGGCGGCGACGTCAGCAAATTCGTGTTTCCATCCGTCGAGAAGCGCCTGATCGACAAGGTCGGCCTGCTGCCGGCGAACGGCGCGGCGCCCTGAGCATTCGACCGTCGTCGCGAACCCGGGCGGCGCGTTGCAGTTCCCGTCGCCGCGCGGGTTGGTGCCGGGTCAGACCGGCGAAAGAGAGTAGAGCATGTCCCTGATCATTACCGACGAGTGCATCAACTGCGACGTTTGCGAGCCCGAGTGCCCGAACGACGCCATTTCGATGGGCCCGGAGTTCTACGTCATCGACCCGACGAAGTGCACCGAATGCGTCGGCCATTTCGATGAGCCGCAATGTCAGCAGGTGTGTCCCGTCGAATGCATCCCGCGCGATCCGGCGCACGTCGAATCGCCGGACCAGTTGATGGCGAAGTATCACGCGCTGATGGCCGCCAAGGGCCAGTAAGCGCGTTTCAGGCGGCGATCAGCGGCTTCAGCGCGTCGACGAGCGCATCGCATTCGACATCGGTGCCGATGGAAATGCGCAGATGCTGGTCGATGCGCGGCAGCCGGAAATGCCGCACGAAAATCTCCTTCTCCCTGAGCGACGCGGCGAGCGTCGCGGCATCGTGCGCGGGATGGCGCGCGAAAACGAAATTTGCCGCCGACGGCACGACTTCGAAACCAAGCGCCTTTAGTTCGCCTGACAGCCGCTCGCGGCTCGCGATCACCTTCGCGCAGCTGTCCCGAAACCACGCATCGTCTTCGTAAGCCGCGGTCGCCGCGGCTTGTGCGAGGCGGTCGAGCGGGTAGGAGTTGAAGCTGTCCTTCACGCGCGTGAGCGCTTCGATCAGCGCTGCATCGCCGAACGCGAAACCTACGCGCATGCCCGCCAGCGAGCGCGCCTTCGACACCGTCTGCACGACGAGCAGGTTCGGATAGCGGTCGATCAGCTTTATGGCCGATTCCGCGCCGAAATCGACATAAGCCTCGTCGATCACGACAGGCGAGTCCGGATTCGCCTTCAGCAATGCCTCGATTTCAGCGAGCGTCAGCGCGCGGCCGGTCGGCGCGTTCGGGTTCGGGAGCAGCACGGGGCCGCCGGGCGCGCGGTAATCGTCGATGTCGATGCCGAATTCGTCGTCGAGCGCAATCGCGTCGAACGCGACGCCGTATAGCTGCGCGTAGACCGGATAGAAGCTGTACGTGATGTCGGGGAACCGGATTGGCCTGTCGTGCTTCAAGAGCGCCTGGAACACGTGCGCGAGCACTTCGTCCGAACCGTTGCCGGCGAACACCTGATCGATCCGCAAGCCGTGATGCGCGGCCACCGTCGCGCGCAGTGCATGCGCGGTGGGATCGGGATATTTGCGCAGCGTCTCGCCGGTCTCGCCCAGTTCACGCCGGATCGCCTCGACGACGCGCGGCGACGGCGGATACGGATTTTCGTTCGTGTTCAGCTTGACGGGATGCGCGAGCGCGGGCTGCTCGCCCGGGACATACGGCGTCAGTCGATGAACGATGTCGCTCCAGAAACGGCTCACGTGCGGCTCCAGGTTGTGGATGCTTAGGGATTGCGATGCAGGTTCATCATCGCGCGCTCGGTCTCGCCGGCGACCACGAACGGCATCACGGCGAGCGCGCGCTCGATCGACTGGTCGATCGGCTCCTGTTCTTCGCGGCGCGGCGGCTTGAGCACGAAATTCGCGACGTCGGGCTTTGCGCCCGCGCGCGCGCCTTCGGGAATCAGGTCGCGCGGATGCCCGATACCGATCCGCAACCGCCAGTATTGCTGCGATGACAGGTGCGCGGAGATGTCCTTCAGGCCGTTGTGACCGCCGCTGCCGCCACCGAGCTTCATCTTGACGGTGCCGGGCGACAGGTCGAGTTCGTCGTGCGCGACGAGAATCTCGTCCGGAAGAATCTTGAAGAACTGCGCCACCGCGACGACGGATTGTCCCGACCGGTTCATGAACGTCTGCGGCTCGAGCAGATGCACTTCGTGGCCGTTCAGACGGCCTTTGCCATAGTGACCATGGAAGCGGCGCTCGTCGCGCAGGTTCGCGCCGGCGTCGCGTGCGAACTGGTCGACGAACCAGAAGCCGGCGTTGTGTCGGGTCGCGGTGTACTCGGCGCCCGGATTGCCGAGGCCGACGATCAGCTTGATCATGTCGAGTCGTGACGGGCGAGGGTGCCCGCTTGGATTTGAGCGAAAAAAAACCCGCCGGAGCGCGAGCACCGGCGGGTCACGTCGACCGTTCTAGGAACGGTTCGAGAGGATAGACAGCTTCTTGGCGAAAACTTACGCTGCCGGCGTTTCGCCTTCTGCGGGGCCTTCAGCGGCCGTGTCCGACACTACTGCGGCCGGAACCGTCGCCGAAGCGATGACCGGGTTTTCCGTGTCGACGTGAGCGACGAGCGCCACGCCCTTCGGCAGCGCGATGTCCTTGGCGTGCATCGACTGGCCCGCTTCGATCTTCGCCAGATCGATTTCGAGGAATTCCGGCAGGTCGCCCGGCAGGCATTCCACTTCGAGTTCGTTGATCACGTGGGTGATCACGGCGCCGGCCAGCTTGACGGCCGGATTCGATTCCTGATTCATGAAGTGCAGCGGCACCTTGGTGTGCAGCTTCTTCTTCGAATCGACGCGCTGGAAGTCCACGTGCAGAACCATCTGCTTGAACGGGTGGTATTGCACGTCGCGCAGGAGAACCTGTTGCGAGTTGCCAGCCACTTCCATGTCGAGAATCGACGAATGGAACACTTCTTTCTTCAGCGCGTGCCAAAGGGCGTTGTGGTCGAGTTCGACCAGTTGCACTTCTTTGTCGGCGCCATACACGATGCCCGGGGTCTTGCCCGAGTTACGCAGGCGGCGGCTCGCACCCGTACCTTGCAGACTACGCTCGAAAGCGACTACTTTCATGATTCGACTCCATTTGCTGCCCGCGACCAGGCAGTGAGAACGGGGCTCTTTAGTCGAGCCCCAAAACAACGGCATGAACCTTCGTTCGTTCGTGCCGATTACGCAAAAACGCGAAGCTGGAGCTTCGCGTTTTGCCAATTCTTTTAACTTTCGGCGAAAAGCGACATCACCGAGTCGCCGCGCCGGATTCGCGAGAACGTCTCCGCGAGGAGACCCGAACTCGACAGCAGGCGAATCTTCTTGCATGCGAGCGATTCGGCGGAGAGCGGAATCGTGTCGGTGACGACGAGTTCGTCGAGTTCCGATGCCGCGATCCGCTCGCCTGCGCCACCCGACAGAACCGGGTGCGTGGCGTACGCAAACACTTGTTTTGCGCCGCGTTGCTTCAAAACCTGCGCTGCCTTGCAGAGCGTGCCGGCGGTGTCGACCATGTCGTCCATGATCACGCACGTGCGGCCTTCCACTTCACCGATGATGTTCATCACTTCAGCGACATTCGCCTTCGGACGGCGCTTGTCGATGATCGCGAGATCGGTGTTCAATTGCTTCGCCAAGGCACGGGCGCGAATCACGCCGCCCACATCCGGCGACACCACCAGCAGGTTCTCGTGATTCTGCTTGCGCAGATCGCCGAGCAGCACGGGCGTTGCATAGATGTTGTCGACGGGGATGTCGAAGAAGCCTTGAATCTGGTCGGCGTGGAGGTCCATCGTGATGACGCGATCGACGCCGGCGATTTCCAGCATGTTCGCCACGACCTTCGCCGAGATGGCGACCCGCGCCGAACGCGGACGGCGATCCTGACGCGCATAACCGAAATAGGGGATGGCTGCGGTGATCCGGCCAGCGGATGCGCGCTTGAGCGCATCGACCATGATCATCAGTTCCATCAGGTTATCGTTCGTCGGCGCGCACGTGGACTGCAGAACGAATACGTCCTTGCCACGAACGTTTTCCTGAATCTCAACCATGATTTCTCCGTCGGAGAAACGGCTGACCATCGCTTTGCCGAGGGGAATACCAAGGATCTTGACGACTTCCTGTGCAAGCGCGGGATTCGCGTTGCCAGTAAAAACCATCAGGCCGTCACTGCTCATCGTGCACCTGTTTCGGGCTGGGGGCGAGAGGAAAAGCGCGAGAAATTATGGCAGGGGAGGAAGGACTCGAACCCTCGCATGCCGGAATCAAAATCCGGTGCCTTGACCAACTTGGCGACTCCCCTACACTAACTTTGAGTCTTGCCGGAAGTGTAGGACATACCCGACAAAACAAAACCTTACGACGCGAAAGCAAAGAGAGGATGAGAATCCAGACTGCCTGTCACGACGCTCTTCGAGCTTGCCGGGATCTTGGCTTGCGCCAGTTCCGCTTCGGCTTTGCTACGAAAAGCAGCGAACACGCTTGCTCCAGATCCGGTCATTCGCGCCGGTGCAAGATCGGAAAACCACTCGAGCACCTTTGCAACTTCCGCGTACTTTTCAGCGACAACCGCCTGCATGTCATTTCGGCCGAAACTGTCTGGCCAATCTGCGTCAGAACTATGTTGTGCAAGAAAGTCCGTCATTGTGAGGACTTTCGAGTCCCTTGTCAACGCTTTCTCAGAAAAAATCTCGGCGGTTGGCACATGGACCGCAGGAGTCACCACGAGGAACCAGCGCTTCGGCAGGTCGACCGCTCGCAACGCTTCTCCGACTCCTTCCGCAAAGGCATTCTGCCCGAAAACAAAAAACGGCACGTCAGCGCCCAATTGCAGGGCGAGATTTTGCAGTGTCGCGCGCGGAAGGTCAACGCCCCAAAGACGATTCAACGCCAAAAGTGTCGTGGCGGCATCGGAACTTCCCCCGCCGAGGCCTGCGCCCATCGGAAGTCGCTTGTCGATTTCGATTTCGACACCGTATTTGCTTCCCGTGTGATCGCGCAACAGACGCGCCGCGTGCACGACGAGGTCGTCCGATTCCCGGACGCCCGGCACGTCGGTCTTGCGCGTGATCGCGCCGTCGTCGCGACGGGTGAAATGCAGCACGTCGCCCCAGTCGAGCAGCTGGAAAACCGTCTGGAGCGCGTGATAGCCGTCCGGACGCCGGCCGGTGATGTGCAGGAAGAGGTTGAGCTTCGCGGGCGCGAGGCAGTCGCGCAGCGACTCGTTCGATTGGGACATGCTTGAGCGGAAACGGGTTACTGGTCGATCACGAGCTTGATGTCGAGCGGCGGGTCTTCGCGCGTCAGGTCTACGCGCTTGACGCCTGTCGCGGGCGCATCAGCGTAGGCCAGATAGTCGATCGTCCAGCCGTCCTGCGTGATTTCCTTCAGGCGGCCGTTGCCCGACGAGGTATCCATCGTCGTCTTGGCGCGCGAGGTCGGTGCCGCCGACGGCTGCAGCCAGTAGCGCAATCCTTCGACCGGCAGCGCGAATCCGAGCGTGCTCTGCATCAGTTGCGAGACATTGTCGGCGTTCACCGGCTGCTTGTTCGGCAGTTCGAGCGTCGCCGAAGCCGGCGACGACGTCACTACCGCCAGCGTCTGCCCGAGCGGATTACGCAGTTGCAACGTAACGGTATCGCCGGTTTCCTGCCAGTCGAAATTGCCATAGGCGTTGCGCTGATGACCGTACTCGTCGTTGTACTGGACTGCGAACCGGCCGTGATACGCGCGGCTCGTCTGCGCGGTGATCGAGGTGGCCGCGTTCGACGTGCTCGGTACGTTGGGCTTGGTCGCGCAGCCGGCAAGGACGACGGCCGCCGCAGCAGCGAGCGCGAGCGCGCCACGTTTGAGCGGCGCGCGGGCGTTGGAGTGGAATGCCATTAAAGATCGTTCACCTGGAGTCGTTTGAGCGTTTTGACGAGCGTGTCGTTGTCCGGTTCAAGCTTTTGTGCCTGCCGCCACGTCGCGCGCGCCTGGTCCTGCTGGCCCGACTTCCACTGCACCTCGCCGAGATGGGCGCCGATTTCGGCATTCGGCTGCAGGTCGTACGCCTGTTTCAGGATCTTCGCGGCTTCCGCGGAATTGCCCTGGCGGAATTTGGCCCACCCGAGGCTGTCCATGATGAACGCGTCATTCGGCGCGAGCGAGACGGCCTTTTCGATCAGCTTCACGGCTTCGTCGATGCGCTGGTTGCGATCGACGAGCGAATAGCCGAGCGCGTTGTACGCCTGCGGATTGTCCGGCTGCGTGCGCATCAGCTTGCGCAACTGCGTTTCCATCACGTCGTAATGGCCGTTCTTTTCGGCGGCCATCGCGTAGTCGTAGGTGAGATCGGGGTCGTCGGGGAACGCGGCCACGGCCTTCGCCAGATTCGCCTCGGCCTCCGGATAGCGCTTCGCTTCGAACAGCAGCGCGGAATCGGTGCGGGCGAGCAGCGCGATGTCGTGCGGGTCCGAGCTCTGCAGATTCGCGAGCAACTGGCGCGCTTCGTCGAGCTTGCCCTGCTTCGCCAGCAGTTGCGCGCGCGTAATTTGCGCGGGCAGGTACTGCTGGCTCGTGCGCGGAATCTTGTCGAGCCACTGGCTCGCGGCGGCATCGTTCTTCTGTTCCAGAGACAACTGCGCGAGATAGATGTACGCCTGTCCCGGATCGGCGCCGGGCGTGCTTTCGGCGGCCTTCGCATACTGGTTCAGGTAATCCTGCGCCTTGTCGAACTGCTTTTTCTGGATGTTGATCAGCGCGAGCGCCATCAGCGGCGTCAGATCCTTCGGATCGTTCTTGCGCATGATCTCGAACTGCTTCTGCGCGTCATCCAGACGATCCGACGACAAATACAACTGCGCGAGCGCGAGCCGCGCATCGCGCGACTTCGGATTCTTCTCGACGTATTTCTCGAACGAAGCAATGCCTTCCTTGCGCTCTTCCGGCCCCATGCGGGCGAGCGTGAGCGCCGCCGGCAGATAGTCGGGCTTCAGCTGGAGCGCCTTTTCGAGCGATGCGCGCGCGCCGGGGGCATCGTCGGCGACGAGTTGCTGGCGGGCGATCGCGAGTTGCGTTTCCGGACGCTGCAGGTCGTTCGCCGTCAGGTCCTTGAGCACGTTCAGCCCGCCGATCCGGTTCGGCCCGCGCGACAGCAGCGATTGCAGCGACAGGATCGCGTCGCCGCGCTGCGCTTCGGGCACCTTCGCGAGTTCGCGCTGGAGCGTCGGCTTGGCATCGTCGGGCTTGCCGGCGACGATCAGCAGCGACGCACTCAATTGCGCCGCGCGATCCGAATTCGGCGCGAACTGCTGCCACAACTGGACGGCGGTTAGTGCGTCATTGGGGCTTTGCGCCGAAATCGCGATTTCCGTCGCGCGCTGGGCGAAACGCGGGTCGTGCGTGTCGCGGGCGAGCGCGAGATAGGTCTGGTACGCGGGCGCCGGCTGATTGCGCTGCAAGGCGACTTCCGCGGCCAGGACCTGGAACACGATCTGGCTCGACAGCGCGACCGACGGCAGATCCTGCGATTCCTTGGCCGTGGGCGGCGCGGTCAGCATGTCGGCGGCGCTGACCGGCTGATCGTCGGACGACGGAGCGGGGCTCTGGTCCGACGGCTGACCCTGCTTTTGAGCCTGAGTCTGCGAAGGGATTTGCGCACAGGCGGGTACGAATGCGAACACGGCCATCGCGAGAGCCATCGCGCCGGCGACGCGCGAAACCGACGACCCGCTTTCCTCAGCAAGCGCGCCCGTTCGCTTCGGAAACTGCTTAATGACGAACAAGTTCATGGATATCCGATGGATGTTTCGGTCGATTGTAACGCGGTCGCTACAATACGGGCACAAAGCGGGACCATTGTCCAAGCAAGCTGCAGACCATCCGAATATGCCAGAATTGCCGGAAGTAGAAGTCACACGCCGCGGAATCGAACCCTATGTGGCGGGAAGGCGGATCGAACACGTCGAGGTACGCACGAACGCGCTGCGCTGGCCGGTTCCGGCGCATCTCGCGAAGACGCTCGGGCAGCTCAGAATCGACAAGGTGGAGCGGCGCGGGAAGTATCTGCTGTTCGAAACCGTTGAAGGCTGGCTGATCGTCCATCTCGGCATGACAGGGACGCTGCGCGTGCTGCGCAACGTGCCGCGCCCGCCGGACGCCGCCAGGCACGATCACATCGATCTCATTTTCGACGACTTCATCCTGCGCTTTCGCGATCCGCGCCGATTCGGCGCCGTGCTCTGGCATCCGCGCGATGAAGGCGACGTGCTCGCTCACCCGCTGCTCGCGAGCCTCGGCGTCGAGCCGTTCACGCCCGAATTCTCGGGCGCGCTGCTGTTTCGCAGGACGCGCGGGCGCAAGGTTTCCGTGAAGCAGGCGCTGCTCGCGGGGGACATCGTCGTCGGCGTGGGGAATATCTATGCGTCGGAGAGTCTCTTTCGCGCGGGCATCCGGCCGACGACCGCCGCCGGACGCATCTCGCTCGTGCGCTACGATCTTCTCGCCGACGCCGTGCGCGTGACCCTCGCCGCCGCGATCGAGAAGGGCGGCAGCACGTTGCGCGATTTCGTCGGCAGCGACGGCGAGTCGGGTTACTTCCAGCTCGATTATTTCGTCTATGATCGCGCGGGCCTGCCGTGTCACGTATGCGGCACGCCGATCAGACACATCGTCCAGGGACAGCGCTCGACGTATTTCTGTCCGCGCTGCCAACGCTAAAATTCTCCGATGCTCGCACTCGCCGACTTCTCCACGCGCCTGATCGCGTGGCAACGCGTTCATGGCCGCCACGACCTGCCATGGCAAAACACGCGCGATCCGTACTGGATCTGGCTGTCGGAAATCATGCTGCAGCAGACGCAGGTATCGACGGTGATTCCGTACTACGCGCGTTTCCTTGCGCGCTTTCCCGATGTGAACGCGCTCGCCGCCGCGCCGCTCGACGACGTGATGGCGCTCTGGGCCGGCCTCGGCTACTACTCGCGCGCGCGCAATCTGCATCGGTGCGCGCAGGTGGTGTCGGAGCAGTTTGGCGGCGCTTTTCCGCAAAGCGTCGACGAACTCGCGGAACTGCCGGGCATTGGCCGCTCGACGGCGGCGGCGATCGCGTCGTTCGCGTTCGGCGCGCGGGCGACGATCCTCGACGGTAACGTGAAGCGCGTGCTCGCACGCGTGTTCGGCATCGACGGCTTTCCGGGCGAAAAACGCGTGGAGAACGCGATGTGGACGCTCGCCGAATCGCTCCTCCCGGACGCCGCGCACCCCGACGACGTGACCGCGTACACGCAAGGACTGATGGATCTCGGCGCGACGCTTTGCGTGCGCGGCAAGCCGGATTGCGTGCGCTGTCCGTTCGCGGCGGATTGCGTGGCGAACGTGACCGGGCGGCAGCGCGAATTGCCGGCCGCGCGGCCGAAAAAGACGGTGCCGACGCGTAAAACCTGGATGCTGGTGCTGAAGGACGGCGATTCCGTGCTGCTGGAAAAACGTCCGCCGACGGGCATCTGGGGCGGTTTATGGAGCCTGCCCGAAGCCGCCGACGAAGACGCACTCGCGGCCGTCGCGCATGGCTTTGGCGGCACGGAAGAACTGCATCGGCTTGCGCCGCTCACGCACACGTTCACGCACTTCAAGCTGGATATCGAGCCGCGTCTCGCGCAAGCGCGCGGCGCGTGCGTTCAGGCGGCGGACGGCGAAACCGTCTGGGCGCCGCTTTCCGAGATCGACTCGTTCGGCTTGCCCGCGCCGGTAAGGAAGCTCCTCGACGCGCTGCAGGGTTCGCTGATCTGAGTGAACGCCCGGTCAGAGCAACTGGTGATGCTGCATGTAGTGATGCACGACGTCGATGCGCGCCGCCGCGTCGTCCAGTTCCATCAGTTTCTGCCGCGCGCGCATCGGAATCGGCAGGATTTCGGAGAGACGATTCGAGACCCACGTCGGATCGTCGAAGAGGAAGGGTTCGGCGAAAGGAAGATTCTGCGGATCGCGTTCCTTGATCGTCTCAATGATGCGTTCCAGCACTTCCGCGCATGCGCCGAACTTCGCGAGTGCCTCGACGCCCTGAAGCGGCGCATCGTCGCCGATCAGTTCCGCCATTCCCACGACCAGATTGCTCGGCTCGACGCGATGCGAAAGCAGCCGGAACCGCTGCGTTCCGCGGGCCTGTACGAGGAGCAGGCCGAAAGTGTCGACATCGCATTCGTTGATTTCGGCCAGGCAGCCGACGCTTTCCGGCACTGATGGATCGCCCGGCGACGCGATCTCATTGCCGCTTTTCAAGAGACACACGCCGAACGGCGTTTTCTCGCGCAGGCATTCGCGCGCCATATCGAGATAACGCGCTTCGAAGATCTTGAGCGGCAGGAGGCCGCCGGGAAATAGAACGGTGTGAAGCGGGAACAGCGGCAAGTCGGCGAGAACGGGATTGGAAGACATCGCGCGCCTCCAGGTTTGATCGCCCCGACGGCGATCAGGTTGGCGTGTGCGCCGCGCTGCCATCGACCGCGATGGGCGCGTCGCGATGCCGCACGATCACATTCGCCTTGTCGCCGAAGCGCGCGGCGAGCGCCTGGGCGATGAACACCGAGCGATGCTGGCCGCCCGTGCAGCCGATCGCGACGGTGAGATAGCTGCGGTTGTCGTCGCGAAACTGCGGCAGCCATTTCGCAATGAACGTGCCGATGTCGTCGATCATCTGATGCACCATCGGCTGCGCCGACAGATATTCGATGACCGGCTGGTCGAGGCCCGTGAGCGGCCGCAACTCGCGGTCGTAGTACGGGTTCGGCAGCGTGCGGACGTCGAACACGAAATCGGCGTCGAGCGGCACGCCGCGCTTGAATCCGAACGACTCGAACATCAGCGTGAGGCCCGCCGATTCCTGCTCGATGAAGCTCTTCACCCACGCGCGCAGCACGTTCGCGCGCAGGTTGCTCGTGTCGATCTGATGGCCGAACTCCGCGAGACCCGCGACGAGTTCGCGCTCGCGCTCGATGGCTTCGGCAAGCGATTTCAACAGGCCGACGTCGGCGTCGTGCACGGGCGAGCCCGAAAGCGGGTGACGGCGGCGGGTTTCAGAAAAACGCTGGATCAGCGACTGCGTGCTTGCGTTCAGGAACAGCACGCGCAGATCGTAGGCGGCGGAAAGATCGTGGATGATCGCGGGGACTTCGTCGAGCGAGACGCTCGAGCGCGCGTCGATGGCGACGGCGAGATGCGTCTGCCCTTCGCCGGCGAGATACCGGGCGAGCTCGGGCAGAAAGCGCGGCGGCAGGTTGTCGACGCAATAGTAGCCGCCGTCTTCCAGAGCGTTCAGCGCCACGGACTTGCCGGAGCCGGAAATGCCGGTGATCAGAATGATACGCATGGAGTTCGACTCGTTCGCTTTATCTTAGCACCTGCCATGGTGCGCGGATTTGTCGCAGGAACCGCCCGCGGCGTGCTTTCGCCGGGCCGTCGCGCGGTCAGATCAGTTTGCCCGGAAACTGGCTATCGGGGTCCTGCATCGCAAGCCGCTGACGGTCCATGAAGTCGCGTAGCGTGTCGATGCCGCGCAGTTGCAGGATCGTGTTGCGCACCGCCGCTTCGACCAGCACCGCGAGATTTCGGCCGGCCGCGACCTGAATCGTGACCTTGCTGATCGGCAGGCCGAGCACGTCGACGGTCTGGCTTTCCAGCGGCAGCCGCTGGAATTCGCCGTCCGGCCGGCGCACGAGCTGCACGATCAGCTTCAGCTTCATTTTTCGCCGCACGGCGGTTTCACCGAAGATTGTCTTGATGTCGAGGAGGCCGAGGCCGCGCACTTCGAGCAGATTCTGCAATAGCGGCGGGCAGCGCCCTTCGACGAAATCCGGGCCGAGGCGCACGAAATCGACGGCGTCGTCCGCCACCAGACCGTGGCCGCGGCTGATCAGCTCCAGACCGAGTTCGCTCTTGCCGAGACCGGAGTCGCCCGTCAGCAGCACGCCCATCCCGAGGATGTCGAGGAACACGCCGTGCAGCGTCGCGCGCGGCGCGAGAATGCGCGACATATAGAGCCGGAGGCTGTCGATGACCGCGGCCGCCGACATGCGCGTGGTGAAGAGCGGCGTCGACGAGCGGGTGCAGCGCAAAACCAGTTCCGGTGGCGCGCCGACTTCGCCTGCCACGACGAGAAACGGCGGTTCGAGCGCGATCAGCTCGGCCATGTTGCGCGAGCGGTCTTCGTCGGATTGGCGCTGGTAGTAGTTGATCTCGGCGTCGCCGAGTACCTGGATACGGTTTGGGTGAATCAGGTTCAAGTGGCCGACGAGATCGGCACTCGATGTGGCGTTCGCGACAGTCTCGCTCGAAAAGCCGCGTTCCCAGCCTTCGTGACCCGTGAGCCAGCTGAGTTTCAGCGCGGCCGCGTTGTCGTCGAAAATGCTCTGGGCGTTGATGCTGGACGTATCCATGAGTCCGGAACTCCGTTGGAAGCCGGGAGCGGCCCTCTGTTCCGGGGCTCGGCGGCCGAGCCCATCGCAGTCCGCTCCATTGAACCGATTGTGCCCCAGAAGCCTGACCCGTGCGAGCCGGCCGGTGGCCGCCCGGTCAAGCCATACGTGCTGCTGAAGCTGGATTTACGGCTGCCACTGCGTGAGCACCTGATACAGCGCTTCACGATTCTCTTCCTTGTTGAGGCGCTCGCGCGCTTGCGTGTCGGAGAGCAGTTGCGCGATCTCCGACAGGATTTCAAGGTGCTGCTGCGTGGCCTGCTCGGGAACGAGCAGGAAGATCAGTAGCGAAACGGGCTGGCCGTCCGGCGATTCGAACGCGATCGGCTCGGCCAGGCGCACGAACGCGGCGATCGGCTGCTTCAGACCCTTGATGCGCCCGTGCGGAATCGCGACGCCTTCGCCGAGACCGGTCGAACCGAGGCGCTCGCGTGCGAAAAGATTGTCGGTGACAGTACTGCGGGCGATGCCGTTCTGGTTCTCGAAGATCAGGCCCGCTTGCTCGAATACGCGTTTCTTGCTGGTGACGGTCAGTCCGAGGACGACGTTTTCGAGTGGAAGAAATTTGGCTAAACGATTCATGTTGGCAGGCTGATGCGTGGCCTGAATTCTCCTCATCGTGGCGACTGATCGAAAAGCGCTCACGGCGATGTTTGGGAGGAACAGCGCTCGCTGGCGCGGTCCGGTTGTGGAATTCGATAATAACCGGTTCATTATATGACAGCGCAACCGGTGATGGTGCAGCGCGCCATCGACTTCCGGCACCTTTTCGCACCGGTCAAATCGCCCGGAAATCAACGACTTGAAACCGGCATCCAACAAAAAAGCCGCCTGGGTTCAGGCGGCTCGTGCCAGGGTTGCACCCTTCCGTTGCCGTGTCACGAAATTCGAATAATCCCTCGAATTATTGCGCGACGCATCCGGCCCTTCGATCGGCCGGCAAGATCACGGCGACGGGGCTTCGAGTTCCTGCGGCTCCGCACGATACTTCGCGGCCTCGTGCGCGTGGCCCTGAATCTTGTCCTTGTGCTTGATGACCTGCCGATCGAGCTTGTCGACCATCAGGTCGATCGCTGCGTACATATCAGCGTCACAACTCTCGATGAAAATGTCCTTGCCCTTCAGGTGCAGGTTGATTTCCACCTTTTGCCGCTTGTCCTTTTCCCTATGATTGTCGACCGAGAGGACCACATTGCCGTCGATCACTTGATCGAAATGACGGAGCACCCTGTCGAGTTTGGTGATCACGTACTCGCGCAACGCAGGCGTCAATTCGAGGTGGTGTCCACTGATCTTCAGATTCATAGTTGCTCTCCAAGCTAGTGGCCGTGGATCGCGGCAGCGCGGCTGATACCGGTCGGCCCTGCTGCCCGTTTGCTACGCCGTCCGGGCGCGCGTGAAAAACGGGTCGCATCGGCCGGCTCGTTCGCGCTTACCGCGATGCGGCCGGTAAAGGCCCGCTGCGAAATGCAGCGGGCTACAGAGACTTGCGCAGATTCACCGCGGGGATTTTCAGAGCTTCGCGATACTTCGCGACAGTGCGCCGCGCGACCACGAATCCCTGTTCCGCCAGCAGTTCGGCGATGCGGCTGTCTGAAAGAGGAGATTTGGGGTCTTCCGCTCCTATCAGTTGCTTGATGAGGGCCCGGATCGCCGTTGACGATGCCGCGCCTCCAGTGTCGGTCGAAACGTGCGATCCAAAGAAGTACTTAAATTCAAGCGTCCCGAATGGGGTGAGCATGTACTTTCCGGTCGTCACACGTGAAACCGTCGACTCGTGTAAACCCAGCGTATCAGCAATTTCCCTCAAAACCAAGGGCCGCATGGCAATTTCGCCATGTGCAAAAAAGTTCTTTTGGCGCTCCACAATTGCCTGCGCGACACGCAGAATCGTCTCAAACCTCTGCTGAATATTCTTGATGAGCCAGCGCGCTTCCTGAAGCTGCTGGCGCAATGATCCGCTGCCCGGATCGCCGCGGTTATTGCGCAGAATGTTCGCGTACAGATGGTTGATTCGCAGGCGCGGAACGATTTCCGGATTCAGTTCGGCCGTCCAGCCGCCCGTGGTCTTGCGCACCAGAATGTCCGGCACGACGTAATCCGCCTCGCTCTTGCCATACGCCGCGCCAGGAAACGGTTCGAGCGACCTGATGAGCGCATGCGCGTCGCGCAGGGCGTCGTCGCTGGCCTTCAGTTGCTTGCGCAGGCGAGTGAAGTCGCGCGCCGCGAGCAGTTCGAGATGATGTGTGACGATTTCCAGCGCGAGCGTTCGGGTAGGCGACGGATCGAGCCGAAGCAATTGCAGCTTCAGGCATTCCGACGCCGACCGCCCGCCGACGCCCGGCGGATCGAAGCTCTGCAGGAGCGCGAGCGCGGCGCTGAGTTCGTCGACATCGACTTCGAGTTCTTCAGGCAAATCTGCCTGCACTTCCTCCAGCGACGAGGTCAGATAACCGTCCTCGTCGAGCGATTCGATCAGGAACGTGATCAGCGCGCGGTCGCGCTGGTTCGCCTGCGTCATGCGCAATTGCGCGGTCAGGTGATCGCGCAGCGTGGTGGTGGATTCGTGGATTTGCAGCGGCGGCAGGTCGTCGTCGTCCGAGCCGGTGTTCGAGCGGCCGTAGTCTTCCAGATTCCACGAATTGGAATCCGCGCCGCCGTCCGCGCCGATGCCGTTGTATTCGTCGACGCCCTGCGGCTCGCCGCTTTCCGATCGTTCGGACGTTGACGTGCTGCTCGTCGAGCCGTTGTTCATCAGCGGCTCGGGCGGCGCGCTCGACGTGTTCGCCGAGGTGATGAGCGACCCATCAGCGGCGACGCGCAGCGGACTGGCGATCCAGTCGTCCTCGTTTTCGAGGAGCGGATTCTGCGCGACCGCCATCGCGACCTCTTGTTGCAGTTCGAGCGTCGACAACTGCAGCAGCCGGATGGACTGCTGCAGTTGCGGGGTCAACGCAAGATGCTGCGATAGGCGGAGTTGGAGGCTGGCTTTCATGGCAAAGTTTTAATCATTGTAGAGAGTTTGCCACGCGCGCGAAACCTCGCGGGGTTTCACAAAAACAGCCGTGCCGCCTCGCGGGCGGCACGTAAGATTTGCAACGTCGCGATGCCGCAGTGCAGTATATCCGCGGCAGCACACCGATCACATGCGGAAGTGCTCGCCGAGATACACGCGGCGCACGCTTTCGTTCTCGATGATCTCGCTCGGCGCGCCCGCAGCAAGCACGCTGCCGTCGCTGATGATGTACGCGTGGTCGCAGATGCCGAGCGTTTCACGCACGTTGTGGTCCGTGATGAGCACGCCGATGTTGCGCTGCTTCAGGAACTTGACGATCTTCTGGATTTCCAGCACGGCGATCGGATCGACGCCCGCGAACGGTTCGTCGAGCAGGATGAAGGCTGGGTTGGTCGCGAGCGCGCGCGCAATTTCGACGCGCCGCCGCTCGCCGCCCGAGAGCGAGAGCGCCGGATTGTCACGCAGATGCGCGATCTGGAGTTCGTCGAGAAGCGCTTCGGCGCGCTGGGTGATGGCGTCCTTCGTGAGCCGCTTGCCGGACTCGCTGGTTTGCAGTTCGAGCACGGCGCGAATGTTCTGCTCGACGGTAAGCTTGCGGAAAACCGAGGCTTCCTGCGGCAGGTAGGACAGCCCGAGCTTCGCGCGCTGGTGAATCGGCAGGAGGCTGATCGAGGTGCCGTCGAGCGCGATTTCGCCCTCGTCGAGCGGCACCAGACCGACGATCATGTAGAACGACGTCGTCTTGCCCGCGCCGTTCGGGCCGAGCAGCCCGACGACTTCGCCGCTCTTCACGTCGAGCGACACGTCCTTCACGACCGTGCGCGAACCGTAGCGCTTTTTCAGATTGCGGACGGCGAGCGAACTCGATTCACCGGCCGGCTTGCGGTGGGGCATGGCGGGTGCGTTCACTGCTGCGGCGTTCCCTGAATGGTGGTGGAAGGAGCGAGCGTGGCCGGGCCGCCAGTGAGCGGCGCGGCGCTGCCATTGCGCGGCGACAGCATCGCGCGCACGCGGCCGGTCGGGTTGCCCGGGCCGGCGACGTCGGAGCCCGCCTTCGCGGTGTAGAAGTCCTTCTGGCCGTCGTAGGTGATCACGCTGCCGTGGACTTCGTCCTGGATCTTCGTCAGGCCGACCAGCCGGCGTACGACCGCTCGGGTCGTGAGCGTGGTCAGGTCCTGCTTGCCGTCGTAGTCGATACGCACGGCATTGCCTTCGATGTATTCGTCGACGCCGTCGCGCTTCTGGCGGAAGTACGACAGGTTGTTGCCGGTCGAGGTGCCGGTCGCGTACTGGTAGCCCTGCGGATCTTGCGTCACTTCGACACGATCGGCCTTGATCACGATCGTGCCCTTGGTCGCGACGACGTGCCCGATGAAGATGTTCTTCTGCTTCAGGTCGTCGTAGGACATGTTGTCCGCTTCGATGTTGAGCGGCTTGTCGCGGTCGGCGCGTTCCGCGTGGGCTGCCGGGGCGAAGCCCGTGAGCGGCAGCGCGACGAGTGCGGCCGCGAGCCCGAGCTGCGCGGCGCGTCGCGCGCGGCGCGCAAGCGCCTGGCGCGGACAGCCGGAATCGGGACGAGGGAACGTTTCGTTCATGCAGTCACACTTGGGATGGGATTGCCGGGATTACTTGGAAGAGCCGCCGTTGATATCGGACGAGGCGATCGCGCCGCGCACGTTACCAAAGAGCTTCATTTCCCGGGTCACGTTGTTGTAGTTCATGCCGTTGGCGGTCATCACGGACGGACCGCGCTGAAGTTTAACCGGCTTTTCCGTTTCGATGACATCGTCATTGACGAAGATACGGAAATGCTCGGAATCGGCCTGCATCTGCGGATCGCCGTAGCCGGCGACGCGCAGAATCCGCGCGTTGTCGTAAAGATCGACGATCGAGACGTCGCCATTCACGGTGCCGCGCTCGGATGTCGCGGTCACTTGCGGCTTCTGCGGCTGGAACATGCGCATCGCGGGCAGCGTGAGGTCGCTGTTCTCGTCGTCCTCGTAATGGACCATCGACTTCGCGGTCAGGCGGTATTGCGTCGTGCCGGTCGAGTCGAGTTCGGAGACGGAGAAGTTGTCGGCGAAATAGTCCGCCGTGTGGCGCTTCGGCTGCTCGGGCGCCGGAGCTGACTGCGGCAGCGTCGCCTGCAAGAGCCAGTACGTGATGCCCGCGAGCGCGGCCACCGCGACGAGCGGCAGGAGCGAAGTGAGCCGGGTGGGGCGCTGCATCGCGTCAGGCTCCCATCGCGGCGGCGAGCAGTTCGTCGTAGCGATGCTGCGCGCGCACGATCGCGTCGCACACTTCGCGCACCGCGCCGTGGCCGCCGCGCGCTTCGGCGACCCAGTGCACGCGCCGGATCACTTCCGGATGCGCGTTGGCCGGAGCGGCAGCGAAGCCGGCGAGGCGCATGACGGCGAGATCGGGCCAGTCGTCGCCCATGTAGCCGCATTCGGAAGCGGCGATGCCGGTCTTTAGCAGCAGTTCGGCGAGCGCGACGGTCTTGTCTTCGACGCCCTGATAGAGATGCGTGATCGAGAGTTCGCGCGCACGTGCCGCGACGATGCCCGACTGGCGCCCGGTGATGATGGCCGTCTGCACGCCGATTTTTTCCAGCAGCTTCACGCCATAGCCGTCGAGCGAATTGAACGACTTCATCGCGTCGCCGTCGGCGGTGAAGAAGAGGCTGCCGTCGGTGAAAACGCCGTCGACGTCGAAAATCATCAGCTTGATGCGGCTCGCGCGCTCGGCGGCCGTGCCCGTGGCGGGCGGCGCTGCGCTTGCGGCGGAAGGCTTCTGCGCCATCAAATCACCTTCTTGGAGAAGAGGTCGTGCATGTTCAGGGCGCCGATCAGCGTCGCGTTTTCGTCGACGACCAGCATCTGATTGATGCGGTGGCGCTCCATCAGTTCCACGGCCTCGACCGCGAGGTGGTCCGGAGCGATCGTGCGCGGACTGCGCGTCATGACGTCGACGAGCGGCAGCGCGCGGAAATCGCCATCGCGTTGCAGCACGCGGCGCAGGTCGCCATCGGTGAAAATGCCTTCGACGTGGCCGTTCGCGCTCACGACGGCCGTCATGCCCATGCGCTTGTCGGTAATCTGGAAGAGCGCGTCGGCGACAGTCGCATCGAGCGGCACTTGCGGCACTTCGTCGCCCACGCGCATCACATCGCGCACGTAGGTGAGCAGGCGCCGGCCGAGCGCACCGCCCGGATGCGAGCGCGCGAAGTCGTCAGGGCCGAAGCCGCGCGCGTCGAGCACCGCGACCGCGAGTGCGTCGCCGAGCGCGAGCGCCGCGGTCGTGCTTGCAGTGGGCGCGAGATTCAGCGGGCAGGCTTCCTTTTCGACGCGCGCGTTCAGATGCACGTCCGCGAGTTGCGCGAGGCTCGATTCGGGACGGCCCGTGATCGCGATCAGCTTGGCGCCGAGGCGCTTGATGAGCGGCAGGATCGCGACGAGTTCTTCGGTCTCGCCCGAGTTCGACATCGCGATGAAGATGTCGTCGGAGGTGACCATGCCGAGGTCGCCGTGGCTGGCTTCGGCGGGATGCACGAAGAACGCGGGCGTGCCGGTGCTCGCGAGCGTCGCGGCGAACTTGCGCGCGACATGGCCCGACTTGCCGATGCCCGATACCACGACGCGGCCGCGGCAGCCGAGCAGCAGTTCGACGGCGCCGGTGAAGTTGTGGTCGAGAAGATCTGCAAGCCCGCGGACGGCGTCGGCTTCGATGTCGAGTACGTTGCGAGCCAGCGCGAGTGCCCGGTCGCCATTGATTTTCGCTATCATGCGCGGAGTATAGCAAAGGCGTTTCTTCGCCGCGCCGGACTACCGGCGGCTTCTCCGCCGCTCATCCGCCCCCCGAAAGGCCTGCCGCCAAAGGCCATCCCCGAGAACTGCGCGCGTGCCCCGCGAGCGGTTCCGCCGACAAACGAGGACGCTAGACGGATGACATCGCCGCTCGAAATGACTCTGTTGCTGCTGCTGTGCTCGGTGGCGGGAGTCGTCGTGTTCCGGTTTCTGAACCTGCCGCCGATGCTCGGCTATCTGGCGGTCGGCATCGTCGTCGGGCCGAATGCGCTGCGCATCGTGCCGGACAGCGAAGGGGCGCAGCATCTCGCCGAATTCGGCGTCGTGTTCCTGATGTTTTCCATCGGGCTGGAATTCTCGCTATCGAAATTGCGCGCGATGCGCCGCATTGTGTTCGGACTCGGCGCGTGCCAGGTCGCGGGGACGATCGCGCTCGCGCTTCTCTTCGGGTGGATCGCGAGCTTCTGGATGCACATGTCATGGCAGGCGAGTTTCGCGCTCGGCGGCGCACTCTCGATGTCGTCGACGGCGATCGTCAGCAAGCTGCTCGCCGAGCGGCTCGAACTCGAAGCGGAGCATGGCCGCAACATCTTCGGCGTGCTGCTGTTCCAGGATCTGGTCGTCGTGCCGCTGCTCATCATCATCGCGGCGTTCGGCAACGGCCAGTCGTCGCAGCTTGCGATGTGGCTCGGCATCGCGGCCGTCAAGATCGTCGTCGCGCTGACGGTGCTGCTCTTCATCGGCCAGAAGTTCATGACGCGCTGGTTCGATCTGGTCGCGCGGCGTCGCTCGCAAGAACTCTTCATGCTGAACCTGTTGCTGGTTACGCTCGGCGCGGCGTTCATCACCGACAAGTTCGGGCTGTCGCTCGCGCTCGGTGCGTTCATCGCGGGCATGCTGATCGCCGAGACGCCTTACCGGCATCAGGTGGAAGAGGACATCAAGCCGTTTCGCGACGTGCTGCTCGGCCTCTTCTTCGTGACGACAGGCATGCTGCTCAATCCGCGCGTGATCTGGGAACATCCGCTCCTCGTGCTCGCGTTCCTGATCGTGCCGATCCTGCTGAAGGCCGTGATGATCACGGGGCTCGCGCGGCTCTTCGGCGCGCGGCCGGGTGTCGCGATGCGCACGGGCCTCTATCTCGCGCAGGCGGGCGAATTCGGCTTCGTGCTGCTGAACCTGATCCTGGATGCGCATCTCGTCGAGCCGGTGCTGCTCCAGGCGATCCTCTCGGCGATGCTGCTCTCCATGCTCGCCGCGCCGTTCATCATCCAGAACGCGGACCGCATCGTGCTTCGGCTGTCGTCGACGGAATGGATGCTGCAGTCGCTGCAGATGACCAAGATCGCGACGCAGAGCCTCAAGCAAAGCGGCCACGTGATCATCTGCGGCTACGGCCGCGCCGGGCAGAACCTCGCGCGGATGCTGGAGCACGAAGGCTTGTCGTACGTGGCGCTCGACCTCGACCCGGATCGCGTCGCGGCGGCCGCGGCGGCGGGCGAAACGGTCGTGTTCGGCGATGCCGGGCGGCGTGAGTCGCTGCTCGCCGCGGGCCTGCACCGCGCGGCGACGGTCGCGATCACTTACGCGAACACGCCTTCCGCGATGCGCGTGCTGCACAACATCCACGAGCTTCAGCCGACGCTGCCCGTGATCGTGCGCACCGTCGACGACGCCGATCTCGAAAAGCTGATTGCGGCGGGCGCGACGGAAGTGATTCCGGAGATCGTCGAGGGCAGCCTGATGCTGGCGTCGCATACGCTCGTGCTGATGGGTGTGCCGATGCGGCGCGTCGTGAGGCGCGTCGAAGAAATGCGCGACGAGCGCTACAGCCTCCTGCGCGGCTATTTCCGCGGCGCCGACGACCTCGACGACGACGATGGCCACGAGCAGGTGCGGCTACAATCGGTGCCGATCGACGAGAACTCGGATGCGGTCGGCCAGACGCTCGAAACCCTCGGGCTCGTCGGCGACGGAATCGAAGTGACCGCGATCCGGCGTCACGGCATCCGGGGCGTCGAGCCGGACCCCGAAACCAAGCTGCGCGCGAAGGACATCGTCGTGTTGCGCGGCCTGCCCGAAGTCCTCGCGCAGGCCGAGGAGCGGCTGTCGCGCCATCGCCGCGCCGCCTGAACTTTCACGTTTTATTGCGAACGCGCGCATCCAGAGCGCCGTTTTGCCCGGAGACACCATGTCGAGCATTCCATCGACCGCCACGCGCGAGGCCGCGCAATTCATCAAGGACCGCGTGCGCACGATCGACGACTGGCCGCAGCCGGGCGTGCAGTTCCGCGACATCACGCCGGTGCTGCAGGACCGGCGCGCGCTGCGCACGCTGATCGACCTGTTCGTGCAGCGCTATATCGATGCGAAGCTCGACACCATCGCCGGACTCGACGCGCGCGGCTTCATCATCGGGCCGATTCTCGCGTATGAGTTGAGCCTCGGCTTCGTTCCGATCAGGAAGAAAGGCAAGCTGCCGTACAAGACGCTGGCGGAGTCGTACGAACTGGAATACGCGAGCGCGACGGTCGAAATCCACGAGGACGCGGTGAAGCCGGGCGATCGCGTGGTGCTCGTCGACGATCTCGTCGCGACCGGCGGCACGATGATGGCGGGCACGCGCCTGCTCAAACGCCTGGGCGCGACAGTGGTGGAAGCCGCGGCGATCATCGATTTGCCGGATCTCGGCGGCTCGGCGCTGCTGCGCGAGGGCGGCGTGCCGCTCTATACCGTCTGCGAGTTTGCGGGGCAATGAAGCGATGCCGAATTTCCTGCTCTTTCTCGCCGCGTCGGTCGCGATAACCGTCGCGCCCGGTCCCGACAATCTCCAGGTGCTCGCGCGCGGCATTTCTCAAGGGCGCGCGGCCGGGCTCGTCGCGGCGCTCGGATTTGCCGCCGGCATCAGTTTCCACACGACGCTCGCCGCGCTCGGTGTCGCCGCGCTGCTGCGCTCGTCGCCGGTCGCGTTCGAAGTGGTAAAGCTCGCGGGCGCCGCCTATCTCGTGTGGATCGGGTTCAAGGCGCTGTCGAGCCGGGGGCTCGCCACTGCGCACGAACGTCCCGCGCAGGCACTATCGACCGTGTTCCGGCAAAGCGTGATCGGCAACATGCTGAATCCGAAGGTGACGCTCTTTTTCATCGTCTTCCTGCCGCAGTTCGTCATTCCGCGTGGCGGGCAGAGCGTGATGCTCCAGATGTTCGAACTCGGCGCGTTGTTCATGTTGCAGACGGTCGTCGTGTTTTCGGTGTTCGGCATCTGCGCCGGGATGATCGGCGCGTGGCTCAAGCGCCGGCCGCGCGTGGGCGTGTGGCTCGACCGGCTCGCGGGGGCTACTTTCATTGCACTCGGGATTCGCGTCGCGCTGAAGGACTGAGCGGCGGCGCATCGCCGTGAGCCGCCCGGCCGCGCACGCTACAATTGCCGGCTTTGCCCTGTCGCCATTCGCTGCCTGGCGCCGCCGGAGTTTCCATGTCCCTGCCTTCGATTGCCGCCGCCCGCCGCTTCGATCCCGCCGCCCATCAGCCGTTTTTTATCGGCGAGGAGCGCGTCGGCTGGATCCGTCGCGGGGATGTCGCGCTGCTCGCGCGCTGGCCGGACGTCTTCGATATCGACGTTTCCTCGGTCCGGCTGTCGCGCGCCTTCGACACCGTCCACGCCCGCAGCGCTGCGCTCGGCGCGGTGATCGGCATGCTTGCCGCGGAAGGCCGCATCCCGGGCTGGCGCGACGAGACCTACGCGATCCGCAACGACTTCGACGCCGCGCCGCTCGCGTTCATCGAGCGCGCCGCATCGCGCTTCTTTGGGACGATGACCTACGCGGTGCATCTGAACGGCATCGTAGAATATGACGATAGCGCGCCGCAGTTGTGGATCGCACGCCGCAGCGAGACCAAGGCGACCGACCCCGGCATGCTCGACAACGTCGTCGCGGGCGGTATCGGCTGGGGGATGGGAATCGAGGCGACGCTCGCGAAGGAATGCTGGGAAGAAGCAGGCATGACGCCCGAGCTGGCGGCGCGAGCGACCCGCGGCGGCACGTTCCAAGTGCGGCAGACGCTGCCCGAAGGCACGCAGGCGGAACAGATCTTTGTCTTCGACGTCACGCTGCCCGCCGATTTCGCGCCGCGCAACCAGGACGGCGAAGTCGGCGAACACCGGCTTTCGCGCATCGACGAAGTGGCACGGTGGATCGAAGAGGGCGCGCTCACCGTCGACGCAAGTCTCGCGACGCTCGATTGCCTGCTGCGGCGCCGCTGGATCGACGAGGAAGCCTGCGAAGGCATCGCGGCGATCTACGCTTCGCCCGAGTTTTAAATATCACGCCAGGAGTTACCGGTTCATGTCGACCGAACATAGTTTCATTCTGAAGTTGTCCTGCCCGGACCGGCCCGGCATCGTGCATGCGGTGTCCGGGTTCTTGTTCAACCTCGGCGGCAATATCCTCGATTCGGCCCAGTTCGGCGACAGCCACACCGGCGAATTTTTCATGCGCGTGCATTTCCAGCAGGTCGGCGGCGATCCTGGGCTGGAGGCGTTGCGCAAGTCATTCACCGAACTCGCCGATGAGTTCGGCATGCGCTGGGAATTGCACGACGCGTCGGTGAAGCCGCGTGTGGTGATCATGGTGTCGAAGATCGGGCATTGCCTGAACGACCTGCTGTTTCGTTATCGCACCGGCCAGTTGCAGATCGAGATTCCGGCGATCGTCTCGAATCACAAGGATTTTTATCAGCTCGCCGCGAGCTACGACATTCCGTTCCATCATCTGCCGCTGACGTCGTCCACGCCGCAGGCGAAGGCCGCGCAGGAAGCGCGCGTGATGGAAATCGTCGAGCAGCATGACACCGATCTCGTCGTGCTCGCGCGCTACATGCAGATTCTGTCGCCGCAGATGTGCGAGAAGCTCGCGGGCCACGCGATCAACATTCACCACTCGTTCCTGCCGAGCTTCAAGGGCGCGAAGCCGTATTACCAGGCATTCGACCGCGGCGTGAAGCTGATCGGTGCGACCGCGCACTATGTGACGACGGACCTCGACGAAGGCCCGATCATCGAGCAGGAAGTGGAGCGCGTCGATCACAGCATGGCGCCGGATCAACTGACGGCGATCGGTCGCGACGTCGAATGCGTGACGCTCGCGCGTGCGGTGAAATGGCATGTCGAGCATCGCATCGTGCTGAACGGCAGCAAGACGGTGGTGTTCCGCTGAGTCTTGCCGTTGCAATGAAAATGGCCGCCTTTTCAGGCGGCCATTTTTTTCGCGCAGCGCTTATCGGACCTCAAACCAGCCGCAGATAAATCAGTTCGCGCTTGATGTACGCGTAGAAGATCGGCGCGGCGATCACGCCCGGCAAGCCGAACGCCGCTTCCATCGCGAGCATCGCAAGCAGCAGTTCCCACGCGCGCGCCTCGATCTGTCCGCCGATGATCCGCGCGTTCAGGAAGTATTCGAGCTTGTGAATCAGGATCAGGAACGCGAGCGACGCGACCGCCGTCCCGAACGACACGGACAGCGAAATCGCGACGATGATCGTGTTCGAAATCAGATTGCCGATCACCGGCAGGAGGCCGACGATGAACGTAACCAGGACAAGCGTCTTCGAGAGCGGCAGGCGCTCGTGAAAGATCGGCAGCGCGATCAGCAGGTACATCGCGGTGAACACGGCGTTGATCGCCGAAATCTTGATCTGCGCGAAGACAATGCGGCGGAAGGCGTCGGAAAAGCGCGTGACGCGGGTGACGAGCGCGGTGGAAAGCGGCAGCCGGTGCGTGGACTTCGGCGCGCCCACCGCGATGATCGCGCCAATGATCATGCCGATCAGGATATGCCCGAAGCCGCGCGCCATTTCCTTGCCGCCCTGCTGCAATTGCTCGGCGTGCTGGTGCATCAGCTGAGTGGCTTTGTCCTTCATCTGCTCGGAATCGACGGGAAGATAGTTGCCGACCCACTCCGGCACGCGAAGACGGGCATGCGACGTGATCGTCAGCAACTGGTCGAGCAGCTTTTGCAGGCTCGGGACGTCGTGCTCGAAATGCTCGATGGTGGCGATCGTCGCGCCCGTCAGCGCGCCGATGATCACGGCGGAGAGCAACACTACCGCGACGAGCCGCGCGCGGCCGCTCGTCATCCGCTTCTCGATGAACGGCGCGATCATGTGCACGAGTTGATAGACGAGCATCCCCGCGAGCAGGCCGCCGAGCAGCTTCAGTTGCAGCACGAGATACATGGCAAGAAACGCCACGAGATAGCTGCCGATTTCCACCGCCGACAGCTTCGGCAAGCTCATGTCGCTCGTCAGTCTGACCGGCCGGGCGGGCAGGTCCCGGACCCGCCGCTCGTCGGGCGCTTCGTTGCGCTTTGCCATGACCGCTTCCCATCTCCTGACGCCAACAGCGTTTATCACCGCCACAACCCGGAGGATGCGGCTCATTTTCGTCGCTCGCTCGTGTAGCCGGGCTCAAGTCGCCCCGCGCCGCCGTGCATGACGCTCAGGCTACACACGAGGCTGCAAATCAGGCCGCCGATTTCGCCCGTCGCAATAGCGGTGCCAGATATCGGCCGGTAAAACTGGCCTTCGACTTCGCGACCAGCTCCGGCGTCCCCTGGGCGATGATCTGCCCGCCGCCGGCTCCGCCTTCCGGACCGAGGTCGATGACCCAGTCGGCGGTTTTGATCACGTCGAGATTATGCTCGATGATGACGACAGTATTGCCTTGATCGCGCAGCCGGTGAATCACTTCGAGCAACAGCGCGATATCGTGGAAGTGCAGGCCGGTGGTCGGTTCGTCGAGGATATATAGCGTCCGACCGGTGTCGCGCTTGCTCAGTTCCAGCGAGAGCTTGACGCGCTGCGCTTCGCCGCCCGACAGCGTGGTCGCCGACTGGCCAAGGCGAATATAGCCGAGCCCGACGTCGAGCAGCGTCTTCAGCTTGCGCGCGACGACCGGCACCGGCCTGAAGAACTCGTGCGCCGACTCGACGGTCATGTCGAGCACTTCGCTGATGTTCCTGCCCTTGTACTGGATGTCGAGCGTCTCGCGGTTGTAGCGCTTGCCGTGGCAGACGTCGCAGGGCACGTAGACGTCGGGCAGGAAGTGCATTTCCACCTTCAGCACGCCGTCGCCCTGGCACGCCTCGCAGCGCCCGCCCTTGACGTTGAACGAGAAGCGGCCGGGATCGTAGCCGCGCTCCTTCGCCGCCGGCACGCCCGCGAAGAGTTCGCGGATCGGCGTGAACAGGCCCGTGTACGTGGCCGGATTCGAGCGCGGCGTGCGGCCGATCGGCGATTGATCGACGGCGATCACCTTGTCGAAATGCTCCAGCCCTTCGATCGATTCGTAGGGTGCGGGCTCCGTCGCGGAGCCGTACAGGTGCTGCGCGACCGCGTGGTAGAGCGTGTCGTTGATGAGCGTCGACTTGCCCGAGCCGGACACGCCGGTCACGCACGTCAACAGGCCGACCGGCAGATCGAGCGAGACGTTCTTGAGATTGTTTCCATATGCCTCGATGATGCGCAGTCGCCGCTCGTCGGGCGCGGCGCGCTCCGCGGGATAGCCGATGGTGCGCTTGCCGGACAGATACTGGCCGGTGACCGAGTTCGGATCGTTCTGGACCTGCACCGGGGTGCCCTGCGCGACGATCACGCCGCCATGCTCGCCCGCGCCCGGCCCCATGTCGACGACGTAATCGGCCATGCGGATCATGTCCTCGTCGTGCTCGACGACGATCACCGAATTGCCGATGTCGCGCAGATGCTTGAGCGTGCCGATCAGCCGGTCGTTGTCGCGCTGGTGCAGGCCGATCGACGGCTCGTCGAGCACGTACATGACGCCGGTGAGCCCCGAGCCGATCTGCGACGCGAGCCGGATGCGCTGCGCTTCGCCGCCGGAAAGCGTTTCCGCGCTGCGTTCGAGCGACAGATAATCCAGCCCGACGTTATTCAGGAACGACAGCCGCGCGACGATTTCCTTCACGACCTTGTCGGCGATCTCGCGCTTCGCGCCTTCGAGGCGCAGCGTCTGGAAATAGCCGAGCGTGTCGCGCAAGGGCCAGCCGCTCACTTCGAAGATGCCGCGAGCGTCGTCGCCGGCGCCGACCTTCACGTGGCGCGCTTCCCGGCGCAGCCGCGTGCCTTCGCACGCCGGGCACGGCTGGTTGTTCTGGTACTTGGCCAATTCCTCGCGCACCGCGGTCGAATCGGTTTCGCGATAGCGGCGCTCCAGATTCGGGATGATCCCTTCGAACGCGTGCTCGCGTACCGAGGTCCGGCCGCGCTCGTTGATATACGAGAACGGGATCAGCGTCTTGCCCGAGCCGAACAGGAGGATTTTGCGAACTTTCTCGGGCAGATCCTCGAAAGCCTGCTCGATGTCGAATTCATAGAACGCCGCGAGACTCTGCAGCATCTGGAAATAGAACTGGTTGCGCCGGTCCCAGCCCTTTACGGCGCCCGCCGCCAGTGACAGCGACGGATGCGCGACGACCCGCTTCGGGTCGAAGAAGGTGATCTGGCCGAGTCCGTCGCATTCCGGGCACGCGCCCATCGGATTGTTGAACGAGAAGAGGCGCGGCTCCAGTTCCTGCAGCGAGTACGAGCAAATGGGGCAGGCGAACTTCGAACTGAAAAGCTTCTCGCGGTCGGTGTCCATTTCGAGCGCGATCGCGCGGCCGTCAGCGAGACGCAGCGCCGTTTCGAACGATTCCGCGAGCCGCTGCTTCATGTCGGGGCGCACTTTCAGCCGGTCGATGACGACGTCGATCGTGTGCTTGTCGTTCTTCTTCAGCTTCGGCAGCGAGTCGACTTCATAGATCTTCGCGACGCCCTCGTTCGCCGTGCCGCCGCCCGAGCGGATCCGGAAGCGGATGAAACCCTGCGCCTGCATCTCCTCGAAGAGCTCGACGTGCTCGCCCTTGCGGTCCGCGACCACGGGCGCCAGGATCATCAGCTTGGTTTCCTCGGGGAGCGCGAGCGCGGCGTCGACCATTTGCGAGACGCTTTGCGCTTCGAGCGGAATGTGGTGATCCGGGCAATACGGCGTGCCGACGCGCGCGTACAAGAGGCGCAGATAGTCGTGAATTTCCGTGACGGTGCCGACCGTCGAGCGCGGATTGTGGGACGTGGCCTTCTGCTCGATCGAAATGGCGGGCGAGAGGCCCTCGATCAGATCGACGTCGGGCTTTTCCATCAATTGCAGGAATTGCCGGGCGTAAGCCGACAGACTTTCGACATATCGGCGCTGGCCCTCGGCGTACAGCGTGTCGAACGCGAGCGACGACTTGCCCGACCCGGACAGGCCCGTAATCACGATCAGCTTGTGACGCGGCAGGTCGAGACTGACGTTCTTGAGGTTGTGGGTGCGAGCCCCACGAATACGGATTTCTTCCATGAACCGGGCGGAAAGTGAGGGGGCTAAACCTGCTACTATAACGACTTTTGTGCGACACGCACCGTTCGCTCACGACACGAGCATCGACGATCCACACCCCTCTAACTGGGGGTTTGGGGGCGTATTCCCCAAACATTGTGAATGCATCTGTCAGGACCTCCTGACAATGCCATGTACTGAGTTGGTCACCGCCATCTCCCGCCTCTGTCAGCGGCTTCATTTACCGCTGACAAAGCGGAATGTCGTTTACTACTCCCGTCCACTTCCGTGCGACTGGGATTCACATTGATGCGAGCGAAAGCTCGACCTGCCATTGTTCCACGCTTCTGCCGGACTCCCTTCACCTGGGAATGTGGTGCGAAGTATAAGGAACCCGCTATACGACTAGCGGTAGCCTAGGAAGACATGCGTCACTGGCAACGGTGAGGTGTGAAGCTTTTCCGACAATGTAGCCCCCGGTAGTTCGGGCAGACTCAAGCCGTGAGGCGTGCGTCTGGATACTCTTAGCAGCAATGGGGTTGAGGAGCTAGGCTGACTGATACGGTTAACACACGTGAACTGCTGATAAACCTCGTGATTATAAAAATGCCTAAGCTGCTGCTGGCATTGACCAAACGGTACGCGGTCGGATATCTCGCTAGAAGTTCGGGATACGTCGTCAATAGACCGCCGGGGGAGAGGCAGAACCTAACTCAGTCTTGTGGCAGGTCGGGAACGTGGTAAGCCCGTACTTTCGCCGGGCAGCTTGCTGGCAGGCGGACCGCAAGGGACGCTGTTGATTGTGCGGGTATGGGAGGACGGAAAAAGCGAATGTCGGGTTGTAATGATCCGAATAGGAGTTGTGACATTACTCCACGCGAAAGCGGGCAGACTTCCGTCTGGTCTACCGTCGCAAGATGGCTGACTGACCCTTAGTACCTTGGATAGGTGTGGATGCATGCGTCCATACTGAGTATCAATGTTTGTCCCCAGCGGGGTGTGTCTCCCCCACTGGGGGAGACGCGCCTTCTGCTTGAGGACTTTTCCGAGCAGGAGAGCAGCATGAAAGTATCCGGTCGAAAGACTGGATCTGCGCTTTCCCACGCGCCGGGAGACTGGTACGCCGTAGATTGGCGTCGGGTCGAACGGAACGTGAGGGGAATGCAGATTCGAATTGCGAAGGCGACGCGGGAAGGCAAATGGCGCAAGGTGAAAGCCTTGCAACGGATGCTGACCCGCACGTTGTCCGCGAAGCTTTATGCGGTACGACGTGTTACGCAGAACCAGGGTGCGCGAACGGCGGGAGTCGATCGCGAGCTATGGGATACGCCTGAAAATCGACGGCTTGCCGTCGATCGGTTGAAGCGGCGCGGATACCGGCCTTTGCCTTTACGGAGGGTCTTTATCCCCAAGGCCAATGGGAAGGAACGCCCTCTGGGCATTCCGACCATGCATGACAGGGCGATGCAAGCTCTGTACTTGCTGGCTTTGGAGCCAGTAGCGGAGTCAACGAGCGATCCGAACTCTTACGGGTTCAGACAAAATCGCTCTACGGCCGATGCTATGGGTCAGCTACGCGTTTGCTTGTCCCGGAAGGATTCGTCCCAATGGGTCTTGGAAGCGGATATCAAAGGCTGCTTTGACTACATCAATCACGATTGGCTGGAGCGCAATGTCCCAATGGACACGGCGATTCTCCGGAAGTGGTTGAAGGCTGGCTTGATCTACAAGGGTCAGCTACAGGCGACCGAGGCCGGTACGCCACAGGGAGGCATCATCTCCCCGACGTTAGCCAATGTGACACTGAACGGGCTGGAACGAGAACTGGACGCGCACCTCCGTGCGCAGTTTGGGGTCGCCAAAGCCAAGAAACTGAAGATCAATTTGGTGCGCTATGCGGACGACTTTGTCATCACCGGGGTCTCGAAAGAGATCCTGGCGACCGAAGTCCGACCTTGGATTGAAGCTTTCCTCGCAGCTCGGGGATTGCAGCTTTCGGAAGAGAAAACGCGGATCACCCACATTGACGACGGTTTCGATTTCCTTGGCTGGAACTTCCGGAAGTACGCGGGTAAGTTCCTGATCAAGCCGAGCAAGAAAAACGCGCAAGCGTTCTATCGCAAGGTTTCGGAAACGATCAGTGGCAACAAAACGGTGAAGCAAGAGAATTTGATTCGCTTGCTCAACCCGATGTTGCGCGGATGGGCGCAGTATCACCACTCGGTCTCAGCGAAGCGGGCGTACAGCCGCATGGAGCATTTGGTCTTCCAGAGGCTCTGGCGGTGGTCCAGGCGGCGACACCCCCAAAAGAATTCCGGCTGGGTGCGAAAGAAGTACTTCCACTCGGTAGGGGAGCGACAATGGGTTTTCGCCGTTCCATTGGTGCGCGCCGATGGTAGTAAAGGACTGCTTGACCTGTACCAGATCAGCGGTATGGCCATCAAGTGGCACACAAAGATCAAAGGGGAATTCGATCCGTTTGATCCTACGTGGGAGCAGTACGGCGAGAAGCTGCGGCAGGGTCGCATGTGGGAGTCAATGCGATACCGAAAGCAGTGGGCGGGGTTGTATATGTCACAGGGCGGCCATTGTGCGCACTGTGGTACAGCTCTGACCGAGGAGACGGGCTGGCACGACCACCATCTGGAGTATCGGATGCATGGCGGTACGGACGCCCTTGCAAATCGCGTATTGCTCCACCCGCACTGCCACCAGCAAGTGCACGCTGGTAGAATAGCTGTAACTAAACCGGTCCTGCCGTAGGCAGGGCTTTGCAGTAGGCTTGAGCTGTATGCGGGGAAACTCGCACGTACAGTTCTTAGGGGGCCCCTCTTTCCGCAAGGAAGAGGGGCCCCCTACCCAAGGGCGCCGTACCCGCGCCCGAGAGCGCCAGGCAAGCGCCGGAAGGGCTGCTCGAAGGAGATCCGGCGGGCTTTCCGCGAAGATCCCGCCGGCCGCCCGGTGCGCCAGTGCAGTGCGTCCCATATTGCCGTTTCGACCGGGAACAAGGCGGCCGCGCCCGGGTTTCATCGAGCTTCTGCGCTTCGGGCCAACGCGTTTCCCTTACATTTCCCGCTTCTGATGTCCAATCCGTCTGCCACGTCTTCACGTCTGAGCGCACCCGAATTGCGCGCGACCGTGTCGCTCGCCGCGATCTTCGCGCTGCGGATGCTCGGCCTCTTCATGATCATGCCGGTGTTTTCGATCTACGCGAAAACGATCCCCGGCGGCGACAACGTGTTTCTCGTCGGTCTCGCGCTCGGCGCGTACGGCGTCACGCAGTCGATGCTCTATATCTTCTACGGCTGGGTCTCGGACAAGTTCGGCCGCAAGCCGGTCATCGCGTTCGGCCTGATCGTGTTCGCGATCGGCAGTTTCGTCGCGGCCGTCGGCCATTCGATGACGTGGATCATCGCCGGACGCGTTATCCAGGGCATGGGCGCGGTGTCGTCGGCGGTGATCGCCTTCATCGCCGACCTCACGTCGGAGGAAAACCGCACCAAGGCAATGGCGATGGTCGGCGCGAGCATCGGCGTGTCGTTCGCGGTGGCGATCGTGGGCGCGCCGATCGTGTTCCACTGGGTCGGCATGAGCGGGCTTTTCACGGTGATCGGCGTGCTGTCGATTCTCGCGGTGGGAGTCGTGCTGTGGATCGTGCCCGATCCGCCTACGCATCCCGTCCACGTGAAGGCGCCGTTCGCTGAGGTGCTGCACAACGTCGAACTCCTGCGACTGAACTTTGGCGTGCTCGTGCTGCACGCCACGCAGACGGCGCTTTTTCTCGTCGTGCCGCGCATTCTCGAAGCGGGCGGCCTGCCGGTCGCGTCGCACTGGAAGATTTACCTGCCCGTGATGGGGCTCGCATTCGTGCTGATGGTGCCCGCGATCATCGCCGCCGAGAAACGTGGAAAAATGAAGAGCGTCATGCTGAGCGCGATCACGCTTATCCTGATCGGCCAGTTGTTATTGGGCGCCGCTCCCCATACGCTATCGTCGGTGGCCGCGATTCTGTTCGTCTACTTTCTTGGCTTCAACGTGCTGGAGGCTTCGCAGCCGTCGCTCGTGTCGAAGCTGGCGCCCGGCACGCGCAAGGGTGCGGCGGCCGGCGTCTACAACACGACCCAGTCGATCGGGCTCGCGCTCGGCGGCGTGATCGGCGGCTGGCTGCTGAAGGTGGACGGGCAAAGCTCGGTGTTCTTCGCGTGTTCGGCGCTGGTGCTCGTGTGGCTCGTGGTGGCGGCGAACATGAAGGCGCCGCCGCGCAAGGTCCAGCGCACGGTTTAATCGCAGTCAAAGTCAATCAGATTCAAGCCGGTGCGGCGACGACAAGCGAAACTTCAGAGCAGCGAAGTCATTCGCGCATCGCGCGGCGCGGCCGGCGGCAAAGTATCGTATCAACAGGAGAAATCATGGCATCCGTCAACAAGGTCATTCTCGTCGGCAATCTGGGCGCCGACCCGGAAACCCGCTACCTGCCAAGCGGCGACGCCGTGGCCAACATTCGTCTCGCGACGACAGACCGCTATAAGGACAAGTCGTCCGGCGAAATGAAGGAACTCACGGAGTGGCATCGCGTGTCGTTCTTCGGGCGGCTCGCGGAAATCGTGAACGAGTATCTGAAGAAGGGTTCGTCGGTGTATATCGAGGGCCGCATCCGCACGCGCAAGTGGACGGATCAGGCCGGGCAGGAACGCTATTCGACTGAAATCGTCGCTGATCAGATGCAGATGCTCGGCGGCCGTGGCGGCGCGGGCGGCGGAGACGACAGCGGATACAGCCGCAGCGCGCCTGCGGAACGCAGCGGTGGTGGTGGTGGTGGTGGTGGCGGCGGTGGCGGTCGCGCGCCGGCGGGCGGCCGTCCGACAGGTGGCAGCGGCGGCGGATCAAGCCGCCCGAGCGCGCCGGCTGGCGGCGGCTTCGACGAGATGGACGACGACATTCCGTTCTGACCTGTAGTAGTAAAAAACGGTCAATATCAACCCCGCCTTTGCGCGGGGTTTTTATTTATCTATCTGGAATTGCGGGCGCTTCCCGACCCGCAACAAATGCGGTGCAGCTTCTCGCTGTCGGAAATGTCGACGTGCGTGGCGGCCGGATTGGGCAGATTCGAATGCAAACGAGACTGACGAGCGTGGCTCGTCGATCACTGAGATCGTCACAAACGTTGCTGAATGGATGGGCCAGCGGCCTCATACCAGCGTTGCGAGCGATTGACGACACCCACTACCAGCAGCATGACCGGCACTTCGATAAGCACCCCAACGACCGTCGCGAGTGCCGCGCCCGAGTGAAAGCCAAACAGGCTGATGGCGGTGGCGACCGCAAGCTCGAAGAAATTGCTCGCTCCGATCAGGCTCGACGGGCCGGCGACGCAGTGTGCGACACCCAGGCGGCGATTGAGCAAATAGGCGAGCCCGGAATTGAAGAACACCTGAATCAGGATCGGCACCGCGAGCATCGCGATGACAAGGGGTTCTCTGACGATCGCTTCCCCCTGAAAGCCGAACAGGAGCACGAGCGTCGCGAGCAGCGCGCAAATCGACCACGGTCCAAGGCGTACCACTGTGCGCTTGAAAAAGGCTTCGCCCCGGGCGAGCAGACGCTTGCGCAGCCATTGGGCGGCCATCACCGGAATGATGATGTACAGGCCGACCGAGACGATCAGCGTGCCCCACGGCACCGTGATCGAGGAAAGCCCGAGCAGCAGCGCAACAAGCGGGGCGAACGCGACGACCATGATCGCGTCGTTCAGCGCGACCTGCGAGAGCGTGAAATACGGATCGCCCTTGCACAGTTGCGACCACACGAAGACCATTGCTGTACAGGGCGCAGCCGCAAGCAGAATGAGACCCGCGATGTAGCTGTCGAGCTGATCCGCAGGCAGGCAGGCGGCGAACACATGGCGCACGAAGATCCAGCCTAGCAAGGCCATCGAGAAGGGCTTGACGAGCCAGTTCACCAGCAAGGTCACACCGATGCCGCGCCAATGACTACCGACTTGGGCGAGCGCGGAGAAGTCGATCTTGACCAGCATCGGAATGATCATCACCCAGATCAGGACGCCCACGGGGAGGTTGACCTGCGAAATCTCCATTCGGCCGATCGCATGAAAGAGTCGCGGAAAAATCTGTCCCAGCCCAATGCCGGCCACGATGCATAACGCCACCCAGACCGTCAGGTAACGCTCGAAGACGCCGATTGCCGGCGCGGCCTTGTTGTGCGTGGTGTCCGTCGTGCTCATGTGCGTCCTGGACAGGTCAGTCGACGATTGCGCGCATCCCGGTCTGAATTGCCTTGCGATCCGGCATACGGAGTGGCAGGTTCGACAACCGGGGCACACGCGTCATGATCTGCCGGCAGACCTTGTTGAATACTGGGTGATGAGGGTTTCGGCAGGGAACAGCACGCAGCAGCTTCGGCCGATCGGTTGCGAGACTGGCCGTAGACGGGCGCCGCTTCGAGCGTATGGAACGTCTCCCACGCCACGCCTTGCGGATCCAACGTCCATGCCTTCTCCGACCGTGCGTAGCAGCATGTCGTGTCCTCCTGGATCTGAACAGGCAGGCGAGCCGACGCGAAGCGCGCGTTCATCTCAGCCAGTTCCTCCGCGTTCTCGACCTGGATGCCGACGTGATCGACGCCAAACGGCGCACCGCGCTGCGAAATTGCAAAGTTGACGGCTGGATCCGACAGTTCCCATTTGCAGTAGTCGGGCTTGCGCGTTGTCGGCGCTACATTGCCGAACAAGGCGCTATAGAAGCGCACGCTCTCATTGAGATCCTGAACCGACACGTGAATGTGGATGCGCTTCATGCTGAATCTCCGCAGCAGTTTGACGGGTCGCTTGCCGCGCAAGGAGCGCCTGCGCAGCAGTTCTCCGTCAGGAAGCCAATCAAGCTGTTCATGGCATCGAAGTTGGCTGAATAGAAGACGAAGCGGCCCCCTTGCCGCGCGCTGACGAGCCCGGCATGTGCGAGGTCCTTGAGATGAAATGACAGGCTCGAAGGCGCGAGTCCAACTTGCTGCGCAATCTCGCCTGCGGCCATGCCGTTGGGTCCAGCGACCACCAGAGTTCGGAAGATCGTGAGGCGCGCTTCATGAGCGAGCGCGCCGAGCGCGCGTACGACGAGGTTTGAGTCCATGCCTGCAACGATAGCTCATTAATTTCGACATTTCAATAAATATAGAAATGACGTTTGGGCGCACGAGAGACGGGCGGAATCATGGGACGCGGATTGTGGGGCGACCAGACTGAGCCTCAAAGCCGTGCTATGTGCATCGACGACGGAGAGGCCTGCGCCTGACCCATTCGACGATTCGCAATGCCCAAACGGTTCATCATCCGCGGCGTCGAATTCTGCTGGAATATTACGAAAAAACTAAACAGAACCCGTCTACGTCGCTATACATTCTTGAGAATCCTGTGACGCAATCGCCTAGTGATTTTTTAGACTTCGACTCGACAAATTTTTACGCACTCTTAACTGCCTGCTTCGAACTATAAAAACATTCTGAGTTGTCTTAAAACGAAGTGTTCGCTCGGATTTCCTAATAAAATTTTCAGCGTGCGACAGTTACTAAGTCGAAAAAAAGTAGCCGGACATGGTTCATGCTGCGTAACGGACTGACGGATGTTGAAACATCGATCGGATCAAAGCCGGGATTTTCTGC
>NZ_FCOG02000005.1 GCF_001544975.2 Caballeronia arationis | reverse complement strand
GCTCGCGAACCGCCTTTTACATAGGGGACAAAGATGGACATTCTGATCAACCGGGACGGCGGTGTACTGACCATCGCGCTCAACCGGCCGGACAAGAAGAACGCGATCACGGCCGCGATGTACCAGGAAATGGCCGACGCCTTCTTCGAAGCCGAGAAGGACGCGACCGTGCGCGTCGTGCTGATTCGCGGCAACGGCGGCACGTTCTGCGCAGGCAACGATCTCGAAGACTTCATGAAGGCGCCGAACACGGACCACGACGCGCCCGTACTCCAGTTCCTGCGCCGCATCAGCAGCGCGCCGAAGCCCGTCGTGGCGGCGGTGGCGGGCGCGGCGGTCGGTGTCGGCACGACGATGCTGCTGCATTGCGACCTCGTCTATGCGGCGTCAACGACGAAATTCTCGGTGCCGTTCGTGCAACTCGGGCTGTGTCCGGAAGCGGCGTCAAGCCTGTTGCTGCCGCGCGTCGCGGGGTATCAGCGCGCGGCGGAAAAGCTGCTGCTCGGCGAAGCGTTCGACGCAGAGGAAGCCGTCAGCATGGGCTTCGTGAATCGCGTGCTGGACGCCGCCGAAGTCGATGCCTTCGCGTTGAAGCAGGCACAGAAGCTGGCGTCGCTGCCCGCTTCGTCGCTGCGCCTCTCCAAGTCGCTGATGAAAAGCGCCGATGCCGCTGCCGTCGCGCATCGCATCGACGAGGAGGCAGGACACTTCGGCAAGATGCTGAAGGCGCCGGAAGCGCGCGAGGCGTTCCAGGCGTTTTTCGAAAAGCGCAAGCCGGACTTCAGCCGCTTCGACTAGCCCGGCCGAGCGTTACTCCACGTCATATTCGACGAAGCTGTTTTCCCGCGCGAAGCTCACGAGCCGGAGGCCCGCCTGCTTCGCGATGGCGATGGCGAGAGACGTCGGCGCGGAAATCGTGACGACCATCGGCACGCCGACGCGCGCCGATTTGCGCACGAGCTCATAGCTCGCGCGGCTCGACAGGAACACGAAACCTTGCGTCGTGTCTTCGCGCTTCAGGATCAGATGGCCGATCAGCTTGTCGAGCGCGTTGTGCCGGCCGACGTCCTCGAACGCGTAGCGCACCGCACCGCTCGCGTCGCACCACGCGGCCGCGTGCAGGCCGCCGGTCAGCTTCGTCAGCTGCTGGTGCGCGGGCAGTTCGCGCGCGGCGCGGGCGATCGCGTCGTCGGCCAGGCGCGCGAGAAAGCCCGTGTCCGGCACGTGCTCGGGTTGCAGGTCGAGCAACTCGATGCTCTCGATACCGCATACGCCGCAGCCGGTTCTGCCGGCGAGCGCGCGGCGCTTGTCCTTCAGCGCGACGAACGCCTGCTGCACTACCTGCAGATGCACTTCCGCATGCGGCGAGGTGGCGTCGTCGCTATCGCGGAAGAACACTTCGATGTCGTGGATGTCGCTGCCGCGCTCGACGATCCCTTCGGTGATCGAGAAGCCGACCGCGAATGCTTCGAGGTCGCGCGGCGTGCACATCATCACCGCGTGCGAAATGCCGTTGAAGACGAGCGCGACGGGCCATTCCTGCCCGACGTTGTCTGAGGCGACCATCGTATCGCCGATGCGATGGCGGCGCACCTGGCGCTCGATGTATCCGGGCTGATCGTCGGTGTCGAGTTCGTTCACTTTGCTGTTTTCCCTGGAGCTGCCCGCGATGAAGGCACGGGCATAACGTTTGCTGCCCGGATCGACAAAGGAGCGTGCGCGACCCCATGCAGGGGCGCCGCAACTGTGGGTATATTTGTCATCCGAGGCCCTACAATAACTTAAGCCGGCGAAGCATGCCGATGCTCGCCATCACGCCAACGAGGCAACTGTCATGGGACTTTACGACGCCGCGCGTCTGTTCGAATTCGAAGTCGAGTCGTCCGAAAACCTGCGCTTCATTCCCCTTGCCGTGCGTTTCAACCTCGATCGCTTTGGTCTGCGGATAACGCTCGATCAATGGCAGATGCTCCCTCACGACGACCGCGTGCTGCTCGCACGCTTCCCGGTCGAAGCGGACAGCGAGATCGAGCCGAACTTCGATCGCGCGATCGACGAGATGCTGCGCACGCATGCGAGCGCCGAGCCCGAGAAGTTTACGCCCGACGCCGATCCGGTCTGGGCCCACGCCGACGCCGTACCCGAGACGGTCATACGGCAGAGCAGCCTGGCGGGTGTGAGCGCGCCGAGCCTGTCGCACTGGGGCGCACTCGACCCGTTCCAGCGTTACGCGCTCGCGAAGCTCGCGCGCCGCACGGGCGAGCTGAATCACGACTTCCTGCCCGCCATGCGCGAATTCGGGCTCGCGGAGTGAATCGGCGCGCGGTCTTCGCTGACCCTTCGAGCGACCGCATTTAAGCACTTCAGGGATTTTTTTCGGCTGTCGCCCTAAACCCGGCGGCCTGGCTGCCGTTATCCAGAGATCGCGGCGTGGACGACGGGTCCGCGCGCCGGCTTCGTGCGCCGATTTTCAGCGGCGCTTGCGAAACCGCATCCGCGCCTGCTTTCACGGATGACGCCTGTAGCCCATGATCCCATTCTTTTCCAGGCGCCTGCTGATCAATGTCGCTGTCGTGCTTCTCGCGCTCGGCGCGAATGCGTTCGTCGCTTACCGGCAGATCAGCGGTCAGAGCGAGGCCGACGCGCGCACGCTGCGTTCGATGAGCCTGATGCGCGACCTGGACGCCTACCGCAGCACGCTCGGCGAAAATCTGACCGTACTCAGCCGCTTCGAGGCGACCGGCACGCTGGACTCGGCCGCCGTCCGCGACGCGCGTACCGCGCATATCGACGCGCTCGAAAGCAGCCTGCGCGCTCAACTCGCGATCGAGCCGGGCATGGACGGTGCGTTCGACGCGCTCGCGCGCGCGGTCGCCGTCATGAAGCGCGACTCTCGGTCCGCGTTCGAGCGGGCGGCGAAGGCCAGAACCGGCGCGCCGCGTGACTGGGTCGATGCGCTTTTCGTGCAGATGGCGGAAGACCAGCAGGCCGTCGACGAAGAACTCGCTGCGCTGCGCGCCCGCGAGGACACTGCGCTGACCTCGGCGCTCGATGTCTCGACGCAGGCGTCCGGCCAGGCGATGCTGCTTCTGATCGTCACGATGCTTGCGGGCAGCGGCGTGCTGATCTACACCTTCGCGAGCCACGAGCGTTCGGCGCGCGGCAAGCTGCGCATCGCCCGTGCGATGCAGCGCAGCAACGAACGCTTTCGCGGACTATTTGACTCGCATCCCGTGCCGATGTGGATCGTCGATAGCGAGACGATGCGCTTCGTCGCCGTGAACCCGGCGGCGCTCCAGCATTACGGTTACACCGAGCCGGAGTTCATGAACCTCACGCTGCGTGACCTGCACTGCGCGGACGACTTCGACCTGTTCGCCGCGCGGCTCGCGCGGGGCGGGAACGACGAAGCGCCGGGGCAACGCTCGGCGGGAGTTTGGCGGCACCGGCACAGGGACGGCAAGTCGATCAGCGCGGACGTCTCGTATCACGCACTCGTCTATTCGGGTCGGCCGGGCCTCTTCATGCTCGCGAACGATGTGACCGACCGAATCAACGCCGAAGCCGAGGCGCGGCGTTCGAACGAGATGCTCGAAGCCGTGATCGACAACATTCCGCAGCGCGTGTTCTGGAAGGATCGCGACTCGCGTTATCTCGGCTGCAACAACGCATTCGCGCGCGACGCCGGCCTGTCCTACAACGAGCAGGTGCTCGGCAAGACCGACGACGAGTTGCCGTGGGGCGCCTTCGCCCACGTGCTGCGCGCCGATGACGAGGAAGTGGTCATGACGAGCGTGCCGAAAATGCACTTCGAGCGCGACATCCTGGTCGGCGACACGCTGCGAACTGTGGTCACGAGCAAGCTGCCGCTCACCGACGGTGAAGGGCGGATCATCGGCGTGCTCGGTTCGTATCACGACGTGACGGAAAGAAAGCGCTCGGAGCTCGCGCTGCGTCTGCAAAGCCGCGCACTCGACGCGAGCGTCAACGCGCTCCTGATCACCGGCCCGGCGAACGGCGGCAATGTGATCGAGTATGCGAATCCGGCGTTCAAGCGCATCACGGGCTACGATCCGGCCGAGGTGATCGGCCGCGACTGCCGCTTCCTGCAGGGCGACGAGCCGGACCAGGAAGGGCTCGACACCATTCGCCGCGGCCTCGAGGCCAACCGCGAAGTGAGCGCGGTGCTGCGCAACTACCGCAAGGACGGCGCGCTGTTCTGGAACCAGCTGTTCGTCGCTCCCGTGCCGGACGTGAACGGCCATACGACGCATCACATCGGCGTGATCAACGACGTCACCGACCTGATCCGCTATCAGGAACAACTGGAATATCAGGCGAACTACGACACGCTTACGCGCCTGCCGAACCGCAACCTGCTGCGCGAGCGCTTGCAGCACGCCATCGACCATGCACGGCGGCACGACACGAAGCTGTCGGTCGTGTTCATCGATCTCGACGGCTTCAAGAACGTCAACGACAGCCTCGGCCATAGTGTCGGCGACCGGCTGCTCGCGGTGGTCGGGGAACGGCTCGCGCGCTGTGCGCGCCCGGGTGACACGGTGGCGCGTCACGGCGGCGACGAGTTCGTGATCGTGCTGCCTGACTTCGCCGACGAAACGGCGCTGATCGAGTGGATGGAGCGCGTGCGCGCGGCGATCTCCGAACCGGTGTGGCTCGACGGCACGGAGCTGTATGTCGGCTGCAGCATGGGCGCGAGCCTTTTCCCGCAGGACGGCGACGACGCCGAGACCGTGCTGAAGAAAGCCGACCTCGCGATGTACCGCGCGAAGGACATGGGCCGCAACACGTTCCAGTTCTATCTGCCGGAGATGAATGCGAGCGTCGGTGCGCGGATGAACGTCGAGCGGCGTCTGCGGCGCGCGCTGCGCGATGGCGAGTTCATCCTTCACTACCAGCCGCAGGTCGACATGACGACGGGCGGCATCGTCGGCATCGAGGCGCTCGTGCGCTGGATGGACCCCGAACACGGGCTCGTGTCGCCGGCGTCGTTCATTCCGGTGGCGGAGGAAAGCGGGCTGATCGGGCCGCTCTCGGAGTGGGTGCTGCGCGAAGCGTGCCGGCAGAACAAGGCGTGGCAGGATGCCGGATTGCCTGCCGCGAGAGTCTCGGTGAACCTGTCGGCGCGGCAGTTCCAGCAACGCGACATCGCGCGGCTCGTGACGTCGGTGCTGGAGGAAACCGGGCTGGAGCCGAAGTATCTCGAACTCGAACTCACCGAGAGCACCATCATGCGCAACGCCGAGGAAGCGATCACGATGCTGGCGGAGCTGTCCGCGCTCGGTATCGGCATCGCGATCGACGACTTCGGCACCGGCTATTCGAGCCTCGCCTATCTGAAGCGCTTTCCGGTGCACCGGCTCAAGATCGACCGATCGTTCGTCGCCGACATCGGCTCATGCGGCGACGACGAAACGATCACGTCGGCGATCATCGCGCTCGCACATTCGCTGGAATTGCAGGTGATCGCAGAGGGCGTCGAGACGTCCGCGCAGCACGAATTCCTGCGCGCACGCGATTGCGACGAGATGCAGGGCTACTATTTTTCCCGGCCGATGCCGCGCGACGACATTCCCGGGCTGTTGCAGCACGGGATCACATTGAACTGAGCGCGACAGTCTTCAGTCGATGGCCGGCAGCGCGCGAGGGCGGCGGTCGCGGTCGGTGGCGACGTAGGTAAGCATCGCTTCCGTTACCTTCACGACTTCGCCGTTCAGGCGCATGCGCTGCGCGTACACCTCGACCGACACCGTGACCGACGTGTTGCCCGTCTTCACGACTTCGGCATAGAAGCTCAGCAGGTCGCCGACGAACACCGGCTGCTTGAAGATGAACGAGTTCACCGAGATGGTCGCGACGCGTCCGTTCGCGCGGCGGCTGGCGGGAATCGATCCGGCGATGTCGACCTGCGCCATGATCCAGCCGCCGAACACGTCGCCGTGGACGTTCGAATCGGCGGGCTGCGGCATCACGCGCAGCGCGACCGGCTTGTCTGGAAGTTGTATCGAGTCGGTCATCGGTGGTGTCCGGTAAGGGCGCTTGAGCAGTCGTGAGCGGTGGATGCCGCCATCTGCGACAATGAACGCGTGAAACGATGCCACGACGGCCGCGCCTGCAAGTGCACGACAGTGCAGGACGGCTGCCCGGTTCATCGGATTGTACGGGAAAGCATGCGCCCTCGACGTGCTCCCGCCCCGCGATACCGCGATACAGCGCTGCCCGCGCACCGGTCACGACCGGCGCGCCGCGTGCCCATGCCGATCCCCAATTCATGCGCCGCTCTTCCAATTCATCCAGTTCCTCGAACGCCGAGCCGGCACCGCTCCAGAAGGGCCCGCGCAACGACTGGCAGACCATCCGCTCGCTGCTGCCGTATCTGACGACCTACAAGTGGCGTGTGGCGTTCGCGCTTACCTGCCTGATCGGCGCGAAGGTCGCGAATCTGGGCGTGCCGATCGTGATGAAGAAGATCGTCGATGGTCTCGACTCCGTGCAGCATCTCACGGCGCTTGGCCGCGCGAACGATTCGCCCGGCATCGTGCTGATCGGCGGGATCGGATTGCTCGTCGTGGCGTATGCAGTCGTGCGGCTGTCCACATCGCTCTTCACCGAGCTGCGCGAGATCCTCTTCGCGAAGGTGACCGAGAGCGCCGTGCGCACGCTCGCGCTGCGCGTGTTCCGCCATCTGCATTCGTTGTCGCTGCGCTTTCACCTCGAACGGCAGACGGGCGGCATGTCCCGCGACATCGAGCGCGGGACGCGCGGCATCCAGCAGCTCGTGTCGTATTCGCTCTACAGCATCCTGCCGACGCTCGTCGAAGTCGGCCTCGTGCTCGGCTTCTTCGTGACGAAGTACGAGGCGTACTACGCGATCGTCACGTTCATCGCGCTCGTCGTGTATATCGTGTTCACCGTGAAGGTGACCGAGTGGCGCACGCACTTCCGGCGCACGATGAACGATCTCGATTCGAAGGCGAACTCGCGCGCGATCGATTCGCTGCTGAACTACGAGACGGTAAAGTACTTCGGCAACGAGCAGTGGGAAGCTGACCGCTACGACGAAAACCTGAAGCGCTACCGGACGGCCGCGATCAAGTCGCAGCGTTCGCTGTCGATGCTGAATTTCGGGCAGCAGACGATCATCGGCACCGGGCTCGTGTTCATTCTCTGGCGCGCGACGCAAGGCGTGATGGCGGGACGGCTCACGCTCGGCGATCTCGTGCTCATCAACACGTTCATGCTGCAGCTCTACATTCCGCTGAACTTCCTGGGCGTGGTGTACCGCGAGCTGAAGCAAAGCCTCACCGACATGGACCGCATGTTCACGCTGCTCGCGGCGGGCCGCGAAGTGCCCGATGCGCCCGGTGCAGAGGCGCTCGTCGTCGGCGGCGCGGCGGTGCGTTTCGAGAACGTCAGCTTCGGCTACGAAGCCGCGCGGCCGATCCTGCACGACGTCGATTTCACGATTGCCGCGGGCACGACAACCGCGGTGGTCGGTCACAGCGGCTCGGGCAAGTCGACGCTCGGGCGCCTGCTGTTTCGCTTCTACGATCTCGACCGCACACACGGCGGGCGCATCCTGATCGACGGACAGGACATTCGCGACGTCACGCAGGATTCGCTGCGCGCGGCGATCGGCATCGTGCCGCAGGACACGGTGCTCTTCAACGATTCGATTTACTACAACATCGCTTACGGGCGTCCGTCGGCGACGCGCGACGAAGTGATCGCGGCCGCGCGTGCGGCGCATATCCACGATTTCATCGAAAGCCTGCCGGCCGGGTACGACACGCCGGTCGGCGAGCGCGGGCTGAAACTGTCGGGCGGCGAGAAGCAGCGCGTCGCGATTGCGCGAACGCTCCTCAAGAACCCGCCGCTCCTGATCTTCGACGAAGCGACGTCCGCGCTCGATTCGAAGTCCGAACGCGCGATCCAGCATGAACTCGATTCGATCGCGCGCGAGCGGACGACGCTCATCATCGCGCACCGGCTTTCCACGGTCGTGCATGCGGAGCAGATCATCGTGATGGATCACGGGCGCATCGTCGAGCGCGGGACGCATGCCGAGCTGTTGCTCGCCGGAGGCCTTTTCTCGCAGATGTGGGCGCTGCAGCAGCAGCGAGCGGCAGAGCCGCGAGTCGATCGGGAAGCGCTGGATCAGCAGGACACGGCGCGGGCTTAAAAAAAGCGCCGATACTGGAGAGCATCGGCGCTTCGTGCTGCAGACCTGCTGCGAGGGCTATTCCGTCGCGTGCACCGTCGAGATCGCCACGCCGCCTTGCGCGCTGCCGAAGGCCATCGCCGGCGCCGCCCAGCGCAGCCATTGCGAGCGCAGCGCGACCAGCAGGCCGAACGCGCAGGTCGCGAGCACGCCGAAGGTCGCGAAGCCCATCTGGTAGCTGCCGGTGCTTTCCTTCGCGATGCCCATGATCACCGGCAAGTAGAAGCCGCCGATCCCGCCCGCGGCCCCGACGATCCCTGACAGCAGCCCGGTCTTGCCCTTCCAGCGTTGCGGGACGAGCTGGAACGTCGAGCCGTTGCCGAGGCCAAACGCGATGTAAAGGCAGATCAGCAGCACGATCCCGCCGGCGACGGGCGGCATCCAGATCGCGAACGTGAAGTCGGCGGCCGCAATCACCGCGAGCAGCACGAGGAGCGCGCGCACGCCCGTCACGCGATCCGCGACATATCCGCCGAACGGCCGCACGATCGCGCCGAGAAACGCCAGCAGCGCCATGAAGAGGCCGGCTTCGATCTTCGGCATCTGATAGAGCGTCGTGAGGAGCAGCGTCACGTACGACGACATCCCGACGAAACCGCCGAACGTGATGCTGTAGATCAGCATGATGACCCACGTGTCGCGCTCGCCGAGCACCGCGCGATAGCGCTTCGGCAGCACCGCGATCGCGAGCAGCGCACCGATCACCGGCAACATCAGCACGCCGGTGCGTCCGGTGCCGAACACGCCGCCGTGCACGGCCAGCACGAGCACGACCAGCCCGACGAGCGTGACCGCGAAGCTCGTCAGCGCGCGCAGCGTGCTGCCGGTCTTTTCGCCCGCGTCCGCCGCCCATGCGTAGAGCGCGATGGCCGTGATCGCGAGGAGCGGCAAGGCGGCCGCCGTCGAAACCTTCCAGCCGAACGCTTCGGCGAGATGCGGAAACAGGAAGCCGTCGAGCACCGCGCCGATGTTGCCCGCCGCCGCGAGCCCGAGCACGAGGCCCTGGACTTTGGGCGCATAGGTGCTGCCCGCCATCGGCAACGCAACCGAGAAGCTCGCGCCGCCCATGCCGAGAAAGACGCCGAGCACGAGCATCAGCGAATACGATGGCACGCCCGGCAGGAGCGGCAGTACGATCGTCGGAATGGAGGAGAGCACGACGCCCATCAGCGCGACGCGCCGTCCGTCGGTCGACTGGTAGAGGTTGCCGAGCGTCACGCGGAGGATCGCGGCGGCCAGCACCGGCACCGCGACGAGAAAGCCCTGTTGCGCGGCCGTCATCGCGATGTCCTTGCTGATGAACGGCGCGAGCGGGCCGTACAGCACCCAGACGGTGAAGCCGGTGTCGAAGTACAGGAAGCAGGCGAGCAGCGAGCGCCAGTTGCCGCTTTTCAGCGATGTCGTCAGATTTTTCATCAAGGATCCTCGAATGGGGCGGCGCGATTCATCTGTCGTCGATCGTCGTCGCGCGCGGGCGGTCCCCGAAATCGCAAGCATCATGCCAATCGAGTGCATCTTTTCGACGGATCGCCGGGAGCGAATGTTGGCGCGGGTTCCAGCGCGGTTACAGTGGAGCGGCGTCGCGCATTCGAGCGCACCGGCGACACTGCAGCGCAGCACCGCCCGGGTGCGCGCTGCGTGAGAATGGTGCGATGACGCATCGTCGGGCGGCGCGCGACGCGTCCACGCGCCGCTAAAATGCGGGCTTCGCCGCCGAGGGCGCGGATTAGGAGCAAAGACCAGCATGGAACTCAAATGGCTCGAAGACTTCGTCTCGCTCGCGGAGACGCGCAGCTTCAGCCGCTCGGCGGAACTGCGTCACATCACGCAGCCGGCGTTCTCCCGGCGCATTCAGGCGCTCGAAGCGTGGCTCGGAACGGAACTCATCGACCGCTCGGTGTATCCGACGCGCCTCACGCAAGCCGGCCAGGTCTTCTACGAGCAGGCGCTCGCGATGCTTTCGCAGTTCCATGAAGCGCGCACGCTCCTGCGAGGCCAGGGCGGCGCGCCTACCGCGACGATCGAATTTGCCGTGCCGCACACGCTCTCGCTCACCTATTTTCCGCGCTGGCTGCAACGCATCGAAGCGCGCCTCGGACGCATTCACACGAGACTTCGCGCGCTGAACGTGCACGACGCGGTGCTCTCGCTCGTCGAAGGTGGCTGCGATCTCGTGATGGGCTATCACCATCCGAGCCATCCGGTCGCGCTAGATCCCGCGCGCTACGACATGCTCACGCTCGGCACCGAGCCGATCAGTCCGTTTTCGGCGGTCGGCAAGGGCGGCCGTGCGCGCTACACGCTGCCCGCGAGCGCCGAGGCGCCGGCGCCATATTTGTCATACACGCCGAACGCCTATCTCGGCCGCATGACCGAGGTGATCATCGCAACCGCGCCGACCCGCCCGCATCTCGACAAGGTCTATGAAACCGACATGGCCGAAGGCCTGAAGGCGATGGCGCTCGCGGGACACGGCGTCGCGTTCCTGCCGCATAGCGCCGTCGAGGATGCGGTCGAGGAGGGGCGCCTGATCCGGCTGGACCGGGGAACGCGCGGAACACCGGCCGGTCAGTTCACGCTGACGATGGAGATCCGTCTCTACCGCGACAAGCTCGCCTCGCAGGGCGACGACCCGCGCCAGGCGCTCACGCGCAGCCTGTGGGACGTAGTAGGTGAGGAAGTGCTTAAGGCATCGCCGGAAAACCAGGCGGGATAAGCTTCTCCGACGTTATGCACAAAACGCATAATCGGATAAGGAAACGGCATTGGATTTCGAAACGGCGTTTTTCGACAATGTGCGCATTGCCCAAAACGCTGGAGCGTAAATGTCATCTCCGAAGCACGACCTGCCGTCACCCGCCGCACAACATGCCATTCCGTCCTACCTTCACGCCGACGATCTCGGCCCGTGGGGCAACTATCTGAAGCAGGTCGACCGCGTCGCGCCGTATCTCGGCTCCCTCTCGCGCTGGATCGAAACCCTCAAGCGTCCGAAGCGCATCCTCATCGTCGACTGCCCGATCGAACTCGATAACGGCACCGTCGCTCACTTCGAAGGCTATCGCGTGCAGCACAATACGTCGCGCGGTCCCGGCAAGGGCGGCGTGCGCTATCACCAGGACGTGACGCTCTCGGAAGTCATGGCGCTCTCCGCGTGGATGTCGGTGAAGAACGCCGCCGTGAACGTGCCGTACGGCGGCGCGAAGGGCGGCATCCGCGTCGATCCGCGCACGCTCTCGCGCGGCGAACTCGAACGCTTGACGCGCCGCTACACCAGCGAGATCGGCATCATCATCGGACCGAACACCGACATCCCCGCGCCGGACGTGAACACGAACGAGCAGATCATGGCGTGGATGATGGACACGTACTCGATGAACCAGGGGCAGACGGCCACCGGTGTCGTGACCGGCAAGCCGATTGCGCTCGGCGGCTCGCTCGGCCGCAAGGAAGCGACCGGGCGCGGCGTGTTCGTGGTCGGTACGGAAGCGGCGCGGCGCATCGGCTTCGACATCGAAGGCGCGCGCATCGCGGTGCAGGGCTTTGGCAACGTCGGCGGGATCGCAGCGCGGCTCTTCGAGGAAGCCGGCGCGCGCGTGATCGCCGTGCAGGACCACACGGGCACGCTGCATAACTCCAAGGGCATCGATGCGGTCGCGCTGCTCGATCACGTGGCGAAGAACGGCGGCGTGGGCGGCTTCGCGGGCGCCGACCCGGTTTCCGCCGACGAGTTCTGGACGATCGAAAGCGACATCCTGATTCCCGCCGCGCTCGAAGGACAGATCACCGAGAAGAACGCGTCCAAGATCAAGACGAAGATCGTCGTGGAAGGCGCGAACGGCCCGACGACCACCGCCGCGGACGACATCCTCCACGACAAGGGCATCCTCGTGATCCCGGACGTGGTGGCGAACGCGGGTGGCGTGACGGTTTCGTACTTTGAATGGGTGCAGGACTTCTCGAGCTTCTTCTGGACCGAGGACGAGATCAACCAGCGGCTCGAACGCGTGATGCGCGAGGCGTTCGCAGCGGTGTGGCAGGTATCGAGCGAACACAAGGTGTCTGTGCGGACGGCCGCGTTCATCGTCGCTTGTACGCGGATCCTGATGGCGCGCGAGATGCGTGGTCTCTATCCGTGATCGATTGCGCTTACGGCGGCGTGCGCGAGGCTCCAGGCCCTGTTCGCGCCCTTAAAAAAGCAGGCGGCATCCCGCGCGGGATGCCGCCTGCTTTTGCATGGAAACTACGGTTAGAATGCGCGTCGCAGGGGCGTGTGGCGCGGTGGATTCAAATTTTGAGACGTGTGGTTAACAATCATTCTTTCAGAATAATTACCCTGCTAAACTTGCCCCGTTTTCGCCACAGGAGATCGAACAAATGAAGATTAAAAAAGCTGCGCTGACGCTCGCCGCACTGGGTTTTCTCGCAACGGGCGCTTACGCTCAGGACGCCGGCACGCTGAAGAAGATCAAGGACACCGGGGTGATTTCGCTGGGTCACCGCGAATCGTCGATTCCGTTTTCGTACTACGACGACAAGCAGAACGTCGTCGGTTACTCGCATGAGTTCGCATTGAAGGTGGTTGACGCCGTCAAGAAGAAGCTCGGCATGTCCGACCTGAAGGTGAAGCTCACGCCGATCACGTCGCAGAACCGCATTCCGCTCGTGCAGAACGGCACGGTCGACATCGAGTGCGGCTCGACCACGAACAACGCCGAGCGCCAGCAGCAGGTGTCGTTCTCGAACACGATCTTCGTGATCGGCACGCGCCTCATGACCAAGAAGGATTCGGGCGTGAAGGACTGGGCCGACCTGAAGGGCAAGACCGTCGTGACGACCGCGGGCACCACGTCCGAGCGCCTGCTTCGCAAGATGAACCAGGACAAGAGCATGGGCATGAACATCATCAGCGCGAAGGATCACGGCGAGTCGTTCCTGACGCTGTCGACCGGCCGCGCCGTGGCGTTCATGATGGACGACGCACTGCTCGCAGGCGAGCGCGCGAAGTCGAACAATCCGAACGACTTCGTGATCGTCGGTGCGCCGCAGTCGCATGAAGCGTACGGCTGCATGATTCGCAAGAATGATCCGGAGTTCAAGAAGGTCGTCGACGACGCGATCGCGCAGGTCGAAACCTCGGGCGAGGGCGACAAGATCTACAAGAAGTGGTTCGAAAGCCCGATTCCGCCGAAGGGCCTGAACCTCAACTTCCCGGAAAGCGACGACATCAAGGCTCTCTTCAAGAGCCCGAATGACAAGGCAATCGACTAACCTGTCCGGGTATCGGGTGAACGGAACGGAAGGAGCGTCGCGCTTCTTCCGTTTTCTTTTGGAGTGAGTCCATGTCTTATCACTGGAACTGGGGCATCCTGCTGAGTCCGGTATCGACCGGGGAGCCCACTACCTACCTCGGCTGGCTGATTTCCGGCTTCTGGGTGACCGTCACGGTGTCGCTCGCCGCGTGGGTGATCGCACTGGTGATCGGTTCGCTGTTCGGCATCTTGCGCACGGTCCCGAATCGCTTTCTCGCGGGCATCGGCACGGTCTACGTGGCGATCTTCCGCAATATTCCGCTGATCGTGCAGTTCTTCGTCTGGTATCTCGTGATTCCGGAGTTGCTGCCGCCGTCCATCGGCAACTGGTTCAAGCAATTGCCGCCGACCGCGCAGTTCTTTTCGTCGTCGATCATCTGTCTCGGGCTCTTCACCGGCGCGCGCGTGTGCGAGCAGGTGCGCTCGGGCATCAACGCGCTGCCGCGCGGCCAGCGCGCCGCCGGCCTCGCGATGGGGCTCACGCAATGGCAGACGTATCGCTACGTGCTGATGCCGGTGGCGTACCGCATCATCGTGCCGCCGCTCACGTCGGAATTCCTCAACGTGTTCAAGAACTCGGCGGTCGCTTCGACCATCGGCCTGCTCGATTTGTCCGCGCAGGCGCGCCAGCTCGTCGACTACACGGCGCAGACATATGAGTCGTTCATTGCGGTGACGCTCGCCTACATGCTGATCAACCTGATCGTCATGCTCTTGATGCGCTGGGTCGAAGCAAAGACCCGGTTGCCCGGCTACATCGGAGGCAAGTGATGCATCAATTCAACTGGAGTGGCGTCATCGGCGCCTTGCCGACGCTCTGGACCGGCGCGATCATCACGCTGCAGATCACGGTGCTTGCCATCGTCGTCGGCATCGTCTGGGGCACGATGATCGCGCTGATGCGCCTGTCGGGCATCAAGCCGCTCGAATGGTTTGCGAACATCTACGTCACGCTGTTCCGCTCGATCCCGCTCGTGATGGTGCTGCTGTGGTTCTTTTTGATCGTGCCGCAGTTCCTGCAGAATGTGCTCGGGCTCTCGGCCGACATCGACATCCGGCTCGCCTCCGCGATGGTCGCGTTCTCGCTGTTCGAGGCCGCTTACTATTCGGAGATCATTCGCGCGGGCATCCAGTCGGTCTCGCGCGGACAGGTGAACGCGGCGTTCGCGCTCGGCATGACGTACGCACAGGCGATGAAGCTCGTCGTGCTGCCGCAGGCGTTCCGCGCGATGGTGCCGCTCTTGCTCACGCAGGCTATCGTGCTGTTCCAGGACACGTCGCTCGTCTATGTGATCAGCCTCGCGGACTTCTTTCGCACGGCGACGAACGTCGGCGACCGTGACGGCACGACCGTCGAGATGGTCCTCTTCGCCGGGGCATGCTATTTCGTGATCTGCGTGCTGGCATCGGCCCTAGTCAAAAGTCTTCAGAAAAAGGTCGCAAGATGATCTCTTTGAAAAATGTTTCCAAGTGGTACGGCCAGTTCCAGGTGCTGACCGACTGCACGACCGAAGTGAAAAAGGGCGAAGTGGTCGTCGTGTGCGGCCCGTCGGGCTCGGGCAAGTCGACGCTCATCAAGACCGTGAACGGCCTGGAGCCGTTCCAGAAGGGCGAGATCACGATCAACGGTCAGTCCGTCAGCGACAAGAAGACGAATCTGTCGAAGTTGCGCTCGAAGGTCGGCATGGTGTTCCAGCACTTCGAACTGTTCCCGCATCTGTCCATCGTGCAGAACCTGACGCTCGCGCAGGTCAAGGTGCTCGGCCGCTCGAACGACGAAGCGATGGCGAAAGGGCTGAAGCTGCTCGATCGCGTCGGACTGCGCGCTCACGCCGAGAAGTATCCGGGCCAGTTGTCGGGCGGCCAGCAGCAGCGCGTGGCGATTGCGCGCGCGCTGTCGATGGACCCGATCGCGATGCTCTTCGACGAACCCACCTCCGCGCTCGACCCGGAGATGATCAACGAAGTGCTCGACGTGATGGTTGAACTGGCGCAGGAAGGGATGACGATGATGTGCGTCACGCACGAAATGGGCTTTGCCAAAAAGGTCGCGCATCGCGTGGTCTTCATGGACAAGGGTCTCATCGTGGAAGACGACAAGAAGGAAGAGTTCTTCGCGAACCCGAAGTCGGATCGCGCGAAGGATTTTCTGGCGAAGATCTTGCACTGAGCGGCGCTTCGCTCAAAGCAACGACAAAACGGCCTCTTGCGAAAGAGGCCGTTTTTTTCATCCGCGCGAATTACTTCGTATTGTCCTGAACGGTGGCGTCGGGCGCGTTCTTCTTCACCGACTCGATACCGTTGTCGCGCGCCGCCGCGCTGCTGTAGCTTTCGCTCACGCCGATCACTTCGTGATTGCCGGCCTTGAGCGTGAACATGGGTTCGCCCTTGCTGTTTTCCTTGCGGTCGTAGCGCTCGTCGAGCGGCGCGTTCTTGCGCACCGATTCGATCCCGTGTTCCGCCGACGCGCGTGTCACATACAACTCGCTTTGCAGGATCGGCTCGCCGTTGCCTGCGCGCAAGTTGAAGTAGAACTGGCCGTTCTTCGCTTTATCGATGACGAATTTTCCTGACATGGCGCTTCCTTTCGCGGTGGATGAAGCTTGAGTCGGAGGGGGTCAACGCAACCAGTCGATGCTATTCGATGCCGAGCGCCGTTTCGACAGCGGCGCTCGTCTCGATCTTCAGCGCCGATTCCACGCAGACCTTGCAGAGCGGCTCGGCGGCCTTTTTCGCCACGTCTTCCGGCACCGGGATATTCACGGTCTTTTGCAGCGCGCCTTTCTGGAACATCGCGAGATCGCCCGGGGCGAAGCGGGTCCAGACTTCGTTGTCGGTGAGCGGCGACGTCGCGATAACCGCGACGCGGTCTTCAGGCGTCGTGTACTTCGCGAAGTCGATCGACATGTCGGCGTCGATCAGATGCGCGGTCGAGAACGGCCAGCTGCGCACCAGATAATAGAGGTGCGTCGAGCAATGCGAGAAGAGCGCCTGCCCGTTCGACATCAGGAAATTGAACACGCCGTACTGCGTGATCTCGCGCGTGAGCGTGGCAAGCGCGTCGAAGAGTTCGTCGAGCGGCGGTTGCGAGCCGGGAAACGCTTCGCGCAATCCCTGCAGGAGCGCGCAGAACGCGAGTTCGCTGTCGGTCGTGCCGACCGGCTGGTAGACGCCCGCCAGTTGCGGCGCGTGTCCCTTCAGATCGCCGTTGTGCGCGAAGATCCAGTGGCGGCCCCACAGTTCGCGCAGGAACGGGTGGCAGTTTTCGAGCAGGATGTGCCCTTGGGTCGCCTTGCGGATATGCGCGATCGTGTTCTTCGACTTGATCGGATAGCGCTTCACCATCTCCGCGAGCGGCGAACTGGCGGAAGACTGATGGTCGATGAACAGCCGGCACGCCTTGTCTTCGAAGAAGGCGATGCCCCAGCCGTCGGCGTGGTGATCGGTGACGCCGCCGCGCGCCGCGAAACCCGTGAACGAAAACGTCACGTCGGTTGGCTCCGCGCAGTTCATTCCAAGAAGTTGGCACATGTTGCTGGGGCTGCAGGCTGGGTGTTGGAGCGAATTGTTACAATGCTGTCTCACAAGCATATCACCGAGCCAACGCCCGAAAATATCGATCATCCGGCTGCCCACGGGCATCGTTGCTGATTTTCCACGGCGATTTTTCCCGATATCGCTTCGGTGCTGCTTCAATGCCGCTTCGATCACGCGCCGCATTCGATGTCCGCTCAAGGCTCGTGTCCCGCAATCCGATCGTCTTCGCCGTCAAATCGCCATGTCCGCTCAACAAGCCGCTTCCGAATCGATGCAGTCTCCCGCCACGCTCACCATCGCGCGCCCCGACGACTGGCACCTGCACGTGCGCGACGGCGCGATGCTCGCCGCCGTCCTGCCGCACACCGCGCGCCAGTTCGGTCGCGCGATCATCATGCCGAACCTGCGCCCGCCGGTGACGACGACCGAGATGGCCGCCGCGTATCGCGAGCGGATCCTGGCCGCGCTTCCGAAGGACGGCCCCGGCGCGCGCTTCGAGCCGCTGATGACGCTCTATCTCACCGACAACACGCCGCCCGACGAAATCCGCCGTGCGCGCGAGAGCGGCTTCGTGCACGGCGTGAAGCTGTATCCGGCGGGCGCGACGACCAACTCGGACGCGGGCGTGACCGACCTGGCGAAGTGCGCAAAGACGCTCGAAGCGATGCAGGAAAGCGGCATGCCGCTCCTCGTGCACGGCGAAGTGACCGACCCGGCGATCGACTTGTTCGACCGCGAGAAGGTGTTCATCGACCGTGTGATGACGCCGCTGCGCCGCGATTTTCCGGCGCTGAAGGTGGTGTTCGAGCACATCACCACGAAGGACGCCGCCGAGTACGTGCGCGACGCGAGCGGCCCGGACGGCACCATCGGCGCCACGATCACTGCGCATCACCTGCTGTACAACCGCAACGCGATCTTTCTCGGTGGGATTCGTCCGCACTATTACTGCCTGCCGGTGTTGAAGCGCGAAACACATCGCGTGGCGCTCGTCGAGGCGGCGATTTCGGGCAATCCGCGCTTTTTCCTCGGCACCGACAGCGCGCCGCATCCGAAGGGGCTGAAGGAGCACGCATGCGGTTGCGCGGGCTGCTACACGGCGCTGCACGCGCTGGAGCTGTACACCGAAGCCTTCGATCAGGCCGGCGCGCTCGACAAGCTGGAAGGTTTCGCGAGTTTTTACGGCCCCGATTTCTACCGACTGCCCCGCAGCACGGAGACGGTGACGCTGCGACGCGAATCGTGGACGCTGCCGGCCCAGTTCGCAGCCGGCGACACGGAAGTCGTGCCGCTGCGGGGCGGCGAGTCGATCGGCTGGCGGCAGATTTAAGCTCGTTTCGATCGACGGGCATGCAGGAAACCGCCGCAGACACACCCACGGCGTTCGCGCGCATCGACTGGGGCCAGCCGTGGCTCGCGCCGCTCGCCGAGCGGGGCGCGCGCTGGCAGGAAGCGGCACTCGCCGACTACGTCACCTATCTTCACTCTCTCAACGTCGACGCCCGTCGTGCAGCTCTTTCGACAGGCCGCGGCAAGCCGCTGTCGTTCATCGCGCAGGACGATCTTCCGCCGGGCGCGTCGTACGAAGGACACATCGCCGCGACCGGCTGCGTCCCGACGCGCCACAACCTGCACGATTTCTTCAATGCGTCGATGTGGTTTCAGTATCCGCGGATCAAGGCGGCGCTAAACGCGCTGCAGGCCGGGCAGATCGATGCGCTCGGCATCGGTCCGACGCGCGGCGGTCTGCGCGACGCGCTCACGCTTTTCGACGAAAACGCGGTGATCTTTGCGTCGTGTGATGCAGGCGTGTCCGAGGTGTTGCGCGACTTCGACTGGCAGACGCTCTTCGTGACCGGCCGCGACGGGTGGGGCGAACGCTGCGAGGCGCGCATTTTCGGGCATGCGCTGCTGGAGAAGCTGGTCGTGCCGTACAAGGCGTGCACGGGGCACGCGTGGATCGTCGAGGTCCCGTCGGCGTATTTTTCCTCTGACGATGCGCAACGCCGCGCGATGCTCGACGAGCGCATCGCGGAGATGCTGCTCGGCGATCCGCCGACGAGCCGCGATTTCGCGCCGCTGCCCGTTCTGGGCGTGCCGGGCTGGTGGCCGGCGAACGAATCGATGGCGTTTTACGACGACGCATCGGTGTTCCGTCCCGGACGACGCGGCCGCTGAATCGCGCGTTCGGGCCGAATGCGGCTCCAGATCGCCATGTTAAGATTCGCGCAGCAAAGCAGGCCAGGCAGTCGCGGCTTTTCCGGTTTCGACCGGGAGAGGCGAGGAAAGTCCGGACTCCACAGGGCAGGGTGATGGCTAACGGCCATCCGTGGCGACACGCGGAACAGGGCAACAGAAAGCAAACCGCCGATGGCCCGATGCAAATCGGGATCAGGTAAGGGTGAAACGGTGCGGTAAGAGCGCACCGCGGCTGTCGCGAGACAGACCGGCACGGTAACCTCCGCCCGGAGCAATTCCAAGTAGGCAGGCGCGCATCTTCGGGATGCAGGACGGGGCCCCCGTTTCGTCTGCGGGTAGGAAGCTTGAGCGCGTCAGCAATGGCGCGTCTAGAGGAATGACTGCCACGCGCAGCGCGTCTTCGGATGCGCTGCGCGCACAGAATCCGGCTTATCGGCCTGCTTTGCATTCGCTCAAAGTCAAAAAGCCGGCGTCAGTGATGACGCCGGCTTTTTGCTATCTGGCCCGCTTCGAAACGATCAGGTCGCGACGATATCGAACGAATGGGTCAGTTCGGCCGTCTTCGCAAGCATGATCGACGCGGAGCAGTATTTGTCGTGCGACAGGTTGATCGCACGCTCGACGGTCGCCGGATTCAGATTCTTGCCCGTCACCGTGAAGTGGAAGTGGATCTTCGTGAAGATCTTCGGATCTTCGCTGGCGCGCTCGGCCTTGAGCGTCACCGAACATCCGGCCACTTCCTGACGGCTCTTCTTCAGGATCATGACGACGTCGTAGGCCGTGCAGCCGCCCGTGCCGAGCAGCACCATTTCCATCGGACGCGGTGCGAGGTTGCGGCCGCCGCCGTCGGGCGCGCCGTCCATCGTGACGAGGTGGCCGCTACCGGTTTCGGCGGCGAACGCCATGCCATCCTGTCCCATCCAGCTTACTTTGCATTCCATGCTCAGGCTCCAGCGCAACTCAAGACGTTGTTTTACAAAGCTGCATTGTAGCGGCTCGCTCATTTTCCCGAACGCCGCCGATACGCGCATATACGGGTTGACGGAGCAGATATCAACGGCCCGGTACGAGCAGCGCGGAATGCTTCCCAAAACCGAAGAAGCCTTCTAGCAGATCGATTCGGTCCGGCGAGCACACGCTGTCCGATGTAGATATCTGTTTTCAAAAGGAAAAGCACGATTCAGTTTGTTAGCTGGAAATTTCGAATTATGAAATCACTTCTCACCATGCAAATTTTCTTGCTTTGCAGCAACGGGGTGCCTATACTCGGCTCATTGGTTGTCGCAGTTCGACATCTCTACCGCGTCTCCTCCACCTCCTCCTTGGTGGATTAAGCCCGAGCCTCAGATGCTCGGGTTTTTTTTCGCTGTTTTCGCGCGCGTTTCCCGCAGTTTTCCCACCGCGCGCCACCCCTCGCGCAGCCTCATCGAGCAAGTTTTGACTCGATACCAGAAAACCCCTTATAATTCAAAGTTCTCTTCGCACCATGCCCGCGGAGGGAGCTCAGGGAGAGCCTGCACGCGCCTCGATGCGCAACATTTCATACAAGCGGGACATCAAGGGCACAGTTATTTTTTTGGATCGATCATGAAGACGTTTTCCGCAAAAGCCCATGAGGTGACGCGTGAATGGTACGTGATTGACGCGACGGATAAGATTCTCGGCCGTGTCGCCAGCGAAGTGGCACGCCGTCTTCGCGGCAAGCACAAACCCGAGTTCACCCCGCACGTCGACACTGGTGATTTCATCATCATCATCAACGCCGGCAAGCTGAAGGTCACGGGCAACAAGACCACGGACAAGAAGTACTATCGTCACTCGGGCTACCCGGGCGGCATCTACGAAACGACGTTTGGCAAGATGCAAGAACGCTTCCCGGGCCGCGCGCTCGAGAAGGCCGTGAAGGGCATGCTGCCGAAGGGTCCGCTCGGCTACGCGATGATCAAGAAGCTGAAGGTCTACGCCGACGCAACGCATCCGCATACGGCTCAACAGCCTAAAGCGCTCGAGATCTAAGGGGAGCCCACATGATCGGTAACTGGAACTACGGTACGGGCCGCCGCAAGAGCGCCGTCGCTCGTGTCTTCATCAAGGCAGGCAAGGGCGACATCGTTGTCAACGGCAAGCCCATCGCTGATTACTTCTCGCGCGAAACGTCGCTGATGATCGTGCGCCAGCCGCTGGAACTCACGAACCACGCTGTCACGTTCGACATCAAGGTCAACGTGTCGGGCGGCGGCGAAACGGGTCAGGCCGGTGCGGTTCGCCACGGCATCACCCGCGCGCTGATGGACTACGACGCAACGCTCAAGTCGCAACTGTCGAACGCTGGCTTCGTCACGCGTGACGCGCGTGAAGTGGAACGTAAGAAGGTCGGTTTCCACAAGGCACGCCGCAGGAAGCAATTCTCGAAGCGTTAAGCTGTATCCGCGCGTTTCGCCTTGTTTGTACGGGCGAAACTGCTGCGAAAAGCCGCCGGCGCCATGCGCCTGGCGGCTTTTTCATTTGCGGGGGCGATCCGCGACCGTGTATATAGCCCATTGATTTCATGGACTTCCAGCACAATATTGAGATCAGCCCTACAATGGCGGATAGAAGCTTTTTTGGAGAGTTCGAATGAACGCTGTCACCGACACCCCCACGACCGAAATGCCGATGCCATTCGTCTTCACCGACGCGGCCGCCGACAAGGTCAAGCAACTGATCGACGAAGAAGGCAATCCGGACCTGAAGCTGCGCGTGTTCGTGCAGGGCGGCGGCTGTTCGGGTTTCCAGTATGGTTTCACGTTCGACGAAGCCGTCAACGAAGACGATACCGTGATGGACAAGAGTGGCGTGCAACTCCTGGTCGATTCGATGAGCTACCAGTATCTGGTCGGCGCCGAGATCGACTACAAGGACGACCTCAACGGTGCGCAGTTCGTGATCAAGAATCCGAACGCGACGACGACCTGCGGCTGCGGATCGTCGTTCTCGGTGTGATCGTTTCGCGCTGAACCCGGTAAAGAAAACGGAGCCTGCGGGCTCCGTTTTTTATTTGGCCGATTGAACCGAGGCCGCGCTCAATGCGGATAGACCGCGCCGAGTACGCGATCGCCGGCCGCGCCGGTCACGGCCGCGAGATTGCCGGGCTCACGAGCGACACATCGCATCGCGAGCCAGGCGAAGGCGAGTGCCTCGACCTGCTGCGGCGGCACGCCGAGCGCTTCCGTCGTCATGACTGGCACGCCCGGCACGCCGCTCTCGTCCAGTGCCAGCTGGATCGCGTTCATCAGCACGGAATTGCGCGCACCGCCGCCGCAGACGTAGACCGTGCGGGTGTCGGGTGCATGCCGCTGAATCTCGCGAGCGATGCTCACAGCCGTCAACGCGACGAGCGTCGCCTGCACGTCGGCGGGTGCGACGCTTGGGAACGCCGCCAGCTTCGCATCGAGCCATTGCGGGTTGAACAGATCGCGTCCGGTGCTCTTGGGCGGCAACTGCCCGAAGAACGGCTCGTCGAGCAACGCGTTCAACAGCGGCCGATTCAACTCGCCCTGCGCCGCAAAATGACCGCCTTCGTCATAGGGCTTTTTCAGGTGCCGATGCGCCCATTCATCGAGAAGCGCGTTCGCCGGTCCGCAATCGAAGCCGCGCACCGAGCCGTCCGCCGACAGAATCGTGATATTGCTGATGCCGCCCAGATTGCAGACGACGCGCGTCTCGCCTTTCGCGCCGAACACCGTCGCGTGGAACGCGGGCACGAGCGGCGCGCCCTGGCCGCCCGCGGCGACATCGCGGCGGCGAAAATCGGCGATCACGTCGATGTTCGTCATTTCCGCGAGCAGCGCCGGGTTGTTGATCTGCGTCGTGTATCCCTTCTCCGGCCGATGCCGCACTGTCTGCCCGTGCACGCCGATCGCGCGTACTTTCGTCGCCGAGCAGTTGCTCATGCTCTGCAACTCGTGGCAGCAGACCGCGTAGCGCGTCGCGAGCGCGTTTGCACAGAGCGCCGCGCGTTCGATTTCGTTCTCGCCGGGCGCCTGCAGCGCGAAGAGCGCATCGCGCAGACCTTGCGAGAAGCTCACGTGCGCTTCGCCCAGCACGACCGGAGGCTTCCCGGTCACGAACTGGACGGCCACGCCGTCGACGCCGTCCATGCTCGTGCCGGACATCAGACCGAAATAGACGCCGTCCGCCTTGCCCGCTTCGATTGCCTCGGGTTTTCGTCCCACGCTCGTCTCCTGTCGACCAGAGTCAGTGCTTCAGCGCTTACTCTGATCCCATGCAAAATAGTTGCGGCCGATGCCGGTTTCGTCGATCAAGCGCGATTATCCGCGCATCGGGACGAATCGTTAAGGTGCGTCAGAATTGACTGGGAGCCGCGATGCACCCGTGCGAAGGGCGAAAACGGGGCGAAGCGTGGCGTCATCGCGTAAAATCCTTTGCCTGAACAAGGGATTGCAGCGCCTCGTGCAACCGCCGTCCGCAATCGCTTCGAGCAATTTCTGCCAGCGTCGGCCAATCGGCTTACATGCCGAATCGCCCGGCCAGGCCGCCAAGCGGCCTTCGAACCACTTTCAATTCAAAAGTCGCAAGCATGACCACTGACTCCACCGCATCCTCCGCGCCCGCGGCGCAAGCTTTCCCCCTCACCGACGAGGTCCGCGCCGCGCTCGCGATCGCCAAACGCGGTTGCGACGAACTGCTGATCGAAGACGAATTCGCGCAGAAGCTCGCGAGGAGCGCCGCGACTCAGAAGCCGCTGCGCATCAAGCTCGGCCTCGATCCGACCGCACCCGACATTCACATCGGTCACACGGTCGTGCTGAACAAGATGCGGCAGTTGCAGGACCTCGGCCACAAGGTGATCTTCCTGATCGGCGATTTCACGTCGCTGATCGGCGATCCGTCGGGCCGCAATGCGACGCGCCCGCCGCTCACGCGCGAGCAGATCGAAGCGAATGCGAAAACCTATTTCGATCAGGCGTCGCTCGTGCTCGACCGCGAGAAGACCGAGATCCGCTACAACAGCGAATGGTCGATGCCGCTCGGCGCCGACGGCATGATCAAGCTCGCGTCGCGCTACACGGTCGCGCGCATTCTGGAACGCGAGGATTTCACCAGGCGCTTCCAGGGCGGCGTGCCGATTTCGATCCACGAATTCCTCTATCCGCTGATGCAGGGCTACGACTCGGTCGCGCTGAACGCCGACCTCGAACTCGGCGGCACGGACCAGAAGTTCAACCTGCTCGTCGGCCGCGAATTGCAGAAGCAGTACGGCCAGGAACAGCAGTGCATCCTGACGATGCCGCTGCTCGAAGGGCTCGACGGCGTCGAGAAGATGTCGAAGTCGAAGAACAACTACATCGGGATCAGCGAAAAACCCGCCGACATGTTCGGCAAGCTGATGAGCATTTCGGACACGCTGATGTGGCGCTACTTCGAACTGCTGTCGTTCCGTAGCATCGAGGAAATCGCTCGCTTCAAAAAGGAAACGGAAGAAGGGCGCAATCCGCGCGACTTCAAGGTGATGCTCGGCCAGGAACTTGTCGCGCGATTCCATTCGTCCGCCGACGCCGAGCACGCGCTCGAAGACTTCAACCGCCGCGCGAAGGGCGGCGTGCCGGACGATATTCCGTCGGTGACGCTCGCGGGCGCGCCGGTTGCGATCGGCCAGTTGCTGAAGCAGGCGGGGCTCGTGCCGTCGACCAGCGAGGCGCTGCGCAATATCGAGCAGGGCGGCGTGAAGATCGACGGTGCCACTGTCTCCGACAAGGGTCTGAAAGTCGAAGCGGGCGAGTTCGTCGTGCAGGTCGGCAAGCGCCGCTTTGCGCGCGTCACGCTGACGGCGTAAGAAGTGATCGCGCTCATCCAGCGGGTCCGGCGCGCGGAAGTGCGCGTCGGCGAGCGCGTGACCGGCGCGATCGACGCGGGCCTGCTCGCGCTCGTCTGCGCCGAACGCGGTGATACCGAAGCGGTCGCCGACAAACTGCTCTCGAAAATGCTCGCGTATCGCGTATTCAGCGATGCGGCGGGCAAGATGAATCTGTCGGTGCAGAACGTCAATGGCGGCGTGTTACTTGTATCGCAGTTCACGCTCGCCGCCGACACGTCGAGTGGCCTGCGTCCGAGCTTCACGCCCGCGGCGCCGCCCGACGAAGGCAAGCGGCTCTTCGACTACTACGTGTCGCAGGCGCGCGCGAAGCATCCGGTCGTCGAGATGGGTGAATTCGGCGCCGACATGCAGGTGTCGCTCGTGAACGACGGGCCAGTCACGTTCTGGCTGCAAGTTCGTCCATGATTAACCACCGATAACTCCATCCACGCGCCCATGACCACGCAAATCCTCTTCATCCGGCACGGCGAAACCGACTGGAATCGCATCAAGCGCATTCAGGGGCACATCGACATTCCGCTCAACGAGCACGGCTTCACGCAGGCCGAGCAACTGGCGGCGCGCATGGTGCGCGATGTGAAGGCGGGAGCGCGTCTCGACGCGGTCTATTCGAGCGACCTGCAGCGCGCGCAGCAGACGGCGCGTCCTTTCGCCGATGCGCTCGGCTTGCCGCTGCAATTGAGCGAAGGGTTGCGCGAGCGCTGGTATGGCGCATTCCAGGGCCACGACAGCGACGAGATCAGCCAGAAGTTTCCCGATGAATACGTCGAGTGGCAGACGCGCGATCCCGGCTTCGTGCCGACGGGCGGCGAGTCGCAGCGCGCTTTCTATCATCGCGTGCTGCACGCAGTCGAACCGATCGTGGCGGCGCATCCGGGCGGGCGCATCGCGTGCGTCGCGCATGGCGGCGTGCTCGATTGCATCTACCGGTTCGCGATGCGCGTGGCGCTCCAGGAACCGCGCAAGTGGCCGCTCCTGAACTGCAGCATCAATATCGTGGATTTCGAAACAGGCGCGGCGTCGGTCGTGGCTTGGGGCGACATCGCGCATCTTTCCACCGACACCAGCGACGACGGCCTCCGGAAAACGGCTTAGCCGTTCGTGTCCCACAGGTCGCGCACATCGCCGGCATCCGGCGCGGCGAGACCGAAGTGGCGGTAGGTCAGCAACGTGGCGACGCGTCCGCGCGGCGTGCGTTGCAGAAAGCCCTGCTGGATCAGATACGGTTCGAGCACGTCCTCGATGGTGTCGCGCTCCTCGCCGATCGCCGCCGCGAGATTGTCGACGCCCACCGGACCGCCGTCGAACTTGTGCAGGATCGCTTCCAGGAGCTTGCGGTCCATCAGGTCGAAGCCGACCGGGTCGACGTCGAGCATTTTCAGCGCGGCATCGGCGACTTGCGCGGTGATGTTGCCATCGGCCTTCACTTCGGCGTAGTCGCGCACCCGGCGCAATAGCCGGTTCGCGATTCGCGGCGTGCCACGCGAACGCTTCGCGATTTCCAGCGCGCCTTCGGGCACGATCTCGGCCTTCAGCAGTGACGCAGAGCGCATCACGATTCGCGCCAGCTCGCTCGCGTTATAAAACTCGAGCCGCGACACGATGCCGAAGCGGTCGCGCAGCGGATTGGTCAGCATGCCGGCGCGCGTGGTTGCGCCAACCAGCGTGAACGGCTGCAGGTCGAGCTTGACGCTGCGCGCTGCCGGCCCTTCGCCGATCATGATGTCGATCTGGTAATCCTCGAGCGCCGGATACAGGATTTCCTCGACGACCGGCGAGAGCCGGTGAATCTCGTCGATGAACAGGACGTCGTTTGCTTCGAGATTGGTCAGAAGCGCCGCGAGGTCGCCGGCGCGTTCCAGCACCGGCCCAGACGTCTGCCGAAGGTTCACGCCCATCTCGCGCGCGATGATATGCGCGAGCGTCGTCTTGCCAAGGCCCGGTGGGCCGAACAGGAGCACGTGGTCGAGTGCTTCGGAACGGCGCCTCGCCGCCTCGATGAAGATTTCGAGCTGGCCGCGCACCTTCTCCTGGCCGACGTATTCGTCGAGCTGGCGCGGGCGCAGCGCGCGCTCGAACGCTTCCTCGTTGGGCGAGACGGGCGTGGCCGAAATGATGCGTTCGGCGGCGAGTTTGTCGGTTTCGATCATGGCTTGATTGTACAGCGTGCCTGTCGCGCAGAAAGCTGGCCGAACGGCCTAGTGTCGCGGCGCGCGCGGCCGTGCGAAGCTGTGTGCTCCTAGCTCTTCGACAGCGCCTTCAACGCGAGCTTGATGCCGTCCGACACACCCGTGCCGCCCGGCACGTTCTTGACCGCCGCGACGGCTTCCTTCTCGGAGTAACCCAGTGCCAGCAAAGCGTTCAGAATGTCGCCCGCGTGATCCGACGCCGATACCGCGCCCGCCGCCGCGCCCAGATCGGCGCCGAGCTTGCCCTTGAGTTCGAGCAGCAGCCGCTCGGCCGTCTTCTTGCCGATGCCCGGCGTGCGCGTGAGGCGCGCGGCGTCCTGCAGCGTCACTGCCTGCGCGAGTTCCTGCACACTCATGCCGGAGAGCACGGCGAGCGCCATGCGCGCACCGATGCCGCTGATCTTGAGCAGTTCGCGAAAGGTGTTTCGCTCCGGCTGCGTGCCGAAGCCGTAGAGCAGGTGCGCATCCTCGCGCACGATCAGTTGCGTGAGCAGCACGACCTTTTCGCCGGTGTGCGGCAGGTTATAGAACGTGCTCATCGGCACGGCGAGTTCGTAGCCGACGCCATTGCAGTCGACGAGCAGGTGCGGCGGGTTTTTTTCCAGCAGAACGCCGGCGATGCGACCGATCATGGTGAGATGTTTTGAATGTTGTTGGCCAGCCGGTTACCCGACAAGACGTCCGCGCCGCACGCGCAGGCCTTTTTTCGCAAGCGATGGCGCGATACCGCCAAGCGTCGCGAGCGCGCCGCCGCCGTGCGCGTGGCAGATCGCCATGCCGAGTGCGTCGGCTGCGTCGGTGCTCGGGACGCCGGAGAGGCTCAGCAGGCGCACGACCATCTGCTGCATCTGTTCCTTCGTCGCGCGCCCGTAGCCGACGACCGCCTGCTTCAGTTGCAGCGCCGTGTATTCGGAGACCGGCACGCCGCTCGCGACCAGCCCGCAGATCGCAGCGCCGCGCGCCTGGCCCAGCAGCAGCGTGGATTGCGGATTGACGTTGACGAAGACCTTTTCGATCGCCGACTGATCGGGGTTGTGCTCTTTGACGAGCGTCGAGATGCCTTCGAAGATCGTGTTCAGGCGCGACGGCAGGTCGGCGTCGGCAGTCTTGATGATGCCGCTCGTCACGTAGGTCAGCGTGTGGCCGGTCTTGTCGATGACGCCGAAGCCCGTGACGCGCAGGCCCGGGTCTATGCCGAGGATTCGCATGGGCTCGCTGGTGCTCGAGAGATGGCTGGAGTTCTGTTGTCGCGCACTGTAATGCTCTTTTCGGAGTCGGACACGAACGTATTGTCGGCGTCGCGCGCGATTGCGGCAACGCCGCCGACCGGCGCGGGGCGGCGCACCAGCAGGCGCCACGCGTCGGCCATGAGCGGCTTAGTGCCGGAAGTGGCGCGTGCCCGTCAGGATCATCGCGACGTTGTGCTCATCGGCGGCGGCGACCACTTCGTCGTCGCGCATCGAGCCGCCCGGCTGGATCACGCAGGTTGCGCCCGCGTTCACAACGACGTCGAGGCCGTCGCGGAACGGGAAGAACGCGTCCGACGCCACCGCCGATCCGGTCAGCGTGAGTCCGGCGTTCTGCGCCTTGATGCTCGCGATGCGCGCCGAATCCACGCGGCTCATCTGTCCGGCGCCGACGCCGAGCGTCATGCCGTTGCCGCAGAACACGATCGCGTTCGACTTCACATACTTCGCCACGCGCCACGCGAACATCAGGTCGTCCATTTCCTTCGGCGTCGGGTGGCGCTTGGTCACGACGCGCAGTTCATGCGGCTGCACGTTTTTCGAATCGAGCGACTGCACGAGTAGCCCGCCGCCGACGCGCTTCAGGTCGAACGCGTTGTGGCCGTCGCCAAGCGCGATCTGCAAGAGGCGCACATTCTGCTTCGCGGCGAACACGGCCTTCGCGGCTTCGCTGAACGAAGGCGCGATCAGCACTTCGACGAACTGCTTGGCCACCGCCTGCGCCGCCGCTTCGTCGACTTCGCGATTGAACGCGATGATGCCGCCGAACGCAGAAGTCGGATCGGTCTGGAACGCCTTCGAATACCCTTCGTGCGGGCTTGCGCCGACGGCCACGCCGCACGGATTCGCGTGCTTGATGATCACGCACGCAGGCGTGTCGAACGTCTTCACGCATTCCCACGCAGCATCGGAATCGGCGATGTTGTTGTACGACAGTTCCTTGCCCTGCAACTGCCTGTAGTTCGCGAGCGAACCTGCCGGCGTGCTCAGGTCGCGATAGAACGCGGCGCTCTGATGCGGATTTTCGCCGTAGCGCAGGTCCTGCACCTTCTCGAACGCGAGATTGAACGTCGACGGATACGTGTTGCGGTCCGCATGGCGCAGTTCTTCGGTCAGGCTCGTCAGGTAGTTCGTGATCGCGCCGTCGTATTGCGCAGTGTGCGCGAACACCTTCGTCGCGAGCTTGAAGTTGGTCGCGTAGGCCACCGTGTTGCCGTTTGCGCGCATTTCCTCGAGCACCGTGGCGTAGTCGGCGGGATCGACCACGACCGTCACGTCGCGATGATTCTTCGCCGCCGAGCGCAGCATCGTCGGTCCGCCGATGTCGATGTTCTCGATTGCGTCTTCGAGCGAGCATTCCGCCTTCGATACCGTCTGCACGAACGGATACAGGTTCACGACGAGCAGGTCGATCGTCGGGATCTCGTGCGCTTCCAGTGCAGCCATGTGTTCGGGCAAGTCGCGTCGCGCCAGGATGCCGCCGTGCACCTTCGGATGCAGCGTCTTCACGCGGCCGTCGAGCATTTCCGGGAAGCCGGTGTAGTCGGCGACTTCGGTGACGGGCAGACCCGAGTCGGCGAGCAGTTTCGCCGTGCCGCCGGTCGACAGGATCTTGACGCCGAGATCCGACAGCGATTTCGCAAAATCGACGATGCCGGATTTGTCGGAGACGGAGATGAGCGCTTGCTTGATCATGATGAAGGCTGAAACCGAAGTAGGGATACGGGTCGGACCGTCGCGACGGCCCCGGAGAGTCAAATCAGTCCGTGCTGTTGCAGTTTCTTGCGCAGCGTATTGCGGTTGATGCCGAGATACTCGGCCGCGAGCGACTGGTTGCCGCCCGCCTGCTCGAGCACTACCTCGAGCAGCGGTTTTTCGACGCACGAAATCACCATGTCGTAGACGTCGTGTGGATTCGAGCCGTCCAGGTCCTGGAAATAGTTGTCCAGGCTCTGGCGGACGCATTGTTCGATGTTGTTTCTGCTCATGCGGCTAGTCGGTCTGTGTTGTTTTGCCCGTCGCACGATTCTTCGTCGGCGCCTGCTTCCGCTTCGGCTGCGTCGTCCACGTAGACGAGCCGGTCGGACAATGCCTTTTGAGCGTCGAAAAATTCATTGACGGCGAGCAGTTGTTCTCGTGTGGTGTCCAGCGTGTTCATGCGATGCCTGAACGTGTTGGCGCCAGAAAGGCCGCGAGTGTACCAGCCGATGTGTTTGCGCGCAGTCCGTACGCCCGTGAATTCCCCGTAGAAGGCGTAGTGATCTTCGAGGTGCTCGTTCATCACCTGCTGGATCTCGTCGATGCGCGGCGGCAGGAGGCGCTCGCCGGTCAGAAGGAAATGCTCGATCTCGCGAAAAAGCCACGGGCGACCCTGCGCCGCGCGGCCGATCATGATCGCGTCGGCACCGGTGGCGGCGAGCACGTCGCGCGCTTTTTCTGGCGTGCCGATGTCGCCGTTCGCGACCACCGGGATCTTCACCGAGGCCTTCACGGCCGCGATGGTCTCGTACTCCGCTTCGCCCTTGTAGAGATCGGCGCGCGTGCGGCCGTGCACGGTCAGCATCGAGATGCCGGCGTTTTCCGCGATCCGCGCGATGGTCAGCGCGTTCTTGTTCTCGCGATCCCAGCCCGTGCGGATTTTCAGCGTGACGGGCACGGCATCGGGCCCCACGCCGACCGCCTGCACCACCGCCTCGACGATCCGCGCGACGAGCGGCTCGTTCTGCAGGAGCGCGGACCCGGCCGCGACGTTGCAGACCTTTTTCGCGGGACAACCCATGTTGATGTCGATGATCTGCGCGCCGTTCGCGACGTTGTGACGCGCGGCTTCGGCCAGCATCTGCGGGTCGGCGCCCGCGATCTGCACGGAGATCGGCTCGACTTCGCCCGCGTGGTTCGCGCGGCGCATCGTCTTCTCGCTTTTCCACAACTGCGCGTTCGACGCGACCATCTCCGACACCGCGTAGCCCGCGCCCATGCGCTTGCACAACTGCCGGAACGGGCGGTCGGTGACGCCCGCCATCGGGGCGACGAAGAGATTGTTGCGAAGGACGTGTGAACCGATGCTGGGCATGAACGCGAGCGGCGTCCGCATGACACGGCGGACGCAATGATGCTGTAGGAAAACGCGTATTTTAGCGCGAACGGCTTGCTGAATTTAAGTGCAATCGTCTGCAAGTCGTTAAATCTTCTATGAAAGTCGTCGCGCTCACAGAGGATAAGTCGGGCTGGCGGGCCCGGATTGCCCGGGCTCGCGGTGTCCGCGCGCGGCCTAGCGCCGCTGTCCGAACATCATCTGGCGCGCGAGCGCGGTCTTCACCGGCGGCACGAATTCCAGCGCGGTGAGCGCGAGCCCGCGCAGCGCGGCGAGCGGCGGGAAATCGACCGTGAAAAGGCGCGCGAGCGCGTCGGTCGCGCCGATCGTCAGGCGCCGGTCGAGCGAACGCGCTTTTGCGAAGTGCGCGAGCGCGAGGGCCGTCGGGCCGTAGGAGGAAAGCGCGTTGCAGAGCGCGTGCGCGTCGCGCAGGCCGAGGTTCAGCCCCTGGCCCGCGACCGGATGCAGCGTCTGCGCCGCGTTGCCGATCGCGACCGTGCGCCGGTCCACCAGCGCATGCAGCGCGTTCAGTCCGAGCGGGAATGCGGCGCGCCCCGCGATACGCGTGAAACGGCCCATGCGTTCGCCGAACGCGACGCCGAGTTCCGTAAGAAACGCGTCGTCGGGGAGTTGCGCGCGGCGCGCCGCCTGGTCGGGCGCGCAGCACCAGACGAGAGAATAGTCCGCGTGACGCGCGCCGCCGCTTGGCAGCAACGCGATCGGGCCTTCGGGCGTGAAACGTTCCCACGCGACATTCGGCTGCGGTGCCGACACGCTCACCGTGCCGACGATTGCCGTCTGGCCGTAGTCGCGCGCGTGCTCGCGGGTGTCCTGATACAGGCCGCCTTCCGCATTCACGAGCACGCGGACGCGGATCGTGCGCTCGCCGCTCGCGGATTGAATCGGCAGCGTGACGCCTTCGTGATCCTGGATCGGCGCGAGCGCGGTCGTTTCGGTGAGCCAGTGCACGCCGGTCGCGCGCACGCCGCTAGCGAGCGCGCTCACGAGAGACCCGTAGCGCACCACGTAGCCGAGTTCGGGCAGTTCGTGCTCGTCGTGCTCGATGAGCGTGCGCCCGAAGTGGCCGCGCTGCGAGACGTGGATGCGGCGGATCGGCGTAGCGTCGGCGGGAAGGCCGAGCGGTTCGAGCATCGTGCGGCTGCCGTGCGAAAGCGCGAGCGAGCGCGGATCGCTCGACGCCGCTTCGGGCGTGCGCGCGTCGACGAGCGCGATCGAAAGCCGCGAGGTCGCGCTGCGCCGCGCGAGCCAGCCTGCGAGCGCGAGGCCGACCGGCCCCGCGCCGACGATCGCGATGTCGTAGTCCATGTCGTTCATGTCCGGCTCACCTCAAAGCCGAGTCGCGCATCAGCGCTTCGATTTCGCCGGCGGCGACGGGCACTTCGCGCGTCAGCAGATCGCAGCCCGTGGGCGTGACGACCGCGTCGTCCTCGATGCGGATGCCGATGTTCCAGTACCGCTCGGGCACGCCCTCGGCCGCGCGCACGTAGAGGCCCGGCTCGATCGTCAGCGCCATGCCCGGCTGCAGCACGCGCCATGGCCGCGCGCCCTGCTCGTCGAGCGGGCCGTCGTGGTCGCGGTAGTTGCCGGCGTCGTGCACGTCCATGCCGATCCAGTGTCCCGTCCGGTGCATGTAGAAGGGCGCGTAGGCGCGCCCTGCGATCACGTCGTCGACGGTGGCGAATTTCGTCTTGTCGACGATACCCGTATCGAGCAGGCCCTGCGACAGCACGCGCAACGCGGCCTGATGCGACGCGTCGAAGCTTACGCCCGCGCGCGTTGCCTCGACGGCGGCCGTCTGCGCGGCGAGCACGATCTCGTAAAGCTCGCGCTGCGCCGCCGTGAAGCGGCCGCTAGCCGGGAAGGTGCGGGTGATGTCGGAGGCGTAGCCGTCGAGTTCGCAGGCGGCGTCGATTAGGATCAGGTCGCCTTCCTGCACGATCGTGTTGCCCGCCGGATAGTGCAGCACGCAAGCGTTCGCCCCGGCCGCGACGATCGATCCGTAAGCCGGCGCCTGCGCGCCATGCCGGCGGAACGTGTAGAGCAGCTCGGCTTCGATTTCGTATTCGCGCATGCCGGGACGGCAGGCCTGCATTGCGCGGCGGTGCGCCTCCGCTGAAATCGATGCCGCGCGCCGCATGATCGCGATTTCACGCGCGTCCTTGATGAGGCGCATTTCGTCGAGCAGCGGCAGCAGGTCGTGCGCGGACGACGGCGCCCGCACGCCGATGCGGCTTTGCGCGCGCACGGCGGCGAGCCAGCCGCGCACTTTCTCGTCGAGCGCCGCCGACGAGCCGAGCGCATAGTGCAGCGCGGGCGACTCCGCGATGAGGCGCGGCATGTGTTCGCCGAGCGAATCGATGGGGAACGCGACGTCGAAGCCGAACGCTTCGCGCGCGCCTTCCGGGCCGAAGCGAAAGCCCTCCCACGTTTCGCGCTCGACGTTCTTTTCGCGGCAGAACAGGATCGACGAAGGCTCGCCGTCCTTTGCGCCGGCGTCCAGCACGAGCGTCGCTTCGGGCTCGGTGAAGCCTGTCAGATAGTAGAAGTAGCTGTCGTGGCGGAACGGATAGTCGGTGTCGCGGTTGCGCATGACTTCCGGCGCGGTCGGCACGATGGCGACGCCGCCGCCCGCGGCCTTAAGCGCTGCGAGAACGCGGGCGCGGCGGGCGCGGTAGACGTCGATGGCGGATTCGGTCTGAGAGTTCATGCAGCGATTGTAGCGCCCGCCTGAATCGTTCGCGGGCGCCGCCGCTTCATTCCTCACGAGGCGCGTCCGGATTGGCCGGACGATTGCGCACGCTGCCCGCGATCAGGTCGAAGCGGAACAGGCGGCATTCGAGCGCGCCGTTGAAAAGCGGCGTTTTCGTCGATTCGCGCAGGCGCATCAGGCCCGGCAGCTTGCGGTCCGAGGTCAGCACGTAGGCGCGCCAGCCCGGAAAGCGCTGCTTGAGCGCGTTGCCGAAGGAAATGAAGAACTCCGTGTCGGCGGGATCGGGCTGGGCGCGGGTGAACGCGTCGTCGTCCTCTTCGTCGCGCTCGCGGCGGCCGCGCCCCGTATCGCGGATCTCGCCGCGCGGGCCGCGTCCGCGCACCTCGATGCGCTCGCCGTACGGCGGATTCGCGACGAGGATGCCGGACGCGTCGGCGGGCGGCGTCATGTTGCGCGCGTCGATCTGCTTTAGCGGAAAGTCGGGCAGACCCGCGCGGTCGAGATTCGCGCGTGCCTTGTCGAGCATGTCGCCGGAGATGTCGCTGCCGAAGATCTGCAAGTCCGCACGCGAGTTGCGCGCAGCGCGTTTTGCGTCGACGGCGGCGACTTTCAGCTTCTGCCACGCGTTGACGTCGTATTGCTTCAGCTTCTCGAAGCCGAAGCGCCGCTCGACGCCCGGCGCGATGTTCAGCGCGACTTGCGCGGCTTCGGCGAGGAACGTGCCGCTGCCGCACATCGGATCGTAGAGCGGCGTGCCGGGCGTCCAGCCGGTCAGGCGCAGGATGCCCGCGGCGAGATTTTCACGCAGCGGCGCCGCGCCCTTGTCGAGCCGCCAGCCGCGCTTGAAGAGCGGGTCGCCGGACGTGTCGAGATAGAGCGTGCATTCGTTGATCGTCAGGAAGGCGAAGACGCGCACGTCGGGCTGCGCGGTATCGATGCTCGGACGCGAGCCGCTCAGTTCGCGCAGGCGGTCGCAGACGGCGTCCTTCACGCGCAGTGTCGCGAATTCGAGACTGCGCAGCGGTGACTTGATCGCGGTGATGTCGACGCGCATCGTCTGGTTTGGCGTGAACCATTGTTCCCATTGCTGCTGATACGCGAGTTCATAGATGTCGTTTTCGCTGCGATACGGGCCGTGCGCGATCTTCAGGAGCACGCGGCTCGCGATGCGCGAATGCAGGTTTGCGGCCATGCCAGCCGCCCAGCCGCCGCGAAAATGCACGCCGCCGGGGACCTGCGCGCCGGGCTTGAACGCCGCGCCGCCGAGATGGCGTTGCCCGATTTCGGCGAGTTCGGCCGCGAGAGGCGCTTCGAGGCCGCGCGGGCAGGGGACAAACCAGTCGAAAAGGGGAGGGGCCATGGTGCGGTGCTGAGGTGGGGTCTATGAAGGCGACATTGTACGCGGGGGCGCGCAGGGTCGCGGCTTCAGCGCGTGGCGTCAAAACGCCGAGGCCCCGCGTTGCGGGGCCTCGGCGGCGCTACCTGCTGACTGCGGTACGGCTCAATCCACCGCCTTCATCATGTCCTCCACCACTTTCTTCGCATCGCCGAAGACCATCATCGTCTTGTCCATGTAGAACAACTCGTTGTCGAGACCGGCATAACCCGCCGCCATCGACCGCTTGTTCACGATGATGGTGCGTGCCTTGTACGCTTCCAGAATCGGCATGCCCGCAATCACCGATTTCGGATCGGTCTTCGCGGCAGGATTCACCACGTCGTTGGCACCGAGCACCAGCACCACGTCGGTCTGGCCGAACTCGCTGTTGATGTCCTCCATCTCGTGCACGAGTTCATAGGGCACTTCGGCTTCGGCCAGCAGCACGTTCATGTGCCCCGGCATCCGCCCGGCAACCGGGTGAATCGCGTAGCGCACGTCGATGCCTTTTTCGACCAGCTTGTCGGTGAGTTCCTTCAGCGCGTGTTGAGCACGAGCCACGGCCAGGCCATAACCCGGCACGATCACCACGCTCTCGGCATTGCCGAGCATGAACGCAGCGTCGTCTGCAGAACCCGACTTCACCGGACGCTGCTCTGCCGAACCGCCCACGGTTGCCGCGCCCGCTTCGCCGCCGAAGCCGCCGAGAATCACGTTGAAGAACGACCGGTTCATCGCCTTGCACATGATGTACGACAGGATCGCACCCGACGAGCCGACGAGCGATCCCGCGATGATCAGCATCGGATTGTTTAGCGAGAAACCGATACCCGCCGCCGCCCAGCCCGAGTACGAGTTGAGCATCGACACGACCACGGGCATGTCCGCGCCGCCGATCGGGATGATGATCAGCACGCCGAGCGCGAACGCGATCAGCGTCATGATCACGAACGGCAGCCACGACTGCGTCATCATAAAGATGATGCCGAAGCCGAGCATCGCGATCGCGAGCAAGAGGTTGATCATGTGCTGGCCCGCGTACACGACCGGCGCGCCCTGGAACAGCCGGAACTTGTACTTGCCCGAGAGCTTGCCGAACGCGATGACCGAACCCGAGAACGTGATCGCGCCGACGAACGTGCCGATGAACAACTCGACGCGGTTGCCGTACGGAATCGGATAGCCCGGAGCGGCCAGACCGAACGCGGAAGGCTCGGCGACCACCGCATACGCGATGCACACCGCCGCGAGACCGATCAGCGAGTGCATGGCGGCGACGAGTTCCGGCATCTTCGTCATCTCGACTTTCGCCGCGATGTACGCGCCCGCCGCACCGCCGATGATCAGCGCCGCGAACAAGAGGCCAAGTCCCGCGCCCAGGTTGGAACCGAGATAGGCGGCCTGCTTGACGATCAGCGCGAGCGTCGTGACCATCGCGATGGCCATGCCGGTCATGCCGAACGTGTTGCCGATGCGCGCGGTCTTCGGATTGGACAAGCCCTTCAACGCCTGGATGAAGCACACCGAGGCGACCAGATAAAGCAGCGTGACGACATTGAGGCTCATCGCGCGCCCTCCTTGCTCACGAGCTTCTTGGGCTCCTTCTTCTTGAACATTTCGAGCATGCGCCTCGTGACGAGAAAGCCGCCGAACACGTTCACCGCCGCGAGCAACACCGCGAGCGTGCCGAAGAACTTGCCCGTGCCGCCGATTGTGAGACCGGTGGCGAGCATCGCGCCGACGATCACGATCGCCGAGATCGCGTTGGTCACGGCCATCAGCGGCGTGTGCAGCGCGGGCGTGACGTTCCAGACCACGTGATAGCCGACGTAGATCGCCAGCACGAAGATGATCAGGTTGATCACCGTATGGTTGATGATGTCCACTTCCATTTCTGTCTCCCCTGTCAGGCCGGGCGCGTGACTTGTCCGTCGCGGCACTGGAGCGTGGCCGCGACGATATCGTCCGCAAGATCGATGTTGAGCGTGCCTTCCTTCGTGATAATCAGCTTGAGGAAGTCGAGCAGGTTGCGTGCGTAGAGTGCGGAGGCATCGGCGGCCACCATTGATGCCAGATTGGTATAACCGACGATATGCACGTCATGCTTCATCACGGCTTCATCGACGACTGTCAGCGGACAGTTGCCGCCACGTTTTCCCTCGTACTCGGCGCCGCGTCCGGCCGCGAGATCGATGATCACGGAACCCGGCTTCATGTGCTTGACCGTCTCGACCGACAGCAACGTCGGCGCCGGACGGCCCGGGATCAGCGCGGTGGAAATCACGATGTCCGCGAGCTTCGCACGCTCGTGCACCTGCGCGGCCTGCCGCGCGAGCCAGCTTGGCGGCATCGGACGCGCATAGCCGCCGACGCCCACTGCCGCTTCGCGTTCCTCATCGGTTTCGAAGGGCACGTCGACGAACTTCGCGCCCAGCGACTCGATCTGCTCCTTCACGGCCGGCCGCACATCGGACGCTTCGACCACGGCGCCGAGGCGCTTGGCCGTTGCAATCGCCTGCAAGCCCGCGACGCCCGCGCCGAGAATCAGCACGCGCGCCGCCTTTACCGTGCCGGCGGCGGTCATCAGCATCGGCATGAAGCGCTGATACAGATTGGCCGCAACCAGCACCGCCTTGTAGCCCGCGATGTTGGCCTGCGACGACAGCACGTCGAGACTCTGCGCGCGCGTCGTGCGTGGCGCGGCTTCGAGCGCGAACGCGGTGACGCCCGCTGCGGCAAGCCGCGCGGTGTTCTCGGTGTTGAAGGGATCGAGCATGCCGGCCAGCACGCTGCCTGACTTCAGCAGCGGCAATTCGGCTTCGCTCGGTGACTGGACCTTGAGGACGATCTCGGCGGCAAACGCGGTGTTTGCATCGACGATATCCGCTCCCGCTTGCGCGTAAGCATCGTCGATATAACTCGCCGGCAGGCCCGCGCCGCTCTGCACCGTGACCCGGTGACCTTGCGACACGAGCTTCTTGACCGTCTCGGGCGTGGCGGCGACGCGCGCCTCGTTCGCCCGCGTTTCAGCAGGCACTCCGATGTGCATCTTTGAATCCTCCAGATTTTTGTACGCACGCGTTCCCTGAGGAGGCGTGGATTTAAGGCTGAGAAAGAATATTCAAATGCTTGGGGCAAACGGCTACCGCAACTGTAACCGAAGAAGGCCCGCACAAAAATCCGATCCGGCACCTGTTTGGCGCATTTCTTTGGCAATTCCGACCGACTCATTTCTCCTGTGCATCAGTCTGGACCGGATCGGCTGGCGGACCGGCCGTTCGGCTGTGCGGCGTGAAATGGCACGAAACGGTAAAATAGCGACCCATGAAACCAGATCATTGGGCACCCCATGTGACGGTCGCGGCCATCGTGGAGCGGGACGGGCGCTTTCTCGTGATCGAGGAGCACACGTCGGCGGGCATCAGAATCAACCAACCGGCCGGTCACCTGGAGGCGGGCGAGACGCTCGCCCAGGCCGTGGTCCGCGAAACGCTCGAGGAAACCGCGCATCGCTTCGTGCCGGAGGCGCTCGTCGGCGCCTACATGACGCATTTCGAGCGGCCGCACGGTGCCGTCACGTATCTGCGCTTCACGTTCTGCGGCCAATCTGCGGGTGAGGTGGAAGGCCGCGCGCTCGACGAAGGCATCATCCGCGCGATGTGGCTCACCCCCGACGAACTGCGCGCTTCATTGGCGCGGCACCGGACGCCGCTCGTGATGAAGTGCGTCGACGATTACCTCTCCGGGCGGCGCGTGCCGCTCGACTTCATCCATACGCATTCCGTCGCGCCAGTGGTGCGGGCTTGATTCCTTCGATGCCCGCCACGGCGCCAATCAGCAAACTGGTAGCAACATGAGCAAGCAAAAAGTGGTGGTGGGCATGTCGGGCGGCGTGGATTCGTCGGTGACGGCGTGGCTGCTGAAGGAGCAGGGCTACGACGTCGTCGGTCTTTTCATGAAGAACTGGGAAGACGACGACGACGGCGAATACTGCTCGACGCGCCAGGACTGGATCGACGTGGTATCCGTCGCGGACCTGATCGGCATCGACGTCGAGGCGGTCAACTTTGCTGCCGAGTACAAGGACCGCGTGTTCGCCGAGTTCCTGCGCGAATACTCGGCCGGCCGCACGCCGAATCCGGACGTGCTGTGCAACGCCGAGATCAAGTTCAAGGCGTTCCTCGATCACGCGATGTCGCTCGGGGCGGAGACCATCGCGACCGGCCACTATGCGCGCGTGCGCGAACGCGACGGGCGCTTTGAACTGCTGAAGGCAACGGACCATACCAAGGACCAGTCGTACTTTCTGCACCGGCTGAACCAGCAGCAGTTGTCGAAGACACTTTTCCCGCTCGGCGAGATGCCGAAGACACGCGTGCGCGAGATCGCCGCCCAGATCGGCCTGCCGAACGCGAAGAAGAAGGATTCGACCGGCATCTGTTTCATCGGCGAACGGCCGTTCCGCGAATTCCTGAATCGCTATCTGCCGACGAAGCCCGGCCCGATGAAGACGCCCGACGGCAAGACGATCGGCGAGCACATCGGACTCGCGTTCTACACGTTCGGACAGCGAAAGGGCATCGGCATCGGCGGGGCGAAGGACGGTAGCGGCGAACCGTGGTTTGTCGCGGGCAAGGACATGGCGAGCAATACGCTCTACGTCGTGCAGGGGCACGATCATCCGTGGCTGCTTGCCGGGACACTTGTCGCGGGCAACACGAGCTGGGTCGCGGGCGCGGCTCCCGATGAAGGCACCGCGTGCGGCGCGAAAACGCGCTACCGCCAGGCCGACGCGCCATGCACCTTCAACGTGGCGGACGACGGCCACTTCGCACTGCATTTTGCCGACGCTCAATGGGCCGTGACGCCGGGGCAATCCGCCGTGCTTTATCAGGGCGACGTGTGTCTGGGCGGCGGCATCATCGAACAGGCGACGACGGCCGCGCCGGTCGGCGAAGCGGGAGAGGCGGCGCTGCTCGGCGCACGCTAAATCCACCAGGCGGGCTGCGGCCCGCTTTTTTTTGTCCGTATTCTCCGCGCGTGACCGACGTTCCGAAGCGGAATCCTTTTTTGATACAAGCGCTTGACCGTCTACCTAGTAGTAGATAATGATGTGAAGATGGACAGGAACCCGGTACGCGACCAACTGCTCGACCATGCACGAACGCTCCTGATGACGCGAGGCTACAACGGCTTTAGTTATCGTGATCTGTCGGCGCTCGTTGGCGTCAAGACGTCGAGCATTCACTACTACTTCCCGTCGAAGGAGGATCTGGCCTTCGAGGCGGTCAACGCCTACAGCGCGGATGTGATGTCGTCGATTTACGCCATTGACAGCTCCGCGCCCGCCGACAAGAAGCTCGACCGCTACACGAAGGTGATCGGCCGCATGCTGGGCGAAGGCGACCAGATTTGCCTGTGCGCGATGCTCGCGGCGGATATCGCAGCTTTGCCGGACAAGGTGCGGCAGGCGATCCAGGCGTTCTACAAGGCGAACGAGAACTGGCTTGCCAAGGTGCTCGCCGAGGGCGAAATGCAGGAGACGCTGCAGGCTAACGGCCAGCCCGAAGCTGCGGCGCGGGCGTTGTATGCGGCCTTTCAGGGCAGTTTGCTGACGAGCCGCCTCTTTCAGACAAAGGCGAGGCTGGAAGACATCGCGCTCGTCGTAAAGACCAGAAATTGTGGATAACTCCGATCTTCCTGCTCGGATCTACCTACCTTCAGGTAGGTAGATTTTGACGAAATCTACCTATCGGCCGAGCCCTAGCTGATTTTCGCCAACACGCACTGCAAAATCGAGGCCGAGAAGAGGCGCAGACCTTGCTTTCGGTTTTATCCGCCAGCCATTCTATCTATGAGTAGATTAATTATGATCGGTAGCGCACGCTGATGGCCTCTGCGGACCGATTTCACCCGCTGCAATGAAAAAAGCCACCCAGCGGGTGGCCTTTCACACCGAAAAGCGGCGCAGTCTGTCAGGACGGCAGCGTATCGATAAACGACTGACGTTGCGAAAGCCGCTGAAAGTGCTTGTCGAGATTTGGATACGCGTCGCGCCAGTCCAGTTCGGGCATCCGGAAATCGAGGTAGCCGAGCGCGCAGCCGCACGCGATGTCCGCCAGCGTGAAGTGATTCGCCGAGCACCAGGTCTTCGAGCCGAGGCCTTTCGACATCGCCTTCAGGCCATCGTCGATCTTGTGCTGCTGGCGGGCGACCCAAGCGTCGTTGCGATGGGCTTCCTCGCGCAGCACGCCTTCGAGCCGGATCAGCACCGCGGCGTCGAGCATGCCGTCCGCAAGCGCTTCCCAGCAGCGCACTTCCGTGCGCTCGCGGCGCTCGGGCGGCAGGAGCTTGCCGACGGGCGTGAGCGTATCGACGTATTCGCAGATGACACGCGAGTCGAACACGGCTTCGCCGTCGTCGAGAACCAGACACGGCACCTTGCCGAGCGGGTTGTAGCTGTGAATCTTCGAATCGGATGCCCATACATTTTCGAGCACCAGTTCGCATTCGATTTTCTTTTCCGCCATCACGATCCGCACCTTGCGGACGAACGGGCTGCCTAGCGAACCGATCAGTTTCATCATCTCTTCTTGCGGTTTTCAGCGGGATTGATCGTGGAGATCGATCTTAACCGCCCGACATTGCCGTAAGGTGATTTCGAGATAGCGGCGTTGTGGCAGGGCGACAACAGATTCGTCGAGCTGCCGGCGCGCCTCGTCAGTTCTGCTTCCGGTTCGGCGCTTCAATTTGCCGGCGCGTTCGCCGAGGCGCTCGCCACCGGACACGGCAGCGGCCGCGTTGCCACCGGCATCCGCACCTTCGCCCTCGCCGACGAAGCGCCTTCGGCCGCCGCGGCCGCCGGCGCGGGAATCGCGCTGACTTCGCGAACGCCCGCGGCAATCTCGGCAGCGAGTTGGTCGACCGCTTTCCGGTGTCCCGCGACGAGCGCGTCGTAGCCCGCGGCGACCGGCTGCTGCGCCACGGTCCGGCACGTGAGCACCGTTTGCGAACCCGCGGCGCGCACGCTCCAGACGGCATCGATCACCGCCTGCGAACCCGGCCACGACTCGAAGCGCTGCACATTTACCTTCACGCGATAGACCGGCACGGAGTCCGGACGCGGCGTGTTGTAGACATCGATTGCGCCGAGCTGCCGCGTGAGATCCGCCGACAGCGCGCGCCGCACTTCGTCGGCGGGCAGCGACGCCCAGCGTTCCTGCTCGAGCACCTGGACCTGCGCGGGGCTTGTCTGCACGACCAACTGGTTTTTGGCGACCTGCGGCGGCATGTCGACGGGCGGCACTTCGACATAGAACGAAGCCGGCATCGACGCGGCCGCTGGCGCGGCATCGCCGCCAAGCGTGTAGAAGCGGCTCGACGGCGACGAAGCGCAGCCCGCCAGCAGCGAAACGACGCTTGCGGTCATCAAGAAAAGCGCGCCGGACCTCATGGTTTGTCTCCTGATTTGCCGCGCAGCAACGATTCCGGATGACGTTCCAGGTAATCGGAGAGCGCATTGAGGGATTGCAGCGTCCGCGTGAGTTCCTGGAGCGCCTGATGCACGTCGGACTGCAGCGGCGAATCCTGCTGCAGCGTCGACTGCGCGTCGGCGAAGGTCTTGCGCGCGGCCGACAGCGTGTCGCGTGCTTCAGGCGCGACCTGCGTGTCGAGCTGCTTGAAGAGGCTGTTCGCGTTCTTGAGCGAGCTGTTCAGGTTCGCACCGATCTCGTCGAACGGGATCTTGTCGAGCTTCTTCGCAATATCGGCGACTTGCAGCTGCAGTTCGTCGAGCGTGTTCGGCACGGTTGGCAGTTCGAGCGGATCGGCACTCGCGTTGATCTTCACCTGCGCCGCCTTCGGGAAGAAGTCGAGCGCGATGTACAACTGGCTCGTCAGCAGGTTGCCCGTGCGCAACTGCCCGCGCAGGCCATGCTGGACAAGGCGTTGCAGCAGTTCCTGGCTCGCCGTCGATCCGGGCGAGGGCAACGCGTCGCGCGTGCGGCGGCCGAGGCGGTCCGGATAGAGATTGATCGTGACCGGCATCATGAAATTGCGCGCTTTCGGATCGTATTCGATGCCGATGTTCGTCACCTGCCCGAGCACGATACCGCGGAAGTCGACCGGCGCGCCGACCGACAGCCCGCGCAGCGACTGGTTGAAGTTCATCACGACGCGCAGCGGCGTGCCGTCCGGATCGCGCATCGCATCGGCTTCGTCGGAGCCCAGGCGAAACGTCATGTTGTCCTGCGCCTGCTGGCCCGGCTGCTGGTTCGGCGGCGTCTGGAACGCGATACCGCCGAGCACGACCGTCGCGAGCGACTGCGTGTTGAGCTTGAAACCGCTGGAATCGAGCCGCAGGTCGACGCCGCTCGCGTGCCACCAGCGCGAATTCGCGCCGACGTACTGGTCGTACGGCGCGTTGACGAACACCTGCATCGTCACACCGGTGCCGTCCTTGTCGAGTGAAAAGCCGGTCACCTGGCCGACCTGCACGCGCCGGTAGTAGATCGGCGAGCCGATGTCGATCGAGCCGAGCGACTCGCCGCGCAGCGTGAACTTGTGGCCTTTCTGGTCGCCGGTGACGGCCGGCGGCGTCTCCAGCCCGACGAACTCCGTCTGGTCCTCGTCGGACTTGCCCGCGTCCACGCCGATATACGCGCCCGACAGGAGTGTCGAAAGCCCGCTCACGCCGCTTGCCGCGACCCGCGGACGCACGACCCAGAAGCGCGTGTCCTTCACGGCGAAGTCGGAGGCTTCCTTCGTCAATTGCACGTCGACGAGCACGCGCGCATGGTCCTTCGAGAGCGTGATCGTCTTGACGGTGCCGACATCGACGTCCTTGTACTTGAGTTTCGTCTTGCCCGGCTCCAGCCCTTCGGCGCTCACGAAGCTTATCGTGATGGTCGGTCCGCGCCCGGCGACCGTCTTTACCACCAGCAGCACGCCCACGAGCGCGGCGACGAGCGGAATCACCCAGACGAGCGACGGCAGCCAGCGGCTGCGCGGTTCGATGACGGGCTCAGGCAGGTTGGGCGGCAGGCCGCCGCCGTTGCCGCCGTTGCTTTTGCCGCCGTTGGTGGATTCGTTCGGCTCGTTCGGCCCTTGCGGACTAGTCATATTTCTTTCCTGAGGGTTCGATGTTGTCCCACATGAGGCGCGGATCGAATTGCATTGAAGCGAGCATCGTCAGCACGACGACCGCCGCGAATGCGAGTGCGCCCGGCCCCGCCGTGATGACGGCGAGCGAGCGGAAGCGCACCAGCGCGACCGTGAGCGTGATGACGAAGACGTCGAGCATCGACCAGCGGCCGATGCGCTCGACCGCGCGATAGAGCGTCGTGCGCTGGCGCGGCCGCCATGTCGAGCGCGTCCGCACGGTCCACGCGAGGAACGCGAGCGTGCCGAGCTTCAGCATCGGCACGAGAATGCTCGCGATGAAGATCACCGCCGCAAGCGGATAGTCGCCGTCGTTCCAGAAGAGCGCGACGCCGCTCATGATGGTGTCGTCCTCGGAGCCGAGGATCGACGCGGTGTGCATCACCGGATACAGGTTCGCCGGGATGTAGAGGATCGCCGCGGTGATGAGCAGCGCCCAGGTGCGCGCGATGCTGTCCGGATGGCGCCGGTGCAGCGTGGCGTCGCAGCGCGCGCAGCGCTGCTTTTCGACGGTGTATGCGCGCGGCTGGACGCGCCCGCACGAATGACACGCGACGAGTCCCGCCCGCGACGCGGTCGTGTAGTGCAGGTCGGGCTCGGCTGGCTCGACAGTCATGTCGGTGGATTCATTCATGATGGGCGGTCCTCATCCATGTTTCGTCGCGGAGCCGGCCGATTCCCGGTTCCGTCGCATGCGCCTGGCCCTCACGCGCGCGGCGCGGCGCCTCGGCAGGCGCTCGGCGATGTCCCACAGCACGCCCGGATCGAAACTCACGACGACCGCGATCATCAGCGTGAGCGCGCCGAACGCGAAGAGCGCGGCTTCGGGGATCACGCGCGCGATGCTCACCATCTTCACGAGCGTGACCAGGATGCCGAGCATGAACACTTCGATCATTCCCCACGGCCGCACGGCCTGGATCGCGCGCAGCACCAGGTTGAAGCCGCCCGGCACATAGCCCGCGCGCAACGGCACGAGCACATAGAGCAGCGCGACGAGTTCGGTCAGCGGGAAGAGAATCGTCGAGCAGAACACGAGCACCGCGACCACCTGCATGTTCTCGTCCCACAGCGCGACGATCGCGCCGATCAGCGTCGTCTGGGAGACGAGGCCGTTCGCATCCAGCTCGACGATCGGAAACGCCTGCGCAATGAGAAACGTGATGAGCGCGGCAAGCGTGATCGCACAGACGCGGTCGAGATTCGACGACATCGCGCGATAGAGCAGCGTCCCGCAGCGCGGGCAATGCGCTGTTGTGCGGCGGGGCAGGCTTCGCCTGGAGAGGAGTGCGTCGCACTCGTGACACGCGATCAGATCGACTGTTTCCTTCTGTTCTGCTTCTTTCATGGACGAGATGCCTGGGCTCCTCAAGCGTGCATTCCAAAGCACCGGTTCACCGGCGACCGGCGTTTCTAGCAAGCGGCGGGCCAGTGCGCATGGTACCAAATGACACAATTCGCACACATGTCACGCGACTGTTTCGGAATGAATACAAGGATTCATGCGTTTAGTCCATGTGGCCGCCATTGGGGTCATGGCGCTTCGGAGCGTTGCACCGGTGGAATAGTTCGTTGCAGCAGCAGAACGCGGCTGCGAGAATGAGCGCATAAAAGCCGTCAAAGCCAATGCCGGCGGGCGTGCGCGGCGGCGAAGCAGGTGTTTTGGAGCGTCAAGCCCGTTCGTTTCCGTTCGGGTACGATGGCGGCCTTGAACACCGGTCGACGAAGATCGACTGGTTTTTTCGCAATCCCGCAATCCTTCTGTCAGGTCCTCCATGGAAAGCAGCGTGCAAGGCAGCGCCAATCTCTCGTCGACGACCCGCTACAGCGGCACGGCAATCGGCCTTCACTGGCTGATCGCGTTGCTGATCGTGGGCGGATTCTGGCTCGGCTGGATCATGACGGACATCCCCGGCTTCACGCCGACGAAGCTCAAGTATTTCTCGTGGCACAAGTGGATCGGCGTGACGGTGTTCGCGCTGGCCGCCTTGCGCGTGCTGTGGCGAATCAACCATCGCGCGCCTGCAATGCCCGACGGCATGGCGGCCTGGCAAAAGGGCGCCGCGCACATCACGCATTTTCTGCTCTACCTTCTGATGCTCGTGATCCCCATTTCCGGCTACTTCTACAGCTCGGCGGCGGGCATCCAGGTGGTCTATCTCGGTGTGCTGCCACTGCCGACGATCATCGGACCGGATCAGGCGCTCAAGGGCACGCTGCGGCTCGTGCACGTATGGCTCAACTATGCACTGCTTGCGCTCGTCGTCATGCACGTCCTCGCGGCGCTCAAGCATCATTTCGTCGATCGCGACGGCCTGCTCGGACGCATGCTTCCGTTCGTGAAGTAGCCGCGCACTGTTTCCCGTCCGTTGGCGGCGCATTTCCCCGCTGCGGATTGTTTTGACCGCTTTTTGCATTTCAATACAGGTTGCGTCTCTTTTTGCGCCGATCATTTGCGTGAATCAACAAAGAACAAGGAAGACATGAAAGCGAATCTCCAACGTTGGGTCCTGGCAGGCGTGGCCGCCACATCGCTCGCCGCGGCCGTCGCCGCTTACGCGCAGGTCGACACGGCGAAGAGCACGGTCATCGCGACGTCGAAGCAGATGAACGTGCCCGTCGACGGCAAGTTCAAGAAGTTCACCGCGCAGATCAGCTTCGACGCGTCGAAGCCGGCAGCGGGCAGCGCGAACATCTCCATCGACACGGGCAGCTACGACCTCGGCGACGACGAATACAACAAGCAGGTCCGCGGCAAGGAATGGTTCGACAGCGCCGCCTTTCCGAGCGCGACCTTCGCCTCGACGGCGATCGCGCCGGCCGGCACGAACCAGTACAAGGTCACGGGCAAGCTGACCATCAAGGGCAAGTCGCAGACGGTCACGGTCCCTGTCACCGTCACGCAGCAGGGCGCGACGGAAACCTTTGACGGGTCGCTTCCGATCAAGCGCACGCAGTTCGACGTCGGTACCGGGGAATGGAAGGACACTTCGGTGGTGGCGGACGACGTCGTCATCAAATTTCACATCGTCGCCGCGAAGAAGTGAGCGGCACAACCAGCCAGGAGAAGAACTTGAAGAAGCAACTTTTGATCGCAGCGGGTGCGCTCGTCGCAGGCATGTCATTTAATGCGATGGCCGCCGATACGTATCAGCTCGACCCGAACCACACCTATCCGAGCTTCGAGGCGGACCACTTCGGTGGCGTGTCGACGTGGCGCGGCAAGTTCAACAAGTCGAGCGGCACCGTGACGCTCGATCGCGCGGCGAAGACCGGCACGGTGAACGTGACGATCGACGTGGCATCGATCAACACGGGCAACGAGAAGCTGAACGAGCACCTGCAGAAGGCTGAATTCTTCGACGTCGCGAAGTTCCCGACGGCCGTCTACAAGGGCACGTCGATCAAGTTCGACGGCGACAAGCCGGTGGCAGTGGAAGGCACGCTGACGATGCACGGCGTCACCAAGCCGATGAACCTGACGATCGAGTCGTTCAAGTGTTTCCAGAACCCGATGCTGAAGAAGGAAGTGTGCGGCACGGAAGCAACGGCGACGTTCGATCGCGGCGACTTCGGCATGGACTACGGCAAGTCCTACGGTTTCAGCCTGAAGACCGTGCTGCACATCCAGGCAGAAGGCATCAAGCAATAAGCTTCACCGCCTGAAAAATGCAAAAGGCCGGTTCACATCGTGAACCGGCCTTTTGTTCATTCTGCGGCAGGAAGGATCAGACTTCCGCGCCCGCGTTCGGATCGTTCGGATCGTACTTCGACTTCTTTTCCTTCACGAGGTCCTCGCGCTTCACGCCGAGCCACATCGCGATGGCTGCCGCCACGAACACCGACGAATAGATACCGAACAGGATACCGACCGTCAGCGCGAGCGCGAAGTAGTGAAGCGTCGGGCCGCCGAAGAAGAACATCGAGAGCACCATCATTTCCGTACAGCCGTGGGTGATGATGGTTCGCGACATCGTGCTCGTGATCGCGTGGTTGATCACTTCGATCACGCTCATCTTGCGCTGCTTGCGGAAGGTTTCGCGGATCCGGTCGAAGATAACGACCGATTCGTTCACCGAGTAGCCGAGCACCGCGAGAATCGCCGCGAGCACCGAGAGCGAAAACTCCCACTGAAAGAACGCGAAGAACCCGAGGATGATCACGACGTCGTGCAGGTTGGCGATCACGCCCGCCACCGCGTACTTCCACTCGAAGCGGAACGACAGGTAGACGATGATGCCGATCACCACGCACGCGAGCGCGAGCAGGCCGTTCGTCACCAGTTCCTTGCCGACCTGCGGGCCGACGAACTCGACGCGCTGCAATTGCGCCTGCGCGTCCTGACCCTTCAGGGCGGTCATCACCTGTTCGCTCTGCTGGGCGGACGTCAGGCCCTGCTTGAGCGGCAGGCGGATCAGCACGTCGCGCGAGGTGCCGAAGTTCTGCACCTGCGCGTCGGCGTAACCGAGCTTCGCCATCGTGTCGCGCACTGGTTCGAGCGACACGGCCTGCGGATATTGCACCTCGACGACCGTCCCGCCGGTGAACTCCACCGACAGATGCAGCCCGCGATGCACGAGGAAAAACACGGCCGCAAGAAAAGTGATGAGCGAGATCGCGTTGAAGATCAACGCGCGCTGCATCAGCGGCAGGTCACGACGAATGCGGAAAAATTCCATGGTCTACTCTCCGGGGCTCAGCGGGACGAGCCCGGTTTCTTTTGATCGACGCCCGGACCCGAGCGGCGGCGCGCGACCGGCTTGCCGGTGCGTGCGGGTGCTGCGGCCTGGCTGGCCGCACGCGCGGGAACCGGGGTCTTCGCCTTGGCCTTCGCGGGCTGGACGATTTCGTCGACGGGGGAGTCGTCGCCGCGTTGCATCGCCAGATAGTGGGCGGTCGCGGCAGCGGTATCGCCGCCTTCCGGACGCCATACCTGGCCGATCGCGAGCGTCTGCAGTTTCTTCTTGCCGCCGTACCAGAGGTTCACGAGACCGCGCGAGAAGAACACGGCCGAGAACATCGACGTGAGAATGCCGATGCAATGCACGACCGCGAAGCCGCGCACCGGACCCGAGCCGAACGCGAGCAGCGCAAGGCCGGCGATGAGCGTCGTCACGTTCGAGTCGAGAATCGTCGCCCAGGCGTGCGAGAAGCCGTTCTGGATGGCGAGTTGCGGCGGCGCGCCGTTGCGCAGTTCCTCGCGGATACGCTCGTTGATCAGCACGTTCGCGTCGATCGCCATACCGAGTGCGAGTGCGATAGCGGCGATGCCGGGCAGCGTGAGCGTGGCCTGCAACATCGACAGGATCGCAACGAGGAGCAGCAGGTTCACCGACAGCGACAGCATCGAGATCAGGCCGAACAGCATGTAGTACGCGATCATGAAGACGGCGATCGCGGCAAAGCCGTACTGAACCGAATCGAAGCCCTTCTTGATGTTGTCGGCGCCGAGACTCGGGCCGATCGTGCGTTCCTCGATGATGTCCATCGGCGCGGCAAGCGAGCCGGCGCGCAGAAGCAGCGCGAGATCGGTGGCGGCCTGCGGCGTCGGCTGGCCAGTGATCTGGAAGCGGTCGCCCAGTTCGGACTGAATGGTCGCGACCGTCAGCACTTCGCCCTTGCCCTTTTCGAACAGCACCATCGCCATCGGCTTGCCGATGTTGTCGCGCGACACGCTGCTCACCGCGCGGCCGCCTGCCGCATCCAGCCGGATGCTCACCGAAGGACGCTGATGCTCGTCGAAGCTCGCCGACGCGTCGATGATGCGGTCGCCGGTGAAGATCACCTGCTTGCGCAAGAGAACCGGCGTCGAATTGCCCTGCGTGAAGAGTTCGTCGCCCGGCGGGACCGGGTCGTTCGGATTCGGATGCGTGTTGGTCGGGTCGGCGAGACGCGCTTCGAGCGTCGCCGTGCGGCCGATGATGTCCTTCGCCTTCGCCGTGTCCTGCACGCCCGGCAGTTCGACCACGATGCGGTCGGAGCCTTGCTGCTGGATCACCGGCTCCGCGACGCCGAGTTCGTTCACGCGGTTATGCAGCGTCGTGATGTTCTGCTTGAGCGCGCCGTCTTCGACCAGCTTCTGCGCCGCCGGCGTGAAGGTGCCGACGACCTGATAACCGTCGCCGCCCTGGCGCGTCGCCCATTGCAGTTCGCTTACTCCGGTCGCGAGCATCTGGCGCGCGTTGTCCGCCACCGCCTGATCGGAGAAATTGACGACGACCGACTGCGCCACGCGGTTCACGCCGCCATCGCGGATGTTCTTGTCGCGCAGCAGCGCGCGCGCGTCGGCAGCGTCGGAATCGAGTTTCTTGTTCAGCGCGCCGGCCATGTCGACTTGCAGCAGGAAGTGCACGCCGCCGCGCAGGTCGAGGCCGAGATACATCGGCAGCGCGTGCAGCGCGGTCAGCCAGCGGGGCGACGCAGCCTGCAGGTTCAGCGCGACGATGTAGATCGGGTCGGACGGATCGGGATTTAGCGACTTCTGCAGGACGTCCTTCACGCGCAACTGCGTGTCGGTGTCTTTCAGGCGCACGCGGATGTTCGCGTTGGTCGACGAATTGTCGAACGTCACTTCATCGGGCTTCACCTGATTGGCGGCGAGCGCGCTCTCGACCTTGTCGAGGGTGGACGAATCGAGCTTGACCGTTGCCTTGCCGCTCGACACCTGCACCGCCGGCGCTTCGCCGAAGAAATTGGGCAGCGTGTACACGAGGCCGATGACGAGCGCCACCAGCATCACGGCGTATTTCCAAAGGGGGTAACGATTCATGGGGATGGCCGAACGGGAAAGTTGGCTTGAGAAGAGCGGGGTGCGTCCGGCGTTGAGCGCGACGAGCCGGCAGACGTGGCTGACAGCGGCCCGGGAGGGGCGAGGCCGCGCCGGACGCGGGAGAAACTGGCCTTACAGCGACTTGATCGTGCCCTTCGGGAGAATCGTCGTGACGGATGCCTTCTGGACCGTGATTTCGGTGCCTTCAGCGATCTCGACTCCGACATACGCGTCCGACACCTTGGTGACCTTGCCGACGATGCCGCCGTTCGTCACCACTTCGTCGCCCTTCGCCATTGCGGCGAGCATGTTCCGATGCTCCTTCTGACGCTTCATTTGCGGGCGGATCATGATGAAGTACAGCACCGCGAACATGAGGATCAGCGGCAGGAACTGCATGATGCTCGATTCCATGCCACCCGTTGATGTGCCCTGTGCAAAGGCATTGGAAATAAACGACACGTTGGTCTCTCCGTTATGACGACTGATTCAGAAAATTAGCCCGGTATTCTACACCGGGCAAGGCCGCGACAGCACCGGAAGTGCTTTGCGATCAAGCTGTTAACGCATGGCACGAGGCTGCTTCCGGTAATTCGGTGCCCGCTGATTGTAAAGGTTTTGTAGGCTTGGCTAGTCGATGCCGCGCGCCCGGTTTTCGTGAAACTGCTTCCGGAACGTGTCGAACTTGTGATTTTCAATCGATTCGCGCACTTCGGTCATCAATTGCAGGTAGTAGTGGAGGTTGTGGATGGTGTTCAGCTGCGCGCCGAGAATCTCGCCGACGCGATGCAGGTGGTGCAGATATCCGCGCGTGAAATTGGCGCAGGTGTAGCAGCCGCAGGTTTCGTCGAGCGGTTTCAGCGAGTTCTTATGCGTCGCGTTGCGGATCTTCACGTCGCCGAAGCGGGTGAAGAGCCAGCCGTTGCGCGCGTTGCGCGTCGGCATCACGCAGTCGAACATGTCGACGCCCGCCGCCACCCCGGCCACGAGGTCTTCCGGCGTGCCGACGCCCATCAGGTAATGCGGTTTGTCGGCGGGCAGCTTCGGGCCGATGTGTTTCAGCACGCGCATCATGTCTTCCTTCGGCTCGCCGACCGACAGCCCGCCGATCGCGAGTCCGTGGAAGCCGATGTCCGCCAGTCCCGCGAGCGATTCGTCGCGCAAATCCTCGAACATGCCGCCCTGCACGATGCCGAAGAGTGCGTTTGGATTGCCGAGGCGGTCGAATTCGTCGATGGAACGCTTCGCCCAGCGCATCGACATGCGCATCGAGTCGGCGGCGTCCTTGTGCGAAGTCGGCACGCCGTTGGTTGCGTAGGGCGTGCATTCGTCGAACTGCATCACGATGTCGGAATTCAGTATTTTCTGAATCTGCATCGAGATTTCGGGCGAGAGGAACAGCTTGTCGCCGTTGATCGGCGAGGCGAATGTGACGCCGTCTTCGGTGATCTTGCGCAGGTCGCCGAGCGAAAACACCTGAAAACCGCCGGAATCAGTGAGGATCGGGCGCTTCCAGTTCATGAACTGATGCAGGCCGCCGTGCGCGCGGATCGTCTCCAGCCCGGGACGCAGCCAGAGGTGAAACGTGTTGCCGAGAATGATCTGCGCGCGGATCTCTTCGAGTTCGCGCGGCTGGATCGCCTTGACGGTGCCGTAGGTGCCGACCGGCATGAAGATCGGCGTTTCGACGACGCCGTGGTTGAGCGTCAGGCGGCCGCGGCGCGCCTGGCCGTCGGTGGTGAGAAGGTCGAACTTGAGCCCGTTCGCGGGCGGATTATGACCATCGGTCATCGGGGAGGCTCCTGTGCCACCGGAAAACAGTCCGGCGCAAGTGGGTTGAAAATCAGCGCGGCCGGCGAGTGAGCAGCATCGCGTCGCCGTAACTGAAGAAGCGGTAACGCTGTTCGATTGCATGCCGATACGCATCGCGGATCGTGTCCATGCCCGCGAACGCCGACACGAGCATCAGGAGCGTCGACTTCGGCAGATGGAAATTCGTCACCAGCCGGTCGACGACGCGAAATTCGTAGCCCGGCGTGATGAAGATGTCGGTCTCCGCGACGGCGGCCGCGAGCGGGCGGTTTTCGTTCGCGGCGTCGCGGGCGGCGGCTTCGAGCGCGCGCATCGAGGTCGTGCCGACCGCGATCACGCGATTGCCGCGCGCTTTCACGGCGGCGATCCGGTCGACGAGCGATTGCGGCAACTGATACCACTCGCTGTGCATCTTGTGCTCGTCGATCTTCTCGACGCGCACCGGCTGGAACGTGCCCGCGCCGACGTGCAGCGTGAGCGTCGCGCGCTCGACGCCGCGTGCGTCGAGCCTCGCGAAGAGCGCGTCGTCGAAATGGAGGCCCGCCGTGGGCGCCGCGACCGCGCCCGGATTGGCCGCATAGACGGTCTGGTAGCGCGTTTCGTCGACGGCGTCGGGATCGTGCTCGATGTACGGCGGCAGCGGCAGCCGGCCGTACTGCTCGATCAGCGTGAGGCAGTCGGTGGGGAAATGCAGCGTGTAGAACGGCTCGACGCGCTCGCCGACGGTCACGTCGAACGCGTCCGCGAGCGTCAGGACCGTGCCGGGCGCCGGGCTCTTGCTCGCGCGAATCTGCGCGAGCGCGGTGGTCGGGCCGGTGAGGCGCTCCACCAGCACCTCGATGCGCCCGCCGCTGGCCTTTTTGCCGAGAAAGCGCGCCTTCAGGACTTTGGTATCGTTGAAGACGAGCAGGTCGCCGGGCTCGATCAGGTTCGGCAATTCGGCGAACTGGCGGTCGGTGAAGGCGGCGGGCGTCGTGCGGTTGTCGACTTCGAGCAGACGGCTCGCGCTGCGCTCAGTGAGCGCCGTTTGCGCGATCAGCTCGGGCGGCAGATTAAAATCGAAATCGGAAAGCGTGAACATGGGAAGCGGGTTGGGGCGCGGGAGACGCGCGGTTGCAGCCGGCACGAGTCGCGCCGGACCGCCTCGAAAAGCGCCACCGCAGCAGACCCAGGCCTGAGAATAAGCCCGATATTGTACTTGCGAAGAGATTAGATGCCCTTGTCCGACCGCCGCCTGGCCTCCGTTCCCGACGCTCCCGACGCAGCCGACGATCCCGGCACGCCTGTCGCAAAGCCACGTGGACGGACGAAAACGGGCGGCGTTGAACCGGCGGAGGCGCTCAAATCGCAGAAAAAACCGGCCGCCTCCGCGCCCGCCAAGCCCGCCGACAAGCTCGCGAAACTCGGCCTCAAATCCGACATCGATCTCGTGCTGCATCTGCCGATGCGCTACGAGGACGAAACGACGCTCACGCCCATCGGCGAACTGATCCCCGGCGACAACACGCAAACCGAAGGCGTCGTGTTCGAAAACGAGATCGCGTACCGGCCGCGGCGCCAGTTGCTCGTGAAGATCCAGGACGACGCTGGCGACCAGCTCACGCTGCGTTTTCTCAACTTCTACGGCTCGCAGGTCAAGCAGATGGCGGTCGGTGTGCGCCTGCGCGTGCGCGGCGACGTGCGCGGCGGCTTCTTCGGGCTGGAGATGGTGCATCCGGCGCTGCGTCCCGTCGACGAGGACACGCCGCTGCCGCAAGCGCTCACGCCGGTTTATCCGAGCACGGCGGGCGTGTCGCAGGCGTATCTGCGGAAGGCGATCGACGGCGCGCTCAAGCGCGTATCGCTGCCGGAACTGCTGCCGGAGAAGATCTCGCGCGCTTACCTCGAGCCGCTCAACGTGCCGGGCCTCCTCGATGCCGTGAACACGCTTCACCACCCGCGCGCCGATTCCGACGAGACCGCGCTCGTCGACGGCACGCATCCGGCGTGGACGCGCATCAAGTTCGAGGAACTGCTCGCGCAGCAGCTGTCGCTCAAGCGCGCGCACGAGGAGCGCCGCACGCGCGCCGCGCCCGCGATGCCGCGCCGCTCGATCGATGAGCCCGAGTGTCTGTCGGCCCGATTCCTGAAAGCGTTGCCGTTTCGCCTGACCGGCGCGCAGGAGCGCGTGTGCGCGGAAATCGCGGGCGAGCTGACGCTGCCGCATCCGATGCAACGTCTTCTGCAAGGCGACGTCGGCAGCGGCAAGACCATCGTCGCGGCGCTCGCGGCGGCGCAGGCGATCGACGCCGGTTATCAGGCCGCGTTGATGGCGCCGACCGAAATCCTCGCCGAGCAGCACGCGCGCAAGCTGCGCGGCTGGCTCGAACCGCTCGGCGTGACGGTCGCGTGGCTCGCCGGCAGCCTCAAGGCGAAGGAAAAGCGCGCTGCGCTCGAAGCTGCGGCGTCGGGCGGCGCGCAACTCGTGATCGGCACGCACGCGATCATCCAGGACGCGGTGGAGTTCGCGCGGCTCGGGCTCGTGATCGTCGACGAACAGCATCGCTTCGGCGTCGCGCAGCGGCTCGCATTGCGCGCGAAGGCGCAAAACGCCGCCGACGGCCGCCGCGATTTCCAGCCGCATCAATTGATGATGTCCGCGACGCCGATCCCGCGCACGCTCGCGATGACCTACTACGCCGACCTGGACGTGTCCACCATCGACGAACTGCCGCCCGGCCGCACGCCGATCCTGACGAAGCTCGTCTCTGACGCCCGGCGCGAGGAAGTGATCGGCCGCGTGCGCGAGGCGGCGCTCACGGGCCGCCAGGTGTACTGGGTGTGTCCGCTGATCGAGGAGAGCGAGACGCTGCAGTTGCAGACGGCGGTCGAAACCTACGAGACGCTCGCCGCGACGCTGCGGGAACTGTGCGTCGGACTGGTTCACGGGCGGCTCGCGCCGGCCGAGAAGGCCGCTGTCATGGACGCCTTCACGCGCAACGAGGTGCAGTTGCTCGTCGCCACGACGGTGATCGAAGTGGGGGTGGATGTGCCGAACGCATCGCTGATGGTGATCGAGCACGCCGAGCGCTTCGGGCTCGCGCAGTTGCATCAGTTGCGCGGGCGCGTCGGGCGGGGGAGCGCGGCGTCGGTGTGCGTGCTGATGTACGCGGGGCCGCTCTCGCAGACGGCCCGCTCCCGCCTTCAGACGATGCGCGAAACCACGGACGGCTTCGAAATCGCCCGGCGCGATCTCGAAATTCGCGGCCCCGGCGAGTTTCTGGGCGCCCGGCAGTCCGGCGAGGCGATGCTGCGTTTCGCGAGCCTGGAGAACGACGGCTGGCTGATCGACCCGGCGCGAGCGGCCGCGGATCACATGCTCAAGGAATTTCCCGATGCCGTTACGCGCCATCTGACCCGCTGGCTCGGCGCACGCGAACAGTACCTGAAGGCGTAGGCGTTGAACTCGGCGTGCGCGTGTCGGTCCCTATTTCACCCGGCGCCGCGCGCGAAAAGCCGATCAGTTGGCGAATCGTCGTCGCGGGTGTATAAGTCAAACCTATCGAATCAACGTCTCTCATTGGTCCCCAATGACGCTCACTGAATTGAAGTACATCGTCGCGGTGGCCCGCGAACGGCACTTCGGACGTGCCGCCGAGGCATGCTTCGTCAGCCAGCCGACCTTGTCGGTGGCGATCAAGAAGCTCGAAGACGAGCTCAACGTGCAGATTTTCGAGCGCGGCACGAGCGAAGTCAGCGTCACGCCGATCGGCGAGCAGATCGTCACCCAGGCGCAGCGCGTGCTCGAACAGACGCTCGCCATCAAGGAAATCGCCAAGCAAGGGAAAGATCCGCTTGTGGGTCCGCTGCGCCTCGGCGTCATCTATACGATCGGGCCCTATCTGCTGCCGACGCTCGTCAAGCAGATGATCCGCAACGTCCCGCAGATGCCGCTGATGCTGCAGGAAAACTACACGCTGAAGCTGATCGAACTGCTGAAACAGGGCGAAATCGACGTCGCGATCATGGCGTTGCCGTTTCCCGAAACCGGCCTGATGGTGCGCGCGCTCTACGACGAGCCGTTCGTCGTCGCGATGCCGTCCGGCCACGCGTGGGAAAACCGCAGCAAGATCGATCCCGACGATCTGAAGCAGGAAACCATGCTGCTGCTCGGCAGCGGCCACTGTTTCCGCGATCACGTCCTCGGCGTGTGCCCGGAACTGATGCGCTTTTCGCAGAACGCCGACGGCATCCAGAAGACGTTCGAAGGATCGTCGCTGGAGACGATCCGGCATATGGTCGCGAGCGGTGTCGGCATTACGGTGCTGCCGCGCATGTCGGTGCATGAAGTGAAACCGCACGCCGGGGGCATCGACGCCGGCCTCCTCAGCTACGTCCCGTTCGACGAGCCGGTGCCGGACCGTCGCGTCGTCCTCGCGTGGCGCAAGAGCTTCACGCGGATGCCCGCCATCGACGCCATCTCCGACGCCATCGCCGCCTGCGATCTTCCCGGCGTCAAGAAGCTGGACATGCCTGTCGCCGTCAACTGACCGCGCACGCCGCGCCCCGCCCGGGGCGCGGTTCTTCACTCCTTCCGTTTTCCTGCCCGTAATCGCCTCGCCCGAGTCTTTGGCTATCGAATAGATAAAATTTATCGAATTCTAAACGCGAATAGTATTTGTTAAGCTCATCTCCATCACAAACCGGAGAGGCGCCGTGACGCAACTGACCCGCTATGCAGAAAGCCTGCGCGAAACCCGCGATGTGATCGCGGACGTGCTGGCGAGCTTCGCCGGTGTGTGCTGAACGGCGTGTTGCCTACGAATTCCGATAAAACAAGGAACCCGCGATGACCACCCGCAATCTCACCACGGCAGCCGGCGCACCCGTCGGCGACAACCAGAATTCGCAGACGGCCGGCCCGCGCGGTCCCGTCACGCTGCAGGACTTCTGGCTGATTGAAAAGCTCGCGCACTTCGATCGCGAAGTGATCCCCGAACGCCGTGTTCATGCGAAGGGTTCCGGTGCGTTCGGCACGCTGAAGGTGACGCACGACATCTCGCGCTACACGAAAGCGAAGGTGTTCGCGCAGGCCGGCAAGGAAACGCCGCTCTTCATGCGCTTCTCGACGGTCGCGGGCGAGCGCGGCGCCGCCGATGCCGAGCGCGACGTGCGCGGCTTCTCCATCAAGTTCTACACGGAAGAGGGCAACTGGGACGTGGTCGGCAACAACACGCCGGTGTTCTTCATCCGCGATCCGCTCAAGTTCCCGGATTTCATCCACACGCAAAAGCGCGATCCGTACACGAACCTGCGCAGCAACATCGCCGCGTGGGACTTCTGGTCGCGTCATCCGGAGTCGCTGCATCAGGTGACGATCCTCATGAGCGATCGCGGCATTCCGAAGAATTATCGGCAGATGCACGGTTTCGGCTCGCATACGTACTCGTTCGTCAACGCGGAAAACGAACGGTTCTACGTGAAGTTCCATTTCAAGTCGCAGCAGCCGATCGAGAACTACACCGACGCAGAGGCGGCGGCCGTGGTCGCGGGCGACCGTGAAAGCGCGCAGCGCGACCTGATCGACAACATCAATCGCGGCAACTTCCCGCGCTGGAATTTCCGCATCCAGGTGATGCCCGAAGCCGACGCGGCCACGTACCACCTCAATCCGTTCGACATCACGAAGGTGTGGCCGCACAAGGATTACCCGCTGATCGACGTCGGCACGATCGAGTTGAACCGCAACGCGGCCAACTATTTCGCGGACGTCGAGCAGGCGGCGTTCACGCCGGCGAACGTGGTGCCGGGCATCGGCTTCTCGCCGGACCGCCTGTTGCAGGGGCGCCTGTTCTCGTATGGCGACGCGCATCGCTATCGGCTCGGGATCAATCATCACCAGATTCCGGTGAATGCGCCGCGTGCGTCCGTGCAGAACTCGTTTCATCGCGACGGCGCCATGCGCACCGATGGCAACCAGGGCGGCCGCGCGAACTACGAGCCGAATCGTTTCGGCGACTACGCGCAGGACGCGAGCGTGAACGAACCGCCGCTTGCTGCGGGCGACGTCGCGCGCTACGACCATCGCGAGGACGGCGACTACTACAGCCAGCCGGGCGCGCTCTTTCGCCTGTTCGACGCGGGCCAGCGCGGACGGCTCTTCGGCAACATCGCGCGGCATATTCTCGGCGTGCCTAACGAGATCGTCGCGAGGCAGATCGAGCATTTCCGCCGCGCCGATCCGGCGTATGCGGAAGGCGTCGTGAACGCGCTCGCGGCGCTCGGCCAGAAGGTCGGCGCGGGGCGCGACGAGCCGCTCGAAGCGGCGATGAAGTAACACTCTGACGATGCAAGGAGAAGGGCGATGACACAAGCGCTGATGACGATCGAACAGGCCGTGGAGCGGATCGAGGCAAAAAGCCGCAAGGCGTCGCGCGGGGTGCGCGTCGCGCTGGCTTTCGGGATGATCGCGGCGGGGTATGGAGCGATCGTCGTGGAGGCGTTGCGCGCGGGCGGCGCGGGTGCGTTCGCCTGAAACCGGCGGCATGCGATGCGCCGCAAAGGCGCGTCGCAGAACGGCTTCCCGCCTCGCCAGGCAACGAAGCGGCCAACGTTTCTAAGATAAACTGTCGAACGCTCGAACGGCTGCGTTTGGAGCAACCGGCCAGGCGCGGCGCGTTCGCACCGTTCGTATCACTCTCTCACGGAGTCATCATGGCGAAGAAAGGAACTGCACCGGCTGTGAATATCGGTATCAGCGACAAGGATCGGAAGAAGATCGCCGACGGTCTCTCGCGTCTGCTCGCGGATACCTACACGCTGTATCTGAAGACGCACAATTTCCACTGGAACGTCACGGGGCCGATGTTCAATACGCTGCACCTGATGTTCGAGACGCAATACAACGAACTGGCGCTGGCCGTCGATCAGATCGCCGAACGCATTCGCGCGCTCGGCGTGCATGCGCCGGGCAGCTATCGCGAGTTCGCGAAGCTCTCGTCGATTCCGGAAGCCGATGGCGTGCCCGCGGCCGAAGAGATGATTCGCCAGTTGGTTGAAGGGCAGGAAGCGGTGGTGCGCACGGCGCGCGAAATCTTCCCGGCGACCGAAGCCGCCAACGACGAGCCGACCGCCGACCTGCTGACCCAGCGCATGCAGACGCATGAGAAGACCGCGTGGATGCTGCGCGCGATGCTGGCTTGATGGCTTGACTGGAAGTTGCGGTTCGCAGCCCCCGTGCTCGCTGGAGTACGGGGGTTTTGTATTTGGGGCGGTGGTTTCCCGCTGTTCTAGAATACGGCATCGCCCTCACTGCCCGCGCCCATGTTCGCCCGCCTTCCGCTCTACCTGCGCCTCGTGCGCCTCGACAAGCCCATCGGCAGCCTGCTGCTCCTGTGGCCGACGCTAAACGCGCTGTGGATAGCGTCGAACGGCCATCCGTCGCCGATGCTGCTCGTCATCTTCGTGATCGGCACGATCCTGATGCGCTCGGCCGGTTGCGCGATCAACGATTACGCCGACCGCGACTTCGATCGTCACGTGAAGCGCACTGAGAACCGTCCGCTGACGTCGGGCAAGATCGAGGCGTGGGAAGCGGTCGCGCTGGCGGCGGCGCTTTCGCTCATCGCGTTTCTGTTGATTCTGCCGCTCAACACGCTGACGAAGGAACTCTCGGTGTTCGCGCTTTTCGTCGCGGGTACGTATCCGTTCACCAAGCGCTTCTTCGCGATTCCTCAGGCGTACCTCGGCATCGCGTTCGGATTCGGCATTCCGATGGCGTTCGCCGCCGTGCAGGACCATGTGCCGATGCTCGCGTGGATCATGCTGATCGCGAACGTGTTCTGGTCGGTCGCCTATGACACCGAATATGCGATGGTCGATCGGGATGACGACATCAAGATCGGGATCCGGACGTCTGCGCTGACTTTCGGCCGCTACGACGTGTTCGCCGTGATGCTCTGCTATGCGGCGACGCTTGCGATTTACGTGGGGATTGGCATCGCGCTTGGTTTCGGCTGGGTGTACTGGCTCGGCTGGGCGGCGGCGGCGGGTTGTGCGGTTTATCACTACGCGCTGATCCGCAATCGCGAACGCATGCCTTGCTTCGCCGCGTTCAAGCACAACAACTGGCTCGGTGGGATGCTGTTCGCCGGGATCGCGTTGCATTACGCGGTCGCGCAGTAGGCGCGGCGCCCCCGCCGGGCGCGAAGCCGGTGGCATCGCGCCGCGTTCAGCGGTAACGGAAGCCTCGTCGCCTGCCAGACACAAAAAAGCCGTTTCGGCCTCACAACCGGAACGGCTTTTTTTACGCGTGGTGCGTCGAGTCGTTCGGGCGACTCAAGCCGCTCCCAACTCATCCCCCATTTCCTTCGCTCTTGCATCCGCCGCGAGCGCACCACGCACGATCGCATCCTTCACGCCCGACGCATCGAACGAAGCCAGCGCTGCCGCCGTCGTCCCGCCCTTCGATGTCACGCGTTCGCGCAACACGCTCGCCGGCTCTCCCGACTGCGCGGCCAGCTGCGCCGCGCCGGTGAACGTCGCGACCGCGAGCGCGCGTCCCTGCTCCTCGTTCATGCCGAGCTGGCGCGCCGCCTCCTGCATCGCTTCGATGAAATAAAACACGTACGCCGGCCCGCTGCCGGAGATAGCGGTGACCGCATCAATCTTCGCTTCGTCGTCAAACCAGACCGCCGAGCCGACCGCCTCCAGCACCCGCGACGCCAGCGTCTTCGCGTCATCATCCACGCCCGGCAACGCGGCCAGCCCCGTCACGCCCATGCCGATCAGCGCGGGCGTGTTCGGCATCGTGCGCACGATGCGTGCGTAGCCGCCGAGCCAGCGCGACAGATCGGAAGCGCGAATCCCCGCCGCGATACTGATGACCAGCTGCTTCGACAGATGCGGCGCCAGCGACGAGGCGACATCCTTCAGCACCTGCGGCTTGACTGCGAGCAGGATCGCGTCGAAACCGGCGAGCGTGCCGTCGATCGCGCCGCCCGTCGCGATGCCGAACTGTTGCGCGGTGCGCGCGCGGGCTTCGTCGTTGATGTCGATCGCGTAGAGGTCCGTCGGCGCGACGCCGCGCTTGATGAGTCCGCCGATGAGCGCGGCGGCCATGTTGCCGCCGCCGATGAATGCAATTTTCATGGTGAGTTCAGTTAAACGTCAGTGTGAGTAATCGCGTGCGCCGAAGATCGCGGTGCCGATGCGGACCATCGTCGCGCCTTCGAGCACGGCCGCCTCCAGATCCGCCGACATGCCCATCGACAGCGTGTCGAGGTCGAGGCCGTCCGCGCACAGTGTGTCCATCAGCGCGCGCAACCGGGCGTGCGGTTCGCGTTGCGCGTCGAGCGTGGCGGCGGGTTCGGGAATTGCCATCAGGCCGCGCAGCCGCAAGCCGGGCAGGGCGGCGATCCGGTGCGCGAGCGCGGCGGCTTCGGCCGGCTCGACGCCGCTCTTCGATTCCTCGCCGCTCACGTTCACCTGCAGGCAGACGTTGAGTGCGCGCGCGCCTTCGGGACGCTGGTCGGAGAGCCGCTCGGCAATCTTCAGCCGGTCGACGGAATGTACCCAGTCGAACTGCTCCGCGACAAGCTTCGTCTTGTTCGATTGCAATGGCCCGATGAAATGCCATTCGATCTCGCCGCGCAAACGTCCAAGCGCCGCAATCTTCGCGACCGCTTCCTGCACGTAGTTTTCGCCGAACGCGCGCTGGCCGGCGTCGAACGCGGCGCGGACATCGTCGGCGGGAAAGGTCTTGGAGACGGCGAGCAGCGCAATCGAAGCCGGATCGCGCGACGCGGCCGCGGCCGCCTGCGCGATGCGCTGCCGGACTTCATCGAGATGCTGGGCGATATCGGATGCGGACATGGCAAAAGCGGCGAGCGTTGCAAAGCGTCGATTATAGGACGCCCGCCCGAAGCAGGTCTTACCCGTAAAGCAGGTGTTCGAGCAACTGGATCCAGTGCGTGACGGGCGTCGACGTGCCGCTCTGCAGGTGCGCGATGCAGCCGACATTCGCCGATACGATCAGCTGCGTCTCCAGCTTTTCGAGTTTGTCGAGCTTCTGGTCGCGGAGCTGGTACGAGAGCTTCGGCTGCAGCACCGAATACGTGCCGGCCGAGCCGCAGCAGAGATGGCTGTCGACGGGCAGGCGCACCTCGAGGCCGAGCGAGGTCAGCAACTGCTCGACGCGTCCGCGAATCTGCTGACCGTGCTGCAGCGTGCAGGGCGGATGGAACGCAACCGTATGGACGCCGCGGCGGCGCGCGAGCGCCACGAGTTCTTCCTCGTAGAGCGGCAGGATTTCGGCGAGATCGCGCGTGAGGTCGACGATGCGCTGCGCCTTCTCCGCGTACGCCGGATCGTGGCGCAACAGGTGCGCGTATTCCTTCACCGTGGCGCCGCAGCCCGACGCGTTCATCACGATCGCCTCGATGCCCTCTTCGACATACGGCCACCAGGCGTCGATGTTGTTGCGCACGTCGTCGAGCGCGTCGTCGTTGTAGCCGAGATGCAGGCGGATCGCGCCGCAGCAGCCCGCGTCGGGCGCGGTCACGATCTCGATGCCGAGCGCATCGAAGACGCGCATCGTCGCCGTGTTCACATTCGGCATCATCGCAGGCTGCACGCAACCGGAAAGCATCAGCATCTTGCGTTCGTGCTTGCGCGTGGGCAGGGCAAGCGGCCGCTCGGCCTGCGGGATCTTCGCGCGCAGCTTTCTCGAAAGCAGCGGACGGAACTGCTGCCCGAGCTTCATCGCGGGCGTGAAAAGCGTGCTGTTCGGCAGGAAGTTCGCGAGCAGCTTGCGCTGCAAGCGCTGTCTGAGCGGCCGTTCGACCTTCTCCTCGATCACCTTGCGCCCGATCTCGACGAGCCGTCCATACTGCACGCCGGACGGGCACGTGCTCTCGCAATTGCGGCACGTGAGGCAGCGGTCGAGATGCAACTGCGTGCTGCGCGTGACGGGCGCGCCTTCCATCATCTGCTTCATAAGGTAGATGCGCCCGCGCGGCCCGTCGAGTTCGTCGCCGAGCAGCTGATAGGTCGGGCAGGTCGCCGTGCAGAAGCCGCAGTGCACGCACTTTCGCAGGATGGCATCGGCTTCGTCGCCGTCGGGCGTGCCGCGGATGAAATCGGCGAGGTTGGTTTGCATCGCGTGGGTTCGTCGGCTCAGAAGTCGGGATAGAGACGGCCGCGATTGAAGATGCGCGCGGGATCGAAAGCGGCCTTCAGACCGCGATGAATTTTCATCACGGGCGCGGGCAGCGGCGTGAAGACGCCCGCGTTGCGATCGTAGGCGGTGCCGGCCCGAAAGATCGTTGCGTGGCCGCCCGCCTGCTTCGCGCTGATGCGCACGGTCTGCGGATCGGTGTCGGTAATCCACCAGCGCTGCGAGCCGCCCCATTCCATCAGTTGCGCGCCCGGCAGATGCAGCGGCTCGGCAATCGACGGCAGCGCGAGGCGCCAGAGCGCCGACTTCGGCTCGATCACCGCGAAGAACGGATCGGTCTGCTCGCGCATGCCGATCCAGAAGCGATCGGCCTCCACCGCATCGACGACTTCGCCGCCAAGCGACGTGCGCGCCGATTTCACCGCGGCTTCCGCGCCCGCGAGCCGGAGCGCGAGCGTACCGTCGCGCCACGCGCTGCCGGTGATCGGCAACGGATGGCCGCCCCATTCGTTGAGCTTGCGCACGCCGTCGGTTGCGTGCATGTCGAACTTGAGCGTCGCTTCGGCGACCGGCCTCGGCAGCACCTTGATCGACAGTTCGAGAATCAGTCCGAGTGTGCCGAGCGAGCCGGCCAGAAGCCGCGAGACGTCGTAGCCCGCGACGTTCTTCACCACCTGGCCGCCAAACCGCAGCACCTGTCCGCGGCCGTTCATCACGACCGCGCCGAGCACGAAGTCGCGCGGCGCGCCGGTCCACGCGCGGCGCGGGCCCGCGATTCCCGCCGCGATGCAGCCGCCGATGGTCGCATCGCGCCCGAAGTGCGGAGGCTCGAATGGCAGCATCTGGTCGCATTCGCGCAGCGCCGCCTCGACTTGCGCGAGCGGCGTGCCGGCCTTCACGGTAATGACGAGTTCGGCCGGGTCGTAGGCGATGATCCCGCGAAGCGCGCGCGTATCGAGAAGCTCGCCTTGCAACGTCTGACCGTACCAGTCCTTCGTGCCGCCGCCGCGGATGCGCAGCGGCGTCCCCGTTTCGGTGGCATGGCGAATCCGTTCCGACCAGCCGGCGACGATGTCGTCGTGTTCCATGGTGTCCTGCTTCTCGTGGCTCGTCGATCGATTGTACCGGCCGGTTCAGTCCCAACGCCTCGGGTGAAACGTGGATAGCTCCGTGACCGGCGTCAGAAGCGTGGAATCTCCGGATGCGGCAGCAATCCGCCGCGAATGTGCATCTTGCCGTACTCCGCACAGCGCGCGCGGGTTGGAATGCCCTTGTCGGGATTGAGAAGCCCGGGCGGATCGAACGCGCGCTTGACCGCGTGGAACGCGTCGCGCTCTTCCGGCGAAAACTGCACGCACATCGAATTGATCTTCTCGATGCCGACGCCATGCTCGCCCGTCACCGTGCCGCCCAGTTCGACGCACGTCTCCAGGATGTCGGAGCCGAACGCCTCGGCGCGGTGCCATTCGTCGAGATCGTTGCCGTTGAAGAGAATGAGTGGATGCATGTTGCCGTCGCCGGCATGGAACACGTTGATGCACCGCAGGGCGTACTTTTTCTCCATTTCCTCGATGCGCGCGAGCAGCGGCCCGATCGCGCGGCGCGGCACGGTGCCGTCCATGCAGTAGTAGTCCGGCGAGATGCGGCCCGCCGCCGGAAACGCATTCTTGCGCCCCGACCAGAACTTGAGCCGCTCGGCTTCCGAACGCGAAATCTGGATGCGCGACGCGCCATGCTCGCGCAGCACGGCCGTCATCCGGACGATCTCTTCCGCCACTTCGTCGTAGGTGCCGTCCGATTCGCACAGCAGGATCGCGGCGGCGTCGAGGTCGTAGCCCGCGTTCACGAATTCCTCGACGGCGCGCGTCGCGGGCTTGTCCATCATCTCCAGCCCGGCCGGGATGATGCCGGCCGCGATGATCGCGGCGACCGCGTTGCCGCCTTTCACGACGTCGTCGAAGCTGGCCATGATGACTTGCGCCGTCTGCGGCTTCGGGATCAGCTTGACGGTGATCTCAGTGACGATCGCGAACATGCCTTCGCTGCCGATCAGCACCGCGAGCAGGTCGAGCCCCGGTGCATCCGGCGCGAGCGAGCCGAACTCGACGACATCGCCTTCCATCGTCACCGCGCGCACGCGCAGCACGTTGTGCACGGTGAGGCCGTACTTCAGGCAGTGGACGCCGCCCGAATTTTCGGAGACGTTGCCGCCGATCGTGCAGGCGATTTGCGACGACGGATCGGGCGCGTAGTAAAGGCCATAGGGCGCGGCGGCTTCCGAGATCGATATGTTGCGCACGCCCGGCTGAACGGTCGCGGTGCGCGCATACGGATCGACTTCGACGATCTTCCGGAAGCGCGCGAGCGACAGCACGATGCCGTGCCGGATCGGCATCGCGCCGCCGGAGAGGCCCGTGCCCGCGCCGCGCGGGACGATGGGCACGTCGAGGCGCTGGCAGATCTGCACGACGCGCTGGACCTGCGCTTCCGTCTCAGGCAGCGCGACTGCGAGCGGCAGGCGGCGATACGCCGCGAGGCCGTCGCATTCGTACGCGGCGGTGTCTTCGTCGCGAAACAGCAGGCAATGCGTCGGCAGCACGGCCATCAGCGCCTGCACGACTTCGCGCTGGCGCTGTTCCAGCACATCCGGCGTGAGCTCGGTGGGTGCGTTCATGTCTCCTCCAGGCGCTTGATTTCGAATGGGGCCGGGGCGCCGATGATGTCGATCCTTCTGCTCATCTTGCGCGCTTTGCGTCGATCCGGCTCGTCATGCTGCCGTAAGGTGCCCTATGCCGCGAAGGAAAAGATCTTGCCGGGATTCATCAGGTTTTTCGGGTCGAGCGACTGCTTGATTGCGCGCATCACGCCGATCGCGTCCTCGCCGTGCTCCTCGATCAGAAAGCCGATCTTGTGCAGCCCGACGCCGTGTTCGCCCGTGCAGGTTCCGCCCATGCGCAGCGCGCGCTGCACGATGCGGTGATTGATTGCCTCGGCTTCCTCCATCTCTTCCGGTTTCGCGGGATCGAGCAGCATCGCGACGTGGAAGTTGCCGTCGCCCACGTGCCCGACGATCGGGCAAGGCAGCGACGATGCCTTCAGGTCCTGCTCCGTCTCGACTACACATTCGGCGAGCCGCGAAATCGGCACGCAGACGTCGGTCGTCACCGCGCGGCAGCCGGGCTTCAACTGCAGCATCGCGAAGTAGGCGGAGTGGCGCGCGTTCCAGAGGCGGCTGCGGTCTTCGGGGCGCGTCGCCCATTCGAAGTCCGCGCCCGAGTTCTGCGCGACGATTTCCTGCACGATGCCCGCCTGTTCCGCGACGCCTGCCTCCGAGCCGTGGAATTCGAAGAAAAGCATCGGCGATTCGCGGAAGCTCAGGTTCGAATGACGGTTGATCGCGCGCACGGCGAGCGAGTCGAGGAACTCGACGCGCGCGACTGGCACGCCCATCTGAATGGTTTCGATGACGGCGCGCACCGCGTCGCCCATTGACGGAAACGCGCACACGGCCGCCGACACGGCTTCGGGCTGCGGATAGAGGCGCACGGTGATCTCGGTGATCACGCCGAGCGTGCCTTCCGAGCCGACGAAAAGGCGCGTGAGGTCGTATCCCGCCGACGATTTGCGCGCCCGCGTGCCCGTTTTGATGACACGGCCGTCCGCGAGCACGACGGTGAGCGCGAGCACGTTCTCGCGCATCGTGCCGTAGCGCACGGCGTTGGTGCCCGAGGCGCGCGTCGCCGACATGCCGCCGATACTCGCGTCCGCACCCGGATCGATCGGGAAGAAGAGGCCGGTGTCGCGCAGCGCTTCGTTCAACTGCTTGCGCGAAATGCCGGGCTGAACGGTGACGGTCAGGTCCTCGGCGTTGATTGCGAGCACCTGGTTCATCTCGGACAGGTCGATCGACACGCCGCCCTGCACCGCGAGCAGATGGCCTTCGAGCGACGAGCCGTTGCCGTACGGGATGATCGGCACGTCGTCTTGCCCGCAGAGCGTCACGATCGCCTGCACTTCCTCGGTGCTGCGCGCGTACACGACGGCATCGGGCAGTTGCGGGTCGAACGGGGATTCGTCGCGGCCATGATGTTCGAGCACCGCGTGGGCGCTCGTCGCGCGGTCGCCGAAGCGGGACTTGAGCGCGTCGAAGAGGGCGGCGGGAAACCGACGACGGACGGCCAGTGGCGGAACGGGGTGATTCACGTTGTTGTCTCCGGACGGCGGCCGCACATTGCGTGGCGGCCCTGTTATTGGGCGATGGCTTTTTGTTCGAATGCTGCGCCGGCGCATGCTCAACGACGGTTCAACGAATGCCCGGCGAGCGCCTAAAGGATATTTTCCGTACATTTTACGCCGATAGACCCTCGCCCGCCGCCCCTCGCGCGGCACCTATAATGGACCGCGCACTCACGGACGATGGGAGATGGACCATGGGCAATCGCCTGAGCAAGATAGCGACGCGTACCGGCGACGACGGCACGACCGGTCTCGGCGACGGCAGCCGCGTGCAGAAGGACGACGCGCGGATAGCGGCGATCGGCGACGTCGACGAACTGAATTCGCAGATCGGCGTATTGCTGTGCGAGCCGCTGCCGGGCAGCGTGCGCAAGGCGCTCGTCGATATCCAGCACGATCTCTTCGATCTCGGCGGCGAGTTGTGCATCCCAGGGCATTCGATGATCGAGGAAGCGCATCTTGCACGGCTCGACGAATGGCTCGCCGATTACAACGGGACGCTGCCGCCGCTGAAAGAATTCATCCTGCCGGGCGGTTCGCGCGCGGCGGCGCTGGCGCATGTCGCGCGCACGGTGTGTCGGAGGGCGGAGCGGTCGATCGTGGCACTCGGACGCGTCGAGACGGTGAACGACGCACCGCGGCGATATGTGAACCGGCTGTCGGATCTGCTCTTCGTGTTCGCGCGCGTGATGAATCGCGTGGATGGCGGGACCGATGTGCTGTGGAAGCACGAGCGGCGGAAGTAGGTTGCCGCGCTTCGGGCTTCCCGATCTTCGATTCGCAAGCCTCGCACGCCAGTGCCCGCCCGGCGATCAGCGTGTCATACGCGCCAATGGGCGTCCCCACCGATTGGAGCGCAGCGCGGATCGCTCCGGCGTTCGCCCAGGGGCGCGCTCGCGACTGCAACTGCGACAAGATCGCGCAATCAGAGCCCGCTTAAAAGATGTAGCATCAACGCATCTTTTAAGGAGAAGCACGAATGACCACACTGACCGCCGACCAGATCGCCCGCGTCAAGGCCACGGCTCCGGTTCTCGCCGAGTACGGCACGACCATCACGAAGCACTTTTACAAGCGGATGTTCGCCAACCATCCCGAGTTGAAGAACGCGTTCAATCAGGCGCACCAGCAAAGCGGCAGTCAGCCCGAGGCGCTCGCACGCGCGGTCTACGCGTACGCGGCCAACATCGATAATCTCGGCGTGCTGGGCGGCGCCGTCGCGCATATCGCGCACAAGCACGCGAGCCTCAACATCCGCGCGGAGCATTATCCGATCGTCGGCGAGAACCTGCTCGCGGCGATCTCCGAAGTGCTCGGCGACGCCGCCGACCAGCCGACGCTCGACGCCTGGGCCGCCGCCTACGGCCAGCTCGCCGGCATCCTGATCGGCGCCGAGCAGAAGCTTTACGACGGCGCGGCGTGGAGCGGCTTCCGGCCGTTCGTGGTCGTGCGCAAGGAAATGGAGAGCGACGAAATCACGTCGTTCTACCTGAAGCCGTCCGATGGCGGCAAGGTCTGCGATTTCGCGCCCGGGCAGTACGTGAGCGTGAAGCGCTTCGTGCAGGCGGTCGGTGTCGATCAGCCGCGCCAGTATTCACTCTCCGATGCCTCGAACGGCCAGTGGCTGCGCATTTCGGTGAAGCGCGAACGTCCGGCCGACCGGCCGAGCGGATACGTCTCGAACGGTCTGCACGACGATGTCGTCGCCGGCTCGATCGTCGAGGTGAGCGCGCCGATGGGCGAATTCTCACTGGATCGCTCGAAGACGACGCCCGTCGTGCTGATAAGCGCCGGCGTCGGCATCACGCCGATGGTGTCGATGCTGGCGTCGCTCGCCGGCGAGGGCGGCGCGCGGCAGGTAGCGTTCGTGCATGCGTGCAGGAACGGCGGCGTGCATGCGTTCAGGCACTGGCTGAACGAGATCGTCGGACGGCATTCGAACGTCTCGCGCGCGGTGTTCTATGAGTGGCCGCGCGCGGTGGACCGTCAAGGCGTGGACTTCGATTTCGAAGGGCGCATGGAGTGGGCGAAGTTCGTGAGCCTCGCGCTCTTGCCTGACGCCGACTATTACGTCTGCGGCCCGCTCGCGTTCATGCGCGAGCAGGTCGCCGCGCTGCACGCGGCGGGCATTCGCGCCGAGCGCATTCATACTGAGATCTTCGGCTCGGGAATGCTCGACTGACGCGCCTCAAACAAAGGGCTGCGAATCTCGCAGCCCTTCGCATTTCAAGCGCAAACGCGCTCAGTTCCCCCCGCCGCGCACGACGCGCCGCTGCTTCACGCTGTCCGCCAGTCCTTCGAGCACCTTTACGCTCTCCTCCCAGCTAATGCACGCATCGGTGATGCTCTGGCCGTAGGTCAACTCGCAGCCTTCCTTCAGATCCTGCCGCCCCGCGACAAGGTGCGATTCCACCATCACGCCGACGATCCGCTCGTCGCCCGCCGCAATCTGCCGTCCGATATCCGCGCAGACCGGAATCTGGTTCTCGTGTTTCTTCGAGCTGTTCGCATGGCTCGCGTCGATCATCAGGCGCGCCGCCAGTCCCGCCTTGCCGACGTCGCTGCAGGCGGCATCGACGCTCGCCGCATCGTAGTTAGGCGCCTTGCCGCCGCGCAGGATGATGTGGCAGTCCTCGTTGCCGGCCGTCGAGACGATCGCCGAATGCCCGCCCTTCGTCACCGACAGGAAATGGTGCGGCTGCGACGCGGCCTTGATCGCATCGACGGCGATTTTCACGTTGCCGTCCGTGCCGTTCTTGAAGCCGACCGGGCACGACAGTCCCGAGGCCAGCTCGCGATGCACCTGCGATTCCGTCGTGCGCGCGCCGATCGCGCCCCACGAGATCAGGTCGGCGATGTACTGCGGGCTGATCATGTCGAGGTACTCGGTCCCCGCGGGCAGGCCCATTTCGTTGATGTTCAGGAGCAGTTCGCGCGCGGCGCGCAGGCCATCGTTGATCTTGAAGCTGTTGTCGAGATGCGGATCGTTGATCAGGCCTTTCCAGCCGACCGTCGTGCGCGGCTTCTCGAAGTACACGCGCATCACGATTTCGAGTTCGCCGGCGAAGCGCTTGCGCTGCTCGATCAAGCGGCCCGCGTATTCGAGCGCCGCCTTCGGATCGTGGATCGAGCACGGCCCGATGATGACGATCAGGCGGTCGTCCATGCCGTGCAGGATGCGGTGCATCGACTGCCGGGCGGTGTAGATCAGTTCCGATACGGGCTCGCCGAGAGCGAATTCGCGGATCAGGTGCGCGGGCGGGGTCAGTTCTTTCAATTCGCGGATACGGACGTCGTCGGTGTTATGCGGGGGCATTGCGGTTCTCCAGGGACGCTCGGTTGCGTCGATTTATTGCGTGCTTTTGCCGGACCGGGGCGAAAAAAAACCGCCAGGCTCGGCTGGCGGTTTTTCGGGAATTTCGGGTTCTGCGTACCTACGACTCACCCCTCTCGATCCGCCAGCGGCTTGAGATGCCAAAAGAAATAAAAGTAAAACTTGGCGGACATGGCGGTTCGGATGTGTGTCGTGAAAAACAGGTGACTGCCTTTATAACCTCTGGAATGCTCGACTGGCAAGCCATCGAGCCGCAAAACGCGGGAAATCCGCGCGTTGGCGATCAAAACTGCATGAAACGAGTGTGGACCATGCGGTAAAACCGCATGGTCCACACGCTTCAGGCCGTGCCGCCCACGGTCATCCTTTCGATGCGCAGCGTCGGCTGGCCGACGCCCACCGGCACGCTCTGGCCTTCCTTGCCGCACACGCCGACGCCCGAATCGAGCGCCATGTCGTTGCCGATCATCGTCACGTACTTGAGCGATTCCGGGCCGCTGCCGATGAGCGTCGCGCCCTTCACCGGGTAGCTGATCTTGCCGTTTTCGATCATGTACGCCTCGGAGGCCGAGAACACGAACTTGCCGTTGGTGATGTCGACCTGGCCGCCGCCGAAATTCACCGCGTACAGGCCGTTCTTCACCGACGCGAGGATTTCGCCCGGGTCCTTGTCGCCGTTGAGCATGTAGGTGTTGGTCATGCGCGGCATCGGCAGCGCGGCGTAGGACTCGCGCCGTGCGTTGCCCGTCACCGGCATCTTCATCAGGCGCGCATTCAGCGAATCCTGGATGTAACCCTTGAGGATGCCGTCTTCGATGAGCGTCGTGCACTGCGTCGGGTTGCCTTCGTCGTCGATATTGAGCGATCCGCGGCGATTCGGCAGCGTGCCGTCATCGACGACCGTCACGCCCTTCGCGGCCACCTGCTCGCCCATGCGTCCCGCGAACGCCGACGATCCCTTGCGGTTGAAGTCGCCTTCGAGCCCATGGCCGATCGCCTCGTGCAGCAGCACGCCCGGCCAGCCCGGCCCGAGCACCACGGTCATCGCGCCGGCCGGAGCGGGGCGCGCTTCGAGGTTGACGAGCGCGGCATGCACCGCGTCGTCGACGTATTTCGACAGGATCGCGTCGGTGAAATAGCCGTAGTCGAAGCGTCCGCCGCCGCCGCCGCTGCCGATTTCGCGGCGCCCGTTGTGCTCTGCGATCACCGTGACGGACACGCGCACGAGCGGGCGCACGTCAGCGGCGAGCGCGCCGTCGCTGCGCGCGACCAGCACGACGTCGTATTCGCCGGCGAGGCCTGCCATCACCTGCGTGATGCGCGGATCGCGCCCGCGCGCCATCTTTTCGACGCGCTCCAGCAACTTCACTTTCGAGGCCGCGTCGAGCGAATGGAGCGGGTCGGAGGGTAGATAGAGGTCGCGGCCGGAGACGCCCGTCAGCGAACTCGCCGACTTGATCTTGTGCTTGCCGCCACCTGCCTTCGCGATCGCGCGGGTGGCGTGGGCCGCCTGGCGGATCGCGTCGGGCGAGAGGTCGTCGGAATAGGCAAACGCCGTGCGGTCACCCGACACGGCGCGCACGCCGACGCCCTGATCGATGCTGAAACTGCCCGATTTGACGATGCCCTCTTCGAGGCTCCATGCCTCGCTGCGGGTCGCCTGGAAGTAGAGGTCCGCGTAGTCGACCTTGTGCGTGAAGATCTCGGCGAGCGTGCGCGTGATGAGCGCCTCGTCGAGCCCGTAGGGCGTGAGCAGAACGTCCTTCGCGGTGACGAGATTGCGGATGCCGGGTTCGATGATGTTCATGCGGTGCCTGTGGCTGTATCGGTGACGTGTATGAATATTCTAGCGTCGGTGTCTGGGGAGCTATCTGCGGGAAAAAAAGCGCGCTTTCAAGCCCGAGAATCTGGTCTGAGGTTTTGTGTCCAGTGATCAGCCTAGCACGCGATGGCGCCACGCCGGCAGGCTCTGCCGCACGGACGCGATGCGCGCCGGATCGATGTCGCCCGCCACGACGCCCGCGCCTTCCTCGCGCACGGCGAGCGTTTCGCCCCACGGATCGATCAGGATGCTGTGGCCCCACGTGCGTCGGCCGTTTTCGTGCTTGCCGCCCTGGGCCGCGGCGAGCACGTAGCACTGGTTCTCGACGGCGCGCGCCTTCAGGAGCGTTTCCCAGTGCGCCTTGCCGGTGGTGTAAGTAAACGCAGAAGGAACGACGATCAGCGCGCAGTCACCCATCTTGCGGTACAGCTCGGGAAAGCGCAGGTCGTAGCACACGGACAGCCCGACGCGTCCGAACGGCGCGTCGAACGTGCGGACTTCGCCGCCGGGGCAGATGGTGCGGGCTTCGTCGAAGGACTCGTCGCCTTTTTCGAAATTGAACAGATGAATCTTGTCGTAGCGCGCGGCCTGCTTGCCCGCCGGCTCGAACACGAGCGTCGTGTTCAGGACGCGCGAAGGCTCCGGCGATTCGAGCGGCAGCGTTCCGCCGATCACCCACACGCGATGTTCGCGCGCGGCATCGGCGAGAAACTGCTGGATCGGCCCGGCGCCGGGCGTCTCGCGGATGGCGAGCTTGTCCGTGTCCTTGAAACCCATGAAGCAGAAGTATTCGGGCAGCAGCACCATCTGCGCGCCATCGCGCGCCGCTTCGGCGATCAGCCGGCCCGCTTCGGCGAGATTGCGCTCGCGATCCGGCGTGCTGACCATCTGCAGCGCCGCGACCCGGAACGGCCCGGCGTGGTTTTCGCTTGATCTTTCGCTCATGTCTGCCTGCGGTGAATGCGTCCGGTTGCGTCGATCGGGCCTGAGGCCTCGGGGACAAAAACGCGACGCTGTCGGCCTCAGTCGGTGACAGCGGCGGCAGGAATTTCGATCTTACCCTGATCGCCGTGCACCCGCTGGATGACCGGTTTCGACCACGTTCCGGTGATCGCGTAGTCGCGGGCGAACGCCTTGCTGATCGATTTCGACAGCACCAGATCCGCCGCGAGCGTGCCGAGCCCGAGCAACGGATTGATGACAGCCGCACCGAGCGCGACCGCGCCCGCGCTCACGGTCGGAATCACGAGTGCGTGCAGATCCTGCGACTGCGTCGGCAGATTGACGAAGCCCTTCAGCTCGACGCGCGCGGGCGAAGTCACCATCGTGAAGTTGTCGGTGCGGCCGATGCCGTTCTCGATCTTCGCCGTGCCGGTGATCTTCTCGAACGGCAGCCCCTTGCCGACGACATCATCGAAATGGAGGGTGAGCAGATGCGCGAGGCTCTGCAGGCTGAGGATGCCGAGCAGCTTCGCCGCGCCCGCGTCCACCTTGAGGATCTGGCCGTGACGCAGGTCGACGGCGAGATCGCCGTTGAGCGTCGGCAGGTCGGGGACGGTCGGGCTGCCGTTCCAGGCGGCCTTGCCCGATATCGAGCCCGTGCCCGCATTGACCGTGCGCGGCAGGCCGAAGCGGTCGAGCAGCGCGCCCGCGTCCTTCACGTCCAGCTTGAAATCGAGCGCGGTGCGGCGCAGGGCATCGTCGTCGGCGTCTTCGGGCGCGGCCGTGAGCGCGCGCCAGTTCGCAGTCGCGCTGAGCGTCGCGTCGGGATTGGAGAACTCGAACTTGTCGAGCCGCCACACCGGCATGCCGTCCTCGACTTCGTTGCTCGCGTCGACTTCGAGCCGACCGAGTGTGCGGCCGCGCATGACCACTTCGTTCACGATCAGATCGATCGTCGGCATGTTGCGCGGCGGCCGGCGGATCATCTGTCCGACAAGGTCGTTCTCCGCCTTCTCGGGAATCACGACTTGCGCGAAGCGCGCCTGCAATGCGCCGGGACTGTCGCGGGTCGCGCCCGGCGTCCACGCGACATAGCCCGACACCTGGTTTGACGCGATGTTCGCCTGCCATTTCCGGTCGGCCTCGCTTGCGCCGATCACGACGTTTTCCCAGCGGCGGTTCAGCAGCTTGAGCTTCGTGAGATGGAGCGCGAAGCGCGTCGGGATGAACTGCCTGACGTTCTCGCTCATCGGGGGCTTCGGCGGGGCCGCGCGCGCCACGCTCTGCGCCTGCGGCGGGTTCAGTTCCGCGAACAGCCGGCGCCATGCGTCGGCATCGAACTCTTCGAGTTCGATGTTGGCCACCACGCCCTGCGCAGGCAGATCGGCCGGCTTGTTCACGCCGATCGCGCCGCGCACGACGTTGAACTGCGTCTGCGCGACCTGCTGCACCATGTAGTGCGCCTTCACCGGCCCGAGCGTGAGACTGGCGTCGTGACGGCCGGCTTCGCCCGCGGCGGGCTCGAAGCTCAGGGCGAACGGCATCGGCGTGCCCTGCGGCTTCGCGAACGGCGCGGGGAAGTCGAGCCCGAGCCCGGTCAGGTCGGAACTGGCCTCGATGCGCGGCAGCGCGCTCTTCACGCCGTGCACCTGCATCCGGTAGGGCGCCGTGCCGCTTATGTGCTTCAGCAACTGCGCGACTTGCGGGGTGATGCGCATGTTGAGCCCTTGCGCGGCATCCGTGCCGATGCGCCCGTTCACATCGAGTGCATAGCTGCCGTCCGGCTTCACGCCGCCGGTGCCGCGCACTTCGCCGCCGAGAAAACGCCCGCTGAGGTTGTCGAGCATGACGGTTTTTTCCGCGAAGCGCGCGCGGCCGCGCACGTGCGCGAGCGGCGGCAGGTTCTCGTATGCGAGGTCGTTGTCGGCGAAAGTGAGCGAGCCTTCGTAGTCGACGTGAGGTTTCGGCAGCCGGATGCGCGGGATGCCGAGCTTGAGCGCGAGCGTCGCGTCGCCGGTCGCGCGGATCTTGCGCGTCGCGTGCTTCGCGATCAGGCCGAGCGAGCTGTCGTCGACGTACTGGAGCATGTCGGCGAGCGGGCCGTGCGCGTTGCCGTCGATCAGCAACAGCGACTCGCGATTGCCCGTGTCCTCGATGCGCCCGCTCGTCTTCGTGATCGCGACCCGACGATAGTGCGCGCGGTCGATGTCGAAGCGCAGCTTGTTCTGCGCGAGCGTGAACTTGCCGTTGATGCCCTCGAAGCCCGGCCAGGTGTTCGGCAGGCCGTTCCTCATCTTGCGCGGCGGGTAGGGCGTCGGGTCGAACTTGCCGCCGGTGAAGGGCGCCTCGATGTGGAAGATGCCGTCGTTAGGGAACTTCGCGTACGGGAAGCGCGTGAGGTCGCCATGAACTTCGATCGTGCCGCCGCGCGAGACGCCTGCCTGCAGCGCGTGCCCGAGATAGATGCGCACGCGTTCGCTGAGACTCGTCGGCAGGTAGCGCACGAGGCTCGTCACCTTCAGGCGCGCGACCTTCGCCTTGAGGTCGAGCGTGCCGCGCCCGTGGCCCTGGTTCCAGTAATAGGCGGTCGCCTCGCCCTCGGCGTCCGCGTTCTTCACGTGCAGCGTCTCGATGCGCATCGTGAACGCCTTGCGCGGCTCACCGGGCGCGGGTGCGTCGGCGATGTTCCAGGACGCGCGGCCCGTGAGCGCATCGAAGGTGAGGCGCGGGTCGTCGAAGGCGCCGGGGATGGTGAGCGCCGCATTCTTCGTGTCGATCGTGATCGAGCCTTGCGACTGGTCTGCGTCGATCTTGCCCCACAGGTTCTCGATGCCCGGAATCCCCGCGCGCGGATGGTTGTTCACCGTGAGGCCGGGCGGCGGCTCCTGCGCCTGCACGCTGATACCTTGCAGGTCACCCTTGATCGTGTAGCTCTTGAGCGGCGGGGCCTCGCCCTTCACGCGCTCCTCCTCGGCCTGCGCGTCGGTCTTCGGCGCGGCGCGCTCGGAGCGCAGCGTGTAGTTCGCGACGAGCCCGCGCGGATTGAACAGCACGAGTTCGGTCAGGACCTTGCGCGGCAGCGGCAGCGCGCGCGCGAATTCGGCGAGGATGCCCACGTCGACGCGGTCGCCCGACACGCCGAAGACCTGCCCGCGATTCGCCGACGCCGCGCGATACGTGCCGGTCAGTGTGCGGAACGCGAGGAGGCGCGTGAGCGGCGTGCCGTCGTCGAGCGCCGGCTGGCCGAACTCCGCGCGCAGGTCGGACAGATGCAGCGTGTACTCGTTGTCGCTCTGTTCGAGCGCCCAGCCGAACTGCGCGACCGGCAGGTCGAGGCGCGGCTGCGTCGGCCGCACGCGCAGCGCGATCTGGCCGCCCGACGCGTCGCCGCTCGCCGTCTGCAGCTTGCCGCCCGCGAAGTTGAGCCAGATGCGGTTGTCGAACTGGCCGCTATACATCTCGAACGGCATCGTCACGTAGCGTGCGAGCGTCGGCAGGTCGACGGGGCCGGTCGAGACATACGCGCGGCCTGTCCAGTGCGCGGGCGCGCCGATGGCCGCGAACGGCCGGTGGCGGAAGTCGGCACGGAAATCGAGCGGACCGCGCAGCACGTCGCCGTCGGCGGGCGCCTGCAGCGCGAGCCGGTGACGGATGCCCTCGTTGAGCACGACGACCTTGAGGCGCTTGAGCGCGATCTCCGGCGCCGTGCGCTGCGCGTCGCGCCAGCGCAGCGTGCCGTCGCGCAGGACGATGTGCTCCTGCTTGAGGAGCCATGTGGTGAAGGCGCTCTCGTTCGTGCGCCTCGCCGGAATCGGCACGCCCGCGACGCGGATCGTGCCGTCCGTCGCGCGCGAGACGATTACGTCGGGACCGTCGACGGTGAGGTTCGAGAGCGCCGGCGCGAGCTTGAACACCGAGGCCCACGAGAGGCTCGCGCTCGCGTGCGGCACGGCGAGGCCGGGCGCGCCGTCGGGGGCGTCTATCCGCAGGTTGTCGACTTCGATGACCGGCTGCAGTCCCGACCAGTGCGAGGTAAGCCGGCCGATGCGCAACTGCGCGTGAATCTTCGCGGAGACCAGCTGTTCGATGCGCGGCCGGAACGCGTCGATCTGCGGCAGGACGGCATAGCGCAGGCCGAGATAGAGCGCCGCGATTACGAAATAGATCGCGACGCCCAGCACCAGGATGATCTTGAGGACGCGTGAAAGCGCGCGCTCGGCAGTGCCGCTGGGCTTCGCTTGTCCAACTTCGAGAGGGTCGACGGATTCCTTGCTGTCGGACATGCTGCGGCGTTTGTGCGATATGGTAGTTTTGCGTGTTTGACGATGGAATGTAACACAGGGTGCCGTTATTTCGGCCGTGTACGCGCCTTCGGTGCCCGCCGGAAAGCCATGTCCGGTCTGCGTCCGCGCGGTTTGCGAGTGACCGTGCCGGGTGCGCCCGGCGTCTTTTCGGCCATCCTTGATTCAATCGAGCAACGAACACCAAGCAACGAGCGAGCCCGACTTCAGATGACTCCCGCAGCACTTCGCAGTTCCGCTTATTCCAGCTATGCGTCGCGCGCGTACGCGGCGCGCCCCGAACTATCCGCGCAGGTGGCCGAGCGGGCGACGTCACGCGTCACGCGCGGCTGGATCGAAGCGCGCCTGAACGCGCTTTGCGCGAGCTGCGCCGGTGACGGCGCGCTCGACGAGGCCGCGCTCAAGACCGCGCTGCGGCGCCTGCGTACCGAAGTTTTCTGCACGGTGATGGAACGCGATCTCGCGGGCCTCGCCGACGTTGCCGAAGTGACCGGCGCGATGACCGACCTCGCGGAAGTCACGATCCAGCGCGCGCTCGCGGTGCTCTCGGCGGATCTGGAGGCGCTCTTCGGCGAGCCGCGCGGGCCCGACGGCGAACGGCTGACGCTCGGCGTCGTCGGGATGGGCAAGCTCGGCGGGCGGGAACTGAACGCGTCGTCGGACATCGACCTGATCTTCGTCTATGAAGAGGATGGCGAGACGGCAGGCGGCCAGCGCGCTCCGCTCACCACGCAGGAATTCTTCACACGGCTCGGCCGCCGGCTGATCGGGGCGCTCGCCGAACTCACGCAGGACGGATACGTGTTTCGCGTCGACATGCGGCTGCGGCCGAACGGCGATTCCGGTCCGCTCGTGTGCAGCCTCGGCATGCTCGAAGAGTATTTCTACGTGCAGGGACGCGAGTGGGAGCGTTACGCGTGGATCAAGGGACGGCTCGTGTCGGAAGCCGGGAGCGTTTCCGCGAAACGGCTCGCGAAACAGCTGGAGGCGATCGTGACGCCGTTCGTCTATCGCCGCTATCTCGACTACGGCGTGATCGCAGCGATCCGCTCGCTGCATGCGCAGATTCGGCAGGAAGCGCAGCGGCGTGCGTCGATGCGCCCCGACAAGGCCGACGACATCAAGCTCGGGCGCGGAGGCATCCGCGAGATCGAGTTCAGCGCACAGGTGTTCCAGTTGATTCGCGGCGGCCAGGCGGCGGAATTCCGCATTCGTCCGACGCTTGCCGTGCTCGCGCGCGCCGCGGCGCACGGCCTGATTTCGACGCAGGTCTGCAAGGCACTGAGCGAGGCGTATCTGTTTCTGCGCACGGTCGAGCACCGCCTGCAGTATCGCAACGACGCTCAGACGCACGCGATGCCCGTCGCGCCCGAAGAACGCGCGCGGCTCGCCGAATCGCTCGGTTTCGCCGACTATGCCGCGCTGATGGCGACCCTCGATGCGCACCGGGAAGCCGTCGAAGAGCAGTTCGACGAGATTTTCGCCGACAAGGTGAGCGGTCAGGGCGGCTGCGGCGTGCCGGACGACTCGGTGGCGTCGTGGGTCTGGAGCAGCGCGCTCGGCGACGAAAGCGCGAGCGAAGAGCTGGTCGCGAGCCTCGCGGAACTTGGCTTCACCAATCCGGCCGGGCTGCTCGAGCGGCTCACCAACGTCTGGAAATCGGCGCGTTACGCGGGCTTGCCCGCGAAGAGCCGTGAGCGATTCGACATCATTGCGCAGCGCTCGCTCGCGGCGGCCAGTTCGATCGAGCCGCCCGAACGGCGCGGCGACACGGTCATGCGCCTCTTCGACCTGCTCGAAGCGACAGCCAAGCGAGGCGCCTATCTCGCGCTCCTGACTGAATACCCGGCGGCGCTCGATCGTGTGCTGTCGGTGCTCGGCGGCGCGCGCTGGGCGGCGGGCTATCTGATCCGGCATCCGCAACTGCTCGACGAACTGCTCGACGACGAAGCCATCGCGAGCCCGTTCGACTGGCCCGAGTTCAAGCGGTCGCTGCGCGCGAGCCTTGCCGCCGCCGATGGCGCCGAGCAGCAGATGGACCTGTTGCGGCATGCGCATCAGGCCGAAGTGTTTCGCATCCTGCTGATCGATCTCGCGGGCAAGCTCACTGTCGAGCACGTGAGCGACCGGCTCTCGGAACTCGCCGACGCGGTGCTCGACGTAACGGTCGAAACGGTCTGGAAGCAGTTTCCGAAGCGGCATCGCGAAGTGCCGAAGTTCGCGGTGATCGCGTACGGGAAGCTGGGCGGGAAGGAACTGGGCTACGCATCCGACCTCGACCTGATCTTTCTCTACGACGACTCGGACGACGCCGCCTCCGACATCTACGCAATGTTCGCGCGCCGGCTCATCACCTGGCTCACGACGGCGACCGGCGCGGGCACGCTCTTCGACGTCGACTTGCGGCTGCGGCCGAACGGCGAATCGGGGCTGCTCGTCACGAGCCTGCAGTCGTTTCGTGCCTATCAGATCCGCGAAGGCGACGCGGCCAACACCGCCTGGGTCTGGGAGCATCAGGCGCTGTCAAGGGCGCGCTATTGCGCGGGCGATGCCGCGATCGGCGAGCGGTTCGAAGCGATCCGCGCGGAAGTGCTGGTGATGCCGCGGGAGGCCGAGGCGCTGGCGCGCGAGATCGTCGCGATGCGCGAGCGGGTTTCCGTCGGGCATCCGAACCGGACGGCCTTGTTCGATTTGAAGCACGATCGCGGTGGAATGGTCGATATCGAATTCATCGTGCAGTACTGGGTGTTGCTGCATTCGCGCGAGCATCGCGAGTTCGTGCGGAATGCCGGGAATATTTCGCTGCTCCGGATCGCGGCGCAGTGCGGGCTGATGACGGGCGAGGAGGCGGAGACGGTTGGCGCGGCTTACCGGTTGTATCGCAAGCTGCAGCACAAGCTGAGGCTCGACGGGATGGAGAAGGCGAGGGTCGAGCCGGAAATGGTCGCCGGGGAGAGGGCGGCCGTGGTTTCGTGGAGGGAGAGGGTGTTCGCGGGGCTGTAGGGGGACGGCGTGGAGCGATGGGATATCGCTCCACCCTGGCCGTTTTTTCGACTTGACCGCACTTTTCGCAGGTGACGACAGTGTCGTGCTGGCGATAAAACGCGCCAGTCACACTTCCGCAAGCGCGAGATATTCTTCCTTCTGTTCTGTATAGGCGCCAAGCAGAATCGATTCTTCTTCATTGGACAGCACGGCCCGCTGATCGCTGAAATGCAAATGGCACGTGACGAAGCCTTGCATTATCAGAATGTCGAAGTTCATGGAAATGACGTGCTCGTCGTTCATGTTCGCGCCGGTGCCAAGTTTGAGCGCGATTTCATTCATGACCGTCCAGTCGAATCCGATCGTGTTGATCGAAAAACGCGTGCGTGGAATCGGATAAACGCAAATGCTTTCGCTCAGGAGGCGCTCTTTGTTTTCAAAGAAGCAATTGTGCGACAGCCTCAGAAAGTTGATGTCCGTACAGAGGTACCACCAGGCTTCAGCCGAGGTCTTGTCTCTGACGATGCCGAGTTGTTCTATCTGGCTGCGCAATGCCTGGTCGGTCAGGGAGCAAATGCCGTTGTTCATGACCTTCGCACTCAGGATCTTGCCGCGATGTTCCCTGACTACGTCGACGAACGATGGGAAACGGTCGGTATCGATAAAAACGACATCGTCGTCGACCTTGATGAACACGTCGTTTTTATGCTCGGCGTTACGCGCGTAATACTTATAAGGCTCGGACCATTTTCCGACCCGACACTTAACGCACGCGCAAATGACGCCGACTTTTTTCACGCACGTCGTAACCTTGTTGTCGCCTTCATAGAATTCATTGAAAATCCTGATCTTCGGCGAGGTTTTTGCCAGCTTTTGCAGATAGGCATTATCGCGTTCATTCCTGCTGAAATTCCAGATGTGATATTCGACGTTATCGTGGGTTTCCAGCAGTTTGAGAATGTACGATTTTTGAATTTCCAGATACGCTTCTCTTCCTGCAAACGTGAAAATGATAACTTTGCTGTCGGAGCAATTGAATTTCGTACCTGGTTCGTTCAACGACATCGTTCGTCTCAAGATTTTCTGACTGTTCAAGTTTGCTGCGAACACTGACGCAGGCGTTTGTCACACCCTGGATATCGGCATGCAACGCGCAAAACATTAGCCCGCCGTGGCCTGAAGCCCGCGGGCCGGCGAACATTTTCGATTCGATCGCCGCGTCAGGTCAGACGGTTCTCCACAACCCGTCCTAAGCCGCCAGCATCTCCTTCGCGTGCTTGCGCGTGGTAGCGGTGATCTCGATTCCCCCGAGCATCCGCGCAACTTCCTCGACCCGCTTCGCCTTGTCGAGCGGCGTGACCGTACTGACGGTGCCACCGTTCGAATCGCCTGCCTTCGCCACCTGAAAATGCTGATCTCCGCGCGCTGCGACCTGCGGCAAATGCGTGACGCACAGCACCTGTCGATCGCGCCCGAGCTGATGCAACAGCCGCCCCACGACCTCCGCGACACCCCCGCCAATCCCCGTATCGACCTCGTCGAAGATCAGCGTCGGCGTGGGACTGGCCGTGCTCGCGATCACCGCGAGCGCCAGGCTGATGCGCGCCAGTTCGCCGCCGGACGCCACCTTCGCAAGCGGCCGCAGCGCCACGCCCGCATGGCCGGCGACACGAAATTCAATCTGTTCCAGCCCGTTCGCGCCGCCTTCGGCGAGCGGCACCAGTGCGACGTCGAAGCTGCCGCCCGCCATCGACAATTCCTGCATGCCCGTCGTGACGGCCGCGCCGAGCGCCTTCGCCGCCTTCGCGCGCGCCTTCGACAGCACCTTTGCCTCGGCGAGATAGGCATCCTTCGCTTTCGACTCCGTAGCGCGCAACGCATCGAGGTCGGCGGCAGCATCGAGCTGCGCGAGCTGCCGGCGGCGCGCTTCGTGTTCCTCGGGCAGCGCTTCCGGCTGCAGGCGGAACTTGCGCGCGGTCGAATGCAACTGGTCCATGCGCTTTTCGACCTGCGCGAGGCGGTCGGGGTCGAGTTCGAGCCGCTGCGCGTAGTGCGAGAGCGAATACGACGCTTCCTGCAACTGGATCTCGGCCGGTTCAAGCGAAGCGAGCACGTCCGACAGCGCCGGATCGATGTCGGCGAGACCGCGCAGCTTCGAGATGATCGAGGCAAGCTGCGTGATCATCGCTTCGTCGGATTCGGAAAGCGCGTTCAGCGCGCCCTGCACGCCGTCGATGAGACTCGCGGAATGAGACAGCCGATGATGCTCCGCGCTCACGTCCTCCCATTCGCCGGGCTGCGCGGCGATCTTGTCAAATTCGCTCAGTTGCCACGCGAGCCGCTCACGCTCCAGTTGCAGTTCGCGGTCGCGGCTCTGCGCCGCATCGACCGCCTGCGCCGCGTCGCGCCACGCGCGATACGCGCGCGTCACCGAGGCGGCGGTGTCGGTGAGGCCCGCATGGGTGTCGAAGAGTTCGCGCTGCGCGTCGGGGCGCATCAGCAGTTGATGCGCGTGCTGCCCGTGAATGTCGACGAGCATCTCGCCGACTTCGCGCAGCTGCGTGAGCGTCGCCGGCGTGCCGTTGATGAACGCACGCGAGCGGCCATTCGAATCGACCACGCGGCGCAGCATCACGGTGTCCGATTCCTCCGCCACGAGCGCGTGCTCCTCGAGCCAGCTCGATACGCCGTCGTGCGTCGAGAATTCGGCGGTGATGTCGGCGCGCGCTTCTCCCGTGCGCACGACGCTCGCGTCGCCGCGCGCGCCGAGCGTGAGCGCGAGCGCGTCGATCAGAATGGATTTGCCGGCGCCGGTTTCGCCCGAAAAAACCGTGAAACCGCTGTCGAATTCGAGGTCGAGCGCGGCGACGATCACGAAGTCGCGAATCGAGAGATGACGGAGCATGGATGAATGCTTGGATGCTGATTAAGAAGCGTCTTCTTGCGACGGATGCTCGTTCCAGTGGAGCTTCTTGCGAAGCGTCGCGAAATAACTGTAGCCGACTGGATGCAGCACCGGCACCGTATGACGAGAGCGGCGCACTTCGATCGTGTCGTTCAGTTCGACCGCCGTGAACGACTGCATGTCGAAGTTCACGTTCACGTCGCGCCCGCCGATGATCTGGATGTCGACCTTCGAGTCGTCGGGCAGCACTATCGGCCGGTTGGAGAGCGAATGCGGCGCGATCGGCACGAGCAGGAAGCCCTGCAACTCGGGATGCAGGATCGGTCCGGCGGCAGACAGCGAGTAGGCGGTCGAGCCGGTGGGCGTCGCGACGATCAGGCCGTCGGACCGCTGGTCGTACATGAAGTGGCCGTCCACGGACACGCGCAGTTCCGCCATGCCCGAAAAGCCGCTGCGGTTGACGACGACATCGTTGAACGCGAGCGCGTGATAGATCGGCTTGCCGTCGCGGACGATGCGCGCTTCGAGCAGGGTGCGCTCCTCGCGCTCGAAACAGCCGGCGAGCATCTGCGGGACGAGGTCGCGCATCTGTTTGAGGGAAATGTCCGTGATGAAGCCGAGCCGGCCGTGATTCACGCCGATCAGCGGCGTCTTGTACGGCGCGAGCTGCCGGCCGAGACCGAGCATCGTGCCGTCGCCGCCGAGCACCACGGCGACATTCGCGCGCGCACCGATTTCCGCCGTCGAAAGCGCGGGATAGCCGGTCACGCCGACCTCCTTGGCCGTCTGCGCCTCGAACACGACTTCGAAGCCCTGGCTCGCGATCAGCTCGGCAAGCGAAGCCAGCGGCTCTTCGATGCCGGGCGTGTTGGTGCGCCCCACGAGCGCGACGGTCTTGAATTGGCCAATTTCCATGCCGGCATTACACCATAGGTGAAGGTCGAAAAGAACCGTGGGCGAACCCGGCTGTCAGCACGTGCGTGCTTGTCCGTCGTCCGCATTGTTTGTGGCTAGAATGGAGCACATCCTGAATTCGGGTGCGTAACGGCAAAGGCGCCGGCGCGCTCGCCGTACGATGACGCGTTGAGCTAAAATTTCCCCATGCTAGACCCACGTGCACAAACCCTTCTCAAGACGTTGATCGAGCGCTACATCGCCGAAGGTCAGCCGGTGGGTTCGCGCACGTTGTCGCGCTACTCCGGCCTCGAACTCAGCCCTGCCACGATCCGCAACGTCATGTCGGACCTCGAGGAGCTCGGACTCGTTGCGAGTCCGCATACCTCGGCCGGGCGCATTCCCACGCCGCGCGGCTACCGCGTCTTCGTCGACACCATGCTCACGGTAGAGGCGCCGGAAGACGAGGCCATGACCACCGCGGTCAAGACGCGCCTTCAGGGCGAGGAGCCGCAGAAGATCGTCGCGGCGGCGGCAAGCGTGCTCTCGAATCTCTCGTCGTTCGCGGGCGTGATCCTCACCCCGCGCCGCAGCCACATGTTCAAGCAGATCGAGTTCATGCGCCTGTCGGACAAGCGCATCCTGCTCATCATCGTGACGCCGGAAGGCGACGTTCAGAACCGCATCATGGCGACGCAGCGCGATTATTCGCCGTCGCAGCTGACCGAGGCGTCGAATTACATCAACGCGCACTTTGCCGGCTTGTCCTTCGACGAAGTACGCCGCCGACTTCGCGAGGAAATCGACCAGCTGCGCGGCGACATGACCACGCTGATGCACGCAGCGGTGGCCGCCAGCACGGATGAAACCGATCCCGGCGACACGCTCCTGATTTCCGGCGAGCGCAACCTGCTGGAAGTGGCGGACCTTTCGTCCGACATGGCGCGGCTGCGCAAGCTCTTCGATGTATTCGACCAAAAGACGAGTCTCCTGCAATTGCTCGACGTATCGAGCCACGCGCAAGGCGTGCAGATTTTCATCGGCGGCGAGTCGAATCTCGTGCCGATCGAGGAAATGAGCGTGGTGACCGCGCCGTATGAAGTGAACGGCAAGATCGTCGGCACGCTCGGGGTGATCGGGCCGACGCGCATGGCCTACAACCGCGTGATCCCGATCGTCGACATCACCGCGCGGCTTCTTTCCATGTCGCTCAGCCAGCAGTGACGCCGCGCTTCTCACATTGATCTTGCGCCTCCGCCAACGCGGCCGCCACTAGGCCGTTCGGCCGATGATGCGTCGCGAGCCGCGCCGCTATAATGGCCTTCACTTCACGACGTCGCTCATCCGGCCGCTTCCTTCATGCGTTTCGATCTCGAGTTGCCTTCGCAGCACGCCGCCTCGCATCGGGTCGCGGTGCTGCTGATCAATCTCGGTACGCCTGATGCGCCCACGCCGCGCGCCGTGCGCAAGTACCTGGCGCAGTTCCTGTCCGATCCGCGCGTCGTCGAGATTCCGCAATTCGTGTGGCAACTGATCCTGCGGCTCGCGATCCTGCCGTTCCGCTCGCGCGCGTCGGCAAAGAAATATGCGCAGGTGTGGTTGCCGGAAGGCTCGCCGCTGCGCGTGTACACGGAAAGGCAGGTCGAGCAGTTGAGGCGCCTGTTCGCGGCGAACGACTACCACGTGATAGTCGAATACGCGATGCGCTACGGTGCGCCGGGCATCCCCGCGATGCTCAATCAACTGAAGCTGGAAGGCGCCGAGCGCGTGCTGCTCGTGCCGATGTATCCTCAATATTCGTCCTCGACGACGGCAACCGCCTTCGACGACGCCTTCAACGCGCTGAAACGCGTTCGCAATCAGCCCGAAATCCGCACGATCCGCCAGTACGCCGATCATCCGGCCTATATCGGCGCGCTTGCCGAACAGGTTCGCGAATACTGGCGTCATCACGGACATCCGGATTTCGCTGCCGGCGACAAACTCGTACTGAGCTTTCACGGCGTACCGAAGCGTACGATGGATCTCGGCGATCCCTATCACGACCAGTGCCAGCGAACCGGCTCGCTGCTCGCGGCGGCACTCGGGCTCACGCCCGTCGAATGCCGCGTGACGTTCCAGTCGCGCTTTGGCCGGGCGGAATGGCTGCAACCATATACGGCGCCGACGCTCGCCGAGCTGGGTGCCGGCGGCGTGAAGCGCGTGGACGTGTTTTGCCCGGGTTTCACCGCCGATTGCCTGGAGACGATCGAGGAAATCGGCATCGAGGTGCGCGACGAATTCCTGCGTGCGGGCGGCAAGGAGTTTCACCGCATTCCGTGCCTGAATGCATCGCCGGCCTGGATCAAGGCGCTCGGCGAGATCGTCGCGCAACATCTGCAGGGCTGGCCGGTGCAAACGGTGCAGCCGTTGAGCGCGGTCGCCTGACCGAACCCGAATTGTCATGAACTACAAGATTTCGACTGAACCCGGTGCGCGACTTCGCATCGACAAATGGCTCTGGGCAGCGCGCTTCTTCAAGACGCGCTCGCTCGCGAGCGACGCCGTCGAGAAAGGCCGCGTGCGAATCGACGGCGCGAACGTGAAGCCGTCGAAGGACGTGCGCGTCGGCGACCTTGTGGAGATCGACATCGAGCGGATCGTCTGGCAAGTGGAAGTGCTGGGAATCTGCGACGTGCGCGGACCGGCGACGGTTGCGCAGACGCTCTACGCCGAAACGCAGGAAGGCCGCGAGAAGCGGCTGGCGGAAACCGAGCGGCGCAAGACGTATCGCGAGCCGGCCGCCGAGCTTTCGGGCCGGCCGACCAAGCGCGACCGCCGGATCATCGACAAATTTTCAGGTCCGGATTGAAATACTGCTCGACGGTGGCATGAATGCCGCCGTATTCGGTATTGCGCGCCGTGACGGCGCCGGACATGCAGATGGTCGTGGTTCCCGCAACCAGTACCAGGGCGACCACCGCGATAGCAAAGGTCAGTTTCATGGTACCCCCGGTGAGCGGGCGAAACGGGCAAGGGCTTGAGCGGTTTGAAATGCTTCCGTAGGATTAAGGGTTAACCTGTGCCAACGAGAGCCTGATCGAAGTGTAGGCGACCGGCGCCATAGGCTCAATCTGAATCTGCAGGAAGCCGTCAATTGCTTGTTACCGCGTGTTTCGGCAGCACCCGAAACGTCGGAAAAATCGCGCGGCGGCTCTTGAAAATGCCCGCACGAGCCTTAGATGAGTCGCTGGTGCGGGAACGCATCGGTGTCTGCGTTTCCCTAGTTGTATTTTTGCAACGCGGGGTGGCCGGTTCTGCCGGCGTCTATCCCGCGGTTCGCATCCGAATCAACCCTCAGCAAGACATTCAGCGACATGGAAAACACGCAAGAGAATCCAGCGAGCCAGAACCCCACGCCCGCCGACGACGCAGCGCGCCAGGCCGCCGACGCTCCCGGTGCCAACAACGCCCAGCCGGCGCAGCCCGCAGAAGCGGCGGCACCGGCAGCCGCCCAGGCGAACGAGACCGCGGCGCAACTCGCCGAAGCGCAGGCGAAGGTCGCCGCGCTCCAGGAAGAGTTCCTGCGCGCCAAGGCCGAAACGGAGAACGTTCGCCGCCGGGCTCAGGAAGACGTGTCGAAGGCGCACAAGTTCGCCATCGAAAACTTCGCGGAAAACTTGCTGCCGGTGCTCGACAGTCTCGAAGCGGCCCTGGCAGACTCGTCGACCGATATCGGCAAGGTGCGCGAAGGCGTCGAGCTGACGCTGCGCCAGTTGACCGGCGCGCTCGAAAAGGGGCGTGTGATCGCGTTGAACCCGGTCGGCGAGAAATTCGATCCGCATCGCCATCAGGCCATTTCGATGGTCCCGGCGGAGCAGGAAGCCAACACCATCGTGAACGTGCTGCAAAAGGGCTACGTGATCGCTGATCGCGTGCTGCGCCCGGCGCTCGTCACCGTCGCCGCGCCGAAGTAAGCCGGCGCCGGAAGCCATGGCCCACACCCCAGTCGACGCCACCGCGTTTTCCGCCTTCGCCATGCAGGAACTGGGCGCCGATGATTTCGACGCCGGGCTCGCGTCGGCGGAAGGCGAACTGGCGGTCGTGTTTTTCTGGGGCGTCGATTGCTTCAATTGCGAGATCGCGAAGAAAGCGATGCTCGCAAAACCGGACGAAATCCGTGCGCTTGGCCTGAAGTGGTTCCATAGCAATGTGTATGACCATCGCGAATTGGGGCGCCGCTTCGTGCTGCATGGCGTGCCGACGTGGTTTTTCTTCTACCGCGGCAAGCGGCTCGGCCGGGCGACCGGCTGGCACGGCCTCGGGCAGTTCGAGGCGGCTGTGGCGGCTGCGCGTGAAAAAATGCGCGCACTCGACGAAAAAGCATGAGTTGGCGCGGCAAAAAGGTTCAAAAAAAGAAAGACCGCTTCGAATTCAGGGTCTTGAAAACGGTGCGAGCGCACTTATCTTGCGATTAGGTATGAATTTTAGGGCGTCGGCCCGATGAATCGACGATAAACCGGCGATTCGAACGGCCGGCCCCGCAGCGATCAAAGTTCTGGAGATTACAAAAATGGGCAAAATCATTGGAATCGACCTCGGCACGACCAACTCGTGCGTGGCGATCATGGAAGGCAATCAGGTTCGCGTCATCGAGAACTCGGAAGGCGCGCGCACCACGCCGTCGATCATCGCTTATGTCGATGAGAACGAGATTCTGGTCGGCGCGCCGGCGAAGCGTCAGTCGGTCACCAATCCGCGCAACACGCTGTACGCGGTCAAGCGCCTGATCGGCCGCCGTTTCGAAGAAAAGGAAGTGCAGAAGGACATCGCGCTGATGCCTTACCAGATCGTCAAGGCCGACAACGGCGACGCCTGGGTGGAAGCGCATGGCCAGAAGCTCGCGCCGCCGCAGATTTCGGCGGAAGTGCTTCGCAAAATGAAGAAGACCGCTGAAGACTACCTCGGCGAGCCGGTCACGGAAGCCGTGATCACGGTTCCCGCGTACTTCAACGACAGCCAGCGCCAGGCCACCAAGGACGCCGGCCGCATCGCGGGCCTGGAAGTCAAGCGCATCATCAACGAGCCGACGGCAGCCGCGCTCGCGTTCGGTCTCGACAAGGCCGAAAAGGGCGACCGCAAGATCGCAGTGTATGACCTGGGCGGCGGCACGTTCGACGTCTCGATCATCGAAATCGCGGATGTGGACGGCGAAAAGCAGTTCGAGGTGCTCTCGACGAACGGCGACACGTTCCTCGGCGGCGAAGACTTCGACCAGCGCATCATCGATTACATCATCGCCGAGTTCAAGAAAGAGCAGGGCGTCGACCTCTCGAAGGACGTGCTCGCACTGCAACGCCTGAAGGAAGCGGCGGAAAAGGCGAAGATCGAACTCTCGTCGACCGCGCAGACCGACATCAACCTGCCGTACATCACGGCCGACGCGTCGGGTCCGAAGCACTTGAACCTGAAATTTACGCGTGCGAAGCTCGAAGCGCTCGTCGAGGAACTGATCGAGCGCACGATCGAACCGTGCCGCATCGCAATCAAGGATGCGGGCGTGAAGGTCGGCGACATCGACGACGTGATCCTCGTCGGGGGCATGACGCGCATGCCGAAGGTGCAGGAAAAGGTGAAAGAGTTCTTCGGCAAGGACCCGCGCCGTGACGTGAACCCGGACGAAGCCGTCGCAGTCGGCGCCGCAATTCAGGGCCAGGTTCTGTCGGGCGACCGCAAGGACGTGTTGCTGCTCGACGTGACGCCTCTGTCGCTCGGCATCGAGACGCTCGGCGGCGTGATGACGAAGATGATCAACAAGAACACGACGATCCCGACGAAGCACGCGCAAGTGTATTCGACGGCGGACGACAATCAGGGCGCCGTGACGATCAAGGTGTTCCAGGGCGAGCGCGAAATGGCGGTGGGCAACAAGCTGCTGGGCGAGTTCAACCTGGAAGGGATTCCGCCGGCACCGCGCGGCACGCCGCAGATCGAAGTGACCTTCGACATCGACGCGAACGGCATTCTGCACGTCGGCGCGAAGGACAAGGCGACGGGCAAGGAAAACAAGATCACCATCAAGGCGAACTCGGGCCTGTCGGACGCCGAGATCGACAAGATGGTGAAGGACGCCGAAGCCAACGCCGAAGAAGATCACAAGCTTCGCGAACTGGCCGACTCGCGCAACCAGGGCGACGCGCTCGTTCACAGCACGAAGAAGGCCGTGGCTGAATACGGCGAGAAGCTGGACGGTGCCGAGAAGGAAAAGATCGAAACCGCGTTGAAAGATCTCGAAGACGCGCTGAAGAGCGGTTCGAGCGACAAGGCCGCGATCGACGCGAAGATCGAGGCGCTGTCCAGCGCATCGCAGAAGCTCGGCGAGAAGATGTACGCCGACATGCAGGCAGCGCAGGGCGCGGCGGGTGCAGCGGCCGGTGCGGCAGGCGCGGAAGCGGGTGCATCGTCGGCGGGCGCGAGCCAGCAGCACGACGACGTGGTCGACGCGGATTTCAAGGAAGTGAAGAAGGATTAAATCGATTGACCGCGACGAGCGATTCATCGCCACGGACGGAGCTGGTTTCGCGCAGATTGAATGACGATGCGCGAAACCGGCCGATCGAGACGAAGCAGGTTTGAAGACGCGCCTGGCGAGCCAAATGGCTTTCCGGGCACGTTGTTTTTTTAGAGGGCGCCGCCTTCATCGACGAAATGCGTCGACGAGGAAAGCGCGGCGTCGAAGTTACACACGAGTCGCGAGACTCGAAGCATCCGAGAGGGAGCCGGCGCGCGTCGCGTGCGGCGGCATCGAACCGATATGGCGAAACGGGATTACTACGAGGTTCTGGGCGTTGCGAAGAACGCGAGCGACGACGAGATCAAGAAGTCGTATCGCAAGCTTGCGATGAAGTACCACCCCGACCGCAATCCGGACAACAAGAATGCGGAAGACCATTTCAAAGAGGCGAAGGAAGCCTATGAAATGCTGTCGGATTCGCAAAAGCGTGCGGCCTACGATCAATACGGCCATGCGGGCGTCGATCCGAACATGGCGGGCGCGGGCGCGCAGGGTTTCGGCGGGTTCGCCGACGCGTTCGGCGATATCTTCGGCGACATCTTCGGCCAGCAAGCCGGCGGCGGCGCGCGTGGGCGCGCAGGTCCGCAGGTATATCGCGGCGCCGATCTGCGCTACAGCATGGAAATCACGCTGGAGCAGGCCGCGCACGGCTACGACACGCAGATTCGCGTGCCGAGCTGGGTGAACTGTACCGTCTGCAAGGGCTCGGGCGCGAAGCCCGGCACCAAGCCGGAAACCTGCCCGACCTGTCACGGCAACGGTACCGTGCGCATGTCGCAGGGTTTTTTCAGCATCCAGCAGACGTGTCCGAAGTGCCACGGCACCGGCAGCTATATCCCCGATCCGTGCGCACACTGCCACGGCGCGGGCAAGGTGAAGGAAACGAAGACGCTGGAAGTGAAAATCCCGGCGGGCATCGACGACGGCATGCGCATCCGCTCCGCTGGCAACGGCGAGCCTGGCATCAACGGCGGCCCGAGCGGTGACCTGTACGTCGAGATTCACATCAAGCAGCACTCGGTGTTCGAGCGCGATGGCGACGACCTCCACTGCCAGATGCCGATCCAATTCACGACGGCGGCAATCGGCGGCGAGATCGAAGTGCCGACGCTCGCGGGCCGCGCGAGCTTCACGGTGCCGGAAGGCACGCAGTCGGGCAAGACGTTCCGTCTGCGCGGCAAGGGCATCAAGGGTTTACGCTCCAGCATCGCAGGCGATTTGTACGTGCATGTGCAGGTCGAAACGCCGGTCAAGCTCACCGATCAACAACGCGACCTGCTCAAGCAGTTCGAGAAATCGCTGGTCGAGGGCGGCTCGCGGCATAGTCCGCAGAGCAAGAGCTGGTTCGATCGCGTGAAGAGCTTTTTCGATTGATGCTTCATTGATCTGGTCGATGCAATGACGTCCGATTCATTGGCGTCCGATCCACGCGGCGCGGTGTTCGCGCTGCTCGACGATTGCGAGTCGTCCGCCGAAAGACGGTCGACTCGTCTCTATACGGGATTCGCGCACGAGCGGTCCGCGACGGACGGCGCCGCGCTCGATTCCCTGTGCGCGCAGGTCGAGGCGGACGTGCGCGACGGTCTCCATGCGGTTCTCGTCGCGGACTACGAATTCGGCCGCAATCTGCAGTTGTCTGAAAAGGCGCAGCCCGGCGATGCCGCGCTGCGCTTTTTGTTGTTCCGCGAATGTGTGTATCTTTCGCGCGACGAAGCCGATGCGTGGCTCGCGTCGCACGACAATGGCGCGGCGGTGCCGTCGGCGGCGGGTGTCGCGGGCATCGAGGCGAGCGTCACGCGCGATGAGTTCGATACGGCGATCGCCGCCGTGCACGAAGCCTTGCGCGCGGGAGATTCGTATCAGGTCAATTACACCTACCGGCTCGCGTTCGACGTGTTCGGCACGTCGCTCGCGCTGTATCGGCGGCTGCGGGCGAGGCAGCCAGTGCGCTACGGCGCGCTGATCGCTCTGCCGGACGGCGACGCGGTGATCTCGTGTTCGCCCGAACTTTTCGTCGAGCGCCAGGGCGACGTGCTGCGCGCGCGCCCGATGAAAGGCACGGCGCCGCGAGATACCGATCCCCGACTTCTCCACGACGATCCGAAGAATCGCGCCGAAAACGTGATGATCGTCGACTTGTTGCGCAACGACATGTCGCGCGTGGCGGCCACTGGTTCGGTGCATGTGCCGGCGCTGTTCTCGGTCGAACCGTATGCGTCGGTCTGGCAGATGACATCGACCATCGAGGCGCGCGTGCGCCCGGGCGTCGTCTTCGCCGACATTTTCCGCGCGCTCTTTCCGTGCGGCTCGATCACCGGCGCGCCGAAGTACCGGACGATTCAACTGATCGACGAGATCGAGAGCACGCCGCGCGGCTTGTATACGGGTGCGATCGGCTGGGTCGATCACGGCGGGGACTTCTGTCTTTCGGTCGCGATTCGCACGCTGGTCACAGGCGACGGTCGCGGAACGATGGGCATCGGCGCGGGCATCGTCCTCGACAGCGTCGCCGCCGACGAATATGCGGAGTGCAGGTTGAAAGCATCGTTTTTGACGGGCGCCGAACCGGGCTTCGAACTTTTCGAAACCGCCTATGCGACGCGCGGCGAGGGCGTCCGGCATGTCGAGCGCCATCTCGCGCGGCTCGCAACGAGCGCGCGCTATCTCGGCTTCGCGCTGGATCAGGACCGGCTCCGAGTGCTGATCGAGGAGCGCTGCGAATCGTTCGACGAGGGCGCGCCGTATCGTCTGCGAATCGCGCTCGGCAAGGACGGCACGATTACGCTGACGAGCGCTTTGCTCGCTCCGTTGGCCGCCGATACCATCGATGTGTTGCTTGCACCCGAGCACGGCTTCGCGCCGCAAGCGTCAACCGATCCGCTGCTGCGCCACAAGACCACGCGCCGCGCGGACTACGATCGCGCATGGAAAGAGGCGGAAGCGCAGGGCGCCTTCGACATGATCTTCTTCAACGAACGCGATGAAGTGACGGAAGGCGGGCGCTCGACGGTCTTCGTCAAACTCGAAGGCCGCTGGTATACGCCACCGATCGACGCCGGTGTCCTGCCGGGCGTGATGCGCGCCGTGCTGCTGGAAGACCTGGACGCGGCCGAACGCACGATCACGCGCAAGGAACTGGAAGGCGCGGAAGCGCTGATGTTGAGCAATGCGCTGCGCGGCGCGGTGAAGGCAAGGCTCAGGGTCGCGAAGTAATTTCGCGGCACACGAGGCGCGGGCGCAGCGGCCCGGCGCCTGTGACTAGAACGTATGCTCCGGCCCGGGAAAGCTTCCGTCCCTCACGGCGCGCACATACGCTTCGACGGCAGCGAAGATCGACGGTTGTCCGTTCATAAAATCCTTCACGAAGCGCGGCCGCTTGCCGGGGAAAATCCCGAGCATGTCGTGCAGCACCAGCACCTGCCCCGAACAGTCGATGCCCGCGCCGATCCCGATCGTCGGAATCGCGACCTGCTCCGTCACTTCGCGCGCGAGCAGCGTCGGCACGGCTTCGATCACGAGCAGTTGCGCGCCCGCCTCCTGAAGCGCGAGCGCGTCGCGGCGCATCTGGGCCGCGGCCGCGTCGGTCTTGCCCTGCACCTTGAAGCCGCCGAACGCATGCACCGACTGCGGCGTGAGCCCCACATGGCCGCACACCGGAATCGATCGCTCGACGAGAAAGCGCACCGTATCGGCGAGCCATTCGCCGCCTTCGATCTTCACCATCTGCGCGCCCGCGCGCATCAGTTGCACCGCGTTCGCGTAGGCGTCCTCGCGCGAGCCGATGGTGCCGAACGGCATGTCCGCGACGATCAGCGCGCCCTTGTTGCCGCGCGCGACCGACGCCGTGTGATACGCGATGTCCGCGAGCGTCACGGGCAGCGTCGTGCTGTGGCCCTGCAGTACGTTGCCGAGCGAATCGCCGATCAGCATCACATCGACGCCCGCGCGGTCGAGCAGCGCCGAGAAGCTCGAGTCGTAGCACGTCAGCATCACGATTTTTTCACCCGCGTCGCGCATCGCCTGAAGCTTGGGGACGGTGATCGCGTTGCGCGCGGTTTCCTGCAAGTACGCCATGATCTTTCCAGAAGTAGATGAGCCAGACTTGACGTGGCACCGGCGAGAGGTGCAGCCGTCAGAGCGACATGCCCTTGACGAAAAATTCCTTGCGGCCACGCATCGATTCGATGCGCTCGACTAGCAGCGCGAGATCCGCGTGCGAATCGAGCGGATTCAGGTGCTCGGCGTTTACCGTGAGCAGCGGCGTCGCGTCATAGTGATAGAAGAAGTCGTTGTACGCGTCGCAGAGCGCGCGCAGATACGCGTCCGAAATCTGTAACTCCATCGGCAGCGCGCGCTTCTGAATGCGCGCGAACAGCACTTCAGGGCTCGCCTGCAGATACACGACGAGATCCGGCGCGGGCGCGCTCGCATCGATCCGCGAGGCGATATCTCGATAGAGCTGGAATTCGTCGTCGGGCAGCGTGACGCGCGCGAAGAGTTCGCTCTTCTGCGTGATGAAGTCGGCGATGAGCGGCGCGTGGCCGGCCATCGCATCGGCGACCTCGCGCGTCTGCTGAAGGCGCTGCAACGCGAAGTTCAGTTGCGTCTGCAGTGCATAGCGGGTCGTGTCGCGGTAGAAGCGTTCGAGAAACGGGTTCTCCTGCGGACGCTCGAAGAGCGTGCGCATCGACCAGCGCTCGGCGAGCAGCGTCGCGAGCGTCGTCTTGCCGACGCCGATCGGACCTTCGATCGCGATGTAACGATGCGGCGGGCGCGTCTGCGGCGCGGTGACGGTCAGGGGCGGAGCGGCGCTCATCGGCAGTCGGGCTTGTTGGATGCGGTGGAGGATGCGGTCTTGCCGGCGTCCGGCGTGCCGAGCAGGGGACACTGGCACGTCGCGACCTTCTCGATGCGCTGATCGACGACGGCAGCGAGGAACGCGTCGGCGCGGCCGCGCAGCGGAATGATGCATTCGCCGTCGAGTTCGACGAGCGGCACGAGCACGAACGCGCGCTCGGTGAGGCGCGGATGCGGCACGATCAGGTCGGCTTCGTCGATGCTGGAGTCGCCGTAGAGCAGGATATCGAGGTCGAGCGTGCGCGGCGCGTTGCGATACGGCCGCTCGCGCCCGAACTGCTCTTCGACACTATGACAGAGTCGCAGCAGTTGCCGCGCGGGCAACGACGTTTCGAGCTTCACGACGCAATTGAAATAGTCGTCGCCACCGGCGTCGATGGGCGCGGTGCGATAGAGGCTCGATTTCGCGAGCACGGTGATCGTGCGTTGCTGAGCAAGACACACGACTGCGTCTTTCAGGGTCTGGCGCGCATCGCCGAGATTCGCGCCGAGGCCCAGATAAGCTACCGTCATGGCATAAGTCCTACGACTGTCGTTGCGCGGCCAGCGTGACGGCCGACGCTCCGGTTGCGTCAATCGTCGCGGCTGTCGTTGCGTGCTTCGCGTGTGTCGCCATCGTCACGACGCTCGCCGCCTTCACGTTCCGCGACGCTCGCGCCACTGTTCGCCGAGTCGCCCGTCCTGCGGTTCTTCGCGTTGCTGCTGCGGCGGCGCCGTTTCTTCGGCGCGTGGTCCTTGCCGCCTTGCGACAACAGTGCCTCGCGCGCGGCGGCGTCGCCGTCGATGAAATCCGTCCACCACTGTCCGACTGCCGGATCGAGTTCGCCGGATTCGCATCGCAGCAGGAGGAAATCATAACCCGCTCTAAACCTTTGGTGTTCCAGCAGCTTCAGCGCGCTTCTTCCCGAGCGTTTTTCGAGCCGATGCTGCAGGCCCCAGATCTCGCGCATGTCGGACGAGAAGCGCTTGTGGATCGCGAGCTTCTCCGTTTGCATGTCGAGCACGTCGTCCATCGCGCGATGCAGCGCGGGCACCGGATACTCGCCCGCGCTCGTGTACTGCTGCCAGCGCGTCTGCATGTCGTGCCACAGGAGCGTGGCGAACAGAAAGCCCGGCGATACGGGCTTGCCGGCGCGCACGCGTTCGTCGGTATTGGTGAGCGCGAGCGTCACGAACTTCTCGCCGTGCGGCTGTTCCAGCACGACGTCGAGGAGCGGCAGCACGCCGTGATGCAGGCCTTCCGCGCGCAGGCGCGTGAGGCACGCGAGCGCATGGCCGGACAGCAGGAGCTTGAGCATTTCGTCGAAGAGACGCGCGGCAGGCACGTTGTTCATCAGGTCGGCGAGTTCCTTGATCGGGGCGCGCGTCGCGTCCTCGATCTCGAAGCCGAGCTTTGCCGCGAAACGCACGACGCGCAGCATGCGCACCGGATCTTCGCGGTAACGCGTCGCCGGATCGCCGATCATGCGCAACAGGCGCGCGCGGATGTCGGCCATGCCGTCGTGATAGTCCAGCACGGTTTGCGTCGCCGGATCGTAATACATCGCGTTGATCGTGAAATCGCGGCGCGTGGCGTCTTCGTGCTGCTCGCCCCAGACGTTGTCGCGCAGCACGCGGCCGCTCGCATCCACCGCATGCGTGCGCGCATCCAGTTCGCCGCGCTTCAGACGACGTGGCGGCTCGGCGGGCGGTGCGTCGGCGGGAACGTCGACGAGCGCGCGAAAGGTCGAAGTCTCGATGATGTCCTGCCCGAACTGCACGTGCACGATCTGAAACCGCCGCCCGATGATGCGCGCGCGGCGAAAGAGCTTCTGCACCTGATCGGGCGTGGCGTCGGTTGCGACGTCGAAATCCTTCGGCGCGACGCCGAGCAGCAGGTCACGCACCGCCCCGCCGACGATGAACGCGCGGTGGCCTGCTTCCTGCAGCCCGTCGGTCACGCGGATGGCGTTCTTCGAGATCAGGGAAGGATCGATGCCGTGGATGTCCGACGAAAGGATGACCGGCACGTTCGGATCGCGCTTCGGCACCGGTGCGTCGGCGGTCTTCTTGCGCGTGCTCTTGCGGGCCGGAGCCCGGGCGGGTGAATCGGTCGAAGAAGCAGCCGACGATGCAGCGTCGGCCGATGCGGCATCGTTGGATGCGGCGCTATCCTGGCCGAACAGCTTGCGGATGAGTTTTTTGATCACTGTGAATTGAAGAGGTCCAGGATGCGCCAGCCGCGGGTTTGCGCGTGGGCGCGGAGCAGGTCGTCGGGGTTGGTCGCGATCGGGTCGGTGACTTGCTCGAGCAGCGGGATGTCGTTGTGCGAGTCGCTGTAGAAGTAGCTGTGCTTGAAGTCCGGGAGTTTCTTGCCCATCGATTCGAGCCACGCCTCGACGCGCACGATCTTGCCCTCGCGGTAGCTCGGCGTGCCTTTCGGGCGGCCGGTGAAGGCGCCGTGCGGATGGTCGTCGACGGTTTCGACTTCGCACGCGATCAGCGCGTCGATGCCGAATGCCTCGGCGATCGGCGCGGTGATGAACGCGTTGGTCGCGGTGACGAGGCAGCAGAGGTCGCCGTTGTCCTGGTGCTCGCGCACGAGCGTGACGGCGGCCGGCACGATGCGTGGACTGATGACCTCGCGCATGAACTGCGCGTGCCAGTCGGCGAGCTGCTCGCGCGAATACTTCGAGAGCGGCGCGAGCATCGCGTGCAGGTAGGCGTCGATGTCGAGCACGCCCGCCTTGTAATCCGCGTAGAACGCGTCGTTCTGGCGCGCGAACTTTTCCGCATCGACGATGCCGAGCTTCACCATGAAGCGACCCCATTCGTGGTCGCTGTCGGTCGGGATGAGCGTGTGATCGAGATCAAAGAGGGCGAGGTTCATGGGAGCGCATTTTACTTGAAGCGGGTTGAAGCCGTTTCCGGCGGCGCCGAGACGGAATCGAGGCTCAGGGGATCGCCGAGCAGGTCGGTCGTTCCGGGGTCCGGCGCGGGTGTGTCGTGTTCGGGCGGCGCGTCCGCGGGCGCATCCTCGCCGTCGGTCGCGCGGGCGCTCTTCGTCATGTTGCGCAGGAGCGTCAGCGTGACCGCGCGCTTTTGTTCGAGCGAAAAGCGGTCGAGTTCGTCGAGAAGCGCCATCAGGCTCGGCATGTCGCGGCGAAAATGCGTCAGCAGGTAGGCGGGCAGGTCGTCCGCCAGTGCGATGCCGCGTTCGCGCGCCGCGTGCTTCAGCACCGACGCCTTGCCTTCGTCCGTAAGCGCGGCGAGGTGAAACACGAGTCCCCAGCCGAGCCGCGTGCGCAGGTCTTCGCGCACTTCGAGGCCCATCGGCGGCGCGCCGCCGGTGGCGACGAGCGCGCTCGTCGGATGCGCGCGCACTTCGTTGAAGAGGTTGAAGAGCGCGATCTGCTGCGCGCCGGACAGGCCGTCGCAGTCGTCGATGGCATAGAGCGTCACGCGCGGATCGAAGCCGAACGCGGTCAGCGCGCTTTGCGGGCTCAGAAAACGCGCGCGGCCGGTTGCTTCGTGGACGAGCGCCTGCAGCAGGTGACTGCGCCCGCTGCCCGGCTCGCCCCAGATATAGAAAGTGCGGTCCGCGACCGGGCCGGCCGCGAGCGCGCCTTCCAGCTCGCGCAGGCGCGTCACGAGTTCGTGGTTGCTCGCGGCAAAGAAATTGTCGAAGGTGGCAGGCGGAGGCGTGCCGAGATCGAGCGTCAGTTGGCGTTGCACGGGCAGTCGGTTCCGTCGGGGCGTATCTTGAAATGCATGGTGCGGGTTGTGCCGCGGTACGGTTCGCGCCGGGCGCAGGGCGTTGGCCCGCGATTTTCCCCGATCCCGAAACGATTCGGGGCATGATTCGGGCAAGGCGCGGCGAAACGCGTGAATTCCAGCCGGACGGCTGTCATCGGGTAAAATCCTATTTTACCGACCTTCTCGCTCATCCCCCATGAATCAGCCGAAAACCGCCCCCGACGCCCAAGGTTTGTCCTATCGCGACGCGGGCGTGGACATCGATGCCGGCGACGCGCTCGTCGACCGGATCAAGCCGTTTGCCAAGAAAACGATGCGCGACGGCGTGCTGGGCGGCATCGGCGGGTTTGGCGCGCTGTTCGAAGTGCCGAAGCGCTACAAGGAGCCGGTGCTGGTGTCGGGCACGGACGGCGTCGGCACCAAGCTGCGCCTCGCGTTCCAGTTGAACAAGCACGACACGGTCGGCCAGGATCTGGTCGCGATGAGCGTGAACGACATCCTGGTGCAAGGCGCCGAGCCGCTCTTCTTCCTCGACTACTTCGCGTGCGGCAAGCTCGACGTCGAAACGGCGGCGACCGTCGTCAAGGGCATCGCGCAAGGGTGCGAGTACGCGGGCTGTGCGCTGATCGGCGGCGAAACGGCGGAAATGCCGGGCATGTACCCGGACGGCGAGTACGATCTCGCGGGCTTCGCTGTCGGCGCGGTGGAAAAGAGCAAGATCATCGACGGCAGCACCATCAAGCCGGGCGACGTCGTGCTCGGGCTGGCGTCGAGCGGCATCCATTCGAACGGCTATTCCCTCGTGCGCAAGATCATCGAGCGTGCGCAGCCGGACCTCGCCGCCGACTTCGACGGCCGGTCGCTTTCCGACGCGCTGATGGCGCCGACCCGCATCTACGTGAAGCCGCTGCTTTCGCTGATGCAGAGCGTGACCGTGAAGGGCATGGCGCATATCACGGGCGGCGGGCTGGTCGAGAACATTCCGCGCGTGCTGCGCGAAGGGCTGACCGCGGAACTCGATCATCGCGCGTGGCCGCTGTCGCCGCTGTTCGCGTGGCTGCAGAAGCACGGCGGCGTCGCGGATGCGGAAATGCATCGCGTGTTCAACTGCGGGATCGGGATGGCGGTGGTCATTGCCGCCGAGGACGTGGAAGCGGCGACCGGGTTGCTTTCGGCTGCCGGCGAGCAGGTCTGGACCATCGGCACGGTGCGCGAAACCCGCGAAGGCGAGGCGCAGACCGTGGTGATCTGAGTTTCACACACAGCCGTTCATGAAAACCGCTCCTCGTGAGCGGTTTTTTATTGGCTCACGCGCTCGATCGCTCGGACGGCCTGCGCAGTGGCATCGTCCGCGCAGCAGTCGATGACGATCCGCTCCGGCATCGCGCGCAGCCACGTCAACTGGCGCTTGCACAGCTGGCGCGTCGCGAAGATGCCCTTGTCGCGCATCGTGTCGTAATCGGTCGCGCCGTCGAGGTACTCCCACGCCTGCCGGTAGCCGACGCAGCGCATCGACGGCATCGCGAGATCCAGATCGCCGCGCGCGCGCAGGCGCTTCACTTCGTCGATCAAACCGTGCGCGAGCATCGCGTCGAAACGTGCCGCGATGCGCGCGTGCAGCACGCTGCGGTCCGACGGTTCCAGCGCGACCGGCACGAACTGCCAGCGCGCGGCTTCCTCTTCGCGGCGCGGGGCGGCGAGCAGCGCCGACATCGGCTGCCCGGTCAGCATGAACACTTCGAGCGCGCGCTGGATGCGTTGCGAGTCGTTCGGCGCGAGGCGCGCGGCGGTCTCGGAATCGACGACTGCAAGCCGCGCATGCAGCGCGGGCCAGCCGTCGCGGGCGGCGTCGGCATCGAGCGCCGCGCGAACTTCCGGGTCCGCCGCGGGCAGGTCGTTGAGCCCCTGCGTCAGCGCCTTGTAGTACAGCATCGTTCCACCGACCAGAAGCGGCACGTTCCCGCGCGCCTCGATCTCGCCGACGAGGCGCAGCGCGTCGGCGCGAAACCCGGCGGCGGAATAAGTCTCGGCGGGATCGATGATGTCGATCAGATGATGAGGCGCCGCCGCGAGTTCGCTGGCAGCAGGCTTCGCGGTTCCGATGTCCATCTCGCGATAGACGAGCGCCGAATCGACGCTCACGATTTCCACCGGCCGCCGCGCCGCGAACGCGAGCGCGGCGGCGGTCTTGCCCGACGCGGTCGGGCCGAGCAGACAGGCGATCTTCTTCGCTTGGCGATCGCTCATTGTCCGCGCATGAAGAGGCGGTCGAGGTCGCCGAGCGTCAGCTGAAACCATGTAGGCCGGCCGTGATTGCACTGGTCGGCGCGCTCGGTGGCTTCCATCTGGCGCAGGAGCGCGTTCATTTCGTCGAGCGTGAGGCGCCGGTTCGCGCGGACTGCGTGATGGCACGCGAGCGTGCCGAGCAGTTCGTGCTGGCGCTCGGTCAGCACGCGCGAGCCGCCGTAGGCCTGCAAATCGGCGAGCACGGCGCGCGCGAGCGATTGCAGGTCGGCGTCCTTGAGGAGCGCAGGCACGGCGCGGATCGCGATCGAGGTCGGCGACAGCACCGCCAGATCGAAACCGAGCGCATCGAGCGTCGCGCGCTCCTCCTCGACGACGCCGATCTCCACCGGTTCCGCCGTCATCGAAACGGGGATCAAAAGCGGCTGCACGGCGATGGTGCGATCGGCGAGCGCGTTCTTGAACTGCTCGTACAGGATGCGCTCGTGGGCGGCGTGCATGTCGACGATCACGAGCCCCTGAGCGTTCTGCGCGAGCACGTAGATGCCGTGAATCTGGCCGAGGGCGAAGCCGAGCGGCTGCTCGGCTTCGTCGTTGTCGTATCGTGCCGCCGGCGCGCTGTCCGACGCCCACTGGGTGGGGGCTGACGGTGCGTCCTTGCGGCCGAAGAGGGCGTCGTAGAGTGCGAGCGGCTGCGCGACGGGCAGCGTGCCTTGCGTCATGCGCGACTGGCGCAGCCAGGTCGTGCCGTTTTCGCTTCTTGCGGTGTTGCCCAGCGTGTTCTGCGCAGCGTTCGAGCCCAGCACGCCCGCGCCCGCGAGCGGCCGCGCGCTGAACGAAGCGGGGCCGGTCGGCTGCAACTGCGCGGCGTGGCCGCCCGCCGTCGTTTCCGGCGACGCCCCCGCGTGGCGTGCCAGCGCCCGCTGCACGGCGTGAAACACGAACTGGTGGATCGAGCGCGAATCGCGGAAACGCACGTCGATCTTCGACGGATGCACATTCACGTCGACGGACTCGGGCGGCAGGTCGAGAAACAGCACGTACGACGGATAGCGGTTGCCGTGCAGCACGTCCTCGTAGGCGGCGCGCACGGCGTGCGTCAGCAGCTTGTCGCGCACAAAGCGGCCGTTGACGAAGAAATACTGCTGGTCGGCGCGGCCGCGGCTCGCGGTCGGCAGGCCGGCGCAGCCGTAGACCGCGAGCGGCCCGGCGCGCTCGTCGAGCGGCAGGTGCGCCGTGTCGAACACTTCGCCGAGAATCTTCGCGACACGCGTCTGCGGATCACTCGCGTTCCAGTGCTCGACGGCCTTCCCGTTATGCATCACCGAAATCGCGACGTCGGGCCGCGCGAGCGCGACGCGGCGGATCATTTCGAGGCAATGGCCGAGTTCGGTCTGCTCGCTTTTCAGGAACTTTCTGCGCGCGGGCGTGTTGAAGTAGAGTTCGCGCACTTCCATCGTGGTGCCGACGGTGCCCGCCGCTGGCGAGAGGGCGCCCGTCTGCGCGTCGATGCGCATTGCGTGCGCGCATTCGCTCGTGCGGCTCGTGATGAACAGCTCGGCGACCGACGCGATCGACGCCAGCGCCTCGCCGCGAAAGCCGAGCGTCGCGACGGCTTCGAGTTCCGCGAGCGAGCGGATCTTGCTCGTCGCGTGGCGCAAGAGAGCGAGCGGCAGTTGATCGGGCGGCATGCCGCAGCCGTCGTCGGCGATCACGATGCGTTTCACGCCGCCTTCGTCGAGCGTGATGCGCAGGTTCGTGGCGCCGGCGTCGAGCGCGTTCTCGAGCAGTTCCTTCACGACGGACGCCGGGCGCTCGACCACTTCGCCCGCCGCGATCTGGCTGATCAGCTGGTCGGGGAGCGGCTGGATCGCGCGCAGGCGGCGCGTGGCGCCGGTGGCCGCGTCCGCGGCGGGGGTATCGGTGAGTTCGGGCATGGCGAAATTATAGCGATCGCGTGCGAAGCGCACTCGCTGGCCGGCTTCGACCGCCACGGTATCCGCTCTGCGCCGCCAAATGCGGGCGCGCTAAGTTTCCGGCTTTCGACTTTCGGTATCATGACGCGACTGCTTTTCGACGCCTTCGATGCCCGCCACGCGCGGTCCGAGTGCGCCGTCTCAATCATTTCAAGGAACGCTTTTGGACACACTGCTGCAATTTCTGGGGCTCATTCTCCACATCGACAAGTCGCTCGGCTTCTTCATCCAGCACTACGGCGGCTGGGTGTATGCGGTGCTCTTCCTGATCGTGTTCTGCGAAACGGGACTGGTCGTGTTCCCGTTCCTGCCGGGCGATTCGCTGCTCTTCATCGGCGGCGCGTTCGCCGCGACCGGCTCGATGCACCTCGGCGTGCTGATCGTGCTGCTGCTGGTTGCGGCCATCGGCGGCAACACCGTGAACTACTGGATCGGGCGCGCGGTTGGTCCGAAGGTCTTCCATTCGAACATCCCGATTCTCGAACGCTTCCTCGACCGTGCAGCGCTCCAGAAGACGCACAATTTCTACGAGAAGCACGGCGGCAAGACCATCGTCATCGCGCGTTTCGTGCCGGTGGTGCGCACCTTCGCGCCGTTCGTCGCGGGCGCGTCGGCGATGGATGCCGCGCGGTTTCAGCTGTTCAACGTGCTCGGCGCGCTGATCTGGGTGCTGCTGCTCGTGCTGCTCGGCTACTTCTTCGGCAATATTCCGTTCATCCGGCAATACCTGAACGTGATCGTGCTGGTGGGGATCGGCGCGGCGGTCATTCCGATCGCGCTCGGCGCGCTGTGGAAGATGACACGGCGCAAGTCGTCGAAGGTCTGAGCGGAGTTCGCCGGCATCGGCATGAAGCGGACGAGGCCGCCTTGCTGGCGGCCTCGTCGTTTCTGCGGATCGCGCGGATGGTCTAGCCGCGCTTGAGAATCCGCAGGACGAACAGCAGCACGACCGCACCGATCACCGCCGTGACGAGCGAGCCGAGCAGCCCGCCGCCGAGCGAAATGCCGACTGCGCCCGAAAGCCAGCTGCCGATCACCGCGCCGACGATGCCGACCAGAATGTCCACCAAGAGGCCGAAACCGCCGCCCTTGACGAGCAGGCCTGCGAGCCAGCCCGCCACCGCGCCGATGATCAGCGCCCAAATGAGTCCGTGTTGCATGAATTCCATGCATCAATCTCCGTAAATTGAAATGCAGGATGCACCCGCATCGAGCGCGGTGAATGTAGCCGATGCGCACGCCCCGTGGATGCCCGGAAATGTCAAGCATTGTCAGAACGTCGATCGCGCTGCCATTCGGCCGGGTAGCCGATAAAATGCCGCCTGCGCCAGCCGGTTATTCGGACATACGCAGATGCGAGCGCGCGATCCGGTGTGATTACGTGAAAGGTTAGAACGCCAAAGTTTCGGGGCCGTTAAGGCGCCCCGGTGTTGTGAATTTGGCGCGTGTAATCGTGAATAATCGTTAAATGTTTTATGCTCGCGGGGATGTGTCAGGCGTGAAGTGGAAAGTTGAATCGAAGGTGGCAGGAAGCAGTGAAATGAACGGGTGGCGTCGGGTTCGCTTGGCGGTCGTGGCGTTCGGACTGGGGGCGATGTTGTCCGGATGCGGTATCTTCGGCTGCAGCGGCGCCGCGTCGAACGGTGGCTTTTTAGGCGGATGCGGCGCCGGCATGCGGTTCTGAGCGGCGCGGTGGTCGTCGGGACGTCGATAAAACAAACAGGCAGGGTTCGGAAGTATGGCGGTGATGCGTTCAGGATTTTTCAGGTTGACGGCGTGGGCCGTCGTTTGCGGGGCGGGGCTCGCGGGGTGTTCGTCGGCGCTCGTGCCGGCGCCGGTCGTCGAGCGGTCTACGGGCGGTGATGCGTCCGTGGCGGGTCAGTCCACCGCCGGCACGTCGGCGACGCCTGCGCCCACGCCGCCACTCGCATCGGCGGCGCCCGCCGTGGCGCCGGCCGGGCCCGGGTTCTATCGCGTGAAGCCGGGCGATACGCTCTTTGGCATCGCGCGCACGTTCAAACAGAAGCCGGCCGATATCGTCAAGTGGAACAATCTGCCGGAAAGCCGGCAGGTCAACATCGACCAGTTGCTGCGCATCGCGCCGCCCGGCGCGGCCGTCGCTTCCACCGACGACTGGAGCAAGTCCGCTGCGGCGCCGGCCACGGCAAAGTCCGCCCAGCCGCCGGTGCTGGCCGCCACGGCACCGGCGCCTTCCGCGACTCCTTCGCCCAAACCGGCACCGGAGCCATCGGCTGCCGAGCCGGAAGCCGGCGGCAAGGGCATTTCGCTCGCGTGGCCGACCCAGGGCGACGTCGTCACGAAGTTCGGCGCGAGCGGCAGCAAGGGCATCGACATCTCGGGCAAGGTCGGGTCGCCCGTGAAGGCTGCGGCGCCGGGCAAGGTGGTCTATGCGGGAAGCGGGCTGCGCGCCTACGGCCAGATGATCATCGTGAAGCACGGCGGCGACTACCTCACCGCTTACGCGCACAACAGCAAGCTGCTCGTGCACGAAGGCGATACGGTGAAGCAGGGCACGACCATAGCCGACATGGGCACCGGCCCGGACGGCAAGGCGGTGCTCCACTTCGAGCTGCGCAAATCGGGTCAGGCGGTCGATCCGGTGCCGCTGCTCAAGTGACGGCCCGCGCCGCGCCCTGCGCGCGGCAATGCGAACCAGAGTGATCCAGACGGCAGGGAGGCCGCTCGTGAAAAGAATCGCGCTTGCCGTGCTCTGCGCGGCGTCGCTCCTGACCGGCTGCGACCAGCAGCAAAGCGATGAGGCCATGAACAAGCTCAAGTCGTTTTTCAATTCGGTGAAGCCGGATGCCCTGCTGCTGAAGGACCTGAAGCCGGGCGTGACGACGGAGGCCGAGATCCGCGACCAGATGGGCGAACCCGAAACCGCGCGCACGTTCACGGACGGTTCGAAGCGGCTCGAATATCCGCGCGGTCCGGCGGGCACGAAAACCTACATGGTCGATCTCGATGCGAACGGCCGCTTCGTCGCGGTCACGCAGGTGCTGACGGCGGAGAACATCGCGAAAGTGCGGCCGGGCATGACGCTGGACGAAGTCCGGCGCCTGCTCGGCAAGCCGACCACCGTCGCCGAGTATCCGCTCAAAAAGGAGCGCGTCTGGAGCTGGCACTGGGAAGAGGGTGGCGTGACGCGCGACGCGATGTTCAACGCGCACTTCGGCCCAGACGGCATCGTCACGACGACATCGCGCTCGGAAGCAGAGGGCGGCGGCAAGCACTGAAGACGCGGCAGATCGGCGACCGGGCGTCGATGGCAGGAACCCTGGCGGGACGATGGACCACAAGACCTATTGCAATCAATTCAGCGAGACCGTGCGCGAGCGTCGCGCACTGATGGAACAGGCGGGACAATATCGGGAAGCGCGTGCAGAGAGGCACGCCGCGCAGGCCGGCAAAGCGTGGGACTGCACACGCGGCCACGCCTGGGACGACACCTTGAGCGCCACACAAAACGTGCGCTGCATGAACTGCGCTTCGCAGCGCCGCGAGACGCAGACGCAACGCCTGCAAGAATTCGCGGCGCTGCGCGGCGGCGCGCTGCTGTCGGAATCCTACGTCGATGCGGCCACGCCTCTGCGCTGGCAATGCGCGTTCGGGCATGTGTGGGAAGCGCGCCCGGCCGCGATCGATCGCGAATGGTGCCCCGATTGCGTGCGCGAGCGTGTGTATGACACGGTTTCGCACGCTCAACGCGGCTAGTCGTCCAGCGATGCCGAAGTGCATCGGGCTCGACGCCTCGCTTCATTCGCTAAACCGGCCGCCTGTCTCCGGTTTCTGCGCCATGTCCCGAATCTGCTGCATCAGCCACGCGTGCGCCGGGTCCGCCTCGAACCGCTTGTGCCAGGACATGTAGAGCGGCGTGGCGCTGAAGTCGACCGGCGGCTCGTGCGCGGAGAGCCCGAAGCGCTCGGCAAACGCGCCGGCCAGGCGGCTCGGCACATTGCAGATATAGCCCGTGCGCGCCGCGATGATCGGCATTGCCATGAAGTTCTGCACGACCGCCCCGACCGGTCGCTGCAAGCCTAGGTTCGCGAGCGTCTGATCGACGATCGATTCCTGGCGCGGCGGCATCTGAATGATCACATGCGGTCGTTTCAGATAAAGATCGAGCGGGAAACGGCGGCTCCTGAGCTTTTCCTGTTTCCAGACGAGCGTCGCGATCGTGATCTCCGCGAGCGTTTCGTTGTGCACGCCCATGCCCTTGAGCGGCTGGCTGCCGACGATCGCATCGACCTGACCCGACTCCAGTTGTGCCAGCGCCAGATCGCCCTCCGACACGGGATGCATCCGCACGACGATGCCCGGCGCTACCTTCCCGAGATGCTCGACCAGTTGCGGCACGATCGAAAACTCGACCAGATCGCCCGCAGCGATGTTCAACTGCCGGACAGCGAGCGACGGCACGAACGCTTCCTGACCCTGCAGCGCGAGCCCGATCTTTTCCAGCGCCTCCCGGACCGGACCGATCAGCGCTTCGGCGCGCGCGGTCGGCAGGAGTCCGCCTTTCGCATTCACGAACAGGTCGTCCCCGACGGCATCGCGCAGACGCCGCAGCGCGTGGCTCACGGCGGGCTGCGTCAGCGCGAGCCGGTCGCTCGCCCGCGTGACGCTGCGCGTCTCCCACAGCATCACGAATATCGAGAGCAGGTTCAGGTCGAACCCAGTGATATTAATTTTGTGCATGCGCCATATAATAACACTTCATTTTACTTATAAGACTGCTCCTGTTCATATAGCAAAAAAGCCGCAACCAAGGAGACGAACATGAGTAGCAAGACACCCCTTTCGATGGGCTGGTTCTGCCCCACACTCGGCGACACGAGCGCATTCGGCGATGCCTCGAAGGCCTTTCCCCAGTCGATGGAACATTTCGAGCGCGTCGCGGTGGCCGCCGAAAACGCCGGCTTCGACTACATGCTGGTCCCGGTCTCGGCGCATTGCTGGGACGCGTGGGTCGCGGCTTCATTCATCGTGAGCCGCACGTCGAAGCTGAAGGCGCTCGTCGCGATGAAGCCGGGCTTCATCCATCCGGTCGCGCAGGCCAAGATGATCTCGACCTTCGACCAGTTGTCGCAGGGACGCCTCTACATGAACCTGATCGCCGGTCTGAGCGAAAAGGACGCCCTCGCCGAAGGGCAACCGGCATCGAAGGGAGCGCGTTACGAGCAGCTCGAAGAAGAGGTCGTGCTGATCAAGCGGCTGCTTTCCGAGGAGCAGGTCCAGTTCAGCGGCAAGTACTATCACGTCGACCAGCCGGTCATCATTCCGAAGTCGGTCCAGAAGTCGTATCCGCCGTTCTTCCTCGGTGGTGGTTCCGAGCACGCGGCGGAGATTTCCGCGCGTCATTCGGCGGTGCATCTGTTCTGGGGCGACTATCCGGAGCGCATCGGCGAGCAGATCAAGGAAATGCGTGCGCGTGCCGCCAAATACGGCCGCGAGAATGAGCTGCGCTTCGCAATGCGCCTGCAGATCGTGTGCCGCGAGACCGAGGATGAGGCGTGGGAGGCCGCGCACCGGCTCGTGGCCGGCGCCGACGGCTGGAAGGACCAAGTGAAGAACCTCAGCGCGAACATGGATTCGGTGGCCAACCAGCGGCAGCAGGAATTGTCGAGGACGGTCGGCAGCAAGATGACGCCGCACCTGTGGACCGGCATCACCGAAGTGCGGCCCGGCGCGGGCGTCGCGGTGGTCGGCAACCCGCAGCAGGTGGCGGCGCAATTGCGCGAATTCATCGAAGTGGGCTGCAGCGGTTTTTGCCTTTCGGGCTACCCGCATCATGAAGAGGCCGAGCGCTTCGGACGGCTCGTCATGCCGCTCCTGATGCGCTGACCCAACCCAACCAAGCATGGCGCCCCGGCGAAAAAAAACCAAAAGGCCGGGGCATGAAGCAGGAGACAAGCATGACAACGCAAATCGACGCGCGCCAGTTCCGCAAGGCGCTTGGCTCGTTCACCACGGGCGTGACCGTCGTCACGACGCAAGGCGCCGACGGCCGAGACTACGGTCTCACGGCGAACAGTTTCAACTCGGTGTCGATGGACCCGCCGATGGTGCTCTGGAGCCTCGGCAAGAAGTCGTCCAGTCTGCCGGTTTTCGCGGCGACGGACTACTTCGCAGTGCATATCCTCGCCGCCGATCAGGAAGCGGTATCGAACCGGTTTTCGAAGAGTGGCGCCGACAAGTTCGCCGGCTGCGAGCTCACTCGCGGTCACGGCGGCGTGCCGCTGCTCGACGGCTGCTCCGCGCGCTTCGAATGCCGTGTGGTGCATCGCTACGAAGGCGGCGACCACGTGATCTTCGTCGGTGAGGTGATGAACTTCGACAGCTTCGATCACGCGCCGCTCGTCTTCCACGGTGGCAACTACGGCCTGGTGATGAAGAAGGGCGAGGCGGCAGGACAAACCGCGTCGAGTTTCCGCGACGGCTGGCTCGGCTTTCTGCTCGCGCGCGCCTACTACCAGCTGCTCGTGCCGGTTCGCAACAATCTGAACGGCCACGGTCTGCAGGACATCGACTACAACATTCTCACCGTGCTCAGCATGGGCGACGGGCGCACGATCGAGGAACTCGACAAGCTCGTGTCGATCTCGGGCCTTCGTGTCACGCCAGAAGACGTCGAAACGCTCGCTGCGCGCGGCATCGTCGCGATGGAAGCGAACGCTCAGGCAGAGAAGCGAGTCGTGCGCTTCACGGAGTCGGGCCGTTCCTACGCGATCGAATTGTTGAGCATCGCGAAGGCGGCGGAGAGCGACGCGGAGCGTGAACTCGATTACCGCGAAGCGCAGATGCTGAAGCTCCTGCTCAAGCGCGTGATCGAGTCGACAACCGCAGCGCTTCCGGACCACTGGCGCCGCGATCAGTTCTGGCGCGACGAGCATCTCTGGCGCGATCCGGTGGCGTCGGACGCCGCCTGAGCGGACCGGAACCTATCGAAGCAGGCCAAGTTCACCGTTTCTCGCATGCCACCAAGCGAGAAGACAAATACCCGATTGATCGCACATAAAAATCAGGCGATCGAATCAACAGCAACCACCTTGCATGAGACCAGTAAGGCGCCAGCGCCAACTCTGGTCGACAGGGGGAGACAAGCATGAAACTAGAATCCATCGAAGCGGAACGGCTCGAACCCACCGCCGCGCGGGGCGTTCCCGAAATCAGCGCGGGCCGCTCCTGGTACGCGGTCGGCGTGTTGCTGGTCGCGTACATCTTTTCCATCATGGACCGGCAGATCCTCACCTTGCTCGTCGGTCCGATCCAGCAGACGCTGCATGTCAGCGACACGCTGATGGGCGTACTGCACGGCTTCACGTTCGCCGCCTTCTATGCGCTGATGGGCTTGCCGATCGCACGCATCATCGACCGCGGCGACCGGCGGCTCATCATCGCGATCGGCATTGCGCTGTGGAGTCTCGCGACTGCGGCCGGCGGCCTCGCGACCGAGTACTGGCATCTTCTGCTCGCCCGCGTCGGTGTGGCGGTCGGCGAAGCGGTCCTGTTGCCGGGCGCCGTCTCGCTGATCGCGGATCTGTTCCCCGCCAACCGCCGCGGCCGCGCGATGAGCATATTCGGCGCAAGCGGGCCATTCGGTTCGGGCGCGGGCCTGATCGCGGGCGGCCTGATTCTCGGTATCTTCACGCTGGCACCGCCCGTGCTGCCCGGATTCGGCGCCCTGCACCCCTGGCAGGCGACGATGATGGCGCTCGGCCTGCCTGGCCTTGTCGTCGCGCTGTTCATGCTGGCCGTAACGGAGCCGAGGAATGCGCGCGACCGATCGGCGAGCGCCGTTGCGGCGCCGCGCGAGGGCGTGCCTGTCGCAGCGGTCAGGCAGTACGTGGCGCGGAACCGTCGCACGATGCTCTGCCTGATGCTCGGCGCGGGATTTTTCTACACCTGCGTGTATGGCTGGTCCACCTGGGTGCCGACGTATTTCGTACGCGAATTCGGCTGGAAGTACTCAGAGATCGGCAAGGCGCTCGGCCTGCTGCTCGCGTCCGTCGGGCCGGTCGGTGCGATCTTCGGCGGATGGCTTGGCGATTTCTGGAAGCGCCGCGGCGTTGCGCACGGCTATCTGCGCGTCGCAATCGTGGCGAGCTTGGGTCTCGTCGTCTCGACGCTCGGCATGGCGAGCGCGCATGACGGCCATGTCGCGCTCGTGTTCGTCGCGCTTTTGTCGCTGTTCTCGTTCTTCCTTTTCGGCGCGGGACCGTCGGCGATCCAGGAGATTTCGCCTGCGCCCATGCGCGGCCAGTTTGCGGCCTTGTACACGGGCCTCCTGAACCTGCTCGGAGCGGGCTGCGGCCCCGTCGCGGTCGGCGTGCTGACCGACTACGTGCTGAAGAGTCCGATGGCGATCGGACATTCCATTGCCATCGTCTGCCTCGTGTTCGGCGCGATTGCCTGCGTGTTGTTCCGATACGGCATCCGATCGTATCGCGGGACGCTCGGCAACGCCGTCGACTGGCGTCCGGCCGCGGTTGCCGAAGCTGCGGCGGATACCGCGAAAGCCGCTGCCGTCGCGCACTGAAGGCCAGGCGCGCCCGTTCACTGCCCCATTTTGCATGTCACGAGGACGAACGCACCACGCATGCGGTGCGCGGACTCGCGCGTGCGCCCGTCAGCGCAATGTCGAGGAGACATCACGGATGACTGCTTTCCAGCCCGCCGACGGCCAACGTCTTGACGGAGATCGTCGCGCCGCCGCGCGCGACATCCTCCCGGCGCGTTTGTTCGACATCTTCGCCGAAGAACGCGCCACTCCACTCGAATCAATCAACCGAAGGAGCAACCTCATGCTCGGATCGATGATGGACCGGCCACTTCTGGTCTCGTCGCTGCTCGTGCACGCCGAGCGCCAGTTCGGCAATACCGAGATCGTGTCGCGCGAAACGAGCGGCGCGCTCCATCGCTACACCTTTCGCGATGCTGCGAAACGCGCGCGTCAGCTTGCTCTGGCGCTCGAACTGATGGGCGTCGCGCACGGCACGCGCGTCGCGACGCTCGCCTGGAACAATCACCGGCATCTCGAAGCGTATTTCGCCGTGTCGGGCAGCGCCGCGGTGCTGCATACATGCAATCCGCGGCTGCATCCGGAGCAACTCGCCTACATCCTCAATCACGCGGAAGACGAGGTTTTGCTCTTCGACATCAGCTTCCTGCCGCTTGTGGAAGCCGTCGCGCCGCGCTGTCCGGCGATTCGCCATTACGTCGTGATGGGTGATGCGTCCGATAAGCCGCGGGAGAGTCGCGTGCCGGGTCTCGTCTGCTACGAGGACCTGATCGCCGCATCGGCGGACGACTTCGTCTGGCCCGAGTTCGACGAATACACCGCGAGCACGCTCTGCTACACGTCGGGCACGACGGGCAACCCGAAAGGCGTGCTCTACACGCATCGCTCGACGATCCTGCACATCTTCGCCGTGAGTCTCCCGGATTCGCTCGGACTGTGCGCGGAGGACTGCCTGCTGCCGGTCGTGCCGATGTTCCACGTCAACGCGTGGGGCCTTCCGTACGCGGCGGCGATGAACGGCTGCAAGCTCGTGCTGCCCGGGCCGAAGCTCGACGGCGCAAGCCTCTACGAGCTGATCGAAAGCGAGCGCGTGACCTGCAGCGCCGGCGTGCCGACCATCTGGCTCGGTCTTTCGCAGTACATGGAGCAGCGCGGCCTCAAGCCGACGACGATGACGCGCACGGTCGTCGGCGGCTCGGCGATGCCGGAGACGCAGATCCGCACGTGGACGCAGCGCTTCGGCGTCGAGGTGCGGCACGCGTGGGGCATGACCGAGACGAGCCCGCTCGGCACGCAGGGCGCGCTGCTGCCGAAGCACGCGGCGCTTTCTTCCGACGAGCAGTGCGCGCAACGCGCGAAGCAAGGGCGGGCGGTATTCGGCGTCGAGATGCGGATCGTCGATTCGCTGGGGCGCGAGCAGCCGCGCGATGGCACGTCCGCGGGGGAGCTTCAGGTGCGCGGCCCGTGGATCGCGGCGAGCTATTTCAAGGAGGACAAGCCCGCGACGCGCGAAGGCTGGTTCCCGACCGGCGACATCGCCACGATCGACGCCGACGGCTACATGCAGATCACGGACCGCGTGAAGGACGTGATCAAGTCAGGCGGCGAATGGATCAGTTCGATCGATCTGGAAAATGCCGCAGCCGGTCATCCGGCGGTGCTGATGGCGGCGGTGATCGGCGCGCGGCATCTGAAGTGGGACGAGCGGCCGGTGCTGTTCGTCGTGAAAAAGCCGGGGCACGACGTCGACCGTGCCGACATGCTCGCCTGGCTCGCGGACAAGGTCGCGAAGTGGTGGCTGCCCGACGAGGTGATCTTCCTCGACGGCCTGCCGCTCGGCGCTACCGGCAAGGTGCAGAAGATGGATTTGCGTCGTCAGTACGCGAACGTGCTGTTCGTCGCGTGACGATAAAACCGGTCAAACAGGAGGAAACATGAATCGAATCAAGGGCGGTTGCCTGTGCGGCAGCGTTCGCTATGAATCGTCGCAGGCGCCGCTGATGAACGCGATCTGCCATTGCGTCCATTGCCAGAAGCAGTCGGGTAGCGCGTTCTCGACGAACGTCCTCGTTCCGGCGGCGGGATTCGAAGTCGCGGGCGAGACGCTCGCGACGTTCGACGACGTCGGCGCGAGCGGTCTCGCGGTGAAGCGTCACTTTTGCAGCCGCTGCGGGTCGCCGGTGTACACGGAACTGGAAGCGAATCCGGGCGTCGTCGCGGTGAAGGCGGGCACGCTCGACGATACCTCGTGGCTGCGGCCGCAGACGCACATCTGGCGTTCGTCGGCGCAGGAGTGGGTGAGCATCGACGACGGTGCCGTCTGCTTCGAGCGCAATCCCGACGCATAGCACGTTCTCACCCAGTTTTGAGCAGAGACAAAGTATGAAGACCGACAAACTCAGTGCCGACGACATCAATCGCCTCAATCACATCGATCGCATCGAAGACGCGTTGCAGGCAATTCGGCGCGGTTCGCTCGTTGTGGTCGTCGACGACGAGGATCGCGAGAACGAGGGCGACCTCATCATGGCCGCCGAAATGGCGACGCCTGCCGCGGTCGCGTTCATGGTCCGCTACACGAGCGGCGTGCTGTGCGTGGCGCTGCCGGGCGAACGGCTCGACGCGCTGCGACTGCCGCTGATGGTCCCCCGCGGCAACGAGTCGATGCAGACCGCGTTCACCGTGACCGTGGACTACCGGCACGGCACGACGACCGGCATTTCGGCCTCCGACCGCGCAATCACCATCCGGGCGCTGGTCGATCCGCGCGCGAACGCGGACGACTTCAACCGTCCCGGCCACCTCTTTCCGTTGTGCGCGATGCCGGGCGGCGTGCTCGAGCGTCCGGGACACACGGAAGCGACGGTCGACCTGTGCCGGCTCGCGGGCTTGCGCGCGGGTGGCGTGCTCGCGGAGGTCGTCAACGACGACGGCAGCATGGCGCGCCTGCCGCAACTGATCGCCTTTGCGCGGCAGCACGATCTGCCGATCATCACGATCCGCGACCTGATCGCGTATCGCGAGCGCATGCATGACACGGTGCCGGTCGAATGCGACGCGATGGCCGCGTGAACACGGCATGCGTGCGAGGTGCCCCGGCGCCTCGTTCTGTACTCACCAGATCCACTCACGATGACAAATCCAGATGATTGCCCCGCCGGCGAGATGCGCCGCGGCGACGGCCTGTCGAGGCTCCTCGAATGTCAGCGCGCGGCGTTCGTTGCGCGCCCGTACCCGACGCTCGCCGAGCGGCGCAGCGTGCTGCGTCGTCTGCGGACGGCGGTTCGCGAGCACGCGGGACGGCTCGCGGCGGCCGCGCAGTGCGACTTCAGCGAGCGCGCGCACGCCGAGACCATGATGGTCGACGTGCTTCCGTCGGTGCTCCACATCAATCACCTGCTCGGCGGGCTGCGGCGCTGGATGAAGCCGTCGCGGCGCCATACCGAGTGGCTGTTCCTCACCAATCGCGCCGCCGTGATGTATCAGCCGAAGGGTGTCGTCGGCATCGTGGTGCCGTGGAATTTCCCCGTCTATCTCGCGCTCGGTCCGCTTGCGACCGCGCTTGCAGCGGGGAATCGCTGCATGGTGAAGACATCGGAGTTCGCGCCGCATACGTCGCACGCGCTGCGCGCGATGCTCGCCGACGTCTTCGCCGATGACGAAGTCGCCGTGGTCGAAGGCGACGCCGCCGTGGCGCGGGCCTTCAGCGCGCTGCCGGTCGATCACATCGTCTTCACTGGCTCGCCCGAAGTGGGACGCCACGTGATGCGCGCTGCCGCCGACAATCTCACGCCTGTCACGCTCGAACTCGGCGGCAAGTCGCCTGCGGTGGTGTCGAAGAGTGCCGACCTTGCGGTGGCGGCGCGCCGCATCGCGCATGGCAAGACGGTCAACGCCGGGCAGATCTGCGTGGCGCCGGACTATGCGCTGGTGCCCGAAGGCGACGAGGAAGCGTTCGCCCGGCAAGTGATGGAAGCGGCCGCGCGCATGCATCCGGCGGGCAGCGAGGACTACGCGGCTGTGATCCACGAGCGTGCGTACGAGCGCCAGCAGGCGCTTATCGACGACGCGCGCGCTCACGGCGCGAGTGTCTTCGTCTGCCCGATGCCGGCGGGCGGGCGCCGGATGCCGCTCCATGTCGTGCTCGACGTGACGCCCGCGATGCGCATCGCCCGCGAGGAGATATTCGGTCCGATTCTGCCTGTCTTCACCTATCGCGATTTCGATGCTGCCATCGCGCACATCCAGGAGGGCACGCGGCCGCTCGCGCTCTATTACTTCGGCCATGACAGGACGGAGTCCGACGCGTTGCTGAAGCGCACGCACGCCGGCGGCGTGACGCTCAACGACTGGGGCTGGCACGTGCTGAATCACGACATGCCGTTCGGCGGCATCGGCGGCTCGGGCATGGGCAACTATCACGGCGAAGAAGGGTTCCGCGAGTTGTCGCATGCGAAGTCGGTGTTCTCGGAGCATCGCTGGTTCCCGATCGAGCTGTTTCATCCGCCCTACGGCAGCTTCGTGCAGCGGCTGGCATTGCGGATGTTTCTCGGCGCCGTGCCGGCCGCGAACGAAACCGGGCCGGCGCCGTCGCGGCCGCGCAGCAGCCTGCCGTCGTGAACGGCAGCGGCGAATGGCTCGCCAGCAGGAAAGTCGCCATCGTAGCGCCCGACCGCATGCAGGAAGTTGAAGTTCAAACACACACATCAGGCGGGAGACGAAATGAAGTCGAAGTGGAAGTCGAAGTGGAAAGGGATGGGCCTGGCCGCGCTCGCCGCGGCGGGCGGCACGGCGCACGCACAGTCGTCGGTGACGCTCTACGGCGTCATCGACGCCGGGCTGATGTACCAGAGCACGTCGGCGGCGTCGTTCAATCCGGCGTCGAGGAATCTCGGCAAGCTTTATCGCTTCAAGGATGCGGGCATCTATTCGAGCAACTGGGGCTTGACCGGCACCGAGGACATCGGCGGCGGGTATCGCGTGAACTTCAAGCTGCAAGGCACGTACGATTCGGGTAACGGCAGGGCCGGACTCTCAGACACGCCGGGCGTCGCGGGCGAATTCAACCAGATCGCGAGCGTGGGCGTCTCGGGCCCGTTCGGCACGGTGAACCTGGGCCGCCAGATCGCGCCGATTGCAATCGCGATGGGCGAAACCGACGTGCGCGGCGGACGGTGGTTCGGCAGCATCCTGACCTCCTGGCTCGGCATGAACCAGGCGGCGGGCTGGGCAGGAACGAGCACCAACGGCCCGCTCGGCGCGCTGTACGACAGCAATGCGATCATCTACGAATCGCCGAGTTTCGGCGGCGTGAAGGGCCTGCTCGAATATGCGCCGGGCGGCGTCGCGGGGAGCTTCGAGGGGAACACGCGCGAATCGGCGGTGCTGAAGTATTCGGGCTACGGGTTGCGGCTCTCGGCGGCGTACTACAACGGCCACGACACCAACCCCGCGCCGAACGCGGTGCCGACGGGCCTCGCCAACAATCGGATGTTCTATCTCGGCGCGCTCTACACGTTCCACGACTTCTCAGTGTCGGCGTCGTACAGCAACGGCAAGAATCCGGCGCGCTCGAATCAGGTCAACATCGACATGTTCACGGCGGGACTTGGCTATCTGTTCACGCCGGCGTTCCGGGTGACGAGCGGCGTCTATTATCTGAAGGACCGCAACAATTCGGCGAACAAGTCGACCGAAGTCGCGGCGGGCGCGGAATACAGCCTCTCAAAGGCGACGCTGGTCTATGGCCAGGTCGGTCACGTGAACAACAAGGGCACGATGACGCAGACGATCGCGTACGGTCAGCCGGTCGCCCCCGGCATGGCGACGACCGCCGTGATGTTCGGCTTGCGGCACTTGTTCTGAAGTTCTGACCGGCCGCGCCGCGCGCGAGCGGCGCGGTCTATTGCGGTGCGACGGCGGAGGCCGGCGCGCCGCCCGAATCGGCGACGTTCGATGTCGTGTCGATACCCCCGCCCAGCGCGAGATACAGATTCGCGAGTTGCATGCGCTGCTCGCTCTGCACGCGCACCAGGCCGGAACGCGACGACGCATAGGCAAGCTCCTGTTGCGTCACGGCGATCAGATCGCCTGAGCCCACTTTGTAGCGCACCTTTTGAAGATCGAAGAGACTCGCGTTTTCCGCGACGGCGCGCGTGAGCAGCGCGTCGCGCTCGTGCAGCGCGGCCTCCGCGGCGAGCGAGTTCTCGACTTCGCCGAACGCCTGCAGCGCAATCTGACCGTAACTCGCGAGTGCCTGATCCTGTTCGGCCGTCCGGTACTCTGCCTGTGCCTTCAGCGCGCCGCCGCGAAAAAGCGGCACCAGAATGCCTGCGCCGAGACTCCAGCTCGGGTTGTCGCGATCCTGAAGGAGGAACAGCTCACTCGATACGCTCAACAGCCCCGCGCTCAGCGTCACGCGCGGCAGCCGGGCGGCGTCGGCCTGGCGCGCGAGATCGAAGGCGGCCGAAATACGCCGTTGCGCCGCGATCACATCGGGCCGGCGCTCCAGCAGGTCGGCGGGCACACCGGAAGGCAGCATCGACGGTAACGGTCCGAGCGCGCCGGGCACGGCGACTTCCGCCGACGGATAGCGGCCGACGAGCAGTTTGAGCGCGCGCAGCGACTGCTCGCGTGCGAGCTTCAGCTGACGGGCGGTATCGCGATAGGTCTGGGTCGCGACCGCCGCGCTTTTCACGTCGATTTGCGAACCGTTGCCGATACGCAGGCGATGCTGCGCGAGATCGTGGAGTTCGTCGGCGTGCCGGACCATGTCGATGGCGATCGCGTATTGCAGTTGCGCTTCTATCGCGCCGAACCACGCCTTCACGACGAGCGCCGCAATCGACTGCCGCGCGTACTCGGCATCGGCCTGCGCGGACGCGTACTGGTCCTCGGAAGCACGCACGCCGTAGCGCACGCGCCCCCAGAGGTCGATTTCCCACGACGTGGACAGGAGCCAACCCTTCAGGCCAGAGCCGTCGCCGCCTAGGGTGCCGCCCGGGCGCGCCAGGAAGTTCGCGGCGGGATAGAGTTCGCCGCCCGCCACCTTGACGAGCGCGGCCGCCTGCGCGACGCGCGCCGCCGCGACGCGCAGATTCGTGTTGTACGCGATCGCCTCGGCGACGAGCGCGCTCAACGCCGGATCGCCGAAGGAGTCGATCCAGTCGGCGCGCACGGGGCCGGGCACGGCGCCCTCTGCGGTCCAAGCGGGCGGGATGTGCGCGTTGCTCATGCTGTCGCGCTGGACGGTCGCGGCATCGGGCGGGTCCTTCAGCGCGCAGCCGCCAATCGGCGCCAGCAGCAGAAGCGCAACCAGCGACGCGAAGAAGGCAGAACGACGCGCGTGCATGATCAAACCTTGAGCACGAGGTAGTTGACATACGCGCCGACGCGGATGATCACCTTGCGCAGAATCTGGATTTCCTCGAGATGGTCGGTGTAGATCGCCGCGTGGCCGCGCGCACCGGCGGCGAGGAACACGTCGCGCTCCTTTTCGTCGAGCTGGAGCCGGACCGCGAAGCGCGCGGCCGGGGTCGGCTCGTTGCCCGTGATCGGGAGCGTGCCGCCCGGCGTGAGCTGGCCTTGTCCCTGTGCCCATACGACCGACACCACGCGCGCCTTCAGCACCTTGCCGGGAAGCGTCTTGAGCGCGATCTCGGCCTCGTCGCCGGGCACGACCATGCGCAGCTCGTTCTGGTCGAAGAGCGCGATCACCTGATAGTCGTCCTCGACGAAACTCATGGCCGGGTTCTGCAGCAACGGCGTCACGATCGAGCCGGGCCGCAGCTGAAGATTGATCGCGACGCCGTTGGCCGGCGCGATGACCGTCGTCTGCGAAAGATCCCATTTTGCCGATTCGAGCTGCGCGCGGATCTGCGCGACTTCGGCCTGGTCGTTGTCGACGGTCGCGTTCAGCGCCGCGCGCACCTGCGCTTCCTGGGCGCGCGCGGCGGCGAGGTCGGCCTGCAGCGACTTCAGGTTGGTCTCGGCCTGTTCGAGCGCGAAGCGGTCACCGGCGCCGCGCTCGACGAGCTGCCGGTTCTCCGACACGCGCCGCTTCGCAAGGTCGATCTGCGCGCGCACGGCGTCGCTTTTCGCGGTGGCGGCCGACAGGTCCTCGTTGAGCTTGCGCGCCGAGCCCTGCGCATTGACGAGCTGAGCTTCGAGCGCCTTCACCTGCAGGTTGAACGGCGTCGGATCGATCTTGAAGAGCACGTCGCCCTTCTTGATCGGCGTGTTGCCGGCGATTGGCACGTCGATCACGCGGCCGCGCACCTGCGGCACGATCTGCACGACATAGCGGATCACGCGCACGTCTTCCGAGGCGGGCGCGACGACATTGAGCGTCAGGATGAGCACGGTGAGCCCGATGATCGGCAGCACGATCGTGATCGAACCCGTGACGATATTCCACGGCAGCCACCTGAACTTGCCGAAGATCAGCCACGCGATGAACGCGTAAAAGGCGAGGAGGAGTTCCATCAGGCATCTCCTTTCCGCTGGTCACCGCGCGCGCCGTCGTGCGGGCGTGGCGGCGGCGCGCTTGGCTGAAGCGCTTCGAGTTCGTCGCGCACGCGCTGCAGTTCGGGCGGCAGGATGCGGCGGGCGGCGATGCTGTCGAGTTCGCCGAGGATATAGCCGAGTTCGTCGGCGGGAAGTTCGCCGCGCCGCGCCATTTCCCGTGCGTGGAAGAAGTAGTCGTCGTGCTTGTCGGTGCCGTAGGCCATGCGGTAGCCGAGCGGCTTGAAGTAGGTCCAGAGCCAGGCAACCGGCCAGAGCAGGCCGCCGAACACGAGCGAGAGGAAGCACAGCATCTGGATCGCGTCCTTCTGCGGATGATGGCGCTTCTCCGCGATCTTCTCGGGCAGCACGTGAATCATCAGCAGGATCGCCACCGCCGCGACCGGCACGACGCAGATGACGAAAATGGCGAGCCAGTCGGCGATCTTGTCGATGGTCTCGCTGGACGCGTGGGCGGCGGCGACGCGGAAGAAAGATCAGGACGCTGGCGAGGCAGGCAAGGATCGGTTTCATTGTCGTGAAAACCTCCCGGACAGCTTTCTATGCGTCGCACCGGCAGGCGATGCCGGCTGGAATTTCGATTTTCGGTTCAATCCGGATACGTCGCGGACGACATTCGCGATACGATGGAATCAATATCAATAACACAAATTGCGGGCGCGTCAAACGGAAAATGAAGGCCCCGGAATTCGGGTTCTAATCGCCGGCGGCATGCAGATTCCTTATATCGCAGACCATTTCGCAAAAATCGGCGTTGATTATTTGCTTTTAATCGGGTGCGACAAGCCGTTACTCCCGCTTTACATCCTACGATTTGCGATATAAGGAGTGAATGGTGTTTAGCGAGCCATCGTTGAAAACAATGGGACATTATCGTTGCGTAATAAGAAATGCCGATAGCTTCGAGCGGCCGGTGCCGCAGCTGCTCCATTTAGCCTCCACGCGCGTCATCGATCCGAAGGAATCTTCGGTGTTTCCTGTAAGCAGCAACTAAAAAACTGCCCGGAAGAAGTTGAATAGTCGAAATCCTGCGCCTAAGATAGATCGGCTATAGTCGAACAAATATGGACAGGAGACCACCACCATGTCGGCCGGCGCAACGCATCGCTCGATCGTTTCGTTCTCCGCATCGCGGAATATCTGGTGAATGCGCCGCTTTTGCCGTTCCACGCGCGCCTATGGTTTGCGCGCAGGATGCTTTTACTTCAAATATCCCTCCATATTGCTTACCATGTAATTCGCTGCCTGAAAATCGGCCCAAAAAGGAGTGCGTATGTCATGGCTTACCGCAACGCTACGCAGTTATCCGGAAATCGCCATCTTTCTCTCACTGGGGATCGGGTATTGGGTAGGAGGCAAGAGTTATCGAGGATTTAGTCTCGGCGCCGTCACCGCGACGCTGCTCGCGGCAATTGCGATCGGGCAGCTCGGAATTACGATCTCGCCGAACGTCAAATCTGTTTTCTTTCTGATGTTTCTGTTTGCGGTCGGCTATGGCGTCGGCCCGCAGTTCGTGCGCGGTATCGCGAAGGACGGCGTGCCGCAGGCGCTGTTCTCGGTCGTGCAGTGCGTGCTCTGTCTCGCAGCGCCTTTCGTAGCCGCGAAGCTCGCGGGCTATTCCATCGGTTCGGCGGCAGGGCTCTTCGCGGGCTCGCAAACCATCTCCGCATCAATGGGGCTCGCCACCGACGCGATCAACCGGATCGGACTGCCACCGGACGAAGCCGAGGCGCTGCTCAACGCGATGCCGACCGCCTACGCGGTCACGTACATCTTCGGCACGATCGGCTCGGCGATCATCCTAGCGACGCTCGGCCCCTTGCTGCTGCGCATCGACCTGGTCGCCGCGTGCAAGGAATACGAGGCGACGCTCGGCGGTGCGCAGGAACTCGGCGGTGCCGGCCAGGCCTGGCACAAGTACGAGCTGCGCGCGTACCGGATTCCGGAAGGCGCGCCGCTCGTCGGCAAGTCGGTGGGACAGGCGGAGGGCAGCGCGCCGGCGGGCACACGGCTTTTCATCGAACGTATCCGGCGCGGGGGTACCGTGCAGGACGCGAAGCTCGACGACGTGCTGCAGGCGGGCGACGTCGTCGCGGTCGGCGGACGCCGCGAGCAGCTCGTCGACATAGTCGGGCCGCGCGGCAACGAAGTCGACGATGCGGAACTGCTCGCGGTGCCGGCCGAGGGCGTCGACGTCTACATCACGAGCAAGGAAGTGGACGGCAAGACGCTGTCGGAACTTTCCACGCTGCCGGCGGCGCGCGGCGTGTTCCTGCGCAAGATCAAGCGCGGCGCCACCGAAACGCCGATCCCGGTGCTGCCGAGCACCAAGCTGCATCGCGGCGACACCGTGACGCTCGTCGGCCGCACGCAGGACACGACGGCGGCCGCGAAGGCGCTCGGCGTGATCGACCGGCCGTCGAATGCGGCGGACATCGCGTTCGTCGGCTTCGCGATCACGCTGGGCGCGCTGGTCGGCGCGGTGGTCATCAAGGTCGGCGCGGTGCCGATCACGCTTTCCACCGCGGGTGGCGCGCTGATTGCGGGCATCGTGTTCGGCTGGCTGCGTGCTATCCATCCGACCTTCGGCCGCATTCCCGAGCCGACCATCTGGTTCATGAATTCCGTGGGCCTGAACGTGTTCATCGCGGTGGTCGGCATCACGGCGGGACCCGGCTTCGTCAAGGGGCTGCAGCAACTCGGCGTGAGCCTGTTTCTATGGGGCATCTTCGCGACCACGGTGCCGCTCATAATCGGCATGTTCATCGCGAAGTATGTCTTCAAGTTTCATCCGGCGCTCCTGCTCGGCATCTGCGCGGGTTCGCGCACGACCACGGCCGCGCTCGGCATGATCTGCGATGCCGCGAAAAGCCAGGTGCCCGGTCTCGGCTATACGGTCACCTACGCGGTCGGCAACACGCTGCTGACGATCTGGGGGATGGTGATCGTGATGATGCTCACCTAGCTTTCCGGCTCGACGGACCGCGCGTTACCGATTCATCGATTTCGATTCTTGCAGTTCACCCTAATCTGGAGGTGTTGGATGGCAAAGTCAGAGAAGTCAGCAAAGTCGGGCAAGGCAGACTCCGCGCCGGGCATTGGCGCCGATTCGAAGATGGCGTCGCTGAGCCCCTTCGAACTGAAGGACGAACTCATCAAGGCGGCCGGCGGCGGCGCGGTGGACCGCCCGGCGAACCTGTCGATGCTCAACGCCGGCCGCGGCAATCCGAACTTCCTCGCGACGATCCCGCGCCACGGCTTCTGGCAACTCGGCCTGTTCGCGATGCGCGAATCGGAGCGCTCGTTCGCACACATGCCCGAAGGGCTCGGCGGCTTTCCGAAGCGCGAAGGGCTGGAAGAGCGCTTCGAGATCTTCGCCCGCGACAACAAGGGTGTGCCGGGCATCGACTTTCTGCGCGGTGCGGTGTCGTATGTGCGCGACCAGATGGGCCTCTCCGCCTCGGACTTCCTCTATGAGATGTGCGAGGGAATTCTGGCGTCGAACTATCCGGTGCCGGACCGGATGCTCAGGCTCTCGGAGGTGATCGTCGGGCAGTATCTGCGGCGCGAGATGGTCGGCTCGTATCCGTTCATCGGCGAGTTCGACGTGTTCGCCGTCGAAGGCGGCACGGCCGCGATGACGTACATCTTCAACACGATGCGCGAGAACCATCTGATCAAGCCCGGCGACACCATCGCGCTCGGCACGCCGATCTTCACGCCGTACATCGAGATCCCGCGCCTGAACGACTACCGCCTGAACGTCGTCAATCTCGAAGCCGATGTCGCCAACGGCTGGCAGTACTCGAAGAGCGAACTCGACAAGCTGCGCGACCCGAAGGTGAAGGCGTTCTTCCTCGTGAATCCGAGCAATCCGCCTTCGGTGAAGATGGACACGGAGAGCCTCGAATACATTGCCGAAATCGTGAAGGAGCGGCCCGATCTCGTTCTGCTGACCGACGACGTCTACGGCACCTTCGCCGACGACTTCGTCTCGCTCTTCGCACTGTGCCCAAAGAACACGATCCTCGTGTATTCGTATTCGAAGTATTTCGGCGCGACCGGCTGGCGGCTCGGCGCGATCGCGACGCATCGCGACAACGTCCTCGACAGACAGATCGCGGAGCTGTCGAAGGAGCAGAAGAAGCAACTGCACGAACGCTATGAGTCGATCACGACGGAGCCGGAGAACCTCAAGTTCATCGACCGGCTGGTGGCTGACAGCCGCACGGTCGCGCTGAACCACACCGCCGGGCTCTCGACGCCGCAGCAGGTGCAGATGGTCCTGTTCTCGCTCTTCTCGCTGATGGACACGCCCGACGCGTACAAGAACGCGTTGAAGCGCCTGATCCGCAGCCGCAAGGAGGCGCTCTATCGCGAGATCGGCATCACCTTCGATGACGACGATGTCAACAAGGTCGACTACTACACGATCCTCGACATGGAGTTTCTGGGCGAGCGCGCATACGGGCGCGAATTCGTCGACTGGCTCATCAAGAAGACGAAGCCGTCCGAACTGCTGTTCCGGCTCGCGAAGGATGCGCGCGTCGTGCTGCTGCCGGGACGCGGTTTCGGTACCCAGCATCCGTCGGGGCGCGTGTCGCTCGCGAATCTCAACGAGAGCGACTACGTGAAGATCGGCCGGGCGATCCGCAACCTGCTCGGCGAGTACGTGGAGCGCTACAACGCCGAAACCGGCAAGAAGCTCGACAGGAGCAAGGTGCTCTGACTTGCATCCTTCACAGGAGAAGCAAATGGACACATCGATGGACAAAGTCACGCCGTATGACGAGTTCAACCTCCCGATACCCGAGGACGAGTTCCCCCAGTCAGGCATCTCGGCGCGCGCGGCCGCCGCGCTCGTCGTCAGCGAGGAATGGACCGACGCCAACCCGATGCTGAACATGTCGTCGTTCGTCACGACCTTCGCGGAGCCGGAAGCGGTCGAGGTCGCGAAGCGCAACATGTACAAGAACTACATCGACCATGACATGTACCCGCAAGTGTTCGCGATGGAAACGCGGATGGTGAAGTGGCTGCATCAGCTATGGAACGGACCGAAGGGCGTCGAGCCTTATGGCACGGCGACCATCGGCTCGTCGGAGGCGTGCATGCTCGCGGGCCTCGCGCACAAGTGGAACTGGCGGCAGGCACGCGAGAAGGCGGGCAAGGACGCGACGCGCCCGAACATGGTGACAGGCGGCAACGTGCAGATCGTCTGGAAGAAGTTCCTGCGCTACTTCGACGTCGAGCCGCGCATCGTGCCGCTCAAGCCGGGCAACTATCGCCTGACCGCCGAGCACCTCGACAAGTTCGTCGACGAGAACACCATCGCGGTGGTCGCAATCGCGGGGCAGACCTTCACCGGAGAGGACGACGACATCCAGGAGATTCACGACTGGCTCGACGCCTACGAGAAGAAGACGGGCATCTCGATCCCCATGCATATCGACGGCGCTTCGGGCGGCTTCGTGAACCCGTTTCTCTATCCCGACTACAAGTGGGACTTCCGGCTGCCGCGCGTGCAGTCGATCAACGCGTCGGGGCACAAGTTCGGGCTGACGCCGCCGGGTCTCGGATGGGTGGTGTTCCGCGAGCGCAAGGTGTTCAACGAGGACCTGATCTTCTATGTGAACTACCTGGGCGGCGAGATGCCCACCGCGACGCTCAACTTCAGCCGCAACGCCGCGCCGATCGCGGTGCAGTATTACCAGTTCCTGCGGCTTGGCTTCGACGGCTACAAGCGCGGCATGACGCACACGCTCAAGAACGCCGTGGCGCTGCGCAACGCGCTCGTGGAAAGCGGCTACTTCACGATCATGAACGAGACGCAGCGCATTCCGGTGGTGGCCGTTACACTCGATCCGAAGGTGAAAAACTTCAACGAGTTCGACGTCTCGAACAAGGTGCGCGAGAAGGGCTGGGTGCTGTCGGCGTATTCGATGCCACCCGATGCACAGGAAGTCAGAAGTCTGCGCGTCGTCGTGCGGCCGCACATCAACCACAACGTCGCGATGATCCTGGCGCGGGACATAATCGGTGCGTGCAAGTATCTGGAGCAGCACGGCGGCAGCGCGACCGCGCCGACGCTGCACGGGCACGGCGACGAAAAGACCACGGCGGCGAAGTGCTGATACGGCGCGTCCGCACGCGCTGTCGCCACTGACGGCGATGCGGACGCGCCCACCACTCGGAGAGGGAGACGACCATGGGCAAGGGCAACAAGCAAGAGACCGAAGCCAGCGACGATCCGGAAGCCCCGATGTCGAACAAGGCCTACGAAAAGGAGCTTGCGCGGCTGCATGTCGAGATGGTGAAGCTTCAGGAATGGGTCGTGCAGACGGGCGCGAAGATCTGCATCGTCTTCGAAGGGCGCGACGGCGCGGGCAAGGGCGGTACGATCAAGGCGATCACCGAACGCGTGAGCCCGCGTGTGTTTCGCGTGATCGCCCTGCCTGCTCCGACCGATCGCGAGAAAAGCCAGATGTACGTGCAGCGCTATCTGCCGCATCTGCCGGCCGCGGGCGAAATCGTGATCTTCGACCGCAGCTGGTACAACCGCGCGGGCGTCGAGCGTGTGATGGGTTTCTGTACGAAGGAACAGGCCGAGTCGTTTTTGATGGCGGTGCCGCTCGTCGAGCGCGCGATCGTCGGATCGGGGATCACGCTCATCAAGTACTGGCTCGAAGTGAGCGAGGAGGAGCAGACGCGGCGGCTTCAGGGGCGCATCCACGACGGGCGCAAGGTCTGGAAGCTCTCGCGCATGGACCTGGATTCGTACAGCCGCTGGTACGACTACTCACGCGCGCGGGACGACATGTTCGCCGCCACCGATACCGATTTCGCGCCGTGGTTCGTCGCGCGTTCGAACAGCAAGAAGCGCGTGCGGCTCAACATCATCACGCATCTGCTGAAAAGCATTCCCTACGAAGCGATGCCGCGGCCGAAGATCACGCTGCCGAAGCGACAAGGCCCGAAGGGCTATCGCGAACCGGATTATCCATACAAGTACGTACCGGAGAAGTTCTGAGCGAACCTGCGCCGATGCTCCATTCGGGACCCGCGCGCCGCATGTCGGCGGACCGGGGCTGCGGGTTACCGATCATTCTGCTGGTGTTGCGGCCCGAGGGCCGCATTTTCTTTGCCAACGCGAAGCTCGTCGGGCAGAAGATGCGCGCGTTTATCGAAGAGGCCGAGCCGCGCGTGTCGTGGTGCTGGATCCCGGCGGCGTGTTCGATATCGAATACACAGCGCTCAAGATGCTCACGCGTGCCGAAGAGCACTTTCGGCAGGCGGGTGTGTCGCTGTGGCTCGTCGGGCTGAATCCGGGCGTGCTGGAGATGGTGCAGCGTTCGCCGCTCGGCGAGACGCTCGGCCGGGAACGCATGTTCCACAACCTCGACCGGGCGGTCGATTTTCATCGCCGTTCGACTTCAGCGGACGGCGCACGATGAGCGCGCGGCGCACACCGATTTGCGGCCTCCGGACGCTTTGCGTAATATGAGTCCACGAGGTCCGTGAAGGCGAACGACGAGCGCAGGAATGCGACGCGCTCCGCAACGTCATATGCACGGCCGATCAACTGGAGTTCTGCCATGACACGTCTTTATCTCGGCAACCTCGCACCCGATACGTCCGACGAAGAGATCGGCGAGTTCCTGGCGAAGTACGGCTTTCCGCCGTTCGACGAGATCGAGCACGCACCCGGCGACGGGTCGCGCCCGGCTGCGGTGCTCACCTACCGGAGCATCGATCCCAATGCGCTCGGCCAGTTGCAGAAGCGCATTCACAACATGCACTGGAAGAACCGCGCGCTGACCGCCCAGATCCTGCGCGACGGCTTCGCCTGACGCTACATCAGCGCGCCGACGATATCGACGAACAGGATCTTCACGATCGTCATGCCGGGAAAGATCATCGCGTAGCCGATGTCGGGGCGCTCGGTCGGACCGAGCTTGTTCGCGAACGCGAGGATCGCCGGATTGCCGCACGCGCCCGCGACGATGCCCGCCACTTCGTCGAAGGGCATGCGGTACACCACGAGCCCGAGCACCAGCACCGGCACCACCAGCGCGAGCAGCACGATGGCACCGAGACCGAGCATCAGAAGCCCCGTCTCGGTGATCGTCGCCGCGAACTTCGGCCCCGACGCCATCCCGACCTGCGCGAGAAACAGCGTGAGACCGAGGTTGCGCATCACGAGATTGGCGGAGAGCGGGATCGTCCAGTTCATGCCGCCCGTGCGCCGCAACCGGCCGAGCACGAGCGCGACGATCAGGACGCCCGAGAGCCCCAGCGCGAGCTTGCCGATGCCCGGCAACGGAATCTGCACCGCGCCGAGCAGAAAGCCAAGTGCCATGCCGAGGCCGATCGAGATATAGCTGAACTCGGCGGTTCCCTTGATCGAATCGCCGAAGTACTTGCGCAGCGCCGGAAAATCGCTGCGATTGGCGAGCAGGCCGATGCGGTCGCCGAATTCGAGGACGAGTTCGGGGCTCGGCAGAATGTCGGTGTCTCCGCGGCGCACTTGCGCGACGATCGACGCCTTGTCGCCCGGCAGTTGCAGATCGCCGAGCGGCCGGCCCACCACGGTCGCGCGCGACGCGAAAATGCGGATGTAGTCGAGATCGCTCCGATCCCTCGTGACGCGGCCGGGCGCCGCAACGCCCAGGACTTCGCGCGCGCGGTCGAGCGTCTCGCGGCTCGGCCCGACGGCGAGCAGGACGTCGTTCTCGCCGATGACGATGGCCGGCGTCGCCGGTTCGTTGTGGTGCGCGGAGCGGCGCGCGACGATCTGCACGTCGGGGGGCAGCAGCGCGGTCACGTCGCCGAGCGTTTTGCCAAAGAGCGCCGGGTTGGAGAGCGCAATCTCGACGTATTCGAGGCCCGCGCCCGCCGCCGTGTCGATCTTCGGCTTCTTCAGCATGAACGCGAGATAGAGCAGCAGGATCGGCCCGGCCACGCCGAACGGGTAGGAGACCGAGTAGCCGACGGCGGCGTCGTCGTTGCGGAGCGTCGCGATGGTCGCCTGCAGCGCCGCCGTGCTCGTGCCCGATCCCGCGAAGAGGCCGAGCGCGTAGCCGAGCTTCAGATGCATCGCGTGCTGGATGACGATGCTCACGATGCCGGCCACCAGCACGCCGATGAGCGCGATCAGGTTGGCGCGGCGGCCGCTGGCGCTCGTCAGGCCGAGGAAGAACTGCTTGCCGTACTGGACGCCCACCGTATAGAGGAAGAGCGCGAGCCCGAGCGTGCCGACCATCGGGGCCGGCGCCGCCTTGGGCGCGAACCAGCCGACCCCGAGCGCGACGAAGAGCACGGCGCCCACCCCAAGCGAAAAGCCCTTGATATTGATCTCGCCGACGAGATAGCCGATTGCGATGGTGAGGAACACGGCCATCAGCGGCTGCTGTTCGAGTAGCGTTCTGACGAATTCCACGTCTCACCTCGTTTTTTTATCGGGCGTCGTCTGTGTAGCCAGCCTTTGCATGATAGTGGCTTTCTCGATAGGGAAAGCACGGTTTATCGATGGTCGACGGGATTGTTGAAGCGCTGGCGCTCGGTGAGGCCAGTTGTGTCGGAAGATGAAACGAGTGCCCGCGGAACATGCCGCTCCGGTTCTGCCGAAGCAGTCGTTTGACGTCGCGTGGTTCGCGCCCTGCGACGCGCTCCGACGGAACTGCGCTTCGGTGCCGGTCGCGCCGCCGCGACTGGCACCGAAGCGGCGAGGCCGTTGCGGCGCTTACTGCCCGATCGAATGGACCGTGATCGCGTTTTTCACTGATGTCACGCCGGCCACGCCTTTGGCGGCCTCGGTCGCTTTGTCGATCTGCGAGTTGTCGGGCACGGTGCCCGCGAGCGTCACTACGCCGTCGTGCGCACGAATGTTGATGTTCGACGAAACCAGGCCCTTCGTCTTCGTCAGTGCCTTCCGCACTTCCTTGGCGAGCGCCTTGTTCGTCGCCTTCGTCGACTTCGCGGTGGGCGCGGCGGCTGCATCGCTCGATTGCGCATGCGCGCTGATGGATGCAACGCTGATGGACGCCATGACGACGAGAACGCCAGCCGCCAACTTGAGTGGTTTTAGTGCATTCATTGCGATTCTCCTTTGACGAAATCTTCAAACGGCCCGGACGAAACTGCACGGGCACGCAATCGGCACGGCTCCTGTATTGCGGTGGTGCGACTCCCCTGACGCGTGCGGCTGTCGAGGCCCGCCGAAACGGTGGTGAAATCCCGCGCGCGTCGAGCGTGATACCTGCGCGCGGCGGACGGGCGAACCCTCCGGGTGCGCTGCAAAGAAAGATACGCCGATCCGAAAGAACTTGTAAGGCAGTTCTGCGAACTTCTTGTGTGGATTACGTGGGTTGAATGCCCGGAATCGAAACGAACGGACGGTCGTCTCGAGCGCATCGGGGTGCGTTCCGATCCGAGGTCTAAGCCGGCGGCCCAACGCGCGGCAGGCGCACCGAGAAGGTGGTCTGCTGCTCGTCCGAGCGCGCCGCGATCTCGCCGCCGTGCGCCTTGGCGATCTCGCGCGCAATGTAGAGACCGAGGCCGAGATTGCCGTCCGAGTCGTACTGGTTCGCCTGGTTTGCACCACGGTGAAGCGGATCGAAGATGAGCTCGAGCGCCGGCGGCTCGATGCGCGGGCCCGTGTTGCTGACGTCGAAGCGGATGTGTTGCGGATCGCCCGTCATCGTTACGCGGACCGGCTCGTTGGGGGCGCCGTATTTGATTGCGTTCAGCACCAGGTTTCCGAGCAGTTGCTGAAGCCGCCGGCCGTCGCAGACGCCGCGCAGTTCACCCGCCGCTTCGAGGTCGATGCGAACGTCGGGATGCGCGGCGCGCACGAGATCGAGTTCATCGGCGAAGAGACGCGTCAGATCGACCTCCACCGGCGCAATGTTGATGCCGAGACCCAGATTGGTGCGGTTGAGATCGAGCAGATCGTCGAGCAGCGCCTGCATGCGTGCGCCGCTATTGATCAGCCGTGCCGCCGCTTCCGATACCTTCGCGCCGGCGTTGAGCGCGGCGAGGTACGAGGCGGTCATCTGGATGGTCTGAAGCGGGCTGCGCATGTCATGCCCGAGCATGCCGAGCAACAGGTTGCGCGCCTGGTCCACTTGCCCGCTGAAAAAGCCGATTGATTCCGCCAGCGCCTGGTCGATCGCTTCGTTGAACCGTATGACGTCATCGATGAACGGTTGACCCGGCGCGCAGTCGTCCATCCAGAGCCGCAGCACGCTCGCGCGCAGGGCGCGATATTCGGCGGCGAGCTGCCTGATGTCGAAGCCGCTGCACGCCCGGAGGACCGCGTGCGTCTGTGCGGCCGTTTCCGGCGCGCCGAGGGCGACCGGTCCGTTGCCGAGCGACTTGTCCATTTGGGCTTCGCGGCTCTGGAAGGTCGCCAGATCTTTCGCGACGGCCTCCAGAATCTGCTGCGCGTGATCGCGCAACGCGAGCGACTTCATCTCCGCGGCGGCGGGCAACAGGGTTGCTGCGAACGCTTCCCATTGCACGAGAATGGATTCCATGTCGCGCAAGATGAAATCGGCCAGTCGCATGGTCGCTCTCGAAGACCGGAAGGGTCAGGGGCTTTCGAAAGCCATGGTACCCGCTATTTCGATCGTTCAGTCGGCGGGTCCGAAAAACTCCGCCGGGCGCACGGGGATGGCGGTTCGGTGCGGACGAGGACGCGCGCCGATGACTACAGCGCCCGGCCGACAATCAGCGAATCGACGGGGCCGATCGTCTTCAGATCGCGGTTCGCATACGGCAACTTGTGCAGCAGATGACGCATTGCGTTCAGGCGCGCTCGCTTCTTGCAATCGGAACGAATGACGGTCCACGGACAGTCGGCGGTATCGGTCCGGGCGAACATGTCCTCCTTCGCTTGCGTGTATTCGTCCCATTTTTCGAGCGAAGCAACGTCGACCGGACGCAGCTTCCATTGCTTGAGCGGATGGATTTCGCGTTCCCTGAAACGGCGTCGCTGCTCTTCACGACTCACCGAAAACCAGAACTTGACGACGTGAATGCCGCTTCTCGCGAGATGCCGCTCGAATTCCGGAACCTGCTGCATGAAATCGGTGTATTCCTGGTCGGAGCAGAAGCCCATCACGCGCTCGACACCTGCGCGGTTGTACCAGGAGCGGTCGAAGAGCACGATCTCGCCCGCGGTCGGCAGATGCTGCACATAGCGCTGGAAATACCATTGCGAGCGCTCGGTCGCGGTGGGTTTTTCCAGCGCGACGACTCTCGCGCCGCGCGGATTCAGATGCTCCATGGAGCGCTTGATCGTCCCGCCCTTGCCGGCGGCGTCGCGTCCCTCGAACAGCACGACGAGACGTTGGCCCGTCTCGCGAACCCACGCCTGCAGCTTCAGCAATTCGACCTGAAGCTGATACTTCTGCCTTTCGTAATTGCGGCGCGACATCAAGTGTCGGTAAGGATATTCACCGTCGCGCCATCCGAAGGCGAACTCCTCATCCGGATGACGCGCCGCGTTTGCGTGCCAGGCATTGGGTTCGCCCGTCAGCAACTCGGTGCGAAGGCGAGCGGCTTCGTCGGGCGAGAGACCGGCCATCAAGGTCTTGACGGTATCGATGAGGCTCGCGGATTCTTGCGTGGCATGTCTCGCGAGAATGTCCTGCATGCTGCTCGCGACGATCGCGCCGGCGGACTCGATCGCGCTGCCGACCTGGTTGCGTTGCGAGGCGAGCGGCGTGTTGGTGGGGATGACGTCGCCTTGTTTTACTCTTCGACGGGTTGGGCTATTGCGCGCCTGTTCGGCGGACGCCGGGTGTTCGTGGGCTTGCGGTCGTTCTTCCATGTCGTATCCGGCTTGCTTGCGATGCATCCTCGTTGCGTCGACGCGATTCGTATCGTCATTCGAAGGCGGCATGTAGCAACTGAGCACGAGGTTTTGACATCCATTCTGTCGCTTGGGCGCGTCGAGATTGTTGATGAATGTCATCCGTGGGAGGCGAGTGGATGATCAGGATTGCGTATGTTTTATCCGGGAGTCGCGTGTAACGGGATATCGACAAAGCGGAACGAAGTGACAGCGAAATCGGAGACGGGTGTGAATGACCCCGGGATGCTTTGAGGCGGGAGTGAGCGGGCCGGCTGACAGATCCGCTTGGCAAGCAATGCGCTGATGAGCGCCCAAACGGAAAAGGGTTACAGGCTTTCGCCTGTAACCCTTTTGATCTTTGGTAGGCCGTACGGGATTCGAACCTGTGACCAACGGATTAAAAGTCCGCTGCTCTACCAGCTGAGCTAACGACCCAAAGAGCCGAAATTATAGTCATTCGACACGGAATTTGTCAACATCGGCCGGGAACGATTCATCCGACAAGCCCCCTCACAAAAGAAAAGGCCCGCTGCAACCAAGCAGCGGGCCCTTACAGCGAGAGGCGCGAATTTCCGACGAAGAAGCTTCGCTTACTTCACCTGCGACATCCTGCTCTGCGCGGTCTGCGCAGTCTCGGTGCCGCTGTACTGCGAGATGATCTGTTCCAGCGTCTTCTTCGCAGCGGCTTTCTGGCCCTGTTCGATCTGGTTGTTCGCGATTGCGAGCAACGCTTCGGGCGCTCGCGGATGCGTGGGGTACGACTTCACCAGGTTCTGCCAGATTGCAGTGGACCCTTTGTAGTCGCGCTCGGCATACAGCGCATTGCCGAGCCAGTACTGCGCGGTCGGCTGATACGGGCTCTGCGGATACTTCGCCACGAACGTCTTGAACGACGCTGCGGCGCTCTTGAAGTCACCGGCACGGAACTGATTCGACGCCGCGTTGAACGCTTCCGTCTCGCCTGGCTGCACGGTGCCCTGCATGCCATCGACCGTCTGCTGCTGCGGCTCGAACTTCTTCAGCCGCGCATCGAGATCGGCGTAGTAGTCCTTCTGCTGCTTCTGCAGCGTGGCGACCTGGTTGGACAAGTCCTCGTTCTGGCCTCGAAGCGTCGCGACCTGCTGGTTCAGCTGGTCGAGACGATTCGATTGATCGAGGATCGTGCGTTGGGCTGCGGACAGCTGACTCGTCAGGTTGTCCGATTTCGTGCGCAGGTCGAGCACGGCCTTGCGCGCTTCGTTGTCGTCGAAGACACCCGCATGCGCGGGCGCGCCTGCGAGCGCCGATCCGGCCACACAAACGGCTGCGACGATGCGCAGCGAGGGGAAGCGATACAACATAGGGCGACTCACCCGTGACTGGTTACGTTACTGTTGATAGACGAGGTCGGCGCGGCGGTTTTCGGCCCACGAAGCTTCGTCATGACCCGTCGCCGTCGGCTTTTCCTTGCCGAGGCTCACGGCTTCCATCTGCGTGTCGGCGACGCCCATCAGCGACATTGCGCGACGCACGGCTTCAGCACGCTTCTGACCCAGCGCGAGGTTGTACTCGCTCGTGCCACGCTCGTCGGTGTTGCCCTGGATCAGGACGCGCCGCTCCGGATGACCCTTCAGGTACGTCGAGTGTTGCTGCACCAGCGACTGGTATTCGTCCTTGACGGCGTAGCTGTCGAAGTCGAAATAGATGCTGCGCTTGGCGAGCGGGCTGTTCGGATCGTTCAGCGGGTCGACGTTGACCGTCGCCACGGCGTTCGGGTTCGGCTGGTTGGTGCCTGTACCCTTGTTCGCGCCTTCATCGAGCTTCACGCCCGAAGAACAGGCGGCCAGCGCACCGACCATCGCGATTGCAAAGCCGACACGAAGTTTCGACATCATGGTTACTCTCCTTGTGTTATTGCGCAACGTAATCTACTTAAAGCATGAGGTTATTGCATGAACGGACCCCAGGACGGTTCGCGTACGACGCCGCCCTGCACGGACAAGACTTGCCGCGTCCGACCGTCGGTCGAAACGGCTGCCAACACGCCACGCCCGTTCACCTGGGTGGCGTAGAGGATGTACTGACCATTCGCCGCGAAGCTGGGCGATTCGTCATGCGTCGTGTCGGTCAGGCCAGTAGCCGTGCCGGACCCGAGGTCCTGCAGGTACAGCTTGAAGCCGCCGCCAGTACGCGAAATGTACGCGAGTTGCTTGCCGTCCGGGCTCACGCGCGGGCTTGTGTTGTAGTTGCCCGTGAACGTGACGCGCTGCGCTGCCCCGGCGTTCTCGCCGCCCGCGGGCATCTTGTAGATCTGCGGTTGGCCGCCGCGGTCGCTCGTGAAATAAATCGAGTTGCCATCAGGAGAGTAGGCCGGCTCCGTGTCGATGGAGCTGCCTTGCGTCAGGCGGCGCAAACCGCTGCCGTCCGCATTGACTTCGAAAATCTGCGTGTTGCCCGTGCGCGACAGCGCGACCGCGAGCTTGCGGCCGTCCGGAGACCACGCCGGCGCACTGTTGTTGCCCTTCTGATTCGAAACGACGACGCGCTTGCCCGTCGGCAGGTCGTGGATATAGACGACCGGCTTCTTCTTCTCGAACGAGACGTACGCGACCTTCGTGCCGTCGGGCGACCAGGCCGGCGAGATGATCGGCTCGGGGCTGTTGAGCGCGATGCGCGCGTCCTGGCCGTCCGAGTCGGAAATCTGCAACTGGTACTTGCCGCCTGTCTGGATCACATACGAAAGACGCGTCGCGAACACGCCGCGGCCGCCGAGCAGTTTTGCGTAGATGTAGTCGGCGACCTTGTGCGCGCTCATGCGCAGGCCGCTTTCGGGACTGACGAGCGACAGGCCGCCGAGGCTCTGCTGCTTGACCGTGTCATAAAGGCGGAAGCGCACTTCGTACTGGCCGTTCGACAGCTTCGTCACACTGCCGGACACAAAGGCGTCGGCGCCCTTGGCTTTCCAGCTGCCGAGATCGACGGAGTCCGTCTCCGATACCGGCGTGCTGCCCGCATCGATGTTGTTGAACTTGCCGCTGCGCGCCAGATCCTGCCGCACGATGGCACTCACCTGTTGCGGCGAATTCGCTTCGTTCGCGAAGTTTGCGGTTGCGATCGGAAACTGGGTTGAACCGACGCCGGTCACGAGCACGTTGAGCTCCGCATGTGCGGTACCCGCGGCGATCAGGCAGGACGCGATGAGCGTCCTCAGGCCAAGCTTTGTCATCAAACTCATGCTGTATTCGTTCCCAAAAGCGATTTTTAAACTATTCGAAACTGCAGAACAGACCGCCGGCCGCACGATTCGTTCCCGCGTTGTAAGCCTTGCAATCAGCCGCCAGCCGGGCGCAGCGTGATGGTAAAGGACGCCGGAGCCTGGCCGTTGATGTCGACCGGCATCGGGTCGGAGCGCCGCACCGCGCGCAATGCCGCCTCGTCCCACTGATCGTTGCCGCTCGAGCGCGAGATCGACGACGAAAGCAGTGTGCCCGAGGGCGCGCAACGTACCGTGACCACGGTCTCGAGCCCGGCCGTTTCACCGGCCCAGACGATGTTCGGACGCACACGGCGCTGAACCTTCTCCGCATAGCCCGGCGAGGTCGCATTGCCACCCGCGCCGCGGCCCGTTCCGCCCTTCGCCAGCCCCTCGCCGCTGTCACTCGACCCGCCGCCGGCCTGCCCCTGCAACTGCGCGAGTCGCGCGCGGCGCTCGGAATCGAGCTTGGCTTTCGCGGCGGCGTCGGCCTTGGCTTTATCCTTGGCCTTCGCATCGGCGTCCGCCTTGGCTTTCGCCTGCGCGTCGGCCTTGTCCTTGGCTTCCTTCTGTTCCTTCAACTGCTCGGCCTTGGCCGCCTCGGCTTCCTTCTGCTGCGCCTTCAGTTGCTGCTGCTTCTGCTGGTCGGCCTTCTGCTGGTCGAGCTGCTTCTGCTTTTCGACCTGTTTCTGCTTTTCCTGCGCGGCCTTCTGCGCCGCAGCCATGGCCGCCTGCTGCGCGGCGAGCTGCTGCTGACGCTTCGCGTCCGCTTCCTGTTGTGCCTGCTCCTGCTGGCGGCGCTGTTCCGCGAGCTGCGCCTCGCGCGCGGCGGCTTCCTGCTGCTTGCGCTTCTTTTCCTGCAACGCGATGTCGGCCTCCTCGTCCTTCGCGGGCGGCGGCGCGGGCTGCACCTTGACGGGCGCAGGCGGCGGCGGTGCAGGGCGGGGCGTCGGCGTGGAGAGGTCCGGAATCTCGGTCCAGAGTTCCGCTTCCGAGCCGGCGGGCGTGTTGTTCTGCCAGTTGATGCCGTGATACAGCAGCCAGCCGAGCAGCAGGTGCATCAGCGCGGCGAGCGCGAACGCTTTCCACGTGCCGCGCTCGCGCGGCGGGCGGATGGGTCGGGCGCGGGTCTGCCGGATATGCCGATCGATCATTGCGTTATTGAGATTTCACCAGCAAGCCGACGCGCTTGACGCCGCGCGCTTTCATGTCGGACATCACGTTCATCACGACTTCGTACTTCACGGTCTTGTCGGCGGCGATCACGACCGGCTGGTCTGGATGCGATTCCTGCCGGTTCAGCACGAACGAATTGAGCTCGTCCTTGGTCATGTTCTGCTGCTGCGCCGCGCCGCCGTCTTCCTTGTAGCGCACGTTCATGCTGCCGTCCGCCTTGATGTTGACCACGAGCGGCGGCGTCTGCTCCTGCGGCTGCGCGTTGCCGACTGTCGGCAGGTTGATGATCGACGGCGAGACGAGCGGCGCCGTCACCATGAAGATGACGAGCAGCACGAGCATCACGTCGATATACGGCACGACGTTGATGTCGGACATCGCGCGGCGCGAACTGCCGCGCATGCTGGAACGAGTAGGGCCTCCGGCCATCGCGGACTCCTTAGTGCGCCTGACGCTGCAAGATGTTCGAGAACTCTTCGATGAAGGTCTCGAAGCGGATCGCCAGACGGTCGATATCGTGCGCGTAGCGGTTGTATGCGACCACCGCCGGAATCGCGGCAAAGAGGCCGATTGCGGTGGCGACGAGCGCCTCGGCGATACCTGGCGCAACGTTCGCGAGCGTCGCCTGCTGTACGTTGGCCAGGCCGCGGAACGAATTCATGATCCCCCAGACCGTGCCGAAGAGGCCGATATACGGACTGACCGAACCCACCGACGCGAGAAACGCGAGGTTTGCTTCGAGCACGTCCATCTCGCGCTGGAAGGCGGCACGCATAGCGCGGCGGGAGCCATCGAGGATCGCGCCTGGATCCGTGATGCGGCGCTCCTTGCCCTTCAGGAACTCGCGCATGCCGGATTCGAAAATGCGCTCGAGCGCGCCGATGGTGTGACGGTTGTTGGCTGCGCTCTGATAGAGCGCCTGCAGGTCCCCGCCGGACCAGAAATCGCGTTCGAAGCGCTCGGTTTGCGCGCGGGCGCGCCGGATGGCGAACCACTTGCGGAAGATGAAAGTCCACGACAGCAGCGACAGGATCAGCAGCAGGGCCATGACGGCCTGCGCGAGCAGACTCGCGTGAATGACGAGGGAAACGATCGACAGGTCTTGTGTATTGTTCATAAAGGTCCGCTGTTACGTCCCGAATGGAGCGTGTCAGGCTTTCGTGAAAGTTTCGAAAGTCCCGGCTCTTGCCGGCTCATGCTCGATGCTGCTTGCCTTGCAATGCAGGCTTGGTGTTCTCAGGGTCACGACGAGTTCATTGGTTTTCTGCCGGCGCTCGTTCCGATGCTCATGCGGCCCTCATGCAGCCGGCATGGAAGGTGTCACGGGCCCGCGTTTCAGTCCGGCGAGCACCGCGCCCGGAATGCCGACGGGACGGATCGATGCGAGATCGACCGATGCCACGCGGATATCTCCGGATGCGAGCAGGACCTCGTCGCGCCATGCTTCCTGATGAAAATCCACCGACGCGCGGCCGAGGCGATCGATCCGGCTGACGACCCGCACGATGTCGTCGAGCCGCGCCGGCGCCGAATAATCCACGGCCGTGCGCTTGACGACGAACGCGACGCCTTCGGAGTCGATCAGCTTTCGCTGGTCGATGCCGCACGCGCGCAGCCATTCGGTGCGCGCTCGCTCGAAGAACTTCAGATAGTTCGCGTAGAAGACGATGCCGCCGGCGTCGGTGTCCTCGTAATACACGCGAATCGGCCACTCGAAAGTCAGCGGATCGTTCGCCGGCTGATTTTCGCTGCTAGACATATTCATCCGCGCATTTTACCGGAAGCTACGCATATGACGCGAAATCGGGCATTCAACCGCGATGTATTTGCAACGGTGCGAAGGTCTGCGCGATCGGCATGATCTCGATGGCGTTGACGTTCACGTGCGCCGGACGGGTCGCGATCCAGTAGATGGCGTCGGCGATGTCTTCGGGGGTGAGCGCCTGAACATTCTGGTAGACGTTGGCCGCTTTCGAGTCGTCGCCCTTGAAGCGCACGTTCGAAAATTCGGTGCCGCCGACGAGGCCCGGCTCGATATCGGTGACGCGCAGCGCGGTGCCCGCCACATCCGCGCGCAGGTTCAGGCTGAACTGGCGCACGAACGCCTTGCTCGCGCCGTACACGTTGCCGCCCGCATACGGATAGGTGCCCGCGACGGATCCCATGTTGAACACATGGCCGCGATTGCGCTCGACCATGCCCGGCAGCACCGCGTGCGTAACCGAGACGAGGCCCGTGCAGTTCGTCTCGATCATCTTCTTCCAGTCGTCGAGATTCGCGCGCTGCGCCGGTTCGAGGCCGAGCGCGAGGCCGGCGTTGTTGACGAGCACGTCGACCTGCGAGAAGGCTTCCGGCAGCGACGCGATGGCGGCGGCAACGGCGCGGTCGTCGGTGACATCGAGTTCGAGGGGCAGGAGCGCGTCGCCGAGCTCGTTCGAGAGCGCCTGGAGCCGGTCACGGCGCCGGGCGCTGGCGATCACGCGATGACCGCCTTTCACGAAAGTGCGGGCGATGGCGGCGCCGAAGCCGGCGGACGCGCCAGTGACGAATACGATCATGAGCGGGTTCCGGTTGTGATGTAGGGAAACGAGGTTCGCGCGGCGCATGGGTGCGCCTTGCAACGGCGCAAAGCGTACTTCCATTGGTGCGGCGCGGCAAGTCGCGGGCTCCGCATGATCATGGGCGTACAGCAATACGAACGGTCGTGCAATTTTGCCTGATTTAGGCTCCCGCAGCGGCGCGCGGCCTCGGTTGCCTATTGCACGACACCCCATTACACTACAACGCTCAAACTCCGCGTGACTGGCGATAGAATCTTCGGATTCAAGGTGGAACGACCCACCGGGAAGCGCGGAGCATCGTTTTGCCGTTCGCCTGGGCAGCTGAGATCCGCGCGCCGTCGCTGCGCTGCCGGTGGCTGTCCGTCTCGCGTATACGGAGTTTTCCTCCCACGCCAGGACCCATTCTGCATCCCGCGCCACGTGCCGTAACGTCACCAGTGTCACCAGCGTGACGTCAGGCAGCCATGCCCGCGCACGCGCGATCCGGTCAACCTGTTTAGATCTAACGGAAAACGTATGTTTGACAGAGCCCAAAGCACCATCGCCAGCGTCGATCCCGAACTGTTCAAGGCCATCGAACTGGAAAACCGCCGCCAGGAAGATCACATCGAACTGATCGCGTCGGAAAACTACACGAGCCCGGCCGTCATGGAAGCGCAGGGCTCGCAGCTCACCAACAAGTACGCCGAAGGCTATCCCGGCAAGCGTTACTACGGCGGCTGCGAGTATGTCGACGTGGTCGAGCAGCTCGCTATCGACCGCGTGAAGCAGCTGTTTGGCGCCGAAGCCGCGAACGTGCAGCCGAACTCCGGCTCGCAGGCGAACCAGGGCGTCTTCTTCGCGATGCTCAAGCCCGGCGACACCATCATGGGCATGAGCCTCGCCGAAGGCGGCCACCTCACGCACGGCTCGCCCGTCAACATGTCGGGCAAGTGGTTCAAGGTCGTGAGTTACGGCCTGAACGAAGCCGAAGACATCGACTACGCAAAGACGGAAGAGCTCGCGAAGGAACACAAGCCGAAGCTGATCGTGGCGGGCGCTTCCGCGTTCGCGCTGAAGATCGACTTCGAGCGCATGTCGCAGATCGCGAAGAGCGTCGGCGCCTACTTCATGGTCGACATGGCGCACTACGCGGGCCTCATCGCCGCGGGCGTCTATCCGAATCCGGTGCCGCACGCCGACTTCGTCACGACCACGACGCACAAGAGCCTGCGCGGCCCGCGCGGCGGCGTGATCCTGATGAAGGCCGAGTTCGAGAAGCAGATTAACTCGGCCATCTTCCCGGGCATCCAGGGCGGTCCGCTCATGCACGTGATTGCCGCCAAGGCCGTCGCCTTCAAGGAAGCGCTGTCGCCGGAATTCAAGGAATACCAGCAGCGCGTGGTCGACAACGCGCGCGTGCTCGCCGAAACGCTGGTGAAGCGCGGCCTGCGCATCGTCTCCGGCCGCACGGAAAGCCACGTGATGCTGGTCGACCTGCGCGCGAAGAAGATCACCGGCAAGGCTGCGGAAGCTGCGCTCGGCGCCGCGCACATCACGGTCAACAAGAACGCGATTCCGAACGATCCGGAAAAGCCGTTCGTCACGAGCGGCGTGCGCCTCGGTTCGCCCGCCATGACGACGCGCGGCTTCGGCGTGAAGGAAGCGGAAATCGTCGGCAACCTGATCGCGGACGTGCTGGACAACCCGGAAGATCAGGCGAATCTCGAGCGCGTGCGCGCAAAGGTCGCCGAGCTGACGAAGCAGTTCCCGGTCTACGGCTGAGCCCCGATGCGCTGCCCCTTCTGCCGTCACGACGACACGCAAGTGGTGGATTCGCGCGTGTCCGAAGACGGCGCGGCCATCCGGCGCCGGCGCCGCTGCCCGTCCTGCGACAAGCGTTTCACGACGTATGAGCGGGTCGAGCTGGCGCTGCCGTCGGTGGTGAAGAAGGATGGCAGCCGCACCGAATTCGATCGTCGCAAGATCGTCGCGAGCATGCAACTGGCGCTGAGAAAGCGCCCGGTTGCAGCCGATGCGATCGACGCAGCCGTCGCCCGCATCGAATACCAGTTGCTCGGCAGCGGCGAGCGCGAAGTGCGCAGCGAGCGCCTCGGCGAACTCGTGATGAACGAGTTGCGCCAGCTCGACACCATCGCCTACGTACGATTCGCGTCCGTCTACAAACGCTTCGAAGACGTTTCCGAGTTCGAAGACGTGCTCGATGAATTCCGGCGTGCCGCGCCGAAGAAATCGACTTCCCGCAAGCGCTGAGCGTTTCTGCATTTTTCCCTTCCCGTGCATTGAGAGCCAACGACAAAGAAGAGTCTGTCGCGGCTTTCGCGCGTCCGGTAGTCGGCCATTCGGCCGATGGCGGCGGCCAGCATTTCTCGCTAGATTGAGCGCTGTTCTCACTCGATCGATGAGGGATGCGAATGAAACCTCGCTTTTTTGGCTTCACGGTCGTCGAACTGTCCGTGGTGCTCGCCGTGATGGCGATCATCGCGACGTTCGCGACGCCTTCTTTTCTTGCGTGGCACCTGCGTGACCAGGTCGACGCGCGCGCCCGTGCGCTCTTTTCCACGCTCTCGCTCGCGCGCTCGGAAGCCGTGAAGCGAGGCGCGCGCGTGACGCTGTGCCGGATCGACGTCGCGCGCCACTGTCTCGCGCCCGGCAAGAACTGCGGTTCGGGCGCGGCCGACTGGTCGTGCGGCTGGGCGCTCTTCGTTGAACGCGACGGCGCCCCCGTGTTGTTGCGAGCGCAACCTGCTTCGCCTTCGATTGCAATCGCCGGGGCGACGACCGATCTGTCGTTCACGCCGCCCGCCGGCCAGGTGATCGGCGGCTTCCGGAGTTTCGATTTCAGCGCGCGCAACAGCAGGCTCGCGGCGTCCGCGCTTTCCGCCCGCTGCATCCGCCTTGCAACCGGCGGCCGGGCGCGCATGACGCAAGGCGGCTGCGGAGCGGCGGCATGATCATCCATCGCACGCAGTATCGGAGGCAACGCGGCGACTCGTTGATCGAAGTGATGATCGCGCTGTCGCTCATCGCAATCACTACGCTTGGCCTGATCGCAGGGCAGACGTGGCTCGCGCGCAGCGAGCGGATGGTGCTGGCCCGCGAACGGGCGACGCTGATCGCCGATTCCGTCGCTGAGGGCATCCGGCGCGATGAAGATCGCGGACCGGTGGTGTCGCAATGGCGCCCGCGCGCGGCGTCGATGTTGCCGCAGGGCGACGTCGATGTGTTCGACCAGGCGGACAGCGTGCGCGTCGCGGTCGTGAGTTGGCGAGCGGACGACTCGGCCGAAGCCTGCGCCGAGCCGCTGGCGAAACCGAATTCAGCTTGCGTCGCAGTGGCGTTTGCGCGATGAGCCCGGTTCGTCGCTGTCCCGTCTCTCGCGGCCACACGTTGCTCGAACTGGCGATTTCCATGGCGCTCGGCATTCTCGTCGTGGTCGCGGCGCTGACGCTTTATCGCGGACAGCGCGCGTCGCACGACCGCGCCGCCGACATCCTGCGCATGCACGAGGCCGCTGCCGCCGCGCTCGATCTCGTCGGCCAGCAATTGCAGATGGCCGCGTTCGCGCCACCTGGAAGCGCCGTCGGCGTGGGCCTGTTCGGCTGCTCGCAGGGGCGCGTGGTCGGCTCGGACGATGCGCCAGCGTGCGAATCGCTCGCGAGCCATTCGGACGGCGTGTTGATCCGCTACGCCGCAGATGTCGTCGCGACGTGGCCGTCGTCGTCGGGCGCGCCCACCGATTGCCAGGGGCAAGCCGCCGGCGCCTATGTCGTCGACCGCTTTTACGCGAAGGCCAGCGCCTCGACCGGCGAGCCGGAGCTGTATTGCGAAGGCGTCGGCAGACAGGCACTACCGATGGTTGAAGGCATCGAGCGGCTGCGCCTCGCCTACTGGCTCGACAACGCGGAGACGGCCGTCAATGCCGCAAGCGTTCCGCGCGAGCGCTGGACATCGGTGGTCGCTGCCGACATCTGCGTGCGGTTGCGCGGCGATCCGGTCACGGCCGGCAAGGGCAGAAGCTACGTCGATTGCGACGGCTCGCTCGTCGTTTCCACCGATTCGCGCGCCCGGCAGGCTTTCTGGCGGCGCGTGGCGATCCGCAACGCAGTCACGGTCGACAGCGGGAGGCCGTCATGACTCCGCGTTCGAAATCGCGCGGCACGGTCCTGCCGATCGTGCTGCTTCTGTCGTCGATGATGCTGGTGACGGCGAGCGCGTGGCTCGAAAGTTCGATCGTCGCCACGCGCTCGGCCGCGAGCCTGCGCGATCGGGTGCAGGCGTTTCATGCGGCGGACAGCGCGCTCGCGCGATGCAGCCGGATGGTCGTCGATTCGTCCGACCCGCCGCAAAACGCTTTCGCCGGCAAACCGACAGGCTGGCGCGCGAAGGCGTCGTTCGAAGGAGCGGGCGCATCGGCGATTGCGCCGTTCGTCGCGTGGCCTTATGCACGGCGTGTTCCACAGTGCCTGATCGAGCCCTGGTCACGCTCCGGCGACGCCTCCGCGCGCTCGTATCTGTTGACGGCGCGCGGCTTCGGAGCGAGCGGCGACGCGGAAAGCTGGCTGCAACTCGAAATCGAAATCGCCGGAAGCAGCGTCAAGCGCCGCTGGCGACGCGTCGTCGCAAAACCGTTTTGAGGGAATTCGACATGATCCTGACGTGCACGCGCCGGGCTGGCTTCACCTTGCTCGAACTGATGATCGCGCTTGGCGTCGTTGCGATCATCGCGACGTTTGCGATTCTCGCGTACCGAGGGCACGTGGCGAAGGCGCACCGCATGGAGGCTTCGGCGGCGCTGTATCGCGCCGCGCAGTTCATCGAGACGGCTCGCGCGGCGCAGTCGTCACCCAATGCCGACGTGCCGTCCTTGCCCGCTGGTTTCGATCAGGCGCCCGCAAACGGAACGCCGGTGTATCGCCTGCGCGCGATCGCAGAATCGGCGACGAATGGCGGCTACGCGATAGAGGCCGAGCCGGTCGCGCCCGGTGCGATGCAGGACGATGCCTGTGGCGTCTTCGTCATCGACGCAACCGGAGCGCGTTCGAACCGTGCGCCAGCGTCGGCCGCCCCAGTCGACGCCACCGTCTGCTGGAGCGGCCGGTGAATGGGAACGCTCAGAAGACGGTCGGGTCGACGGCGTCGGCCGAGGTTTCGGTGGACGTGCTCTTCATTTGCTGCCAGACGCGAAAGCCTTCCCAGACGACCAATGCAAGTCCGCCCCACTTGAGCGCCGGCTTCGCACCGCGCGCGAGCTTGCCCAGCACCGGTTTCGTCAGAACCAGCGAGGCGAGCGAACCGATGATCGGATATTGCCTCAGCAGCGAAGCGAAGCCGCCGCCGGAGAGCAGACCGCTCAGCAACGAGGCGATGCCGCCGCCGCCCGCCGCGCGGTTCCGGCCGAAGCCGCCGGCGGCACGCCGCGGGATCAGGAACTTGAGAAAGCTGAAGTGCGTCACCGAGTGGCGCAGGTCGGCGGTCGCCTGCGCGATCTCCATGCGCTCGACGTCCGCGCGCGCGATCAGCAGTTCCTTGCGCAGCGCGCGCATGTGCGGCGTGCTCAGCTTGTGCGCCTGGGCGCGCTTTTGCGCCTTGAAGGTGTCGTCGGATTGGCTCATGTCGGGCGGCTTGTTCGGGGTCGGCGGTTGAGAGTTCGGCGCGGTGTCGGGGCGACGTGTCGTGGCATACGCGTGTCAGCGGAACGTGTCGCGGTCCTTGCGGAATTCCGAGAGCGTTTCGTCGAACATGTTCGGTGCGTCGCGCAGGCCGCTTCTTGCCCGCAAGCCGCAGAACAGCGCGACCAGCGCATAGGCGAGCGTAATGCCCGCAAGCGACTGCCAGCGGTAGGTGTCCCAGAAGAAGATGGCGATCAGCACCGTCAGCGTGATCAGCGCCATCATCGTCAGCATCATCGCGGCGAGGCCGAGGAACAGCACGCTGATCAGACGGTCCTTCTCCTCCTGAAGTTCGATGCCGAGCAGTTCCAGGCGCGTCTCGAAGATGGCGAACGCGGAACTCACGATACGTCGCAAGGGTCCGGGGGGCGATTGCGGAGATGGCCTTTCAGTCGTCATGGCGTGGGCGCGAGGCGCGTTGAGTAGCGCTGAGTGGGGCCGGCGGACCTCAGCGAGGACCGCCGGTGCGATGGGTTCGAACCGGTTCGAATGTCGGGCGAATACTGCAGAGAACGGTTCGAAGCGTTGGCAACGGTCTCAGCAATGATCAGGCCACCGCCAGCTACCGCGAAGGATCGCTTCGCTGCCCACACAGTCGCTGCTGGCCGGTTTACCAGACAGGCGCGACCGTTGCCGCTTCAAAACAGAAGAACGGCGGCGATCAGCGGCGATTGATCAAGAGGCCGATCATCACGCCGAGGCCCGCCGCGATACCAATCGATGCCCACGGATGCTCGTGCACGTAGTCGTCGGTGGCGCGCGCTGCCTTCTTGCCCCGCTCCACGACCACGACCTGCGCGTCCGCTGCCTTCTCCTTCGCCTGCTTCAACCGGGTCAGAGCGGTCTCGCGCAATTCGGATGCACGCTCGCCGGTGGCGCTGGCTGCCTGCTTGAGCAGGTCCTCGGCATCGGAGAGAACGGTTTTGATATCCGACATGAATCGCTCCTTATTGATTTCTGACATTGATGACTCCAATCGGGTGAGGCTACGCGAATCGTAACCAAAGATGCGGTCGCTGACGAGCGCCCTCAGGCGTCTTGGAAAGCTCGATGCGCACGTTTTGTTCCCGCCGAACGATGTGCAGCCCGGCGCAGCGCGATGCGCATGAAAGGAATGGAGACGATCTGGCCCGTAAAAGTTTCTTCGGACGGCCGAAAGATTACACGAAATGCGGATTGGCAGACGTCGTTCATATAAGCCGGTTCTTCAATAAAAAAAGCCAACGCGGAAATCGCGTTGGCTTTCTTCATGCCGGGGAGCGTCGGGAAGGGCGTCAGAAAAACGCCTGAATCCCGGTCTGGGCGCGACCGAGGATCAATGCGTGGATGTCGTGCGTACCTTCGTAGGTGTTCACCACTTCGAGATTCACGAGATGCCGCGCGATGCCGAATTCGTCGGAAATGCCGTTGCCGCCGAGCATGTCGCGTGCGAGCCGGGCGATGTCGAGCGCCTTGCCGCAGGAATTGCGTTTCATGATCGACGTGATTTCGACGGCCGCCGTGCCTTCGTCCTTCATGCGGCCGAGGCGCAGCACGCCTTGCAGGCCGAGCGTGATTTCGGTCTGCATGTCGGCGAGTTTCTTTTGAATCAACTGGTTGGCGGCGAGCGGCCGGCCGAACTGTTTGCGATCGAGCACGTACTGGCGCGCCGTGTGCCAGCACGCCTCCGCCGCGCCGAGCGCGCCCCATGCGATGCCGTAGCGCGCCGAGTTCAGGCAGGTAAACGGACCTTTGAGGCCGCGCACGTTCGGCATGAGGTTGTCTTCAGGGACGAAGACCTCGTCCATCACGATTTCGCCGGTGATCGATGCGCGCAAGCCCACCTTGCCGTGGATTGCGGGCGCCGACAGCCCCTTCCAGCCTTTCTCCAGGATGAAGCCGCGGATCTCGTCCCGGCCGTGCTCTTCGAGCTTCGCCCAGACGACGAACACATCGGCGATCGGCGAGTTCGAAATCCACATCTTCGATCCCGACAGCGAGTAGCCGCCGTTCACCTTCTTCGCGCGCGTCGTCATGCTGGCCGGGTCCGAGCCGGCGTTGGGCTCGGTCAGGCCGAAGCAGCCGATCCACTCGCCGGTGGCGAGCTTCGGCAGGTATTTTTCCTTCTGCGCATCGGTGCCGAACTCGTTGATCGGCACCATCACGAGCGACGACTGCACCGACATCATCGACCGGTAGCCCGAATCCACGCGCTCGACTTCCCGCGCGATCAGGCCGTAGCTCACGTAGTTGAGACCGGGGCCGCCGTACTGTTCGGGAATCGTCGGGCCGAGGAGGCCGAGTTCGCCCATCTCGCGGAAGATCGCCGGATCGGTCTTTTCCTCGCGAAACGCCGCGAGGACGCGCGGCGCGAGCTTGTCCTGCGCGTAGGCGCGCGCGGCATCGCGGATCATGCGTTCTTCGTCGTTCAGTTGCTGATCGATCAGCAGCGGGTCTTCCCAGTTGAAACGGGCGGCTTCGGCCATGTGCTTTCTCCTGACTTCATCGAAAGGCGCCGGCTTCGAAACGCTCGGCGCTTGACTTAAATTCCGCTGTGCGGAACAATGTTTTGCAAACCAATGTGGAGTTTAGCACTCGATGTCGTCGGATTCCATTCGTAATTTCGCCTCGTCGGAGGCGATCGACGAGCGCAAGTTCGTCGTCGCGCTCGCTCGCGGGCTGGAGTTGTTGCGCGCGTTCCGGCCGGGCGAGGTTCTGCTCGGCAATCGCGATTTCGCCGAGCGCACCGGCCTGCCGAAAGCGACGGTCAACCGGCTCGCCTACACGCTTACCGCGCTCGGCTACCTGCGTTTCGACGAGCCTGCGGGCAAGTACGCGCTGGACACGGGCGTGTTGTCGCTCGGATTCGCTTTGCTCGCGGGCGCGGACACGCTCGAACTCGCGCGACCGCATATGCGGGAACTCGCGCGGGAGATCGGCGCGGCGGTGTCGCTCGGATGCCGCGACGGGCTCGACATGATCTATCTCGAAACGATACGCAGCGAGACCGCGCTGACGCTCGGTCTCGCGCCCGGCTCGCGGCTCTCGATGCTGACGAGTTCGATGGGTCGCGCCTATCTCGCCGTGCAGGAGCCGGCGGCGCGCGCGGCGTTGCTGGAAGAACTGTCGGCGGCGGCCGGCGATGATGGCCCTGCGCTCGTGAAGGCGGCGGAAGACGCGCTAGAGGATCTCGCCCGCGACGGCTGTTGCTATTCTTTTCGCGACTGGCATGAGGACGTCAACGCGATCGCCGCGCCGTTCCGCGATGTGCGCAACGGCCGCTGGCTCGTGCTGAGCAGCAGCGGGCCGGCGTCGTCGATGGGGGAGGCGATGTTTCGCGAGGTCATCGCGCCGAAGCTCAGGGCGCTGGCGGCGCGGCTCGCGTGAAGGTCAGAGCACGGTCCTCACGTGCCACAGTTCCGGAAACAGCACGACATCGAGCATCTTGCGCAGATACGGCGCGCCGTTCGTGCCGCCCGTGCCCTGCTTGAAGCCGATGATCCGCTCGACGGTCGTCACATGGCGGAAGCGCCACTGCCGGAACGCGTCTTCCAGATCGACCAGCTCTTCCGCCATCTCGTACAGTTCCCAGTACTTCGAGGGATCGCGATAGACCGCGAGCCACGCTGCTTCGACCGAGGCGTCGTGGGTCGTCGGCTGCGTCCAGTCGCGATCGAGCCGCTCCGGCGCGATCGGAAAACCGCGCCGTGCCAGCAGACGAATGACTTCGTCGTAGAACGAAGGCGCTTCAAGCGTCGCCTGAACCTCGGCGAGCACCGCCGGCCGGTGCGCGTGCGGCTTGAGCATCTGAACGTTCTTGTTGCCGAGCAGGAACTCGATCTGCCGGTACTGATGCGACTGGAACCCCGACGACGCGCCCAGGTAAGGCCGCATCGCCGTGTATTCGGACGGCGTCATTGTCGAAAGGACGGTCCATGCCTGCACGAGCTGCTCGAAAATCCGCGAGACGCGCGCGAGCATCTTGAATGCGGGCGGCAGTTCGTCGCGATGCACGGCCTCGAGCGCCGCGCGCAGTTCGTAGAGCGCGAGCTTCATCCAGAGCTCGCTCGTCTGATGCTGCACGATGAACAGCATCTCGTTGTGATCGGGCGAAAGCGGATGCTGCGCCGAGAGGATCGCATCGAGCGACAGGTAGTCGCCGTAGCTCATCGAGTCGGAGAAATCGAGCTGGGCGTCGTGCCAGCCTTCCTGCGCGGGCGTGGCGGCGCCATGGCCCATCGGGCAGCCGGTCGTAGTCTGTGTCATGTCCATACCTCTCAGGTCACCGCGCCGCGCTCGGCGAATTCGGACGCGCGCCACGCTTCTGTTTCGAGCACGTCGCGCAGGACTTCCACCGCGTCCCAGACGTCGACGAACCGCGTGTAGAGCGGCGTAAAGCCAAACCGCAGCACGTGCGGCTCCCGATAATCACCGATCACGTTGCGCGCGATCAGCGCCTGCATCACCTCGTAGCCGTGCGGATGCTCGAAGCTCGCCTGCGAGCCGCGCTGTTCGTGCTCGCGCGGCGTGACGAGCGTCAGCGGAAACTTCCCGCAGCGCTCCTCGACGAGCCGGATGAACAGATCGGAGAGCGCGAGCGACTTGCGGCGCAGCGTCGCCATGTTGGTTTGCAGGAAGACGTCGAGCCCGCATTCGACGAGCGCCATCGAAACCACCGGCTGCGTGCCGCACAGGAAGCGGCCGATGCCGTCGTCCGGACGGTACGTCGGGCTCATTTCAAAAGGCTTCTTGTGGCCCCACCAGCCGGAGAGCGGCTGCGAGAACGCGTTCTGGTGGCGCTTCGGCACCCAGACGAACGCGGGCGAACCCGGGCCGCCATTCAGATATTTGTACGTGCAGCCGACCGCGTAATCCGCGCCGACGCCGTTCAGGTCGACCGGTACCGCGCCCGCCGAGTGCGCCAGATCCCACACTGCGAGCGCGCCCGCGCGATGGATCAATTGCGTGACGGCGGCCATGTCGTGCATGTAGCCGGTGCGGTAATTGACGTGCGTGATCATCGCGATGGCGGTGTTTTCGTCGATCGCGGCCTCGAGTTCCGAGGGATCGTCGACGAGGCGCAGCTCATAGCCGCGATCCAGTTGTTCGATGAGCCCCTGCGCGATATACAGGTCGGTCGGGAAATTCGAGCGTTCCGACACGATCACGCGACGCTTCGGATCGCGCTCGTTCGCCATCTTCAACGCCGCCGACAGCAGCTTGAAAAGGTTGCTAGAAATCGTATCGGTAACGACGACTTCGTCTTCGCCCGCGCCGATAAGGGGCGCGAGCTTGTTGCCGAGGCGCTTCGGCAGGGCGAACCAGCCCGCCGTGTTCCAGCTTCGGATGAGGCCCTCGCCCCATTCGCCGGCGATCACGGCGGCGGCGCGCGCGGCGGCGGCTTTCGGCGGAACGCCGAGCGAGTTGCCGTCGAGGTAGATCACGTCGCTCTGGAGCGCGAACTGGTCGCGCAGGGTGCGAAGCGGGTCGTCGCGGTCGAGGGCCGCTGCATCGTCACGCGCGTTTTCGTCTCGGTTAGTCATCGAAATGTCCGGTTGGGTCATGAAAATCAGGGAAGTGGCCGCAGCACCGCACGCACGGGGCTGGCGTCGAGCGTCGCGAATCTGAGCGGCAGCGCGATCAGTTCGTAGTCACCGGGCGCGATGGCGTCGAGCACGAGGCCTTCGAGAATCGCCATCCGATGCGCGCGGATGCGCTGGTGGGCGTCCATCGTCTTCGACTCCTGCGGGTCGAGCGACGGCGTATCGATGCCGATCAGGCGCACGCCGTGGTTCGCCAGCAGATCGACGGTTTCCGGCGCGACCGCGCAAAAGTGCGGGTCCCAGGCGTCGAGCGGCGCCCGGTCGTAGGTGCGCAGCAAAACGCGCGGCGGCGCATCGCCAAGAAAGCGCGCGACGTGCGCGGGCGTCACGACCGGCGCTGCGCCGATGCAGTGAATGACGCGGCACGGGCCAAGATAGGTATCGAGCGCCACCTCGCCGATCGGCGCGCCTTCGGCGTCGTAGTGAAGCGGGGCGTCGGCGTGCGCGCCAGTGTGCGGCGAAAGCGTGAGCCGTCCGACGTTCACGGGCGAACCCGCCTCCATGCGCCAGACGCGCTCGACGCCGACCGGCGTATCGCCCGGCCAGACGGGCGTTTCCGGGCGGATCGGCGGGGAAATGTCCCAGAGGATGGTCATTGCGGGGCGCCTGACAGAATTGTGAACATGCGTCAAATCATAGTCGTCAAGTCCTGAAAAGTGCTTGCGAAATAACCACCCAAAACCGCGCGTCTTAGAACATAATTCGATGAAACGGGCCAGGGAGACTAAAAAATGACTGGGTTCACGCTCGATGCAACGGATTGCCGTATTTTGGCGGTACTGCAGGAAGATGGACGGATCAGCAACCTGGATTTGGCGGAGCGCATTTCGCTGTCGCCGTCGGCGTGTCTGCGCCGGATGCGTCTTTTAGAGGAAGAGGGTGTTATCGCGAGCTATCGCGCGTGTCTGGATCGCGAGCGGCTCGGCATCGAACTGGAGGCGTTCGTCCACGTCTCGATGCGCAACGACCAGGAAAACTGGCACGAGACGTTTGCTGCGGCCGTGCGGGAATGGCCGGAAGTGGTCAGCGCGTTCGTCGTGACGGGCGACACGCATTATGTGCTGCGCGTGCTCGCGCACAACCTCAAGCACTACTCGGATTTCATCCTGAGCAAGCTGTACAAGGCGCCGGGCGTGATCGACATCCGCTCGAACATCGTCCTGCAGACCATGAAGGACGAAGGCGGCGTGCCGGTCGCGCTGATCGAGCAGCCGCGACCGTAGTCAGGATCAGCCGATCGTCTTGATCGTGTGGAACTCCCCCGCCTGGAAGACCAGCGGGGCGATGTCCTTTGCGTTCTCGTGCACGCCGCAGCGCTCCACTTCGCCGACGAAAATCACGTGGTCGCCTTCCTGATAGCGGCTGCGGTTATGGCATTCGAACCACGCGAGCGCGCCGTCGAGCACTGGCATGCCGGTGTCGCCGGCCGCGTGCGAGACGCCCGCGAAACGGTCGCCCTTGACCGTGGCGAAGCGCTTGCACAAGTCGATCTGGGATGCCGCCAGCACGTTGACCACGTAGTGACTGTTCGACTGGAACACCGGCATCGACGCCGATTTGGTCGCGAGGCTCCACAACACGAGCGGCGGATCGAGCGACACGGAATTGAACGAGCTTGCAGTGATGCCGATCAGCTGGCCGGACGACGAGCGCGTCGTGATGACCGTGACGCCCGTCGCGAACTGGCTCAGTGCGTCGCGGAAGGCGGGGTGATCGAAATTCGGGGATTTGGCGCGTTTCATCGGGGCAACTGTGTCGTGTACAACCGGACCGGCCGCTTGTCGCGCTGGAGACGGAAGGACTTTTTCAAAAGTCATGTAAAGAAATTTCGGAATTGTCTGGATTCTAGCGGAATCGCCTTTGCAGCGGCTTTTCAAGTCCGCGTCGCCGGCGTGGCTTTTGAAAAGACAGTAAGCTCGCCGGGTTGAGGACTCAGTTCGCGCACCCATATAAGTCAGCGATGCGCACAAACCGGAGCGAACCATGACTGAGCAAAACCAGCAGAATCAGCCCTCCTCGCGCGAGACGGCGACCGTCGGCGGTGGTTGCTTCTGGTGCACGGAGGCGGTGTTTCTCGGCGTCGAGGGCGTGTTGTCGGTGGAATCGGGCTACGCGGGCGGCCGGGTGCAGAATCCGTCCTACGAGCAGGTCTGCGACGGCAACACCGGTCACGCCGAAGTGGTGAAAGTGGAGTTCGATCCGTCGGTGATCGGCTATCGCGAAGTGCTCGAAATCTTTTTCGCGACGCACGATCCGACGCAGCTCAACCGGCAGGGCAACGATGTCGGCACGCAGTACCGGTCGGCCGTATTCACGGAATCGGACGAGCAGCGCAGCATCGCGCAGGAAGTGATCGACGAACTGCAGCGCGAGGACGTCTACGACGGCAAGATCGTGACCGAAGTGACGCCGCTCGACGGCAACTACTTTCCCGCCGAGGCCTACCACCAGAACTACTTCGCGCAGCATCCGAACCAGGGCTACTGCTCGTTCGTGATCGCGCCGAAGGTCGCGAAGTTCCGGCAGAAGTTCGCGAGCCGGCTCAAACGCTGATGTACTCTTCGACGGCGCCACTCGGCGCCGTTTTTTATTTTTCGCGCCGCTCTTCGCATGCGAGCGCGATCTCGTGCGCCAGCTTGAAGCAGGTGAGCGGCGCCGAGCCTTCCGCCTTGTTGTTCACCGCGATCACGACCGGCTGGCCCGCGAACACATAGCGCGCGGCCAATTCGGCCAGCGCGCGGCGCGTGTCCGGGTCTTCGTCTACGAGCTTGTCGAACGGCTCGTACTTCGACTTCGCCTGCTCGTACCTGAAGCCGCTGTGCAGGCTCCAGCGGACGATCAATGGCCCCAGTTCGTTTTCGTCGAGCAGCGCAAGCGCCTTCGCCTGGCGCCACGTGTCGGACATGCGCGCATGCACGCCGATGCAGTAGCGCACGTTCGCGTCGCGCAGCGCGCGGATGAAGCGCGGCGTCAGCATGACGGCGTCGCGCAGTTCCACCGCGTAGCGGCTTTCGCCTTCGAGCGGCGGCAGCGCGCGCATGAACGCGGCGAGCCGGTCGATGAAAAGCGACGGCTCGACGATCATCGCGTCGGGCAGCGGCGAGAACTGGAACACGAGCGCGCCGGCTTTCGCGCCGAGCCCGTCGATGCACGGCCGCACGAATTCGTCGATGGCGATCTGCGCGTTCAGGAACGCCGGATTGTCGCCGGCGGGCGCGCCGCGTTCGCCGCGCAACACGGCGTCGGTGACGGAGGCGGGCGCCTTCACGATAAAGCGGAAATGCTCGGGCACCTGGCTGCCGTAGCGCGCGTATTCCGCGAGCGAGAGCGGCGCATAGAACGACCGGTCGATCGACACGCATTTCAGCAGCGGATGCGCGCCGTAAGCGTTCAGGCCGTCGCGGGAAAGTCTGGTGTTCGAGTAATCGTCGCCGTAGACGATGTCGCGCCAGCCCGGAAACGACCACGTCGACGTGCCCAGATGCACGGCGGCTGGAACGCGTCGCGACAGCGCGTCGAGCTCGGGTGGGACGGTCGCGGGCAGCACGCCGCGCGGCTTGCGAGGCGAGGTCGTCGTCGGCGGGGGTTCGGCAGCGGCTGGCTCGCCGAACAGGTCGCCTTGCTCCTCGGGCGCGAGCCCTTCGACCGGCCTGTTCAGAGCGCCTTCTCGTACATGTAGCCGCGCGACCACGGCAGCGTCGTCGCGCTGCGCCCCGCCTTGCGGCACACGATCTGGTAGATCGACACGTCGTCGTTCTCGAACGCGTACGCGCAGCCCGCGAGATACACGCGCCAGATGCGGAATTTCTCGTCGTCGACGAGTTGCTTTGCCTGTTCCGCATTCGACTCGAAGCGCTCCGCCCAGGCGTCGAGCGTGCGCGCGTAATGGCGTCGCAAGCTTTCGACGTCGATCGCCTCCAGTCCGCCGCGCTGTAGCGACTCGAGCGCGAGTCCGATGTGCGGAAGCTCGCCGTCGGGGAACACGTAGCGGTCGATGAATTCGCCGGCGCCGTAGGCGGTTTCGCCGCTGTCGGAATCCGTCGACGTGATGCCGTGGTTCATCGCGACGCCGTCGTCGGTCAGGAGGTCGCAGACCTTGCGGAAATACACCGGCAGGTTCTTGCGCCCGACGTGCTCGAACATGCCGACGCTCGTGATGCGGTCGAACTGGCCGTCGATGTCGCGATAGTCCTGCAGGCGGATTTCGACCTGGCCTTCGAGGCCGGCGTCCTTCACGCGTTTCGTCGCGAGATCGAACTGGTTCTGCGAGAGCGTCACGCCGACGCACTTCGCACCGAACTTCTGCGCCGCGCGGATCACGAGCGCGCCCCAGCCGCAGCCGATATCGAGCAGGAGCTGGCCGGGCTGCAACTGGATCTTGGTGAGGATGTGGTCGATCTTCTTCAACTGCGCGGTATCGATGTCTTCGTCGCCGTTCTCGAAGTACGCGCACGAGTAGACCATGTTGCGGTCGAGCCAGAGCTGGTAGAAGTCGTTGGAGACGTCGTAGTGATACTGGATCGCCTTTCTGTCCGACAATTTCGAATGGGTGAAGTAGCGTCGCACGCGCGCCAGCTTGCTCGCGCTGGTGACGGTGCTCGTCGCGAGCGAGTAGCCGATGTTGATGATGTCCGACAGCTTGCCTTCGATGTCGATCTTGCCTTTCACGTAGGCTTCGCCGAGATTGTCGAGGCTAGGTTCGAGCAGATAGGGCAGCGCGGTGGCGCTCTTCACGTGCAGCGTGACCTGCGGCGCGGCGAAACTGCCGAAGTCATGCTGCTGTCCGTCCCACAACACCAGACGCGCGGGCAGGTTGGCCCGGTCCCGAACGTCCTGCACCCACTGCGTCAGCTTCTTCTCCGAGAACATGCTTGTTTCTCCGCGCTTAGATGAAATTAAGGGAAGGCTCGCATCTTCAGTTCGTCCTGACTTCTGCTTCTACACTCCGTGAACGACCAACGGGTCACGCGCGCCGCCACTGTTACGCTGCGGTGCGCATGAAACTGCATGGTCCGCGATGGACCGGGGGCGATGCAACGCTCGCGCGCGCCTGACCGGCGAAAGCCGGTTCAAGGCGCGAGCCTGACGATGCTCCAATCGCTGCCCGTGTCTTCGCGCCGGTACACGATGCGGTCGTGCAACCGTGAAGGACGGCCTTGCCAGAATTCGATGGTGTCGGGCACGAGCCGGTAGCCGCCCCAGCGCGGAGGGCGCGGCGGGCTGTCGCCGTATTGCGCGATCACTTCGCGCTCACGGGCCTCGAGCGCCGCACGGCTTTCGAGCACCTGACTCTGCTCCGACGCCCACGCACCGATGCGCGACCCGAGCGGCCGCGACGCGAAGTACGCGTCGCTTTCTTCGGCGCTCGTCTTGACGACGGAGCCCTCGATGCGCACCTGGCGCTCGAGTTCGATCCAGTAGAAGAGGAGGCTCGCGGCGGAGTTGGCGGAGAGCTCGCGGCCCTTGCGGCTTTCATAATTCGTGAAGAAGACAAACCCGCGCTCGTCGACGCCCTTGATCAGGACGATGCGCGCCGACGGCCGGCCACGCTCGTCGACGGTGGCGAGCGTCATGGTGTTCGGTTCGGGCAGTTTGGCGTCGAGCGCCTCGGCGAACCACGTCTCGAACTGGCGAACCGGATTCGGATCGACATCGGCAGCGTCGAGCGATCCGAGGGTATAGCTCTTACGAAGATCGGCGAGAGTCGTCATGTTTTATGCAAACGCTACAGTCGCATCAGTATAGCCAAGGCCGGAAATTCGTGCCCCGATTACATCCCCATGCGAGCATTGTCGCGCGGTCAAAGCCCGGCGTAAATCTGGCGTCAATGTACGAATGGCGCGCCGTTCTCCGTCCGCGAATCCGCGATAAGGCAGCGCGTCAGGGCAGCGCGATGAGGCAGCGCGATGAGGCAGAATACGCAATCCGATAAAAACCTGCAGATAATGCTTTGCGCGGTTTGAACGCGCTGCCCGCCACTGCTTCCGACATCACATGACCGCGCCATCCGATTCCAATCTTAACCCTGCCACGCCCATTCCTGCCGGGGACGCCGAAGCGCAGGCCGACCGTGCGCGGCGTTTCGGCGGCATCGCGCGGCTGTACGGCGCCCCCGCGCTGGCCGCGTTCGAACGCGCGCACGTCGCGGTGATCGGCATTGGCGGTGTCGGCTCGTGGGCGGCGGAAGCGCTCGCGCGGAGCGCCGTCGGGTGCATAACGCTGATCGACCTCGACAACGTCGCGGAAAGCAACACCAACCGGCAGATCCACGCGCTCGACGGCAACTACGGCAAGGCGAAAGTGACCGCGATGGCCGAGCGCATCCGCGCGATCGATCCGGCGTGCGACGTCCGGCAGGTCGAGGATTTCGTGGAGCCGTCGAATTTCGACGCGGTGCTCGGCGGCGGCTTCGACTTCGTGATCGACGCGATCGACAGCGTGCGCACCAAGACCGCGCTGATCGCGTGGTGCGTCGAGCGCCGGCAGCCGCTCATCACGGTAGGTGGCGCGGGCGGCCAGCTCGACCCGACGCGGATTCGCATCGACGACCTCGCGCAGACGATCCAGGACCCGCTGCTCTCGAAGGTGCGCGGCCAGTTGCGCAAGCTGCACGGCTTTCCGCGCGGGTCGAAGTCGAAGTTCAGGGTGAACGCGGTCTATTCCGACGAGCCGTTGATCTACCCGGAAGCGCCCGCCTGCGATATCGGCGAGGACGCCGAGCACCTCGAAACCGCGCCGGGCTATGCCGGACCCGTCGGCCTGAACTGCGCGGGATTCGGATCGAGCGTCTGCGTGACAGCGAGTTTCGGGTTTGCGGCCGTCGCCTACGTATTGCGCGATCTGGCAAAGCGGGCTTAAAACCGGGCGTAATAAAAACGGCCAGCTTGTGAAAGCCGGCCGTTGTTATTTTAAAAAGCCCGAATGAATGAAGCTGAAAGCTTTTTATCGGGCGTGCATTAATTGAGAGCCGCGCTCAATTTGCGCCGCCATTGCGCGACCAGTTCTGGCTGATGAGCGGCGAGGTCGAAAACCGACAGCATCGTCTTGCGGCCGACATCGTCCATGAAGCCGCGGTCGCGCTGGACGATCGCGAACAGATGTTCCAGCGCGCCGGCATAGTCGCGCCCGGCGATCAGCCGGTTCGCGAGCGCGAAGCGCGCGTCGAGGTCCTCCGGATTCTTTTCCACGGCTTCGATCAGCGCGTCGGCGGGCGGCAGGGCGGCTGCGGCGTCGGCGGCGTCCAGCTCGGTCTTCAGCGCGTTGTAGCGCGCGTCGATGCCTTGCGTCGTCTTCGGCGAGAGCAGCTTGTCTTCTTCGCGCGCCTCGTCGGTGCGGCGCTCGGCGAGGAGCCACTCGATCAGGTCGAGACGCGCGTCGTCGTAGCCGGGGTCCATCGCGAGCGCCGCCTTGATCAGGTCGATCGCGCCGGCCTTGTCGCCCGCGGCCCACGCGCTGTGCGCGGCGCGGCGCTCGGCATCGGCGCCGTCCGGCACCAGCTTGTCGAGGAACGCGCGCAACTGACCTTCCGGCAGCACGCCGACGAACTGGTCGACCGCATGGCCGTCCGCGAACGCGATGACGTGCGGAATGCTGCGCACCTGAAAGTGGCCGGCAAGTTCCTGGTTCTCGTCGACGTTCACCTTCACGAGCTTCCACTTGCCCGCGCCTTCGGCTTCGAGCCGTTCGAGCATCGGCCCGAGCGTCTTGCACGGGCCGCACCACGGGGCCCAGAAATCGACGAGCACCGGCGCAAGCATCGAGGCCGCGATCACGTCGTTTTCGAAAGTTGCCAGCGTCGTATCCATGATGTTCTCCTTTCCTTTGCGCTTTGATTGGCGCTCATATTGGGGCGCGTTGCGCAATTGTCAACTCATGTGCCGCCGATACTGAATCAAGCCTCCGGCGCCTTGTTCTCGCGGCGCGGCGGCGGCAGCGAGATGAACTCGGTTTCGCCGGGCACGTGGCCCATCTTCTGTTCGCTCCACGCGAGCCTGGCGGCCTCGATCTTCTCACGCGAACTCGACACGAAATTCCATTCGATAAACCGCTTGCCGTCGAGCGGCGCGCCGCCGAGCAGCATCGCGATGGCGCCGTTCGCGCTCGCGAGCGTCACGCTTGCGCCCGGTGTCAGCACCGCCATCTCGCATTCGGCGACCGGCGTGCCGTCGATCGACAGGTCGCCTTCGACCAGATAGACGCCGCGTTCCTCGTGTTCGGTGTCGAGCGTGATCTCGCCGTCGGCGGCGAAGTGCGCGGCGACGTAGAGCGTCGGCGAGAACGTTCTGGTCGGCGCCGTCTCGCCGAACGCGCTGCCCGCGATCACGCGCAACGTCACGCCGTCGCGCTCGATCTGCGGCAGCGTCGCGCCCGGATGATGCTCGAACGACGGCTCGATGTCCTCGCTCGCGACCGGCAGCGCGACCCACGTCTGGACGCCGTGCATCGACTGGCCGGACGCGCGCTCCTCGTCGGGCGTGCGTTCCGAATGGACGATGCCGCGCCCGGCTGTCATCCAGTTGACATCGCCGGGGACGATCTTCTGCACCGAGCCGACGCTGTCGCGATGCATGATCGCGCCGTCGAACAGATAGGTGACGGTGGCAAGCCCGATATGCGGATGCGGGCGCACGTCGAGGCCCGCGCCGGGCACGAGCGTTGCGGGTCCGATGTGGTCGAAGAAGATGAACGGGCCGACGGTCCGCACGGCGAGCGCAGGCAGCACGCGCCGCACGGTGAGGCCGCCGACATCATGTTGATGCGGCTTGAGAGAGACGTGGATGGCCGAAGACATGGGGTCCGCCGCGAGGAGTCCTGGAACTGCCGATTCTACTGGCCGAACCGGGGCGGCGCAGCGTTCGTCCCGACGACGGGCAGTCATCGCGGTTTTCGTGGCGGCGCGTGCCGTGCGGAACGTGCCGCGTTTGGCCGGGCCGTCCTGCAACCGGGTTTCGGTCATTGACGGCAGTCACCGTGAGCTTCGAGTGAGTCTCGCGCAACTTTGATAGGAGTCTGACAATGAGCAAGAGCAAGCTTTTGATCGCCAGTACCGCAGGACTTTTTGCAGCTACCGGCGCGATCGCGCAGACGTCGTCGGGCAACTCGTCGAATGCGACGGCCGCGCCGACCGCATCGCCGATGCAGGACAACATGTCCTCGGGGACGATGGCGCCTTCGAAGCACAAGTCGAAGCATCATCACACAAGCAGCCATGCGCCTTCGACCGGCAAGAAGACCCCGGACCAGACGACGGCCGGCGGTGCCGCCGGCACCGAAAACGGCCAGGGCAAGTAAGCGGATACGCGATGGATGTTCGCGACCGGACCGGTCCATCGCGTTCTTTCCCCACCGCATTTTTACAGACTCGCTGCAAAGTCCTCCGCTAAACTGCCCGTTTGCGCAACAAGGCCCGACAACAAGGCCAACAACGGAGCCGGGATGTCGCCCAAGGATTTGCTGCTCGCTTTTGTCGTCATTCTCGCGTGGGGCGTGAATTTCGTCGTGATCAAGGTGGGACTGCACGGTGTCCCGCCGATGCTGCTCGGCGCGCTGCGCTTCACGCTCGCGGCGTTTCCCGCGGTGTTCTTCGTCAAGCGGCCCAGCGTGCCGCTGCGCTGGCTGTTCGCTTACGGTCTATCCATATCGCTAGGGCAGTTCGCGTTTCTTTTCTACGCGATGTATGTCGGCATGCCGGCGGGGCTTGCATCGCTGGTGCTCCAGGCGCAGGCGTTCTTCACGCTGATCTTTGCGGCGATGTTCCTTCGCGAGCGCATTCGGGCGGCGAATCTCGTCGGGCTCGTCATTGCGGCGGGCGGACTCGCGCTGATCGGCTTGCAGGGCGGCCACGCGACGACCTTCGCCGGCTTTGCACTGACGCTCGTCGCAGCCGCGATGTGGGCGCTCGGGAACGTCGTCACGAAGCGGATGGGGCGGGTCGATCTGGTGTCGCTCGTCGTGTGGGCGAGCCTGATTCCGCCGTTGCCTTTTCTTGCGCTGTCGCTGGTGTTCGAGGGGCCTCATCGTATCGAGGCGAGTCTGCGGTCGATTCCGGCGCTGTCGGTGTTTGCGATTGCGTATCTCGCGTTTGTTGCCACGCTGATCGGTTATAGCCTTTGGGGCAAGTTGCTAGCGCGATATCCGGCGAGCCAGGTCGCGCCGTTTTCGCTGCTCGTGCCGATCATCGGGCTCGCTTCGGCGGCCGTCCTGCTTGGGGAGGCCTTGACACCGATGCAGATCGCCGGCGCGGCTCTCGTCATGGCGGGGCTCGCCGTGAATGTATTCGGCGGGTGGATCGTACAGAGGTTTTTTGCCACGCAATGAGCGGGCCGCGGGCGCGGCCCGGGCGGCCGCCCGAAACCTCAGGTCATGCGACTCTTGGCCAACGGCGGATTCGCCGCAAAATACCGCTTGATCCCTTTGAGAATCGCGTTGGCCATCTTCTCGCGATAGGCATCGTCATTGAGCCGCGCTTCCTCGTCCGGGTTGCTGATGAAGGCGGTCTCGACAAGAATCGAAGGAATGTCCGGCGCTTTCAGTACCGCGAATCCCGCCTGCTCCACCGAACCCTTGTGCAGCTTGTTGATGCCGCCAATCTCGTTCAGCACGAAATTGCCATAGCGCATCGAATCGCGAATCTGCGCTGTCGTCGACATGTCGAACAGCGCGCGGTTGACGCTCACATCCTGCGAGCGCACGTTGATCCCGCCGACCGAATCCGACTCGTTCTCCTTGTTCGCGAGCCACCGCGCGGCAGCGCTCGACGCGCCGTGGTCCGACAGTGCGAACACCGACGAACCCCGCGCGTCCGGAGAGGTAAACGCATCGGCGTGAATCGACACGAACAGGTCCGCGTCGACTCGCCGCGCCTTCTGCACGCGCACATTGAGCGGCACGAAGAAATCGGCGTCGCGCGTCATCATCGCGCGCATGTTCGGCTGGGCGTCGATTTTCGCGCGCAGCTTTTTCGCGATGTCGAGCGCGATGTGCTTCTCATAGGTCCCGCCGCCGCCGATCGCGCCCGGGTCCTCGCCGCCATGCCCCGGATCGATCGCGACGGTCAAGAGGCGCGTCGTCGCGGATTTGCCGCTCTGCTTGGGCGTGGAAAAGGCGTAGGTATCGTCGTCGCTGTCGTTCTTCCTTGCGACGGGTGGCGCGAGCGGCACGGCCGGCTTCACTGACGGCTTCGGTGCCGGCACGAGCGGGACGGGCGCGCGCGGCAGGTCGGTGTTGTCCGCGTACTTCTGGAAGAAATCGTCGGGGTTGTCGGGCGCGGGCGACCGCTGGGGCTGCGCCGGGCCGCTCAACGTGGCGGGCGGCGGTGCAGGATTCGGGTTCGACTTGTCGAATGCCTCCTGCTTGTGCTCGGACTGCGCGAGCAGTTCCATCAGCGGATCGGGCGCGACGGCTGGATACAGGTCGAACACGAGCCGATACTTGTAGCTGCCAATCGGCGTCAACGTGAAAACCTGCGGCTTCACCGATCCCTTCAGGTCGAACACCATGCGCACGACGTGCGGCTGATATTGCCCGATGCGCACAGCCTGGATCTGCGGATCGTTCGGCGTGATCTTGGAGACGAGGTCCTTCAGCTCCTGGTCGAGATCGAGGCCGTTCAGGTCGACGACGAGCCGGTCCGGTCCCTGCAGCAGTTGCTGGCTGTTCGCGAGCGGCTGGTCGGATTCGATGGTGACGCGCGTGTAATCGCGCGCCGGCCACACGCGCACGCCGAGTACGGAACTCGCATGCGCGAGACGCGGGGCGACGAGCGCAAGGGCGATCGTCGAGACGCCCGCGCGCAGCACCTGGCGGCGTCTCCAGTTGTGCGAGGCGGTGGCCGTCGATTCGATCGAATGGAACGGCTTGATCAACATCTTTCGAGACATGTCTTTCCTGTTTCGCTAAACGCCCGCGCAATCAGAACGCGGCCTTCTCCCTCGATGTCCAGCGCGAATTCGAGATCCGGCACGCCGAGCAGGCCGCCCGCCTGCTGCGGCCATTCGACAAGACAGACCGCGCCGCGGTCGAAATACTCGCGAAAGCCGGCATCGGCCCACTCGGCGGGATCGGCGAAGCGGTAGAGATCGAAGTGATAGACATCGAGCGGACCCGCCTTCGTCTCGAGCGAATAAGGCTCGACGAGCGTGTAGGTCGGGCTGCGCACGCGCCCATGATGGCCGAGTGCGCGCAACGTCGCGCGCACGAGCGTGGTCTTCCCCGCGCCGAGGTCGCCAGTCAACTGGACCTGCAGGCCGGTGAAACGTTCGTTATTCGAATCTGAAGCGTGGCGCACAGCGTCGAGCGCCTGCGCGAAGCGCGTGCCGAAGGCGAGCGTCGCGTCTTCGTCCGGCAGTTCGAAGCGGCGTTCGAATAGCGCTGGGGGAAGAGGATGCGTCGATCGTGCTTGGGCTGCGGGCATTGCTCGTAAAATGTCGTGATGAACCGATTGCCGGAACACTCCATTGAAGTCGCGGCCGCGTCCGGGAACGCCGCCGACGACGTGCGCGCCTTCGATATCCACGATGAAGCCGCGCTGGCAGGACTCGCGCAACGCATCAGGACGTGGGGGCGCGAGCTGGGGTTCGGTGCCGTCGGCATCAGCGATGCCGACCTGACGGATGCCGAGAAAGGCCTGGCCTCATGGCTCGAAGCAGGCTATCACGGCGAAATGGATTATATGGCGAAACATGGCATGAAACGCGCACGGCCGGCCGAGCTTGTGGCCGGCACGCGACGCGTCATCACTGCCCGCATCGCTTATTTGCCGGCTTCGACGCTTGGCCAGAAGGGCGACGAAAGCGTCGTGACAGCCGCTTCGAAGTCCGCCGGTCAACGCAACGACTGGCGCGCGGTCGAGTGGTCGCGGCTCGCCGATCCGGCCGCGGCGGTGGTGTCGATCTACGCTCGCGGACGCGATTATCACAAGGTGATGCGCAACCGCCTGCAGCAGCTGGCGGAGCGCATCGAAGGCGAAATCGGTCGTTTCGGCTATCGCGCGTTCACCGATTCGGCGCCGGTGCTCGAAGTCGAACTGGCGCAGAAGGCGGGCGTCGGCTGGCGCGGCAAGCATACGCTGCTGCTCCAGCGCGACGCCGGATCGCTCTTCTTTCTCGGCGAGATCTACGTCGACATTCCTTTGCCGACGGACGCCGAGACGCATCCGTCGAGCGCGCCGGAGCACGAAGGCGCCCACTGCGGCCAGTGCACCCGATGCATCGCGGCGTGCCCGACGGGCGCGATCGTCGCGCCGTATCGCGTGGATGCGCGGCGTTGCATTTCCTACCTCACGATCGAACTTGCGGGCAGCATCCCCGAGGACCTGCGGCCGCTGATCGGCAACCGCGTGTACGGCTGCGACGACTGCCAGCTCGTGTGTCCGTGGAACAAGTTCGCGCAGGCCGCGCCGGTCGCCGATTTCGACGTGCGGCACGGTCTCGACGAGGCGTCGCTCGTAGATCTGTTCCGCTGGAGCGCCGCCGATTTCGATGTCAGGATGCAGGGCAGCGCGATCCGGCGCATTGGTTATGAGCGGTGGTCGCGCAATATCGCGGTGGCGATGGGCAACGCGTTGCGGACGAAGCTGGAACCCGCGCAGCGCGGCGAAATCGTCGAAGCGTTGCGTTCGCGCGCGGACGATTCGTCGGCGCTCGTGCGCGAACATGTCGAGTGGGCGTTGCGCGGTGCGGCGCCCGAGGAGTGAAGCGATGATGTTCAACGCGATAATCGATGCGCCGTTCGGCAAGATCGGCATCCGGACCGACGCTTCGCTCGTGCGCGAGATCGTCTACCTGCCGGCGTCGACCGCCAGTTTTGCGCCGGACACACCGCTCGCACGCGAGGCCGCCGAGCAGATTCACCGTTATTTCGAAGAGGCCTCAATGCGTTTCGATCTTCCGCTCGCGTCGCGCGGGACCGCGTTCCAGCGGCGCGTGTGGCAGGCGATCAGCAGCATTCCGCCCGGCGAAGTGTGGACCTACGGCCAGCTCGCGCAATCGATCGGCAGCGTGCCGCGCGCGGTCGGGCAGGCGTGCGGGTCGAATCCGCTGCCGATCGTGGTGCCGTGCCATCGCGTGGTGGGATCGAACGGGCTCGGCGGTTTCGCGCACCACGCGGGCCAGAATTTTTTCACCGACATCAAGCGCTGGCTGCTGGCGCACGAAGGCGTAAAGATCGCATGAGCACCGAACTCACCGAAGCCACGCAGACTCCGGAATTCGCCGCGAGCAACGCATCGATCGATCTCTTCTGCGACGCGCTCTGGCTCGAGCACGGCCTCGCGAAGAATACGCTCGAAGCGTACCGGCGCGACCTCACGCTTTTCTGCGACTGGCTCGCGAAAACGCGCGGCGGCTCGATCGACACCGCCACCGAAGCCGACCTGAACCGCTACATGGCCGTGCGCCGCGGCGACAAGGCGACTTCCGCGAACCGGCGGCTTTCCGTGTTTCGCCGCTATTACGGCTGGGCGCTGCGCGAACACCGCACCGTAGCCGACCCGACGATCAAGCTGCGCTCCGCGAAGCAGCCGCCGCGCTTTCCGAAGACGCTCAACGAATCGCAAGTCGAAGCGCTGCTGCACGCGCCCGACATCGAGACTGCGCTCGGTCTGCGCGACCGCACGATGCTCGAACTGATGTACGCGAGCGGCCTGCGCGTGACCGAACTCGTTACGTTGAAGACGGTCGAGATCAGCCTGAACGACGGCGTGCTGCGCGTGATGGGCAAGGGCTCAAAGGAGCGGCTCGTGCCGTTCGGCGAAACGGCGCACGGCTGGATCGAGCGCTATCTGCGCGAGTCGCGCCCGGCGCTGCTCGGCGCGCGGGCCGCCGACGCGCTCTTCGTCACCGCGCGCGGCGAGGGCATGACGCGCCAGCAGTTCTGGAACATCATCAAGCGCCATGCGCTGACGGGCGGCGTGAACGCGCCGCTCTCGCCGCACACGCTGCGGCACGCGTTCGCGACGCATCTGCTCAATCACGGCGCGGACCTGCGCGTCGTGCAACTGCTGCTCGGCCACTCGGATATCTCCACGACTCAAATCTATACGCACGTCGCGCGCGAGCGGCTGAAGACGCTTCATCAGCAGCATCATCCGCGCGGTTGAGGGACGCTTGCGAACGATCGTGCCATGCTCGCGGCGACGCACGCAATAGACCGTTCGGCCGATGGTGAGCGCTCAACGGTCCCATGCGCGCGCCGCTACAATGCGCACATGTCCAAAGCGAAACACGTGTCCGAAACGCCGGCGACGCAGTTCCTGCGCCGCAACAAGGTCGAATTCGGCGAACATCCGTATGAATATGTCGAGCATGGCGGCACCGAGGAATCGGCGCGCCAGCTCGGCGTCGACGAACATCGCGTGGTAAAGACGCTCGTGATGGAAGACGAGCACGCGAAGCCGCTCATCGTGCTGATGCACGGCGACCGCACCGTCTCGACGAAGAATCTGGCGCGGCAGACAGGCGCGAAACGCATCGAGCCGTGCAAACCGGAAGTCGCGAACCGGCACAGCGGGTTTCTGGTCGGCGGCACGTCGCCGTTCGGCACGAAAAAGGCGATGCCGGTGTACGTCGAATCGAGCATCCTCGACCTCGACACGATCTACCTGAACGGCGGGCGGCGCGGCTATCTCTTGAGCATCAGGCCATCGGTCCTGACCGAGCTGCTGCACGCGAAACCCGTGCAGTGCGCGAGCGTCGATTAAAATGCGCGCCACTCCCGCCATGTTGAATGAGCTGAACCCATGAACAATCTGATCGTCGCGGTCGCGGCTTACCTGATCGGCTCGATTTCGTTCGCCGTCGTCGTGAGCCGCGCGATGGGCCTCGCGGATCCGCGCTCATATGGCTCCGGCAACCCCGGCGCGACCAACGTGCTGCGCACCGGCAACAAGCTCGCGGCCATCCTGACGCTCGTCGGCGATGCCTTCAAGGGCTGGCTGCCGGTGTGGCTCGTCGTGCATTTCGGTGCGCGCTTCGGTCTCGATTCAACCGCCATCGCACTCGCGGCAATCGCGGTGTTTCTCGGCCACCTGTACCCGGTCTTCTTCAGGTTCCAGGGCGGCAAGGGCGTGGCCACTGCGGCGGGCGTCCTGCTCGCGATCCATCCCGCGCTCGGGCTCGCCACCTTGCTGACGTGGCTCATCATCGCGTTCTTCTTCCGCTATTCGTCGCTCGCGGCGCTCGTCGCGGCCGTTTTCGCACCGTTCTTTCAGGTATTCCTGTTCGGGCCGAGCCGCATTTCGCTCGCGGTCGTCGCGATGAGCGCGCTCCTGATCTGGCGCCATCGCGGCAATATCTCGAAGCTGCTCAACGGGCAGGAAAGCCGCATCGGCGACAAGAAGCGGGCCGCGCAGGCGGCGGAATGAGAACGACAAAGCCGCCCGCAGGCGGCTTCTTCGTGCGCGGCTCAGGCGTCAGAGGCGTCAGTCGCGGAAATTGTTGAAGTCGAGCGGCGTGTCCGTCACGTCCTTTTTCAGCATCGCGATCGTGCTTTGCAGGTCGTCGCGTTTCGTGCCGGAGACGCGCACCGCATCGCCCTGAATGCTCGCCTGCACCTTGATCTTGCTGTCCTTCACGAGCCTGACGATCTTCTTCGCGAGGTCGCCCGTCACGCCTTTCTTGATCTCGACGACCTGTTTGACCTTGTCTCCGCCGATCTTCTCGATTTTCTTGTAGTCGAGAAAACGCACGTCGACGTTGCGCTTGGCCATCTTCGAGAGCAGCACGTCCTTCACCTGGCCGAGCTTGAAGTCGTCGTCGGCGTAGAGCGTCAGTTCGCGCTCCTTCTGCTCGACGCGCGCGTCGGAACCCTTGAAGTCGAAGCGCGTCGAAATCTCCTTGTTCGACTGCTCGATCGCGTTCTTCACCTCGATCATGTTTGCTTCGCTGACTACGTCAAACGATGGCATCTGCATTCCCCTTCGTTGAGGCGAGGCGCGGCTTGCACGCGTGCACTCGCTATAATCACGGACCGACATCATTTTACGATGCCGTCCTGCTTTGCCCAAGGACGCGTCTTTCCCCACGCGGTTTTTCCATGCTCCCGTCTCTCATCGCCGACTATTCGCTTCGCGCGCACAACACGTTCGGTTTCGATGTCCGTGCACGTTATGCGATGAAGCTCGACACCGAAGCGCAGGTCGCGGCGCTCGCGCGCGATGACCGTATCGCGAGCCTGCCGCGCCTCGTGCTCGGCGGCGGCAGCAACGTCGTGCTGACGCGCGATTTCGACGGCGTCGCCTTGCTGGTCGGCATTCCGGGCAAGCGCGTGATTTTCGAGGCCGCCGACGCCTACCTCGTCGAAGCCGGCGCGGGCGAGAACTGGCACGACTTCGTCGCGTGGACGCTCGCCCAAGGCATGCCGGGGCTCGAAAATCTCGCGCTGATTCCGGGCACGGTCGGCGCGGCGCCGATCCAGAACATCGGCGCGTATGGGCTCGAAATGGGCGAGCGCTTCGAGCGTCTGCGAGCGATCGAACTCGCAACAGGCGAGGCGCGCGAATTTGACCGCGAAGCGTGCGCATTCGGCTATCGAGACAGCTTTTTCAAGCGGGCCGGGCGCGGGCGATTTCTGATCACGTCGGTCGTGTTCCGGCTGCCGAAAGCGTGGACGCCTCGTGCGGATTACGCGGACGTCGCGCGTGTGCTCGAAGGCTCGGGCAAGCGCGATGCGCAGGCAATCTTCGATGCTGTCGTCGCCGTGCGGCGGGCGAAACTGCCCGACTGGACAGTGCTCGGCAACGCAGGCAGTTTCTTCAAGAATCCGGTGGTGAGCGCCGAAGCGTTCGAAGCGCTCCGCGCGCGCGAGCCCGACGTGGTTTCGTACCGGCAGCCGGACGGCTCGGCGAAACTCGCGGCCGGCTGGCTGATCGACCGCTGCGGCTGGAAAGGGCGCTCGATCGGCGGCGCTGCGGTGCACGACCGGCAGGCGCTCGTGCTCGTGAACCGCGGCGGCGCGACGGGGGCGCAAGTGCTCGAACTCGCGGACGCGATCAAGCGAGATGTTCTCGCGCGCTTCGATGTCGAACTGGAAGCCGAACCGGTTTGTCTCTGAAGCGCCGCGTCAGAACGTAAAAACCCGCCGTTGCCGGCGGGTTTTTACGTTGAAGCGGGCGTTTTTCAGTGATTGAGCTTGCCGAGCAGCAGGTACTCCATCAGCGCCTTTTGCACATGCAGACGGTTTTCCGCCTCGTCCCAGACGACGCTCTGCGGACCGTCGATCACCTCCGCGCTCACTTCCTCGCCGCGATGCGCGGGCAGGCAGTGCATGAAAAGCGCGTCCGGATTGGCGCGCGCCATCATTTCGGCATCGACGCACCAGTCCGCGAACGCCTTCTTGCGCGCCTCGTTCTCGGCCTCGAAGCCCATGCTGGTCCACACGTCCGTCGTGACGAGATCCGCGCCGGTGCAGGCGTCGTTCGGATCGTCGAATTCCTCGTAGAACGGCGCGCTTTCGTCGGAGACGAGCGCACGGTCGAGCTTGTAGCCCGGCGGCGTCGAGAGCCGCAGCTTGAAACCGAGGATCTGCGCCGCCTCGATCCACGTGTAGAGCATGTTGTTGGCGTCGCCGACCCACGCGACCGTCTTGCCGTGGATCGGGCCGCGATGCTCGTAGTACGTGAAGATGTCGGCAAGCACCTGGCAGGGGTGATATTCGTTCGTCAGACCGTTGATCACCGGCACGCGCGAATTCTCGGCGAAACGCTGGATGATCTCCTGGCCGAACGTGCGGATCATGATGATGTCGACCATCCGCGAGACGACCTGCGCCGCGTCCTCGATCGGCTCTCCGCGACCGAGCTGCGTGTCGCGCGTGCTGAGAAACACCGCGTGGCCGCCGAGCTGGAAGATGCCGGCTTCGAACGAAAGACGCGTGCGCGTCGAATTCTTTTCGAAGATCATCGCAAGCGTGCGGTCGTGCAGCGGATGATAGGTCTCGTAGCTCTTGAACTTGCGCTTCAGGATGCGCGCGCGTTCGAGGACGTAGTCGTAATCGTCGAGCGAGAAGTCCTTGAACTGCAGATAGTGGCGAATTTTTTTGGAGGTCATGAAACGCATACGGCGGCTTCGACCCGGCCCGGAATGAGCCGGACGGCGCCGCCGTCGTTGGTGGTATCACATTTGAGCATAAAGGATTTCACGTTGTTTGACGAGTTGGCCAAAACGCGCAGAACCGCGCCGCAAGGCGCAGAGCAGGGCATCCGGGCTTTTGTGTGCACTGCGGAAAGAGGGCCGCTGCTGTATAATTGCGCTGGTTTTTTCAACACATCAGTGACATTTCGCAGCTTTCAACGCGTGCTCGCGGCGCAGGTTCGACTCGCCGGAAACGCGCGATCCAATGCGCATGACGCGCACGCTTTCAGATGCAGCGTTGCGCCGGATGTCTGAAGCGAGTCCGGCCGACAGACCACGAGCCCGGAACCGACAGAACCACGAAAGGCCGTATCCGATGATGAAACCGCATCGGCAGCGCCCGCCGACGCGGTTTGTGCATCATGCGTGCGCGTTCGCCGGCGTGCCAGCCGGCCGTCAAACAGGTATTCCTACATGGCCGAAGCAACCCCAACCGAATACTTCATTCAAGGCGTTACCAAGAGCGGAAAGACTTTTCGCCCGAGCGACTGGTCGGAGCGTCTTTGCGGCGTGATGTCTGCGTTCGGGCCGGGGGCGAGGGGGCCGAATGCGCGCCTGCAATATTCGATATACGTGCGGCCGACAATGCTCGGCAACGTGAAGACGGTGATCGTGGACTCGCGGCTGCGCGACGTTGAGCCGATGGCGTTCGATTTCGTGATGAACTTCGCGAAGGACAACGACCTGGTGGTCACCGAGGCGTGCGAACTGCCGCCGCATCACGGTACGCAGGTGAATCAGAGATGAGCCATCGAGGCGCGCCGCCGGAAGACAAAAAAGCCCGCGAAAGCGGGCTTTTTCGATGCTGCGGCAGCGGAAACAGGAAGCAGCGGCCGGCTGGATCACGCAAACACCGGGAAGTGCGCAGAAGATGCGCGCCCGGCGACGGATCTGGCCGGCAGCGAGCCGGAATTACTGGGCTGCGGGAGCCTGCAGACCCTTGATGGCTGCAGCCAGGCGGCTCTTATGGCGAGCGGCCTTGTTCTTGTGAACGATTTTCTTGTCGGCGATGATGTCGATCGTCTTCGACGACGACTTGAAGATTTCAGCAGCCTTGGCCTGGTCGCCGGCGTCGATCGCCTTGCGAACTGCCTTGATGGCGGTGCGGAACTTCGAGCGCAGTGCCGAGTTGTGCGAGTTTGCTTTGGCGGCCTGACGGGCGCGCTTGCGAGCTTGTGCGGTATTTGCCATGACGGTTCCTTATCCTGTTCCAGCTGTTCACTTATGCCAGCGAGTGTTCTGCCCTCTCTCGCTATTGCTCTGGCCGCAGACCAGACGAGGGTGCGAGTGTGGTTTCCTACGCGCTGCTTTGATCGGAACTCCCGGGAACGATTGCCCGAGAGCGCAAAAATCGTGGAAAAAACACGTGAAGCTGCCTTTGCGGAGCTTCGAAACCGAAGATTATAGCAAGCAACCACAAGATGTGACAAGCGGGGATTCGGGCCGCGTGCCTCCCGGGTTGCCGAAGCCGCGCCGGGTCGACTGGCGGTTCCGTCCGCGTCTTTGTGCGCAGCCGATCTGAGACCGGCCCGCGCCGCCCGTATAATAAGCGCCCCATGAATCTATTCCGAGCCCTCCTGACGGTCAGCGGCTTCACGCTGCTGTCGCGCGTGACCGGCCTGGTCCGCGAAACGCTGATCGCCCGAGCCTTCGGCGCCAGCCAGTTTACCGACGCCTTTTACGTCGCCTTCCGGATCCCGAACCTGCTGCGGCGTCTGTCCGCGGAAGGTGCGTTCGCACAGGCGTTCGTGCCGATCCTCGCCGAGTTCAAGAACACCGAAGGCCACGACCCGACCAAGGCGCTCGTCGATGCGATGTCCACCGTTCTCGCCTGGGGCCTCGCCGTGCTTTCGATCGCGGGCGTGGCGGGCGCGTCGTGGGTGGTGTTCGCGGTGGCGTCGGGGCTGAAACACGACGGCCAGGCGTACGTGCTGGCGGTGTCGATGACGCGGATCATGTTCCCCTACATCATCTTCATCTCGCTGACGACGCTCGCTTCCGGCGTGCTCAACACGTACAAGCAGTTTTCCCTGCCCGCGTTCGCGCCGGTGCTGTTGAACGTCGCGTTCATTGGCGCGGCCGTGTTCGTCGCGCCGCACCTGAAAGTGCCGGTGTTCGCCCTCGCGTACGCGGTGATCGTCGGCGGGATTCTGCAGTTTCTCGTGCAACTGCCGGGACTCAGGAAGATCGACATGATCCCGCGCATCGGGCTCAACTTCTTCCGCGCACTGCGGCATCCCGGCGTCAAGCGCGTGCTCCTCAAGATGGTCCCGGCGACGTTCGCGGTCTCCGTCGGCCAGTTGAGCCTCATCATCAATACGAACATCGCGTCGCAGATCGGGCAGGGCGCCGTCTCGTGGATCAACTACGCCGACCGCCTGATGGAATTCCCGACCGCGCTTCTCGGCGCCGCGCTCGGCACGATCCTCCTGCCGAGTCTTTCAAAAGCGCACGTCGATGCTGATCCGGTCGAATATTCCGCGCTTCTGGACTGGGGCCTGCGGATCACGTTCCTGCTCGCCGCGCCGAGCGCCGTCGCGCTGTTCTTCTTCGCCGAGCCGCTCACCGCGACGCTCTTCCACTACGGCAAGTTCGACGCGCATTCCGTCCTGATGGTCGGCCGGGCGTTGTCGGCGTACGGGATCGGCCTGATCGGACTCATCCTGATCAAGATTCTCGCGCCCGGCTTCTACGCGATACAGGACATCAAGACGCCCGTGAAAATCGCGATTGGTGTGCTGGTAATGACGCAGGTCAGCAATTACATTTTCGTGCCGATTTTTTCGCACGCGGGCCTGACGCTCTCGATCGGCCTCGGCGCGCTCGCCAACGCGCTCTTGCTGTTTTTCGGCTTGCGCAGGCGCGGGATCTACCAGCCGTCGGCGGGCTGGACGCGCTTTTTCGTGCAGTTGACCGGCGCGTGTCTAGTGCTCGCGGGCGTGATGCACTGGGTATCGGCGAACTTCGACTGGATCGGCATGCGCGCGACGCCGCTCGCACGAATTGTGCTGCTCGGAGCAAGCCTGGTTATCTTCGCCGCGCTATATTTCGGTATGCTCTCCGCGATGGGCTTTAAATACGCGTATTTCCGAAGGCGAACGCTCTGATGACGACAACGCGCATCCTCGACTATTTCGGCTCGCTCGTGGCGGAAGACGAAACGCTGCCGCTCACGGAGTCGGCCTTGTCGCTGGCGCAGGACGCCTATCCCGATCTCGACTTGCAGGGCGTGCTGGCCGAAGTCGACGAACTCGTTTTGCGGGTGCGCCGCCGCATGCCCGACAATGCCGACATCAAGCAGAAAGTCGGCGTGCTGAATCGCTATTTCTTCCGCGAACTCGGCTTCACGAGCAATCTCAACGATTACTACGATCCTGACAACAGCCATCTGAACGTCGTGCTCAAGCGCCGGCGCGGCATTCCGATTTCGCTCGCGGTGATCTATCTGGAAATGGCCGAGCAGCTCGGCATTCCGGTGCGCGGCGTGTCGTTTCCAGGACACTTCCTGCTGCGCGTGACCGCGCCCGACGGCGACGTGATGCTCGATCCGACCACCGGCCACTATCTGTCGGAATCGCAGATGGTGGAGATGCTGGAGCCGTATGTGCAGCGCGTCGGCGAATCGCTCGGGAGCGCGCTGCGCGTCCTGCTGCAGCCCGCGACGCGCCGCGAGATCGTCGCGCGGATGCTGCGCAACCTGAAGAGCGTCTACCTGCAGACGGAACGCTGGCAGCGGCTGCTCGCGGTTCAGCAGCGGCTCGTGATCCTGCTGCCGGAGAGCATCGAAGAAGTGCGCGATCGCGGTTTCGCCTACGCGCGGCTCGATTACCTGCGCCCGGCGCTGGAAGACCTGCAGCGCTATCTCGAAGACCGGCCGGAAGCGGAAGACGCGACGGTCGTGGAAACGGAATTGCACGAACTCAGGCAACGCACCCAGCACGACGGCGACTGAAGCGCTCGTTGCAGCCAGAACGAAGACGGCGGCCCGCAAAGGCCGCCGTTTTTTATTTCATTTCGGTTGCATGCGAATTGCGCCGTCGAGCCGGATCACTTCGCCGTTGAGCATCGGGTTGTCGAAGATCTGCTTGACGAGCATCGCGAATTCCGCGGGCCGGCCGAGCCGCGGCGGGAACGGCACCATCGCGCCGAGCGCGTCCTGCACGTCCTGCGGCATGCCGAGCAGCATCGGCGTCTCGAAGATGCCCGGCGCGATCGTCATCACGCGGATCGCGCTGCGCGAGAGGTCGCGCGCGATCGGCAGCGTCATGCCCGCGACGCCGCTCTTCGATGCCGCATACGCCGCCTGGCCGATTTGTCCGTCGAAAGCCGCAACCGACGCCGTGCTGACGATCACACCGCGTTCGCCGGCGGCATTCGGCTCGTTCTTCGACATGGCGGCTGCCGCGAGCCGGATCATGTTGAACGTGCCGATCAGGTTGATGGCGATCGTCTTCGAGAACAGGTCGAGCGGGTGGGGGCCGTCCTTCCCGACCGTCTTCGATGCCGGCGCGACGCCCGCGCAGTTCACGAGGCCGCGCAGGCTGCCGAGTTGCGTGGCGGCATCGACGGCCTGCTTCCCGTCCGCTTCCTGACTGACGTCGCACTTCACGAAGACGCCGCCGAGTTCCTTCGCGAGCGCAACGCCCGCCGCTTCGTTCATGTCGGCAAGCACGACCTTGCCGCCGTGTTCGGTGACGAGGCGCGCGGTCGCGGCGCCGAGTCCCGACGCGCCACCGGTGATCAGAAAGACGTTGCCTTGAATCTCCATGTCTCGCTCCTTTGCTTGAGTGTCTCTTGGTGCGTTGCACGCATATCGCTGGGCCGGACGATTGTAGCCGCTCGTGTGCGCCGCTTCGTTTCGCGACGCGCAGAAAGACAAAACCCGCTCACTGGGAGCGGGTTTGCCTGGGCAAATCGAAAAACGGACGCCTTTATTTCAGCGCATCGAACACGCGCGTCCGGATGTCATCGACGCTGCCGAGACCCGAGATCTTCCGGTATTCCGGTGCCTTCAGCCCGCTCGTGTCGCCGTGCTGCGCCCATTCGTTGTAGTACTGGATGAGCGGCTTGGTCTGCGCAACATAGACGTCGAGCCGCTTTTTCACGGTCTCTTCCTTGTCGTCGTCGCGCTGGATCAGCGGTTCCCCGGTGACGTCGTCGACCATGTCGTTCTTCGGCGGATTGAACTTCACGTGATACGTGCGGCCCGACGCGGCATGCACGCGACGGCCGCTCATGCGCAAGATGATCTCGTCGAACGGGACGTCGATTTCGAGCACGTAGTCGATCGCGACGTTCGCCTGCTTCATCGCTTCCGCCTGCGGCAGCGTGCGCGGGAAACCGTCGAACAGGTACCCGTTCGCGCAGTCCGGCTGTTGCAGCCGTTCCCTCACGAGATTGATGATGAGCGTGTCCGGCACCAGCTCGCCGGCGTCCATGAAGCGCTTCGCCTCGACGCCGAGCGGCGAGCCCGCCTTGACCGCGGCGCGCAGCATGTCGCCCGTCGAGATCTGCGGAATGCCGAACTTTTCCTTGATGAAGTTTGCCTGGGTGCCCTTGCCCGCGCCGGGTGCGCCCAACAGGATCAAACGCATGGTGATATCTCCGAATCGTATTGAAACCTGCGTCGCGAGGCCTGAAATGCATCCGGTGATGCGGCGCTCGTGCGGCGTCAGAAACGTGGGGCGCAGCCGGTCGGAGAGACGGCGCGGCACCAGTCGACAGCGGCGCAATGTTGAGCGTGGCGCTGACCGGATGGCTCGCGCTAATCGGTTGATTATGCCACGGCTCGTCATAATCGCGACCGTTAAAAACGGCTGTGATGCCCGTTATTCGGGCGAGAGCGGGGGTTTACACGAGTTGCGCCGAAGGCGCGTCATGCGCCTTCCTGCGTCAGTTTCCGCTGCCGAAAAGCGCCTGCACGCGCGCAAGATCGGCGGGGGTGTCGACACCCGGCGGCGGCGCGTCGCTCGTGACGAGCACCGCGATACGCTCGCCGTGCCAGAGCGCGCGCAGTTGTTCGAGCGCTTCGGCTTCTTCGATCGGCGCCTGCGCGAGCGTCGGATAGACGCGCAGGAATTTCGCGCGATACGCATAGAGGCCGATGTGGCGCAGCACGTTCGGCGGCACGGCGGGCAGTGCGGCGAGCGCACCGACATCGGGCCAGCGCGATTGCCACGCGTCGCGCGACCACGGAATCGGCGCGCGCGAGAAATAGAGCGCGACGCTCTTCGCATCGAGCACGACTTTCACGACGTTCGGGCTGAAGACGTCGGCGGGATCGTGGATCGGATGCGCGGCGGTCGCGATCGCGCACGAAGGATGCGCCGCGAGATGCGCGGCGACATCGCGCACGAGTTGCGGGTCGATCAACGGTTCGTCGCCCTGCACGTTGACGACGATGGTGTCGTCGCTCCAGCCGAAATGCGTCGCGACTTCGGCGAGCCGGTCGGTGCCGTTCGGGTGATCCGCGCGCGTGAGCAGCACGTCGATGCCATGTTCGTTCGCGATGTCCACGACACGCGGCGAGTCCGTCGCGATCAGCACGTGCTGCGCGCCCGAGAGCCGCGCGCGCTCGGCGACACGCACGACCATCGGCTTGCCGCCGATATCGGCGAGCGGCTTGTTCGGCAGGCGCGTGGACGCGAGCCGCGCCGGAATGACCGCGACGAAGTTGACGGAAGCGTTCATGAGATGCCGCTCAGTTGCCGGCGGGCTTGAGCGGCTCGACGGGCGTGCCTTCGACGGTCTGCCGCGCTTCGTCGGCGAGCATCACGGGGATGCCGTCGCGGATCGGATAGGCGAGCTTGTCCGCGCTGCAGATGAGCTCCTGCGCCGCGCGATCGTAAATGAGCGGGCCCTTGCAGATCGGGCAGACGAGGATTTCAAGCAGGCGTGCGTCCACGGAGTTTCTCCACAACTAGGGCGATGAGGCGGGGCTTCAGCACGGCTTCCACTGGGACGACCCAGATGCGCGCGTCGCGCCAGGCCCCGAATTTTACTGCATCCTTCTCGGTGATCAGGATCGCGTCGGCGTCGATGTCGGCGAACGGATTCTCGCGATACGAGTAGTGATCGGGGAACGCGCGCGTTGCAGGCGTGATGCCCGCCGCGCGCAATGTCGCGAAGAAGCGCTCGGGCGAGCCGATGCCCGCCGCCGCCACGACCTTTTCGCCCGCGAACTGCGCAAGCGGCCGGCGCATGGACGGATCGTCGAGCAGCCAGGCGTCGCCGGGCGTGAGGTCGAGCGGGAAGGTGTTCGGCCACGGCGGCAGCGTGCGCTCGTAGGGACTGTTGACGAGCGTCGCATCGCGGCGTCGCGACATCGGTTCGCGCAGCGGGCCTGCGGGCAGCAGGAAGTTGTTGCCGCCGAGCCGGTCGTCGAACACGACGAGTTCGAACGCGCGGGCGAGCCGGTAATGCTGCAGGCCGTCGTCGCTCACGATCACGTCCACCGACGGATTCGCTTTCAGCAGCGACACCGCCGCCGCGACGCGGTCCGGGCTCACGTAGACGGGCGCATGCGTGCGGCGCGCGATCAGGAGCGGTTCGTCGCCGACCTTGTCCGGCGAACTCGATGCGGTGACGCTCGTCGGCGCTTCAATCTTCGCGCCGTAGCCGCGCGACACGACGCCCGGCTGGAAGCCGGCGGCGCGCAGCGCCTCGACGAGCGCGATCACCGTGGGCGTCTTGCCGGTCCCGCCGACCGTCACGTTGCCGACGACCACGACCGGCACGCCGACGTCGACCCGCTTGATCCAGCCGAGGTCGAAGAGCGCGCGGCGCGTCGCGGCGACGGCGCCGAACACGCAGGCGAACGGCGTGAGCGCCCACGCGACGTAGCCGCGCTTGCGCCATTCGCGCGCGAGGAAGGTTTCTATCGGCGGCTTGAGATCAGACATGGACCGCCTTGCGGCCGTGGACGTTGACGCGCGATGTGGCGGCCGGTGTGAAAGGGTGCGACGGATTCAGCATCGGCATGGGTCTCCAGAAACTTGCTCGACCGCTCGCGAGAGCGACCGGTGCACGAACCCGGCACTCTAGCGCGGGCGGGCCGCGCGCGCCAGTCGCGAAAACTGGCGAAAATGGCCGGCATCCCCGCGTCGAGCCGTACGGGCGCCGGGTCCACAGCCTGTGGATAACTCTGTGAAGAACTTGCGCCCGAAATCGCCTGAAGCCGCGTCAAGAAAGAGTTGCTCCGGCAATGCGAATGGTTCCACAAATATTCGCTTTTAAAATCAACGACTTATTTCCATCGCTCGGGCTTCCAGAGCGCTTTCGAGGCGTCGGTCGGTAAGTCCTGCTGTGTGGACACTTGGTACACTCCGAGTCCATTTTTAACGTGCCCTGGCCGAATGGCGTATCGTCCGGCAGGTCTACGAACTCCGCGCTGCCATGAATTCCGATCCCCTGTCGTCGCAAGGCGGCGATGCCGTCGTCCCCGTTTCCGCGCTGAACCGCGCGATCGGCAACCTGCTCGAACGGTCGTTTCCGCTCGTGTGGGTGTCGGGCGAAGTGTCGAATTTCACGCGCGCCGCGAGCGGTCACTGGTACTTCTCGATCAAGGACGCGCAGGCGCAGATGCGCTGCGTCATGTTTCGGGGCCGTGCACAGTACGCCGAGTTTACGCCGCGCGAGGGCGACAAGATCGAAGTGCGCGCGCTCGTCACGATGTACGAGCCGCGCGGCGAATTGCAGTTGAATGTCGAAGCGGTGAGGCGCACCGGGCAGGGGCGGCTTTTCGAAGCTTTCCTCCGCCTGAAAGCGCAGCTCGAAAGCGAGGGCCTGTTCGCCCCCGGGCGAAAGCGCGCGCTGCCCGCGCATCCGCGGGCGATCGGCATCGTCACGTCGCTGCAGGCCGCCGCGCTGCGCGACGTGCTGACGACACTCTGTCGCCGAGCGCCGCACGTGCCGGTCATCGTCTATCCGGCGCCCGTGCAGGGCGCGGGCGTCGGCGCGAAGCTCGCCGCGATGGTCGAGGCGGCGAACGCGAGGCGCGAAGTGGATGTGCTGATCGTGTGCCGGGGTGGCGGATCGATCGAGGATCTGTGGGCGTTCAACGAGGAAGTGCTCGCGCGCGCGATCGCGGCGAGCGCGTTGCCGGTGGTGAGCGGCGTCGGGCACGAGACGGATTTCACGATCGCCGATTTCGCCGCCGACGTCCGCGCGCCGACGCCCACGGCGGCCGCCGAACTCGTCAGTCCACAGCGCGTGTTGCTTCTGCGCGATCTCGATCACCGGCACGCGGCGCTCGCGCGTGGCTTCGGCCGCATGATGGAACGCCGCGAGCAGCAACTCGACTGGCTCGCGCGCCGGCTCGTGAGCCCGGCTGAGCGCCTCGAACGTCAGCGCGTGCATCTTCGGCAACTGGCGATGCGTCTCGTCTCCGCGGCGGCGCGTCCGGCGCGTGAAGCGCGCGCACGCTTTGCGATGGCGCAGTTGCGATGGCGGCGCCTGCGGCCGGATCCCGGCGCCGAACGCGAGCACCTGATGCGGGTGGCGCAGCGATTGCGGGCAGCACAGGGCAGCCGTCACGAGCGGGAGACGGCGCGCGTGTCGGAATTGTCGGCGCGCTTGCAGGTGCTGAGTCCGCGGCGCACACTGGAACGCGGATACGCGGCACTGATCGATACGCAGACGGGCCGCGCATTGCGTGCGCCGGGCGCGCTGAAACCGAAGCGCGCGCTGACCGTGCATCTCGCCGAAGGCAGCGCGGATGTCCTTCTCGCCGATGTGCAGCCGCGCCTCTCCGACGAGTTCTGAAGGGTGCGTTTTCTGTATCCGCGAATGTAGTTTTGACGCCTTCCGAACGAGGCAGCCGAGCATTATTTACGCCGCAGGCAGAGTCCCGAAAGCGATCCTCCTCATAAAGGGCATGCGGTTTGCGGGGTTATCCCAACTCGCCTACAATCCATTGCTCCACTGCCTCACTCCTCACAGTCCCCACAAATCAACATAGAAGGAAGCTCGCACCATGGAACATACGCTCCCGCCGCTGCCGTTCGACAAGAACGCGCTGGCTCCGCACATGTCGGAAGAAACGCTTGAGTACCACTATGGCAAGCACCACCAGACCTATGTGACGAACCTGAACAAGTTGATTCCGGGCACCGAATTCGAGAACCTCTCCCTCGAAGAGATCGTGAAGAAATCGTCGGGCGGTGTGTTCAACAATTCGGCCCAGATCTGGAATCACACGTTCTTCTGGAACAGCCTCTCGCCGAACGGCGGTGGCGCTCCGTCGGGCGCACTTGGCGACGCGATCAACGCCAAGTGGGGCTCCTACGACAAATTCAAGGAAGAATTCGCGAAGGTTGCCATCGGGACGTTCGGCTCGGGCTGGGCATGGCTCGTGAAGAAGGCGGACGGCGCGCTCGACATCGTGTCGACGAGCAACGCCGCCACGCCGCTCACCACCGACTCGAAGGCGCTCCTGACGATCGACGTCTGGGAACACGCGTATTACATCGACTATCGCAATGCGCGTCCGAAGTTCGTCGAGGCTTACTGGAACATCGTGAACTGGGACTTTGCTGCGAAGAATTTCGGCGCGTGAGTCGCCGCTGTTCCGTGACAATAAAGTTTGGAAATACAGCGGGATGATCCGCAACGAACTTTAGAAAGTAGCTTGTTTGAAAGCCCTCCGACGTGAGGGCTAATGAGATGGTCACCCCCACCCTACACGCGGGTTACGCTGTAGGGTGTTTTCCTTTCTGGAGAGGCCATCATGCAAGACGTGACGCTGGTTGGAATCGATCTGGGCAAGCATTCGTTTCACCTTCACGGCCAGGACCGGCACGGCAAAGCCGTGTTTCGCAAGAAGGTCAGCCGCAAGCAGCTTACCGAATTTTTCGCCACGTTTCACGCCTGTACCGTGGTCATGGAAGCTTGCGCCGGTGCCCATCACATGGCCCGCAAACTGACGGCCTTCGGGCATCAGGTCAAGCTCATCT
>NZ_FCOG02000078.1 GCF_001544975.2 Caballeronia arationis | reverse complement strand
ATCAGGTAGGTGAGGTGGCTGGCAAGCATCGCTCCGAAAAGTTAACAGCTCGGCGCAACGTTTACAACCACTTCCCGCACCAAAATTAAAATGCCGTCCAGTGCTTAACTGAACGGCATTACCGGCTTGCCGGGGTTTTTCTTTGGTCTCAGCCCTTTGTCGCGGGGGGCGTGAACCAGTTTTCCTTCGGCACGAACACGGGCTCGTCCGGCTGCGTTTGGAAGTGCGGCGACATGATCTGCACGCCCGCCGCGTTGAATTCGTCCTGGATGTTCGCGTTCAGGTCGGAGAGGATGTACGGGCGCCGCGCGGGATCGTCGAGGGCGGCGATCAGCTGATATTCCACGTAGAAATCGGAAAGCGAGCGCTGCATCACGAACGGCGCCGGGTCCGGCCTGATGTGCGGCGTCTTCAGGGCGGCGGCTTCGAGCATCGCGTGCACATGGCGCCACGACGCGTCATAACCGATCGTCACCGATACGCCGATGCGCGCGCCGCGTTCGTCCGCGAGCCGCGAAAAGTTCTGGATCGGACTGTTCACGACGAGCGAGTTCGGCAGCGTCACCTCTTCGTGGCTCGGATTGACGAGCTTCACCGAGAGCGCATCGACGCTCATCACCTGTCCCTCCATCGCGCCGATGCGCACCATGTCGCCCTTTCTCAGCGCGCGCGAATAGACGAGCACCATGCCGCTCATCATCTGGTTGACGACGCTCGTCGAACCCAGCGTCAGCATGAAGCCGAACAGCACGCTCAGGCCCTTGAAGACATCGCTTTGCGAGCCCGGAATGTACGGATATGCAAACGTGATGGCGATCGCCCAGACGACCGCGCCGAGCAGCCGCCGCGTCGCGCCCACCGTCTCCGGATGCAGGCCCGGAAACGACTGCGGCTGGCGCTGGATCGAATCGAAGACGTTGCGCAGGAGGGTCTGCACACCGCGAGTGAGCAGGAAGATCACGACGATCGTGACGAGTCCCGGAATCGCCGAGAGCGCGCCCAGACCGATCTTCGTCAGAAGCCGCAGCAGGAAACCGCTCATGCGCCGGCCGAGCGGTGCGGTGAGCGGGAACTGGTCGAGCGCGAAAATCAGCCACACGTAGGCGAGCGAAAACATCAGGAACACTGCGAGCAACTGCACGATCTGCGAAGTCAGTTGCACGGCGGAGCCGGTCCAGTCGAACTTGCTCGAGGTGCGCTGCAGGATGTGTTTCTCCAGCACGCGCGACAGACGGCCATGAACACGTGAACGCAGTCGCGCCACGATCCACATCAGCGCGAGCAGCACCGCGAACGCGATCACCGACAGCAGCGCGCCCCGCACGAGGTTCGGCCAGTGCATCTGCTGGCGACGCGCCTCGAGCACGGTGTTCAGGTTGCTTTCGACGGTCGCGACCTGCGCCTCGAAGCTGCCCGACGCCGGCAGCGTGTCTTCGCGCGCGTAAGCGAAGAGAGGATGCGTGCGCGCGTAGAACATCACGCCGGAGTTCGCGCCCATCTGACCCGCGAGTGTCGTGACCGGCGCCCCGAGCGCGTCCTCGGGCAGTTCGCTCAGCACGACGCGTGCGTTCTCGACGCGCGAAGCCGGATCGACGGCGCCGAGCGTCGCGCGCAGGGTCGCGATGGGGCGGTTCATGAATTCGAGTTCGGCGGCCGGCGCAACCGTCCCCGACGCGGCCACGGGTGCCGAGGCGGCCGGCTGCGCGCCGGCGCCCGGAGCGACCAAAAGACAAGCCAGAGCCATCAAAAGCGCCGCCAGTCCACGTGCGGGCATCGAAATCGAGCGGACGATCGTCGACATGTCGTGAGTCCTCCAGGCGCTTGGTTCGTTGTGATTTTTGCGGCGATGGTTCAAGCCGCTGTCCCGTTTCATGTCCGATATGCCGAGAATCGCACAAGCCCGTGAAAGAAAACACTTTTCCGCGACGGCGCGCGTGAAAGTCGCGTGGAGGAACGCTGCAAAAACCATCCGGGTAGCGCCGATACAGGTAGCGCGAGTACCAGCCAACTCCCTGTTTCTTATCGGTTTTTTCTCGTTATGCCGAAACACGCGCGCGCTTCGCGTGGCATAATCGACCGACACCCAGAACATACCCCGCAGTCACAACTCGAGCGCTCACCATGGCCCAGACTCTCTACGACAAACTGTGGAACTCGCATGTGATCCACACCGAGGACGATGGCACGTCCATCCTCTATATCGATCGTCACTTGCTGCATGAAGTGACGAGCCCGCAGGCGTTCGAGGGCCTGAAGCTGGCCGAGCGCCCGGTGTGGCGCATCAGCGCGAACCTGGCCGTGTCCGACCACAACGTGCCGACCACGGACCGCTCGCACGGCATCGCCGATCCCATCTCGAAGCTGCAGGTCGACACGCTCGACTCCAATTGCGATGCGTTCGGCATCACGCAGTTCAAGATGAACGACCTGCGTCAGGGCATCGTGCACATCATCGGGCCGGAGCAGGGCGCGACGCTGCCGGGCATGACCATTGTCTGCGGCGACTCGCACACGTCCACGCACGGCGCGTTCGGCGCGCTGGCGCACGGCATCGGCACGTCGGAAGTCGAGCACGTGCTCGCCACGCAAACGCTTCTGCAGAAAAAGAGCAAGAACATGCTCATCAAGGTGGAAGGCCAGTTGCCGCGCGGCTGCACCGCGAAGGACATCGTGCTCGCGATCATCGGCAAGATCGGCACGGCAGGCGGCACCGGTTACGCGATGGAATTCGGCGGCTCCACCATTCGCGCGCTTTCGATGGAAGGCCGCATGACAGTGTGCAACATGGCGATCGAAGCGGGCGCGCGCGCCGGCATGGTCGCCGTGGACGACACCACCATCAATTACCTGAAGGACCGTCCGTTCTCCCCGCAGGGCGCGGAGTTCCAGCAGGCCGCCGAATACTGGCGCCAGTTCAAGTCGGACCCGGATGCGCAGTTCGACCGCGTGGTCGAACTGAACGCCGCCGAAATCGTGCCACAGGTGACCTGGGGCACGTCGCCGGAAATGGTGACGTCGATCGACGGCCGCGTGCCCGATCCCGAGCGCGAAAAAGACCCGGTCAAGCGCGACGCGATGGAACGCGCGCTCACCTACATGGCGCTGCAGCCGAACGCGCCGATCGAATCGATCCGGCCGGACAAGATTTTCATCGGCTCGTGCACGAACGCGCGCATCGAGGACCTGCGCGCCGCGGCTTACGTCGTGAAGTCGCTCGGACGCCGCGTCGCGTCGAATATCCGGCTCGCGATGGTCGTGCCGGGCTCGGGTCTCGTGAAGGCGCAGGCCGAGCGCGAAGGGCTCGACAAGGTCTTCACCGACGCCGGTTTCGAATGGCGCGAGCCGGGCTGCTCGATGTGTCTCGCGATGAACGCCGACCGGCTGGAGCCGGGCGAGCGCTGCGCCTCGACGTCGAACCGCAATTTCGAAGGCCGTCAGGGCGCGGGCGGACGCACGCACCTGGTGAGCCCGGCGATGGCGGCTGCGGCGGCCATCGAAGGCCATTTCGTCGATATCCGCAAGCTCGCCTGAACGCGCCCGCACAACATTCACCGGTAAAGCGACATGGAAAAATTCATTGTTCACAGCGGGCTCGTGGCGCCGCTGGATCGCGAGAACGTCGATACGGACGCGATCATTCCGAAGCAGTTTCTCAAGTCGATCAAGCGCACCGGCTTCGGCCCGAATGCGTTCGACGAATGGCGTTATCTCGATGTCGGCCAGCCGGGCCAGGACAACAGCAAGCGTCCGCTGAACCCGGATTTCGTGCTGAATCAGGAGCGCTACAAGGGCGCATCCATCCTGCTGACGCGCAAGAACTTCGGCTGCGGCAGTTCGCGCGAGCACGCGCCGTGGGCGCTGGATCAATACGGCTTCCGCGCGATCATCGCCCCGAGTTTCGCCGACATCTTCTATAACAACTGCTTCAAGAACGGTCTCCTGCCGATCGCGCTGACGGAACAGCAAGTCGACAAGCTCTTCAACGAAACCTACGCGTTCGTCGGCTATTCGTTGACAGTCGATCTGGAAGCACAAGTGGTTCGCGCCGGCGACGGCACGGAGTACGCGTTCGACGTGCCGGGCTTTCGCAAATACTGCCTGCTGAACGGTTTCGACGACATCGGACTCACGCTGCGTCACGCGGACAAGATTCGCCAGTTCGAAGCCGAGCGGCTCGCGAAGCAGCCGTGGCTGAACAACCGGCTCGTGCGCTAATCCATCCAACTCATCAGGGAAAGAACATGAAGATTGCAGTGCTGCCCGGCGACGGCATCGGTCCGGAAATCATGAACGAGGCGGTCAAGGTCCTGAACGCGCTCGGCGAGAAGTTCGAACTCGAAGAGGCGCCGGTGGGCGGCGCGGGTTACGAGGCGAAAGGCCATCCGCTGCCGGATTCCACGCTCGCGCTCGCGAAGGAAGCCGACGCCATCCTGTTCGGTGCTGTCGGCGACTGGAAATACGATTCGCTCGAACGCGCGCTGCGCCCGGAGCAGGCCATTCTCGGCCTGCGCAAGCACCTGCAACTCTTCGCGAATTTCCGTCCGGCGATCTGCTATCCGCAACTGACGGCGGCTTCCTCGCTGAAGGCTGAAATTGTCGCGGGTCTGGACATCCTGATCATCCGCGAACTGAACGGCGACATCTATTTCGGCCAGCCGCGCGGTGTGCGGTCGTCGCCGGACGGGCTCTTCGAAGGCGCGAAGGAAGGCTTCGACACGATGCGCTATTCGGAACCCGAAGTGCGCCGCATCGCGCACGTCGCGTTCCAGGCGGCGCAGAAGCGCCAGAAGAAGCTGACGAGCGTCGACAAGGCGAACGTGCTGGAAACGTCGCAACTGTGGCGCGACGTGATGATCGACGTGTCGAAGGAATACGCGGATGTCGAGCTGTCGCACATGTACGTCGATAACGCCGCGATGCAGCTCGTCAAGGCGCCCAAGGCGTTCGACGTGGTCGTGACCGGAAACATGTTCGGCGACATCCTCTCCGACGAAGCCGCGATGCTCACGGGCTCGATCGGCATGCTGCCCTCGGCGTCGCTCGACAAGAACAACAAGGGTCTCTACGAGCCGTCGCACGGTTCGGCGCCGGACATCGCGGGCAAGGGCGTGGCGAATCCGCTCGCCACGATCCTTTCGGCCGCAATGATGCTGCGCTACTCGCTCGGCAAGACGGAGCAGGCGGACCGCATCGAAAGCGCGGTGAAGAAGGTGCTGGAGCAGGGCTATCGCACCGGCGACATCGCCACGGAGGACGGCCGCACCGTCGGCACGAAGGAAATGGGCGACGCGGTTCTCGCCGCGCTCTAAGGCGCCCGACACGCGATTCGGCGGCATTTTCAAGATGCCGCCGAATGCGTGAAATCATCTCTTTTCGCCGTTTATCGCGCACGATCCGCGTGAAATTCAGTGAAACGCGCGCGAGGCGCGGCGAAAATAGCGCGTTATCGTGTAGACTCTATTGTTATGGCGAAGATCTCTCATATCTCTCTGGACTCGATCTCACGCGGCGAAATGGCCCGCGCGATTCGTCTCGCCATCGGTATGCGCATCGGCGCTTCGCTCGCGGCCAAGCGCATTACAAAAATCTCCCACAAAACGATCACGATTCGCTGATCGTCCGTCGTGTCCGCCCATCTTCCCCGCGCGGTCACAGCGGGTAAAGATGCGGGGAAGCGTCCACTTCAAGGGTTAGTCATGAACGTAGGTCTCGTTGGTTGGCGCGGCATGGTCGGCAGCGTCCTGATGCAGCGCATGCAGCAGGAAGGCGATTTCGACCTGATCGAACCGGTTTTTTTCAGCACCAGCAATGCGGGCGGCAATGCGCCGTCTTTCGCTAAAAACGAGACGAAGCTGAAAGATGCAACAAGCATCGACGACCTGAAGAAGTGCGACGCCATCATCACCTGCCAGGGCGGCGACTACACGAACGAGGTCTACCCGAAGCTGCGCGCGGCGGGCTGGAACGGCTACTGGATCGACGCGGCGTCGTCGCTGCGCATGAAGGACGATGCGGTCATCATCCTCGATCCGATCAACCTGAACGTCATCAAGGATTCGCTGGTTGCGGGCGGCCGGAATTTCATCGGCGGGAACTGCACGGTCAGCCTGATGCTGATGGCGCTCGGCGGCCTGTTCCGCGAGAACCTCGTCGAATGGACGACGGCCATGACCTATCAGGCCGCGTCGGGCGCAGGCGCGCAGAACATGCGCGAACTGCTTAGTCAGATGGGCGCGCTGCACGGCTCGGTGAAGGAAGAACTGGCGAATCCGTCGTCGGCCATTCTGGATATCGACCGCCGCGTGCTCGCGACGATGAACAGCGACGCCATGCCGACCGACAACTTCGGCGTGCCGCTCGCCGGCTCGCTGATTCCATGGATCGACAAGGATCTCGGCAACGGGATGTCGAAGGAAGAGTGGAAGGGCGGCGCCGAAACCAACAAGATTCTCGGCAGGCCGGCGATGGGCGAACCGGGTTCGGTGCCGGTCGACGGCCTGTGCGTGCGGATCGGCGCGATGCGCTGTCATTCGCAGGCGCTCACGATCAAGCTCACGAAAGACGTGCCGCTCGACGAAGTGCACGGCATTCTGGCGTCGGCGAACGACTGGGTGAAGGTCGTGCCGAACGAGCGCGAAGCGTCGATGCGCGATCTTTCGCCGGCGGTCGTGACGGGCACGCTGACCGTGCCGGTCGGCCGTCTGCGCAAGCTGGCGATGGGTGGCGAGTATCTGTCGGCGTTCACGGTCGGCGATCAGCTCCTGTGGGGCGCCGCCGAGCCGCTGCGCCGGATGCTGCGCATTCTGCTCGACAAGTGAAGTAAACTACGCGCCAACGACGCGCGGAGTCATGAAAAGCGTCGCGTTTTCCGCGGCGCTTTTTGTTTTGTGCGACCGATTTCGCTTTTTCCCGCTGTTTATCTTTCATCGACGCGCCTGGAGCCTCAATGACCCTTCGACACCGTCGGCCTATCGTCCCTTCGTCACGCGCTGCGTTCGCGGCCTTGCTCGGCGCCGCGTGCGTGTTCGCCGGGACGCACACGGGCGATGCGCGGGCGCAGGCCAGCGGTGCTGCGGGGGTGTCGGAGGCGGCATCGTCGGTGGCCGCGGGCGCGCAATACGCCGTGAAGCCGGGCCAGTCGCTCAACGACATCGCGGGCGAACTCACTGGATCGAAGGACCGCGCGACCCGCGAAAAGATGGCGCGTGCATTGTTCGACGCGAATCCCAACGCGTTCATGGGCAAGGACCCCAGTCGGCTCAGGCTCGGGTCGGTGCTGACGGTGCCCGCTGTGGATGTCGGCGCGGCGTCGGCGTCGGCTGCGGCGAGTGCGGCTGCTTCGGCGCCTGCCGAGAGTGCGGCGGTTCAGGCGCCGGCATCCACTGAAGCCGTCACGCCCGCTCCGACCGCGAGTGCGGCTGCCGCGACGCAGGCCGTCGAGCCGGTGCCGGGTGTGAGCGAAGCGTCGGCCGTCGCCGGCGCGGCTCCGGCGTCCGAGGCCATCGCTACGTCCGCCGCTTCCGCGGCGATGCCGGACAGCGTCCCGGCTCCTGCACCAGCCCCGGCGCCCGCGACGGCGCCCCGCAGCAGTTCGACGGGGATCATTGCGGGTGTTGGCGTTCTGGTCGTGTTGCTCGCGCTGTTTGCGTTGCGCGCGTCGAAGCGACGCCGCGCTCCGGAGTCCGATGCTGTTTCGCGCGATGCGACTCCGCCCGTGACGCCCGTCGTTGGTAGCGCGGCCGCCGGGAGTCTCGACGGCGCCGCCGTGCAGCGCGACGAGGCCGAATTGAATGCGGTGGCGGCGAGCATGGAAGATTACGACGCCGCTCAATCGTTCGAAACGCCGACTGACGAAGAGCCGCGTCCCGTTGCCGACGCCGGGCAGGCTGCATCGGCAAGCGTCCCTCAGGCCGCTGCGGACTCGGCTTCCGCGCTTGCGCGCGAACCCGCGCCGCGTCCGGCGCCGTTCATGCCGGAAGCGCCAGCGGCACGGCATCGCGATTTCGTCCCGCCGTTGCCGACAGTCGCCGCGCTGGAGGCGGAGACAGAGGCCCGGGAAGCGGAGGCACGCGAGGCCGAGGCGCAGGAAACCGCCGCGCGCGAGGCGGCCGCGCGTGAAGCAGCGGCTCGGGAAGCGGCGGAGCGTGAGGCCGCGGCCAAGGAAGCGGCAGCGAAAGAAGCAGCAGCCGTGGAAGCGCGGGAAGCCGAGGCTCGAGAAGCAGCAGCGCGCGAAGCGGAAGCCCGCGACGTCGCCGCGCGCGAGGCGGCGGCCAAAGATGCCGCCGCCCAGGACGCCGCTGCGAGAGAAGCGCAATGGGAAGAGCGGGCCGGCGAAATGGAGCGGCGCACTCGCGAGGCGCAAGCTGAGGACGCCCGTGCAGCGACCGAGCGTGACGGCCGTGCCCAGACCGCAATGGAACTCGAAGCCGCCGCGCGGCAGGCGCAAGCCGTTCAACCTGCGGCGCAGGAGTCGCATCTCGTTCCGGAACTTCCGCAGGAACGGCCGCCGGAAGAACCCGCAATCCACGAGACGCCGGTTGTTCAGCCCGAACCCGCCGCCGCCGAAGAATACGACGACGAACCCACGCCTGCCGCTCGTTTCCCGCAACCGAAATTCCCGCGGGAGGCGATCGAGGCGCTCGGTTCGCTCGACCTCGGTTTGCCGCCGCGCCGGGAATTGTCGTCCGCGCCGCCGCCCGTGGCACAGCCGGTCACGCCGCAACCGCTCGTCGAACCGCACGCCGCACCCGCGCCGGACATCGCGCCTTCAATCGAACCCGAGCCGATGAGACCGCAACCCGTCGCGGAAACGGAGGTCCTGCAGCGCCAGTCCGAACCGGTCGCCGATCCAGCCAAGCCGCCTTTCGCTGCGCAGGAAATCGAGTCGGGAACGGCCGGACCGGCGTCGGTGGCGGGGCTTGGCGCATCGCCGTTTGGCCCGATGCGTCTCGATTTCAGCGTCGATCTGCCGTCCAGCCAGACCGAACCCTTGCCCGCGTTCACGCCGGAGCAGATCGCGACCATCGCGCGCAACAAGCTCGAACTCGCTGCGGAATATATCGATCTCGGCGATCTGTCGGGCGCGCGCACGCTTTTGCAGGAAGTGATCGACTCGAACGATCCCGCGACGCGCCAGCAAGCCGCAGCACTCCTGTCGACGCTCGCGCCGCATTCCTGACATGCGGATCGCGTTAGGCATTCAGTACGAGGGGTCGGCGTTTTGCGGCTGGCAATCGCAGCCGCACGGCAACACGGTGCAGGACGCGCTCGAGCGCGCACTCGCCGAATTCGCGCAGACGCGCCTCTCGACGGTTGTCGCGGGCCGCACGGACACGGGCGTCCACGGGCTCGGCCAGGTGCTGCATTTCGACACCAGTCTCGACCGCACGCCGTTCTCCTGGGTGCGCGGCACGAACGCGTTTCTGCCGCCGACTGTCGCGGTGCAGTGGGCGAAACCGATGCCCGACGATTTCCACGCGCGCTTCGCCGCGTTCGAGCGCACGTACTACTACGTGCTGTACGTGAATCCGGTGCGCTCGCCGATGCTCGCTGGCCGCACCGGCTGGGTCCACACGCCGCTCGACGTTCACGCGATGCGTGAAGCCGTGCCGGTTTTGATCGGCGAGCACGACTTTTCGTCGTTTCGTGCCGCCGATTGCCAGTCGAAGACACCGGTCAAGCATCTTCACCAGATCGACATCCGCGAACAGGGCGATTTCATTCACGTCCGCTTTCGCGCGAACGCGTTCCTGCATCACATGGTGCGCAACCTGATGGGGTGCTTCGTCGCGATCGGCCGCGGGCGGCATCCGGCGTCGTGGATGGCCGAAGTGCTCGACGCCCGCGACCGCAAGATTGCCGCGCCGACCTTCATGCCCGACGGCCTCTATCTCGCCGAGGTCGGTTATCCTGAAAACTTCGCCGTACCGGCGCCCCATCTCGGCAGCATGCCGTGGAGCGCTGTCTGGGCAGACCCGACATGAACGACCCGACACTCCATCGCACACGCATCAAGCTTTGCGGCCTTTCGAAAGTGGAAGACGTGCAGCACGCCGTCGCGCTCGGCGCCGATGCGGTCGGCTTCGTCTTCTACGAGAAAAGCCCGCGTTCGGTGAGCGTGCAGCAGGCAATCGAACTCACCCGTCACGTGCCGCCGCTGGTGTCGTCGGTGGGATTGTTCGTCAACGCGAGCGCGGACTGGGTGCGCGAGGTGACGTCGAAGGTGCGTTTGTCGCTGCTGCAGTTTCACGGCGACGAAACCCCCGAGCAATGCGCTGAACTGGCTGCAATTGCGGGTTTGTCCTATTGGCGCGCGGTGCGTGTTGGACCTGATGCGACGGCAGCCGATTTGGTAGAATCGTCGTTCAAATATTCAGCAGCCGGTGGCCTTTTGCTCGACGCGCTCGTCGACGGCTACGGCGGCGGTGGAAAGGTATTCGATTGGTCACTTATCCCAACAGATCTCGGGCATCAGGCCGTTTTGAGTGGTGGGTTGAACGCTCAAAACGTCCTTGATGCAATCCAGCGAGTGCGCCCCTTCGCAGTCGATGTCTCCAGCGGCATCGAAGTGCCGGGCGCCAAGGGCGTGAAGGATCACGCCCGCATGGCGGCGTTCGTACGCGCAGTGCGCGCGGCGGACGCCGGGTGAATCGAACGTGGCGGCACAGTACCGCCACGTACACCGAGAGAGTGACACAAATGTACAATTTACCCGACGAAAGAGGCCATTTTGGCCAATATGGCGGCGTGTTCGTCTCCGAAACGCTGATCCACGCCCTCGAAGAACTGCGCGACGCCTATGACGTCGCTCGTAAAGACCCCGCTTTCATCGCTGAGTACGAATACGAGCTGAAGCATTACGTCGGCCGGCCGTCGCCGATTTATCACGCGAAGCGCTGGAGCGAGATGCTCGGCGGCGCGCAGCTTTATCTGAAGCGCGAGGACCTGAATCACACCGGCGCGCACAAGGTGAACAACGTGATCGGCCAGGCGCTGCTCGCGCGCAAGATGGGCAAGCCGCGCGTGATCGCCGAGACGGGCGCCGGCCAGCACGGCGTCGCCACGGCCACGATCGCTGCGCGCTTCGGTATGGAATGTGTGGTCTACATGGGCTCGGAAGACGTGCGCCGCCAGGCCGCCAACGTCTACCGCATGAAGCTGCTCGGCGCGACGGTGATCCCCGTCGAGTCCGGTTCGAAGACGCTCAAGGACGCCCTCAACGAGGCGATGCGCGACTGGGTCACGAACGTCGAAAACACGTTCTACATCATCGGCACGGTCGCGGGCCCGCACCCGTACCCGATGATGGTGCGCGACTTCCAGCGCGTGATCGGAGACGAATGCCGCGTGCAGATGCCCGAGATGACCGGTCGTCAGCCGGACGCAGTGATCGCTTGCGTTGGTGGAGGATCGAATGCGATGGGCATCTTTTATCCCTATATCGACGATAAAGCCGTGCGTTTGATCGGCGTGGAAGCGGCCGGCGACGGCATCGACACCGGCCGCCACGCCGCCTCGCTGATGGGCGGCAGTCCGGGCGTGCTGCACGGCAACCGCACGTACCTGCTGCAGGACGAGAACGGTCAGATCATCGAGACACACTCGATTTCCGCGGGCCTCGACTATCCGGGCGTCGGCCCCGAGCACGCGTGGCTGAAGGACGCGGGCCGCGCGGAATACGTCGGCATCACCGACGAAGAAGCGCTCAAGGCCTTCCACGAATGCTGCCGCATCGAGGGTATCATTCCCGCGCTGGAATCGAGTCATGCACTCGCCTACGGCGCCAAGCTCGCGCAGACGCTGCCGAAGGACAAGGTGCTGCTTGTCAATCTGTCGGGCCGCGGCGACAAGGACATGCATACGGTCGCCGAGCGATCGGGCATCCAGTTCTGAGCGCCCGGACGATGCGCAACGTGATCGACGAATCGCTGTCGGTGGGCGCCCTGCAGCAGGGCAAACCCGACATCGACATTCGCAACCGCGATTTCCTGATCGATGCAGTGAACATCCCGGACGCCTCGATCGACCTGATCGTGGCGGACCCGCCCTATGGCCTGGGCAAGAACTACGGCAACGACTCCGACATGCTCTCGGGTGAGGCTTTCCTCGACTGGACCTATGCATGGCTCGACCTCGTGATTCCGAAGCTCAAGCCCAGCGGTTCGCTGTATATCTTCTGCACCTGGCAGTATTCGCCCGAGTTGTTCGTGTTCCTCAAGCGCCGGCTGATGATGGTCAACGAGATCGTCTGGGACCGGCGCGTGCCGAGCATGGGCGGAACGACGCGCAAATATTCGTCAGTGCACGATAACATCGGTTATTTCGCGGTATCGAGGGACTACTACTTCGATCTCGATCCGGTGCGCATCCCCTACGACGCAGTCACCAAGAAGGCGCGCTCGCGCAAACTGTTCGAAGGGAGTAAGTGGCTGGAGCTTGGCTATAATCCAAAGGATGTCTGGTCGGTGTCGCGGCTGCATCGGCAACACGCCGAACGCGTCGATCACCCGACTCAGAAGCCTCTGGAAATCGTCGAGCGCATGGTGCTCGCGAGTTGCCCACCGGGCGGCCGCGTGCTCGATCCGTTCATGGGCAGCGGCACGACGGCGGTCGCGTGCGCGCGCCAGGGCCGCCAGTTCACCGGCTACGAGATCAATGCCGATTACTGCGCGATTGCTGAAGAACGCGTCGCCGGGGCGAAAGTCGTCCGCCTCGCGCCGGCCAGCGCCGTAGCGGAAATTGCACACGCCGAGCCCGCGAAAAGCCCTGCCACCGAAGCCGAATAACGTCTGTGCGTCGCTGATCTGCCGGAAAGCGCGATCGACCGCGCCTTCCGGCATCAACGCATCAACGCATCAACGATTACCGAGAAAATTCTCATGTCCCGTATCAAGAATACTTTTGCGGCGCTCGCCGAGCAGGGCAAAAAAGGGCTGATCCCGTTCATCACGGCCGGCGATCCGAATCCGGAGCAGACGGTCGAATTCATGCACGCGCTGGCCAAAGGCGGCGCGGACGTGATCGAGCTGGGCGTGCCGTTTTCCGATCCGATGGCCGACGGCCCGGTTATCCAGCGGTCGTCGGAGCGCGCGCTGGCGCGCGGCGTATCGCTGAAACACGTTCTGGCGGACGTGAAGCGCTTTCGCGAAACCGACGACAAGACCCCCGTGGTGCTGATGGGTTACGCGAATCCGATCGAACGCATGGGCGCCGAGGCTTTCGCCGCGGCGGCGAAGGAAGCGGGCGTGGACGGCGTGCTGGTCGTCGATTATCCGCCGGAGGAATCGATGGAATTCGGCAAGTCGATGCAGCAGGCGGGCATCGATCCGATCTTCCTGCTCGCGCCCACTTCGACCGACGAGCGCATTGCCGCGGTCGGCAAGGTGGCGAGCGGCTACGTCTATTATGTGTCGCTCAAGGGCGTGACCGGTTCGGCAAATCTGGACGTTTCCAGCATCGCGAGTAAAATCCCGGCCATCAAGTCGCATATGTCCCTGCCGGTGGGCGTCGGTTTCGGTATCCGCGATGCCGAAACGGCCCGCGCGATCGGCGAAATCGCGGATGCCGTCGTGATCGGAAGCCGGCTCGTGCAACTGCTCGAAGAGGCATCGCCCGATACGGCCGCCGAGTCGCTGACGCGCTTCATCGCTGAAATCCGCACGGCGCTCGACTCTGCAAAATAAACTCGCTGTCGCGGCTCCGAGGGTCGCGACAGCCGAATAAAGGGAAGGAATAACGATGAGCTGGCTCGACAAACTGCTGCCGCCGAAGATCAAGCAAACCGATCCGAAAAGCCGCAAGGGCATCCCGGAAGGCCTGTGGATCAAGTGTCCAGCGTGCGAAGCGGTCCTGTATCGCAACGACGTCGAGGCGAACCTGCACGTTTGCCCGAAGTGCAGCCATCACATGCGTATCGGCGCGCGCGAACGGCTCGACGGCCTGCTCGATCCGGAAGGCCGCTATGAAATCGGCCAGGAAGTGCTGCCGGTCGACGTGCTCAAGTTCAAGGACAGCCGCAAGTATCCGGACCGCCTGAAGGAGGCGATGGAAGACACCGACGAAACCGACGCGATGGTCGTCATGGGCGGCGCGATCCATACGCTGCCGGTGGTGGTGGCATGCTTCGAGTTCTCGTTCATGGGCGGATCGATGGGCTCGGTAGTCGGCGAGCGCTTCGTGCGCGGCGCGCGCAATGCGCTCGAACAGAACGTGCCGTTCATCTGCTTCACTGCTTCGGGCGGCGCCCGGATGCAGGAGAGCCTGCTTTCGCTGATGCAGATGGCGAAAACAACCGCGCTGCTGACCAAGCTTTCCGACGCCAGGCTGCCTTTCATCTCCGTACTGACCGACCCGACGATGGGCGGTGTTTCCGCGAGTTTCGCGTTTTTAGGCGACGTCGTGATCGCCGAGCCGAAGGCGCTGATCGGCTTCGCGGGTCCCCGCGTGATCGAGCAGACCGTGCGCGAGAAATTGCCGGAAGGTTTCCAGCGCGCCGAATTCCTGATGCAGAAGGGCGCCATCGACATGATCGTGGATCGGCGCACGATGCGCGAAGAACTCGCGCAATTGATGGCGCTTATGACACGGCAGCCGGCCGACTCGGTCGCCTGAGACAGGGCGATCCCGGCGCCGCGCGCGAACCCGCCAGGTTCCGCGCGGCGTTTTGCTTTGGCGCCCGTTTTTTCTGATTTCGAGACAAATGACCACTTTTCCCACCCTCGACGCGTGGCTCGCCCACCTCGAAGCCGCGCATCCGGTCGGCATCGACATGGGTCTGACGCGCATCGGACGCGTGAAAGACGCGCTCGGGCTGTCCTTCGACTGCCCGGTGATCACGGTCGGTGGTACGAACGGCAAGGGGTCGACCTGCGCGATCCTTGAGACGATTCTCCTGCGCGCGGGTTATCGCGTGGGATGTCACACGTCGCCGCATCTGCTGTCGTTCAACGAGCGCGCGCGCATCGACGGCGCGGACGCCACCGATGCCGAGCTGCTCGAACACTTCGAGGCAGTCGAGGCGGCGCGCACGAGCCTGCCCGAACCCGTTTCGCTGACGTATTTCGAATTCACGACGCTCGCGATCCTGCGTCTCTTCGCGTCTCGCAAGCTGGACGCCGTGATCCTCGAAGTCGGCCTGGGCGGGCGGCTCGACGCGGTCAATATCGTCGATACGGATTGCGCGATCGTGACCAGCATCGACATCGATCACACCGATTATCTCGGCGATACGCGCGAAAAAATCGGCTTCGAGAAGGCCGGGATCTTCCGCGCGGGCAAGCCCGCCATCTGCGGCGACCCAAGCCCGCCGCAGACGCTGATCGACCACGCGCAGGCCATCGGCGCGGATTTGTGGCTGGTCGGGCCCGATTTCCGTTACGAGGCGCAGCCCGGCAACGAGCGCCAGCAGTGGAGCTATATCGGCCGTTCGCAGCGTCGCTCGGCGCTCGCGTATCCGGCGCTGCGCGGCGCCAATCAGCTGATCAACACGTCGGCTGCGCTCGCCGCGCTGGAATCGCTGCGCGACCGCATTCCCGTGTCGGCCCAGGACATTCGGCTCGGGCTCGCCAACGTCGAATTACCCGGGCGGTTTCAGGTGCTGCCGGGCAAGCCGCAGATCATTCTCGACGTCGCGCACAATCCGCACGCCGCCGCCGTGCTCGCGCAAAACCTCGGCAACATGGGCTTCTTCCCGTACACCTACGCCGTGTTCGGCGCGATGGGCGACAAGGACGTCGAAGGCGTCGTCAAGCAACTGAAGGGCGAAATCGACCACTGGAACGTGACCTCGCTGCCGACGCCGCGCGCCGCATCGACGCAAGCGCTCGAAGCGGCGTTGCGCGAAGCAGGTGTCGAGGACGGCCCCGACAGCAGCGTTTCACAGTTCGAAACGCCGGCCGCAGCTTTTCAGGATGCAGTAAAGAGAGCGTCCGAAAATGATAGAATTTTGGTTTTCGGAAGTTTCTATACGGTGGCCGGCGTGATGGCCTACCGGAAATCGCAGCATCACTGAGACGGACGGCCCTAAGACGGGCGACCGCTAGCCTCTCGCACCAAGCCATACATGGGACTTTTCTCGTTCGGCAAGAAAGACGACGCACCTGACGGTCGCGACGCATATTCCGACTCCTCGCGCGGCACGCGTCACACCGTCCGCACGGAGCGCCGGACCCGGCGCACCGAGCGTCCCGACGCCGACGCGATGATGCTCGACCCCACGCTTCCTGAAAAGCAGCGCGCTCGCCGGCGGCTCGTCGGCGCGGTCGCACTGGTGCTCGCCGCCGTGATCGTCCTGCCGATGGTGCTCGATTCGCGCCCGAAGCCCGTCACCGACGACATCGCCATCGACATTCCGAATCGCCCGGCGCCGGCTGCGAAGCCCGCCAGCAAGGAGCCGACCGACGCCGACACGCAAGCGGGCGTCGCGCCGGACGGCCCCGCCGCCGCATCGGATAACGTGGCCGCAGGCGTGACGGCGCCGGAATCGAAGCCCGCCTCCGGCACGGCGACCGCCGCGCAGGCCAAACCGGAACCGAAACCGGCGGAAACGAAACCGCAAGCCAAGGCTGAAGCGAAACCCAAGGCCGCCACGCCGCCCGCGGCGGTCGCGAGCCCGAGCCCGAGCCCGAAGGCGCCGGCGGAAGCAGATGAAGGCACTGCAGCCGCAAACCCGGCGGCGAGCCCCGCCAACACGCCGTCGTCGCCGGCAGGAAGCCGCTTCGTCGTGCAGATCGGCACATTCGACGACGAAGCCGCCGCCCAAAGCTGGGTGACCAAGTTGAAGGCGGCGGGAGTGCCCGCATATGTGGAACATCGCAAGCAGGCCGACGGCTCCACGCGCGCGCTTTTGCGTGCCGGACCGTTCGCGGACCGCGCGGCGGCATCGGCGGCGCTCGTGAAGGTGCGCCAGGCCGGGCTCGGCGGCGGCACGGGCAAGTAGGCGAACGCGACGCAATGTTCACGAGTTTCGACTACGCGGTGATGGCCGTGATCGGGCTGTCCGCGATGCGCGGGATGTGGCGCGGCCTGCTCGCCGAAGCGTTCGGCCTGATCGGCTGGATCGCGGCGCTTCTGATCGCCGGGCATTTCGTCGGCTTCGTTGTGCCCTACATTCCGGCGACCTGGCCCGGCGGTGCGCTGACGCAGTGGGTCGTCGCGTTTCTGCTGGTGGTCGGCGCCGTGTTGCTGGTTTCGAGCGTGTTATCCGCGCTTTTGACGCGAATTACCGAGGTCACGGGCCTCAGGGGCGTCGACCGGTCGCTGGGATTGCTGTTCGGCCTCGCGAGAGGGGCTATATTGGTAGTGGTGCTGGTCGCCCTTGCCGGTCTGACCGAGCTGCCGCAAAAGGATTTTTGGCGCAATGCGTTGCTCAGGCCCGCGGCCGAGCAAGGCGTGCGCGAATTGAAACCGCTGCTTCCCGCTACGCTCGCCGCGTATGTGCGCATCGCGCCGGACACCGTTCCGGACACCGCGCAGTAATTCGAGGCTGGCTACACGAGGAACCGCGACGGCTCGGCGCGCTGCCGATGCGACCCCGACACCGGTTCCGCCGGCTATCGCGCATCCGTCGTTCCGACACCGCCTCTGGACCCGTTTCGACTCTTTGAAGGACATGCCATGTGCGGCATCGTAGGTGTAGTTTCCCAAAGCCCCGTCAATCAGCTCATCTATGACAGCCTGCTGCTCCTGCAGCATCGCGGTCAGGACGCCGCCGGCATCGCCACGGCGAACGGCAACAATTTCCACATGCACAAGGCCAACGGCATGGTGCGCGACGTGTTCCGCACGCGCAACATGCGCAGCCTGCCGGGCAACGTGGGAATCGGCCAGGTGCGCTATCCGACGGCCGGTTCCGCGTCGAGCGAAGAGGAAGCGCAGCCGTTCTACGTGAACGCGCCGTTCGGCCTGATCCTCGCCCACAACGGCAACCTGACGAACTGGCTGCAGTTGAAGGACGAGATGTTCCGCATCGACCGCCGGCACATCAACACCGCGTCGGATACCGAAGTGCTGCTCAACGTCTTCGCACACGAGCTGCAACTCGCGAGCTCGGGCCTGCAACTCGATCCGGCGGCGCTCTTCAAGGCGGTTTCGGGCGTGCACCGGCGCGTGAAGGGCTCGTATGCGATCGTGTCGCTGATCGCGGGCTATGGGCTCGTCGCGTTCCGCGATCCGTTCGGCATTCGCCCGCTCGTGCTCGGCAAGCTGGAAACGACTACGGGCGTCGAGTGGATGGTGGCGTCGGAATCGGTAGCGGTGGAAGGCATCGGCTTCGAGTTCGTGCGCGACGTGGAGCCGGGCGAAGCGATCTTCATCGACAACGACGGCAACCTGCACAGCCAGCAATGCGCCGACAAGCCGTCGCTGAATCCGTGCATTTTCGAACTCGTGTATCTCGCGCGGCCGGATTCGTGCCTCGACGGCGTGCCGGTCTACAACGCGCGCCTGCGCATGGGCGACTACCTCGCCGAGAAGATCAAGCGCGTGCTGCCCGACGTGCCGATCGACGTCGTGATGCCGATTCCCGATTCGTCGCGTCCGGCGGCAATGCAGGTCGCGGCGAAGCTGGGCGTCGAATATCGCGAGGGTTTCTTCAAGAACCGCTATGTCGGCCGCACCTTCATCATGCCGGGCCAGGCGGTGCGCAAGAAATCGGTGCGCCAGAAACTGAACGCGATGGGAATCGAGTTCAAGGGCAAGAACGTGCTGATCGTCGACGATTCGATCGTGCGCGGCACGACTTCGCATGAAATCGTGCAAATGGCGCGCGATGCCGGCGCGAGCAAGGTGATCTTCGCCTCGGCTGCGCCGCCGGTGAAGTTCCCGAACGTCTACGGCATCGACATGCCGACGCGTGGCGAACTCGTCGCCCACGGTCGCAGCGACGACGAAGTGGCCCGCATGATCGGCGCCGATTACCTCGTGTACCAGGACGTGGAAGACCTGAAGCAGGCAATCCGCGACATCAACCCGGCGCTCGGCGAATTCGAGGCTTCGTGCTTCGACGGCAACTACATCACCGGCGACGTGACGACCGATTACCTCGATCGGATCGAGACGGCGCGTCTCGCACCGCAGTCGCAGTCGGACCGCGACGCCGCGAGCGAAGCGCAGGAAGGCGGCATGGCGCGTTCGCAACTGCACCTGCAACTGTCGGTGGAGTGAGCCGTGCACGATGCGGGCGAGGCCCGCATCGTGTTAGCATCGGGACTTGCGTCGATTTGAGATCAGCTTGCGGACGCGGGGCACGGCCTTCATCGGCGTGAACCCCAAACAGCTAAAGCGAAACGGTGGCCTTGCTCAATCGCGAACAGCCGCCCAAGCTTTTTCCGCACAAGCCCGCTTCTGTCGACGCACAAGCGGGCTTTTTTGCGCCCTGTTTTCGGTGAAAGCAGGGCAGGAACAACGAAGGGAAACCAACGAACATGGACGACAACCTGAACTTCGACACGCTCGCCGTGCGCGCCGGTACGCTGCGCAGCGAATTCAACGAGCATTCCGAAGCGATTTTCCTCACGTCGAGCTTCTGCTTTTCGAGCGCCGCCGAGGCCGCCGAGCGCTTCAAGAACTCGGAAGAGGCGTACACCTACTCACGCTTCACCAATCCGACCGTTTCGATGTTCCAGAACCGGCTCGCTGCGCTCGAAGGCGGCGAGGCGTGCATGGCGACGGCTTCCGGCATGGCCGCGATCATGTCGGTCGTGATGTGCGCGCTGCAGCAGGGCGACCACCTCGTCAGTTCCAAAAGCCTGTTCGGCTCGACCGTCGGCATGTTCACGCAGATCTTCTCGAAGTTCGGCATCGAGACCACCTTCGTCGATCCGACCAATCTCGACGAGTGGAAGGCCGCCGTGCGTCCCGAGACGAAGATGTTCTTCCTGGAAACGCCGTCGAACCCGCTGACCGAAGTCGCCGACATCGAAGCGATCGGCAAGATCGCCAAATCGGTGGGCGCGCTTTTTGTCGTCGACAACTGTTTTTGCAGCCCGGCGCTGCAGCAGCCGCTCAAGCTCGGCGCGGACGTCGTCATGCATTCCGCGACCAAGTTCCTCGACGGCCAGGGACGCGTGCTCGGCGGCGCGCTCGTCGGCTCGAAGCAGTTCATCATGGAGAAAGTGTTCCCGTTCGTGCGCAGCGCCGGCCCGACGCTCTCCGCGTTCAACGCGTGGGTGCTGCTGAAGGGCATGGAAACGCTGTCGTTGCGCGTCGAGAAACAGTCGGCGAATGCGTTGGAAATCGCGCGCTGGCTCGAAACCCATCCGGCCGTCGAGCGCGTGTTTTATCCGGGGCTGGAATCGCACCCGCAATACGCGATCGCGAAGAAGCAGCAGAAGGCGGGCGGGGCGATCGTGTCGTTCGAGCTGAAGGGCGCGACGCGCGAGGAACAGCGCGCGAACGCGTGGCACGTGATTGATTCGACGAAGGTCTGCTCGATCACCGGCAATCTCGGCGACACGCGCACGACCATCACGCATCCGTCGACGACCACGCACGGGCGTCTCACGCCCGAAGTGCGCGAAGCGGCGGGGATTCGGGAAGGGTTGATCCGGCTCGCGGTCGGGCTTGAGAACGTGGCGGACATCCGCGCGGATCTGGAGCGCGGGCTGAACGGCTGACCGTTCTTTCACGGCTCGTCAAAGCGCTGGCGCGATAGAAATATCGCGCCATTTTTTTCAGTGCTTGCCGGTGCGCCATTGCCCCGGTGCAATGCCGAAGCGTTTCGTGAACGCATGCGTGAACGCGCTCTGATCGGCGAAACCGACGGTCAGCGCAATGCCGGTAAGCGTCTCGCGCGGGTCGGCGAGCAGCGTGAGCGCCGCGTCGAGGCGCAGGCGCTGAAGATAGCGATGCGGCGTCTCGCCGAACGCTTCGCAGAAGAGCTGATGGAACCGCCGCATGCCGAAGCCGCAATGCGCGGCGAGATCGGCGATGCGCAGCGGCTCTGCCAGATGCTTACGCAGCCACCGGTCGATACGCGCGAAGTCGAGCCCGCGCGCTTCGTCGAGACGCACGTCCGACATCAGCGCGCCGCAGAGATGCGTCGCGGCCTGCCAGGCGAAGCGCGCGTTGGCGGCATCGGCGTGATCCGCTTGCAACGCGACGCTCCGCACGAGCCGCATGACAAGCGGATCGACATCGATCGCGCGCGCGCGCTCGAAGAACCGCTCCGGCAGCGCCACCGACGCGAAGGGCAGATCGAGCACCAGTTGCCGGTTTTCGCCCGCAGCAGAATAGTCGTGGCGTGCGCCCGCCGGAACGATCCACGCGCCGCGGCAATCGATGCGCGCCTCGCGCCCTTCGACGGCCATGTCCATCTCGCCGTCGAGACCGAGCACGATTTGATGAAAATCGTGCACGTCCGACGCCTGCACCGCAACGTAGCGGCGCAGCGTGACGGAGGGGGCGAAGAGCGGCGCGCGCGTCATGCCATCGAACTCAGACGTCCAGCAATTCGACTTCGAACACGAGCGTTGCGTTCGGCGGAATCACGCCGCCCGCGCCGCGCGCGCCGTAGCCGAGTTGCGGCGGAATCGTCAGGCGCCGCACGCCGCCCACTTTCATGCCCTGGACGCCTTCGTCCCAGCCCTTGATGACCATGCCGCCGCCCAGCACGAAGGCGAACGGATCGTTGCGGTCCTTGCTCGAATCGAACTTCTGGCCGTCCGTCAGCCAGCCGGTGTAGTGCACGCTCACCGTCTTGCCGGCGACGGCTTCCGCGCCTTCGCCAACGGTGATGTCTTCGTATTTGAGGCCCGAATCGGTCGTGACAGTCGACATGAATGCTCCCTGGTTGATCCGGCGCCGGGGCGGTTTCCCGCTGCGGCGTTCCGGTGTTTTGGAACCGGTATTGTAGGTCCTATCGGCCGAGGCGAGCGCGCACGGCACTTGCTCGCGTTCCCGGTGCCCTGTCTCGAAAAAAGATGCTCGATTCGCGGTCACGCTGATGGCTCTAGACCGGCATGGGCTCACATATAATGCTTTTGCGTCCTGAAAAAGGCCTGGCAACTTTGAACCAGCAAGGATACCGACTGTGACAACGTCTTTTAGCGGCGCGCTCGAACCCGAACACGCGACATTTCGCGATGCACCGGCCGTCGGAAACGACGGCGTGCTCGTGCTCGATGCGGCGCAGCGCTGCGTCAGCGCCGACACTGTCTTCACCCACATTTTCGATATCGATCCACAGACGCTCGAAGGCCGCGCGCTCGGCGACACCGCGTTGCCGAAACCGCTTATCGCGGTGCTCTCGGCCGCCGCGGATGCCGCGCAGAACGCCAACGGCGCGCAGCGCGCGCAGGCGTCGATCGAGGATGGCGGACTCACGCGCACCTTCACGATTCTCGCGCTGCCGGGCGGCAACACCGTCACGCTGATCGTGTGGCCGGGTGGCAGCGCCGCCGCGCCGGGCGAACCGAACGCCGAGCGTCTCGCGCACCTGCGGGCGGAAGCGGCGCTCTTCATGCGCGACAACGTGCTCTCGGTGGTGTCGCACGATCTGCGCGGGCCGCTCAACGCGATTCACAGCTGGGGCTACGTGCTCGAGCGCAAGATCGACGCCGCTGATCCGGCTGCGCAGCGCGCACTCGCCGGCATCCGCTCGGGCGTCGAGCAGCAGGTGAAGCTGATCGAGCAGACCGTCGATACGACGCGTGCCGAAACCAAGACGCTCGCACTGTCGCTTGCGCCTGCCGCGATCCGGCCGCTCATCGAACACAGCGCGGCGCTCGCGCGCGCGAGCCTTGCCAATGCGCGCGGCGTCACGCTGAGCGTCGATTCGCCGCTCGCCGAGGAACAGGCCGAAGGCGACGCCGAACGTCTAACGCAGGCGATCTGGCTGATGCTCGTGTTCGCGACGGAAGCGAGCGCACGCGGCGGCTCGGTCGTGCTCGCGAGCCAGGTGGAAGGCAGCACGTGGCGCACGGAAGTGCGCTACACGGTGTCGGCGCCTGCGCTCGTCGACAAGCAGTTGCCGCATGCGCTCGAAGCATTTGCGCGCCGGCAGGCGACTCAGCCGCGCGAGGCAGGGCGCATCGCGTGGGGACTCGCGCTCTGCAAGCGGGTCGCGGAGGCGCACGGCGGCAGTTTCGACCACGCCGACGTCATCGACGGCGCGGCCGTATCGATGAACCTGCGCGTGCCGCTCTCCGGCATGTAGCGGCGCGCAAGACGACCCGGGAGCGGTGCGCACGATGCAGCAGCGGGCGAAACCGGCCGGAAACTTAGGCCGGTCTTACGCTCGCACCGCCTTACGCCCATATACTGACGCTTTCCATTTCCGGAGAGAGTTGCTTTGGCTCAGGTTGTCGCGCTCATCGGCGCAATGTTGCTCGTCGCGTTGAACGGTTTCTTCGTTGCGGCGGAGTTCGGGCTCGTCAAGCTGCGTGCGACGCGCGTCAAGGCCATCGCGCGAACCAATGGCCTGCCCGGCCGCCTGCTCGCGAAGGTCCACGGGCAGCTCGATGCGTATCTCTCCGCGTGTCAGCTCGGCATCACGCTCGCTTCGCTCGGGCTCGGCTGGATCGGCGAACCGGCGTTCGCCACGCTGCTGCATCCCCTGTTCGCGCTCTTCGGCATCGATTCCGAGAAGCTCATCGACTCGATCTCGCTCTTCTTCGCGTTTTCCGTCATTTCGTTCCTGCATATCGTCGTAGGCGAACTCGCGCCGAAGTCGTGGGCGATCCGCCGTGCCGAACAGGTCGGCCTCTGGCTCGCGATGCCGCTCTACGGCTTCTACTGGCTGATGTATCCGTTCATCTGGGTGCTGAACGCGAGCGCGAACGCGGTGCTGCGCCTGTTCGGGCTGTCGGCGGAGCACGGCCACGACGCACACTATTCCACCGACGAGCTCAAGCTGATCCTGCGCGGCCCGCGGCTTGGCGGCGCGTCGTCGTATAACGCGGACGAGTGGAACACCATCGCGCATTCGCTCGATTTCAGCCGCATGACGGTGTCGGACCTGATGCGGCCGGCGCACGAGATGATCGGCCTGCGCAACGACCTGCCGATGCGCGACAACCTTGCCGTCATCGCGCGCCATCGTTTCAGCCGCTATCCGCTTTTCGCCGACGCATCCGGCGAGCGCGTGCTCGGCATGATCCATCTGAAAGACCTGTTGCTCGCGCGGGAGAGCGAGGGGCGCGGCATCACGCTCGGCTTTCCGAAGCAGCAGACGGTCAAGGTCGACAAGCTCGAAAAATACACGCGCCCGGTGCAGTACGTGTCGCCGGGCCTGTCGGCGCTGGAACTGTTCCGGCGCTTTCGCAAGGGCGCACCGCATTTTGCGCTGGTCGGGCGCAAGGGCTCGAAGCCGATCGGCTTCCTCACGCTCGACAACCTGCTCGGCGCGCTCGTCGGGCAGATCCACGACGAGTTCCGCCAGGGCGACGCCGACTGGTCGCGCATGGACGACGGCACGCTGATGGGCAAGGGCAGCTTGCCGGTGGTGTCGCTGGAGCGGGCGCTCGGCATCGATATCGACGAGGGGCGCGCGGAGTCGGTGGGCGGACTCGTGATCAACGCGCTCGGCGACCTGCCGAGCGAAGGCCAGCGTGTGGAGTTCGACCGCTTCGATATCGTCGTGAAGAAGATGAACGGGCCGCGGATCGTGCTCGTGCGGGTGTATCCGCGCGAGGAGGCGCTGGAGGAGGCGGACTAGCTTGAGCGCACCCCTTCCTCGACGAGCAGCGCCACCGGCATCGCCGTGAGCGTATCGCGCACGAAGAGACGCTGTCCCTCCGCCTTCGGCGCTCCAGTACTCATCCAGTCGAAGAGCGCGCGCGAGCCGAGCGCATCGGGCAGGATCACCGCCGTATCGCCCCAGCGTGCCGGCTCGACGAGCGGCACGTCGCCGTCCTTCGAGAGCAGCGGCTCCGCGAGCCGCGTCGCAATGACGATCGCATACGCGCTGCCCGCGTGCCGCGCATAGGCGATCACGCGACCAGCGTGCTCGCCGGTCACTTCGAGCGGAAGATACTCGCCCTGCGCGAACAGCGACGCCGCGTGATGCCGCAACGCCAGCGAGCGCCGCACGAGCGCGAGCTTCACGCGTCCGTCGCGCCAGTTCGCCAGTTGCTCCGACGGCGGACCTTTTTCCTCGCCTTCCGCCAGCCACGCACGCCGCTTCTCGAAATCCACGGGGCGCCGGTTGTCCGGATCGACGAGACTGAAGTCCCACAGTTCGGTACCCTGATAAAGATCGGGCACGCCCGGCGACGTCAGCCGCAGCAGGGTCTGCTGGAAACTGTTGATCGCCCCGGCCCGCGCGATGCGTGCGGCGAATTCCGGCAACTCGCGCAGGAAACCGTCGCGTCGCTGCGGCGCGACGATGTCGAACAGAAAGTCGCGGCAGGCCTTTTCGTAGGCCTCGTCGGGCGCGAACCAGCTCGTGCGCAGTTTCGCTTCCCGCAACGCCTTAAGTTGCCATTGCGCAACGCGCTCGGCCAGTTCCTTCACGCCGGCGTCGTCGCCCGGCGAGAGATCGGGCGGCCAGCAGCCGACGAGCGTCTGATACAGCATCGCCTCCGCATCCGGACCGGGCGCCCAGTTGGCGTCGTCGCCGCCGAGCATCCGGCGCAGCGGCGTGTTAAGCGTGGACCAGTTGTGCAGCGTCGTCGCCCATTCTTTCGGGATTTCGCTCAAAGCGGCAATACGCGCGCGCACATCCTCGCCGCGCTTGTGATCGTGCGTCGCGGTGGCGAGCATCGCGTGGGGAAACGACTTCACGCGCTCGGCGTTCGTCTCGTGAAACTCGTCGACGGACAACGCGAACTCGCCCGGATCGGCGCCCACTTCGTTGCGCGACAAAAGCCGCCCATACCGATAGCAAGCCGTATCCTCCACCGCCTTCGCGGCCACCGGCGACGTCAGTTGCGAGAAGAGCGTCTGCGCGCTGCGCCGTTGCGAGCCGCTCGCGCCGGGCACGTTCTGCTGCTGCGCCGCCTGGTTCCGGTCGCGGTCGCGTCCGCGCTCCGCGGCGCGGTCGCGCGGCTTGTCGGCGACGGGCGCTTCGTCAGCGAGCTTGCCGCCGAGCCACTGCGCGACCTGATCGAGCACGACGTGATCCGCCCGCGACAGCACGGCCCGCGCGGCTTCCAGCGCCTGCGAGAAATAAGGCTCGTCTTCGGCGCTGCGCACGGCGTTGACGGGATAGATGCGATACACCGGAAACTGCACGACGAGTTCGCCCACCACGCGGCGCAGCGATGAAAACGTGAAATCGCGCGTGGTGGTCGCGTCGCGGGCGATCCGGTGCAGCGCACGCGCCACGCGATCCAGTTCCGCCGACAGGTTTTCCGCCAGGATCTTGCGGCGCGCGACGAGCGCTTCGTCGGCGAATTCGGCGCTGCGGCCGGTCAGTTGAGCCCAGGCTTGCGCGAGCGGCTCGGCGCCGCGCGGGTCGTGAAGCAGCGCGCCGACGTCGTTCATGAAGTCGTAGCCGGTCGTGCCGTCGACCTGCCAGTCGCGGCGCAACGGCTCGCCGCGCGCGAGGATCTTCTCGACGACGAAATACGTCCGCCCGTTGCCGTGCTGCAAGGCGGGCGGGCGCTGCGGCGCGAGTTCTTCGAGCCGCTGGCGCAGCCGCTGGCAATATTCGCGCGGCTCGGCGAGGCCGTCGACGTGATCGATGCGCACGCCGTCGATCAGGCCCTCGGTGAAGAGCCGGAAAATCAGCGCATGCGACGCCTCGAACACTTCCGGACGCTCGACACGCACCCCGCCGAGCGTGCTGACGTCGAAAAAACGCCGCCAGTTGACTTCGTCGGCAGCGGTGCGCCACCACGCGAGGCGGAAGTGCTGGCGCTCCAGCAGACGGTGCAACCGCTCGCGGCCTTGCGGCGAATCGGCGGAATGCGCGGCGAGCGTCGCGGCGATCGCCGCCTGGCCGCCTTCGGTCGCGGCGAGCGTCACCAGCGCGGCGCGCGCATCGGCGGCCCTCGGCTGGTCGGCAGGCTGGGTCGTGAGGCCAGTGAAGCGCTGTCCGAGTTCGGGCGCTTCCTGCAGGATCGACGGGTAGTCGACCGGGCAGACCGGGAACGTGTTCGTGTAGTACTCGATCACGAACCGCCCTTCGTCCGGCCGGAACGCGAGCTTGATCTTGCCGCCCTGCAGTTCCTCGCCGTAGGACGCGCCGAGGAACGGCGCGAGCACCTTGCCGCGCAGCGCGGGATCGGGGGAATGCCAGTCCACGTCGAAAAAGCGCGCGTGCGTCGCGTGCCGGCCCCATTCGAGAATATCGAGCCACCACTCGTTTTCCGAGCCGCCGACGCCCATGTGATTCGGCACCACGTCGACGATCAGCCCCATCTCGTGGGCGCGCAGCTTCTCGACGAAGCGCCGGAGCGCTTGCTCGCCGCCGAGTTCCGGGTTCACACGCGTGTAGTCGACGGTGTCGTAGCCGTGCGTCGAGCCGCTTGTCGCCGTCGTGATCGGCGACGCGTACGCGTGGCTGATCCCGAGCGCGGCGAAGTAGTCGACTTGAGCGGCGGCGTCGTCGAAGGTGAAGCCCTTGTGAAGCTGCAGCCGGAGCGTGGAGCGCGGTACGGTCATGGTGTTTCGGTCGGTGGTGGATTCAGCGTGGAGCGCTCGCGTGCGCTGGCGACGGCGAGCAGCCGGTCGGCGAATGCATCGTCGAGAAACAGTTCGTCGACCGGCGCGACGAGGCGCCGGCGCCAGTTCGGATGCTCGTCGATGGAGCCGGGAAGGTTCGGCTGGTCCGCGAGCGCGAGCAGGTCTTCGAGCGGGTAGGTGACGAGCGGCGCAGGCGTCGCGGCGACGAACGCGAGCGCTTCGTCGACCGGTGCGCTCTCGACGGGCGGCGCGGTGACGTCGGGCGGCGCGACGCCGGCGTCCTGGAA
>NZ_FCOG02000172.1 GCF_001544975.2 Caballeronia arationis | reverse complement strand
AGGAACCTTGCTCGCACCTCCTACAACTGCCTGAGTTCGAAAAGTACAAGGCCACCTGATGAACGCCCCGAGGCGTCCACGAACAAAACCCAATTTTGCAGGTCCGACTACATATTTGATTTCGCGGTTGCCGTGCGGGAAAGATAGTCGGTCCCCCAGTGCGCGCCATTCGGTGGAGAGGTCCAGCCATTGCCAACGGGGCGTCCGTTATGATGGAAGTCGAAGAGCGGCGCTATCACGTCCTTCTCGGCGGCTACGGCTGTTTCCACCAACGTGGACTTGATCTGCGAGTCTTTGGCGGCCGCGTCCAGCACGGACTGAATCATGCCGTAGAGCGCCTCTTCGCCGGGCAGCGGCGGTACCATTTTCATCACCAGCGGCAGCTCGTCAAAGTACTTCTCCGGAACCACCCACTTGACCTCACCGGTTCCAGCCGCCGATGGAGGAGGAAAGGACGGCGTGCCCTTCCAGTCCCTGGTCTTCATCTTCCCTGTGAACTCGCTCAACGGATAAACCATGACCTGGCTTAGCAAGGGCTGAATGGCGACCTTGTCTTCCGGCGTATCGTCCTGGAAAATGCGCGGGAAAATCGCAACGAGATTGGTGGGCGATCGATGAACAGCGACAATTCCCGCAGGAACCTTGCCTTTCCAATTCGGGCCGACCAGAGGTGAAATCCCGGCTTGGTTCCATACTGCTTGCCGATTCGACCGAATGAATCCGTGCGCGCATCGGAAAGCTGATAGGTATAAAACCGATTTCCGAAATTCGGCACCTGGATAATCACCGGCGAGGTGTCGAGCGTCATATAGCCGGCGCCATAGACCGTGTCCTGATTCGGGCACGTCACAAAGTTCTCGGCGGAATCGATATAGTCGCTCAGCATGGAAATCTGATTGTGCGGAGAACCGGGGATAACGCCGCCAATCCTGCCTGGCTCCGGTAAATCCTTAACCGCGAGAGAGCGATTGAAGTTGTTCACCAGGGCCCAACCCCAGACATAAGCCAGCCGCCCTACCGTCGCGACGTACTCTTTGATCATAACGGTACCGGGCGGCGTGCTCATGATGTCCGACGCCGATCCGGCTACTGACGCCTGCTCAGCCGCGCCCGCGACGCAACTGGCGCAAACCGCGACACCCACAACAACGTGCTTCAAATTCACACTGACTCCTCGTCGAGATTGGTGAGTAAGGGCCGGATATCATCGCGGTATGCGTGCACTCCCGCAACGGTTGCCTGTCAAAGGCATTTTGAAATGCCTGAGCAGCATTGAACGTTTCTCCGCATAAAAACAAAAGACTGTTCGTATCGATCGGGAAAATGATCAGGCTGCATGCCGGCGTATGGCATTTTATAAAACCGCGCCGCTACTCTATCAAGGATCGTAGGTTCAATGTAATCTGCTCCAGACTTGAAAAACAACCGTTCTGTCAATTGGCGAGGAAATCGTTCTATGCGTTCGACTTTGGCTGTTGCGCTGATGGCGGCGGCGGGAATAGGGCTGGCGGGGTGCCAGCAATCGCCGCCGAAGGAGGGATTCGCAACGACGTCTCAATCGTCCTCTGGCGCCGGAAGCAACCATTACGCGACCCTCGCCGCCCTCCCGTTCGACGGCGGCTATCCGACCCGCGAAGGTATCCGGACGCTTCACGACGAACTCCTGTTCGAGCGCGGGGTACAGAGCTACATCTGGGCGCTGCCTGCCCTGAACATGTACGCCATGAAGCATGGATCGGAAGCGAAGTTCGGCGCCGGCTATAACGTCCTCCCCATCTGGAAAGAGCGCCTCAACGCAAAGACGCTGGTCACCACGCCGAACTCGGATGTGATTTACGCAATGGGATACCTGGACCTGAAACAGGACGGTCCGATGGTCATCGAAGTACCGCCGGGGCTACAGGGCATTCTTGACGACTTCTTTCAACGGCCTATCTGTTCCATCGACAAGATCGACGGCCGGCAATGGTGCGGCGATGTCGGACTGCCCGGTCCCGACAAAGGCAAGGGCGCAAAGTACCTGATCGTGCCGCCGGACTACCGTGGCAAGATCCCGCCAGGCTACCTCGCCTACCGCTCGCGGACCTATAACGTATTCGTGTTCTGGCGAGGCTTCTTCAAGGACCCGAAACAACTCGAAGCGCCCGTCAAAGTGATGGAGCAGACACGCATCTATCCGCTTGGGCAAAAATCGTCGGCCAAGGCGATGGTGTTCCCCGACGCGTCGGGTGTCCCCGTGAATATGCTGTATCCGAAGGACGCTTCGGCGTTTGACATGCTTTCGCGGTTTATCGATAGCGAATACGTCGATCCGCAAGACATGGAAATGCGCGGCATGCTGGCCGCGCTGGGCGTTGTCAAGGGTCAGCCTTTCCGGCCTGACGAACACACGCGGACATTGCTCGACAACGCCGCGAAGACGGCGAGCAAAATGGGCCTCGCGGGCTCGTACGAGCCGCAGAACATCGTGTCGAATGCGAAATGGTACGACGACCGCCGCTGGCTCAACGTGTTCCCCGGCAATGCCACCTTCACAGGCGATTCCTTCAACTATATCGATCCACGCACGGGCTTCTTCACTAACGCCTATTCGGCAAGCCCGGGTATGGCGGTGAGCATGGAGAACGTCGGGGCGAAATATCCGGCCACGTTCGTCGACTCGAATGGCGACTTCCTGGAAGGTCAGAACAGCTATCGGGTCAATCTGCCAAAGGGCGTTCCCGCCGCGCTGTTCTGGTCGGTCACCGTCTACGACTCGATGACAGCGTCCGGCCTCGATAATGGCCAGCCCTTTCCATCGATCAATACGATGGATCATCCGGCCCAGAACACCGACGGCTCTACGGACATCTATTTCGGGCCCGATTCGCCCGGGCCGGGAAAGAACTGGCTGAGGACCTTGCCCGGCCAAGGCTATTTCGTGATCCTGCGGATATACGGACCAACCAAGGCATTCTTCGACAAGACCTGGAAGCCGAGCGACGTGGAAAAGTTGCGCTAACTGGCAGCGCATTTTGTCGTTCAAGCCTCAATCGCCCCAAATCCGGCTCTCGGCCTTGTAACCCGCCTCGGAGGCACGGTGTCGAAGGACACCCGGTGGGTTGAGAGTATGTATGCGCTGAGAATCAGCCCGGCCTTCGCGGGCACGATGCTCCGAAAGACAGGAAGGGAACTTGAAGCTGCCTTACAAACGGAGACAACGGAACGTCCGCAAAGGCCGATTTGGATGAGGCGCGGTGACCGCTCGGACGGACAGACTCCGCTTGCGGGCACCGCTACGTTGTTCAGCGGCGATCAACGTCGACCTTTTTGACCATTGATCTGCGCAGTTCAATCTGCGCGGTAACCGCTAAAATTGCGGTTTTAGCCCGGAATACGTGCATGTCTTTTGCCTCGCTTGGCCTGATCGATCCGTTGCTGCGTAATTTGCAGGGCCTCAATTATCAGACACCTACGCCGGTGCAGACCAAGGCGATTCCTGCTGTGCTCAGTGGCAAGGACGTCATGGCTGCGGCACAGACCGGCACTGGCAAAACGGCGGGTTTTGCGCTGCCGCTGTTGCAACGGCTGGTGCAACACGGCCCCGCGGTGTCCAGCAACCGTGCGCGTGTCCTGGTGCTGGTGCCCACGCGTGAACTGGCTGAACAAGTGCTGCAAAGCTTTCTCGATTACGGCAAAGGCCTCGACTTACGATTTCTGGCCGCCTATGGCGGTGTGAGTATCAACCCGCAGATGATGAAGTTGCGCAAAGGCGTGGATGTGCTCGTTGCCACGCCGGGCCGTTTGCTAGACCTCAATCGCCAGAACGCAGTGCAGTTTGATCAAGTACAAACGCTGGTGCTGGATGAAGCCGACCGCATGCTGGATCTGGGCTTTGCGCGCGAACTCAACGCCGTCTTTGCTGCCTTGCCCGCTCAGCGCCAGACCCTGCTGTTCTCAGCCACGTTTACCGATGATATCCGCGCCATGGCGGCGAGCATTCTGCGCGGCCCGGTCAATATCAGCGTCAGCCCGCCCAATGCCACGGCCAGCAAGATCAAGCAATGGGTGGTGCCGGTGGATAAAAGGAACAAGCCTGACCTCTTCATGCACCTTGTGGCTGAGAACAATTGGGAGCACGCGCTGGTGTTTGTCAAAACCCGCAATGGCGTGGATTACCTGGCGGCCATGCTGGATGAAGCGGGCTATGCGGTCGACACCATCCACGGCGATAAGCCGCAACCCGCGCGCCTGCGTGCGCTGGAGCGCTTCAAGACAGGCGAAGTGCATATGCTGGTAGCCACCGATGTGGCTGCGCGCGGGCTGGATATCGACGACCTGCCGCTAGTGATCAACGTTGATCTGCCGATCGTGGCGCAAGACTATGTGCACCGGATTGGCCGTACCGGCCGCGCGGGCGCCAGCGGCGTGGCGGTGTCCCTCGTGTGCGCCGATGAAGCGCCGCAACTTGCTGCGATTGAAGCGCTGATCCGGCAAACGCTGCCTCGTGAAGAAGAGCCGGGTTTCGAAGCCGAACATCGCGTGCCGCAAACCAGCGCGACGGGCCAGATCATCAAGAAGCCCAAAAAGCCTAAGAAGCCCAAAATGCCGCAAGCTGCGCCGGGCGCCATGCAGGTGCTCAGCAGAAAACCGAGCCCGCAGATTGGCGAAAACAGACGCAAGGCTCCGGCGCAGCGCGCTGAGGCCACGGGTAAAGGCACAAGCTTGTCCAGCGGTAATCCATTCAGCATGCAAAAGCCACGCAGCAAACCCGCCAGCAATCCAGCTGCGGGCTCACGTAAGCCGGCTGGCAAACCCGCTGGTGGCCGCAGGAAACGCCGACCCTGATCCGTGGGGATGAGTAACGCCGACCCTGGAACAGGCTGGAGGTTTGCGGCCCGCTGGCAGGCAGCGGCGCGGCTTCGGCTTGCATCAGGCCGGCGGGTAACGGCGCACTGAATCTAGGATCCTTAACAACTTCGGGGTCGAACGGACGTTGAAATCGTGCGTAGCGAGGGTCCGATCGAGATCGTCTTTGGCAAATGTGTTCGCTTCTCACAAGAAAGGAAAGCCGTCATTTGATCGGCTCATCGCGAACTCTCGCCTTAGGTCGAGTGCGGGAGTTCGTGCCACGGTAGCCGCGGTTGCCCTGTGCTCGAGATGCGGGCTTCGGCTCCCGGCCACAAGCGGCCGCTCGCGTGTCGCATTGCGCTACCTGGAAGCGGTCATTCGGAATGGATTTTCGTCTATCATTCATCAAATCGCAGCAATGGCTTGCGGCCGCATAAGGTGTTTAAGCACTTCACACCAGACCTGACATGCGCCAAATGGCGACGAAAGCAGGTTGAGAAAATCAAGTATCGATGCCAGTGTGACGGTTCGTGTCGCACGGAGGCCAATCGTGACTACATCGAATGCAGGCAGCACTGCCACATCCGGAATCAAACGGATACTTATCGCAGTTGACTCGTCATCTGTGTCCGGCCGTGCGGCGGGGTATATTCGCTACCTGGCGACAACTGGTGTGCAAGTGCGCGTCATCAGTGTCGCTGAGAACCCTCGTACCCTCTTGCCCCTAGGCTCAATTGCTGAGGCTGGACTGCAGGCGGTTCGCGAGGGACTGTTGCGCGAAGCACGCGAAGCGGCTGCTCATGCGAAAGAGTCGCTCGCGAAAGCTAATGCTGAGGTCGAGGCGGATGTAATTGAGCTTTCGACGCATAGCGGCGACACCGCTAATGTTTTGATCGACGCAGCAACCGAATGGAAAGCCGATCTGCTCGTCGTGGGTGCGCGTCAACGTCACGGCCTATTGCGGTGGGTCGAAGGAACCGTATCCGAGCCCGTGACAACGCAGACTCCCTGCTCGATCCTGATTGTTCCTGCAAGCTATGACGCCGAGATACCCGAGTTCCCGCGTCGCATCCTGTTCGCGCTTGACGGGAGTCCTGCATCCCTGGACGCCATGCGATTCGGACTGCAACTGGCGACACCGGAGGCACATCTGCGCGCCGTCTACGTCATCGACCGAGCTGTCCGGCTGACCGACTTTGTACCGATTCATCTCCTTGAGGATGCGTTCATGGACGAAGGTAGGACCGCGCTGGCCAATGCAGCAGGCGTCTTCGCCAATCTGTCCAACCATGTTGAAACCGGGCTTCTCCGTACGAAACCTGCCAGTGATGACGTGCCCCACAAGATTGTCCGCGAGTCTGAGCGGTGGCACGCCGACCTGGTAATCGTCGGCACACACGGTCGACGCGGTGTCGCCCGTTGGTTTCTCGGGAGCGTCGCAGCCCGAACTGCGCGCATCACCCATACCCCATTGTTGCTTGCTCGCCCAAGGCTGCACTCTTGATCCTGAATGAGCAGAGTCGGATTCTCTTGTTCGATACTTGAGAGCAGGATCATGGCGCCTGCTGTTCCGAGTGGCGTCGATCTCGGCACGATAGTGACGCACCGCGTCAAGCTCGACGACATCGAGAAGTCCTGCGATTTGTTTGACCATCAGCGCGACGGCGTGCTGAAGGTTGCTATCACGCATTGACCTATGAGACAGACAGCACTCGTCGCGGGCCGACGTTCGTCGGCGGGTCCGGCATCGCGACTCAGACCCAGCCGCCCGTGACACCGCACACACTGGACGCCGAGGCGGTAGCGGTGCTGCTCGACGTCCGCCCTGAAACCGGGCTCAGCGGCCAGGAGGCGCTTGAACGCCTGTCTCGTGTGGGCCCAAACCGCTTGCCGCAAGCACCTCCACGCTCGCCCTGGAGTGTGCTGCTAGCGCAGTTCCGGAGCGTCCTGATTCTGATCCTGCTGGGGGCGGTGGTCTTGGCGGCGTTGGTCGGCAGCACGAAGGACGCGGTGGTGATCCTGGCCGTAGTGGTGATCAACGCGCTCGTCGGCTTCTACCAGGAGTACCGCGCCGAGCGCAGCCTGGCCGCGCTGAAATCGATGCTGCCCAGCAAGGCCCGAGTGCGGCGTGACGGCGTCAGCCACGAGATCGTTGCCGACGACGTGGTGCCCGGCGACGTCTTGCTGCTCGAGGCGGGCGACCGCGTGGCGTCCGACGGGCGCCTCTGGCTGGCCGCCGGGCTCGAGATTGACGAATCGGTGCTGACCGGCGAATCCCAGCCGGCCGGCAAGCAGACTGCTCTGCGAGTGGCGGCCGATGCGCCGCTGGGTGACCGGCTCAACCTGGTATACATGAATACGCTGCTCACGCGCGGACGGGCGGAGGTCTTGGTCACGGCGACCGGACCGAGCACGGAGATGGGACGCCTGTCACAAGAACTTGCAGCTACCGAGGAGGTCGCCACGCCGTTGCAGGTTCAACTGGACCGGCTCGGCAAACGCCTGGGTGCCATCGCGCTGACACTCGTGGGACTGCTCTCGTTTCTGCAGTTCCTGCGCGGGGCGGATCTCGTCCACGTCGCGCTCGACGCAATCGCACTGTCGGTCGCCGCCATGCCCGAGGGCCTGCCGGTGGTGGTAACTGTTACCCTCGCGCTCGGCATGCACAAGATGGCGCGCCAGCATGCAATCGTCAAGCGTCTGGCCAGTGTCGAGACGCTGGGCTGCACCACTGTCATCTGCTCCGACAAGACGGGCACGTTGACGCTCAACCAGATGACCGCACGCACCTTCGTCTATGACGGGCAACGCTTCGATGTGTCCGGAGAGGGGTATCGGACGCACGGCGAGATCACGCGGTCGGCGGGGCACGCCATCGACGTCGATCTCGCTCCGCTGATGGTGCCGATGGTGGCCTGCAACGACAGCCGCTTCGACGACGGCAAGGCGATCGGCGACCCGATGGAGGCGGCGTTGTTGGTGCTTGCCGCCAAGGGTGGGATCCTGTGCGACTCCGTCGAGCGCGCGCTGCCGCGCCTGGCCGAGTTGCCATTCGATTCGGCGCACAAGTTCATGCCCACCTTTCATCGCGATGGCGATCAGATCAAGGTGTTCGTCAAGGGAGCGCCCGATGTACTGCTGGCACGATGCACACGTTGGAAGGTGGCCGGTGCCGAGGCAGCGTTTGGTACTGCCGAAGCAGCCAAGATCGATGCGGACTATCAAGCTCTGGCCGGACGTGGATTGCGGGGCCTGCTGATCGCATCGCGCACATTGTCTGCCGCTGCGTTTGACATTTCCCGCGATCTCTCGATCTGGATCGCCGAACTGGACTTCGTGGGACTGGTCGGGTTGATGGACCCGCCACGGCCCGAGGCAATGCATGCGATCACCGAATGCCGCCAGGCGGGCATCGTAGTCAAGATGATCACTGGCGACCATCAGGCGACTGCATCGGCTATCGCCTCCGAGTTGGGACTGCACGGGCGCGCGGTGTCAGGCGCAGACATCGATCGCATGGACGCGGCGCAACTGGCCGCAGCGATCGAAGAGGTCGCCGTGTTCGCCCGAGTGACCCCCTCGCACAAGGTGAAGATTGTGCGCGCTTTGCAGGCTAAGGGGCACGTCGTGGCAATGACGGGGGACGGCGTCAACGATGCGCCGGCACTGAAGCAGGCGGATGTCGGTGTCGCGATGGGTATCAGTGGCACGGCGGTGGCCAAAGAGGCCGCCACCATGGTGCTGATCGATGACAACTTCGCCACCATCGTTCGCGCAGTGCGCCAGGGCCGCACGCTGTACGACAACATCCTGAAATTCGTTCGCTTTCAGCTCTCGACAACAATAGGGGCGATTCTGAGCGTCTTCTTTGCACCGCTCGCCGGCTTGCCGGAGCCGTTCACCGCAATACAGATCCTTTGGGTCGCTATCATCATGGACGGTCCGCCAGCGGTATCGCTCGCGATGGATGGCGCGCGCCCTGGCATCATGAGCGAGCCGCCACGCCATCGCGATGAGCCGGTTCTTCCCTTGGCGCGGGTGCTGCGGATTGCCGCCTACGGCGTCACGATGATGGTGGGCACACTGACGGTCTTGTACTACGGCATGCGCACGGGCAGCGAGGCGCGCGCCCTGACGATGGCGTTCACGACCTTTGTGCTGTTCCAATTTTTCAACGCGTTCAATGCGCGCAGCGAGAGCGGCTCCGCGTTCAACGCGCGCTTTTTCCACAACCGAATGCTATGGATATCTCTGGTCGGCACGCTGGCGCTGCAAGTCGTCGCTGTGCACTGGGCGCCGGCCATCAGATTCTTCGGCACGACTGGCATGGCCTGGGGTGACTGGGGTGTTGTCATTGGCGTCGCATCGACGGTCCTGCTGTTCGAAGAGACCCGCAAGCTGACAGTTCGAGTGTTCCAAAGGCGGCAGCGTTAGCGTGGACCCGATGATCGTGGGACGCGAGCCCAGCGTTTGTCTTAAACTCGTTTCACCAACCTCCGGTTCACTCATAAATTCTGAAATCTTGAAGCGCCATAAGGCGGACGGTGATGACTGACTGAAACGGGTCGATCTGCGACCATTGCCTTCTCAGCGTCGTATCGTGGCAGCCGGGGGACTTTATTCGTTCGCCACCGGCCACACCAGAACGCACGATGGATTCGCCCTGGCTCGATCGACGGGGTAGCCGTTATATGTCACCTTGAATGCTGCGGACGATCATCTATGTTGTATCTGTGATGTGGCGAACGACTCACTTTTTCGCGAGTCGGCGCTCGACCTCTCGCACGGGCGAGACCGATCTGATGCCCGATGCATATCCCTACAAGGAGTGACCGATGGACTCGGTTTCTGCGGCTCCTCGTGACCAGTCGGTACCTCTGCGTCTGACGCCGGAATTGGTGGCTCTGACCGCGCACAAGGTCGAAGACCGAGGGCCGCCCACAGGGGTCGTCGTTCACAGCGAATCTGATTACGAGACTTCACTGCAGGCGTTCCTCACCGCCGGTGCGTGGCAAGGGCAAGACATCTGGGTGTTCGCTTATGGTTCGCTGCTTTGGAACCCGGCCCTCGAAGTTGACGAGCAGGTGGCAGCGGTTTTGCCCGGCTGGCATCGCGCCTTTTGCATTCGACTCACGCGGTTTCGCGGTACCCCCGAACAGCCGGGATTGATGATGTCGCTCGTTTCGGGTGGCAGTTGCCGTGGCGCTCTATACCGAATCGCTGGATCCCGGGCTCTCGAAAACCTTCGCAAGTTGTGGCGACGGGAAATGACCGTCAAGCCGCCGACCAGTCCGCCACGATGGGTGACTGCGAAGGCGGGGCAGGCTGCGGTAGGGGCAATCGTCTTTGCCGCCGATCGCCAAGGGCACAACTTTGTGACGGGTATGACCGACGAGGAAATCGCGTGCGTGCTGTGCAAGGCCGTCGGACACTGGGGGTCCGGGGCCGAATACCTCATGCAGACTGTTGATCACCTGGAGCACCTCGGCATCCGGGACACCAATCTCTGGCGCCTGCAGCGACTTGTGGCGCAAAAGCTTGTGGACCTACAAGTCATTGGTAGGTAGCAGATTGACTAACCGGTTCGAGTTCACACGACACGCGAAGGTGCGCTACGTCTTTCGTCGATAGGCGCTACCCGGCCCAGACCGTGTCAAAACGCCATTTGGCGCGGTAAAATAGCTCATCCGATAGCGAAGGATGAGCGAGATGAAGCGGTTCGCTCAAGGCGACAATCGTACACAAAGCTTTCTCCTCCCAGAAGCACTTGACGACTACGTGACGGACACCAACCCCGTGC
>NZ_FCOG02000021.1 GCF_001544975.2 Caballeronia arationis | reverse complement strand
GAACACGTTCATCTGACGACGCCGTTTCAGACCAGTGAGCTGAATCTTGGACATATGGTCGATGTGCAGAGGGAGAAACGGGGGAAAGGAGCGGAGTTGCGCACCGACGGCCATGCGGCGGTGCGGGGCGCTAAAGGCGTGTTGATCTCAGCCGATGCGCAGACGAAGGCGATCGGCCAGCAGCTTGACATGAGCGTCGCGAAGACGCAGCTCGAAGCCGCGCTTACGCAGATGCAGGCGTTGGCGGATAGCGCGCGCGTGGCGCAGGCACAGGTGGCGGAGGTCGAGCAGCAGCGCCAGTTTCTGGAGCAGCGTCTGGACCGGTTGCAGCAGGCGGTGTTGCTTGCGAGCGCGCCAGCGGGGATGGCGCTCACGAGCGGGTATCACCTGCAGTTGGCGGCGCAGGGCAATCTGACGGCGAGCGCGGGCGGCAGCGCCGATATTGGTGTGCTCAGGAAATTCACAGTTGCAGCGGGCGAGGCGATCTCGCTGTTCGCTCAGAAGCTCGGCATGAAGCTGATCGCGGCGAAGGGAAAGGTCGAGATTCAGGCGCAAAGCGACGAGATGAGCGTAACGGCGCAGAAGGATCTGAAGATCATGAGTGTCGAAGGCAGGCTGGTGCTGGCCGCCGAGAAAGAAGTGTGGATCGGAGCGGGTGGGTCGTATATCCGGATCACGCCGGAACGGATCGAAAACGGGACGCCCGGGGACATTCTTGAGAAGTGTGCCTCCTGGGAGAAGCCGGGGCCGGCCAGCATGAGGTTGCACGCGCCGAGTTTCGCTCAGATTCCCGACACGAAGCAATTCAGTCAGAAATTCGACTTGTCGCAGATTATTGCCGACGATCCCGGCAGCAGAGAGACCTGGGCGGGCGTCGAGTACGAGATCCGCGACGCGCAGGGGCAAGCTGCTTCGCGCAGGCATTACGAGTGAGGATGGAATAACCGGTTGTGTTTTTACCGATGAATCCGAGTTGATAGCCGCCTTTATCGGCGGGGGCGATTGGGGCGTCGTTGAGGAATTCGAGGTGAGGAATGGCGACACTGAGCCGGAGAGCGCGACGTGACGAACAAGGATTTCTATACCGTCCAGTCTAATGACACGTTGTTTGGCATTTCGCGCCGGACAGGCGTCCCCGTCTCGGAACTGGCCAAGCTAAATGGCATTCGTAACCCGAATCGGATCGAGGTCGGGGAAAGGCTCGCATTGAATAGGCAGGCGGTATGTGGTGTCAATCTTCAGTTTCTGGACCGGGATCACAATCCGCTGCGCGACTTGTCTTACGTCATCAGGTATTGTGGAAAGGAAGTGTGAGGGAAGACCGATCATACGGGCCGCGCGGATGCAATCGTGACGGAGTGGCCGACGGATAAAATTCTGATTCTCGTTAGTCGTGCCGAGGGCGAATTAAAAGAAATTGCCACCATTGCTTCAGGCTATGCGAATAAACTCGTCACCCTAATTAGCCCGAAATTGAAGCTCGCCGCGCAGACGCATCCACATCCGAAAAATCCGACTGTTGAGATCCCTGTGAAGGGTGAGCCTACGAAAAAAGGACCGTCATCGGAGAAACCGCGTTCTGAAGAGTTCGCCACGAGTGTCGCACAGAGCTGGTGGACACAGGCAATCGGTTTTCTCGGTGTCAAGTTATCCGAATCTGAGACAGCAGAGAGAAAACCGGTCGCAAAGGTCACCAATGACTGCGCGGCGGAGCCGGACATCATTGCTAGGGCTAAGACGACATATACCGGTGCTCAAATCACGGAGGAGAATTGGCTCAGTGCAGCAGGGGACTTGATTGTGAAGTCGAAGTGATCATGGCGATTGCTGAACAAGAAACTGAAAAACTGCAAGCGCTTGGCCTGAGTGCCTTTGATAAGCAGTGTCGGCCAACAATACTTTTCGAGCGCCACAAATTCGGTAAGATTACTAATCAAAAGTTCAGCGAAGATAATCCTGACATGTCTGGCTCAAAAGAGTATTTACCGGGCAGTGCCCGTGACAAAAGCGGCAAGGTTTTGACGACGGAAACCACTACGGACTCTTTTCCTGGCAATACAAGAAGCTGACGAAGGCGTACATGCTTGCTCCCGAGGCTTCATTGGCGGCTTGTTCATGGGGCAAGTTTCAAATCATGGGGTCAAATTACAAAGTATGTGGATTCAAGGATGTCACGAGTTTTGTCGAAAGCATGTGCATATCAGAGGTTGAGCATCTGAAGGCTGTTGTCAAATTTGCCATTAATACTGGATTGAGGCCTGCTTTGAAAGAGAAAAAATGGGCTTCGATTGCAGCCGGGTACAACGGTCCCGGATATAGAAGAAATAACTACGACAGTCAACTGGAGAGCATATACGAAAAGCTCGTCAAGCGAAGAAAGGCAACATCGAGCAATGTCGGTAAAAATCTGAAATAAAAAAAGGAGCAGGATGAGTGTGAAATTTCTTCTCGTACGCACGATTCATGTATTTCTGTTGCTTGCGAGCGCCTATACCCGGTGTGAGGCATCTCTGGCATTGAGCCCACTGTCGGCACGCGAATCCGAAGCGGTGGCGAACTGGGTTGACACAGCATATCGCTCGATTGCCATTGATAACCTGTCGATATATTTGGAGAAGCGTCAGACCTTTATATTTCGGACATGGGTTCTCGATACCTTTTAGCAGCGGTCGTATTCAATTCCAAAGAATACAGGAACCGGATTTGCGATCTCGCGCTCTTTAGTTCTGCCGGACGTCTTCTATCTCGCCGTGTAGTTTCGGGAATGCACAGGCAGAGTGATGAAGTCTCCGAATCTTGCATCGCATTTAACGCAATTTCGGTGGAGAAATTTACGGAAAAAAAGCGGAAAATATTTATTATTTTGCGACAAAACGCGGGCGACCAATATAGATCCTCAGGGGCTATCATAACGCTAAACTACAACATTCGAGGATCGGCACCGTATCTGAGCGAAGAGGAATCAATTGCGACAACGGTCGATTCAATCGATCAGCTGAAGAGGCTTTATTCTGAACAGGTCAGAAAATAGTCCTGGTCGCCTTCACAACTAAATTTTAATTCATAGTGAACCAGGCGACTTTGTATAATCGTAATTGCGATGACACACGTTTTCCTGCCTGGCAGATGCCGCAGGTGGCGGACGCACGCAACGCCATCTGCAAAACCATCGCCGCGCGCGCCGCAAAGCCGCTCGCATTCCGGATACAGTTGTGCCGCAACTCGGGCGAAGGCCGCTCGGTGCGTTGCAACCGCGCCACTTCACGTTCCAGTCGCGCGCCTTCTTGAGCGGCAATGCCGCAAAGGGGACATCCAATTCACCCTATGCCCCGACTGCAATAGAATCACTTCGCGACGCCGTTGTCGGGAAACGGCGAGCTTTGATTTTCCCGACTGGGTTGACCGATCATCCCTCTGGGAGTGCACGATCTCGGCGCAGAATATCGAACAACGTTGCCCGACTCATGGTCGCGGCATTCCCGCTCTATGCAAGCTTCGAACGTGCTGACGATTCATCACACCCACCTTTCACATCAGTCGAATCCCTCGGGTTCGCCCTGCTTGACCCTGTTTTAGGCGTCCATATACTCCTCGTGTTATTTTCGAGATGCTTTCTGCGCGGTCGGTCTCTATCCGACGGTCGGGCGTGCGGCCGGCGAATTCAAAGAACAAAATAGGAGACCGTCATGGCTCACGAAGCTGCGACTGGCACGGGGCAACCCCGCAACAAGCATTGGCTCTGGCTTTTGATCCTGCCGTGGATCGGAGTCGTCTGGGTGCCGTTCTACAACAAGCTCGAACCGGTACTCTGGGGCTTTCCGTTTTTCTACTGGTACCAGTTGCTGTGGGTACTGATCAGTGCGGTCATCACCGCCGTCGTCTATAAAAAGACCAAAGCCATCGGCACGAAGGGCAAGGGGACCGCGCGATGATGAATTCCACCGCAACTTTTGTCTTCGTCCTGTTCTTCGTCGGCGTCACGATACTCGGCTTCGTCGCCGCGCACTGGCGCAAAGGCGACCTCGCCCAGCTCGACGAATGGGGCCTCGGCGGCCGTCGCTTCGGCACCATCGTCACGTGGTTCCTGCTCGGCGGCGACCTGTATACCGCCTATACGTTCATCGCCGTGCCCGCACTCGTGTTCGGCGCGGGTGCAACTGGTTTCTTCGCGCTGCCGTACACGATCCTGATTTATCCGTTCGCGTTCGTCGTGTTCCCGAAGCTCTGGAGCATCGCGAAGCGGCACGGATACGTGACCGCCGCCGACTTCGTCCACGCCCGCTACAACAGCCGCATGCTGGCGCTCGCGGTCGCGGTGACGGGCATCGTCGCGACGATGCCGTATATCGCGCTGCAGCTGGTCGGCATCGAAGTGGTGATCGGCGCGCTCGGCTTCGACACGAAGGGCTTCGTCGGCGACCTGCCGCTCATCATCGCGTTCGCGATTCTCGCGGCCTACACGTACACCTCGGGCCTGCGCGCGCCGGCAATGATCGCGGTCGTGAAGGACGTGCTGATCTACGTGACGATCATCGCCGCGATGATCGTGATTCCGGCACAACTGGGCGGCTTCGGTCACATCTTCGGTGTCGTCGAGCCGGCCAAGCTGCTGCTGAAAGCCCCGGATGCCGCGAGCCTGAACGGCTACAGCGCCTATGCGACGCTCGCGGTCGGCTCGGCGCTCGCGCTCTTCCTGTATCCGCACTCGGTGACGGCGATCCTGTCGTCGAACTCGGGTAACACGATCCGCCGCAACATGGCGCTGCTGCCGGCGTATTCGCTGGTGCTGGGTCTGCTCGCGCTGCTCGGTTACATGGCGCTCGCGTCGGGCGTGCGCGACATGCCGGAATTCGCGCCGTACTTCAAGGCCTACGGTTCGAACTTCGCGGTGCCGGCGCTCTTCCTGCACTACTTCCCGTCGTGGTTCGTCGGCGTGGCGTTCGCGGCGATCGGCATTGGCGCGCTGGTGCCGGCGGCGATCATGTCGATCGCGGCGGCGAACCTCTACACGCGCAACGTGCATCGCGAGTTCGTGAACCGCGGCATGACACCCGAGCAGGAGACCAACGTCGCGAAGATGGTGTCGCTGCTGGTGAAGGTCGGCGCGGTCGTGTTCATTCTGGCGCTGCCGCTCACCTACGCGATCCAGCTGCAACTGCTCGGCGGGATCTGGATCATCCAGACGTTGCCCGCGCTCGTGCTCGGCCTCTATACGCGCGTGCTCGACCATCGCGGCCTGTTGCTCGGCTGGGCGGTCGGCATCGGCGTAGGGACGTGGATGGCGGTGTCGCTCAAGCTCGCGGGCTCGATCTATCCGATCCATCTCTTCGGCTACACCATTCCGGGCTACGCGGCTGTGTGGGCGCTGATCGCGAACCTGGTGGTGTCGATCGTCGTGAGCGTGCTCGTTCGCGTGATCGGCCTCAAGCGGTCGGACGACCACACGCGGCCTGAGGATTATCTCGATGTCGTCGAAGGCTGACGGGCCGTCGCAACGCTGATCGGCATGCAAAACGCCCGCAACGGAAGTTGCGGGCGTTTTGCATTGTGCGGCCTTAGAATCGACGCTGATCCGGCGCGCCCGGTGGTCCGGCCATCATCGACGGGAGCCTTGCCCATGCCTTCACTCGACACGCCCACTTCCCGCCGCAGCCACGCACGGCGCATGCTTCACGTGCTGACGTCGCCTTATTTCCGCTACCGGCACGCGAAGTTTCTGCACGCGCTGCGCGTCGGGTTTGCGATGCTGGCTACGTTCGCGCTCACGTCCGGCATCAACCTTCCGCATGGCGTGTGGGCGACGGTGACGCTGCTCGTCGTGATCGGCGGACTGCAGCATCATGGAAACATCCGCAAGAAGGCGGCCGAACGCGCGCTCGGCACGCTGCTCGGCGCGAGTTTCGGGCTTTCGCTCATCGTCGTGCAGACCGTGATCGGGTCGCTCATGCTGACGTTCCTGCTGATGTCGACCATCGCGGGCGCGTGTGCGTATCACGCGATCGGCAAGGCGGGCTACGTCGCGCTCCTGACCGCGATCACGATGGTGATCGTCGCGGGCCACGGCGACCTGCCGCTCGACGTCGGCCTGTGGCGCACGGCGAACGTGCTGATCGGCATCGTGATCGCGCTCAGTTTCTCCTTTGTACTGCCGCTCTACGCGACCTATTGGTGGCGCTACCTGCTCGCCGACAACATGCGCGAATGCGCGCGCCTCTACGCTGCGATCATCGAAGGCAAACCGATCGACCCTGACGAACTGACGCAGCGCTTTCTCGTGATGAGCCGGCGCCTCGTGCAATCGCGCTCGCTGATGGAGTCGGTGGCGAAGGAAATCGACGTGCCCGTCGCAGCGCTCGATGAAGTCCAGCGGCTGCACCGGTCGATCCTCGCGGCGCTGGAGATGCTGGCGACGTCGGGTCCGCTCGGCGAGCACATGGCACCCGACGAAAAAGCCGCCTGCACGGCGGAGGAACGCGCGGTACGGCAGACCCTTTTGCTGATGGCGCGTGCGCTGCGGTTCGGGCGGGTCGGGTTGCTGCACGCCGCTGCCTACACGCTCGACGTGAAACCGGGCATGGAGTCCGCGCCTCCCGATCCGGACGCGCACGGCATGCACTGGCTCGCGATGCGGCTCGCGGAGCAGGTGAACCGCCTGCGCCTGCGGCTGATCGAGATCGAACGGCACTGGAACATCGAAGGCGGGCAGCCGTTTTTTCGCTGAGCGTCTGCGGCAAGCCACCGCGCATCGCCGCTTCGCAAAACGGGCCCCGATGCGGCGACGCATCGGGGCCCGTTTTTGACATCAGCAGGGCGACAAGCCCCGCGAAAACCTTACTGCAGCGCCGCGATCACCTTTTCGAGCTTGATCGCATCGGCGGCGAAGGTGCGGATGCCTTCCGCGAGCTTTTCGGTGGCCATCGCGTCGTCGTTGACGGCGAAGCGGAAATTCGGCTCGTCGACGGCGATTTTGTCGATCTGCTCGTTCTTTACCGATTCCGTCGAAAGCTTGCGCTCCACCTTGTCGTTGCTGTCAGCGAGCTTCTTTAGCAGGTCGGGGCTGATCGTGAGCAGGTCGCAGCCGGCGAGTTCGGTGATCTGGCTGACCGTGCGGAAGCTCGCGCCCATCACTTCGGTGTTGTAGCCGAACTTCTTGTAGTACGCGTAGATCTTGCGCACCGACTGCACGCCCGGATCGTTCGCGCCGCCGTTTTTCACCTCGTCCCATTCGGCGCCCGCCGACTTCTTGTACCAGTCGTAGATGCGGCCGACGAACGGCGAAATCAGCTTCGCACCGGCCTCGGCGGCGGCGGCGGCCTGCGCGGGAGCGAACAGCAGCGTCATGTTGCAGTTGATGCCTTCCTTCTGCAGCACTTCCGCCGCGCGCACGCCTTCCCAGGTGGAGGCGAGCTTGATCAGCACGCGCTCGCGCTTGATGCCGGCATCTTCGTAAAGTTTGATGAGTTCGTGGCCCTTGGCGATCGACGCCTTGGTGTCGAACGAGAGACGCGCGTCAACTTCGGTCGACACGCGGCCCGGGATGATCTTGAGGATTTCCGTGCCGAACGCGATCAGCAGGCGGTCGATGATCTGGCCGACCGGCTTGCCCGCGTGCTCCTTCACGGTTTTCTCGAGCAGCGGCTTGTAGTCGTCCTTTTGCACGGCTTTCAGGATGAGCGACGGGTTGGTCGTCGCGTCCTGCGGCTTGAACTGCTCGAGTTGCTGAAAGTCGCCCGTATCGGCGACGACGGTGGTGTATTGCTTGAGCTGGTCGAGAGCGGTAGTCATATCGGGTCGTCGGCGCTAGCGCCTTGTCAAAGTTGCGGATGCCCGCGTGAATTGCGCGCGTCAGCGTTTTCCGCGTTGAACATCATCTGCGATGCCGCCCGCACCCTGCCGGGCCGGCGGTTCGCCCCTCGGTGTCCTTCTGTCACCTCATCTGTCACCTTTCCTCACGATCATTTTAGACCTGCGCGCGCCGTTCGCGCAGGTACCCCGCGAGCACGGCCGTTCGACACCTCCCCGCAGCATGCGTTCATCGTGTGAAGATTTCGGGGCGCAAGCGCAGTCGGGGGCCTTTCGCGCATGCGGCGCGCGGGAAAATCAGCGCCGCGCGTTTAGCACGACCTGCGTGACGATACCCGCGACCAGTCCCCAGAACGCCGGGCCGATCGAGGCCAGCGTCAGGCCCGAGGCCGTCACCATGAACGTGACGAGCGCCGCTTCACGGTGGCGCGCGTCGTGCATCGCGTTGGCGAGGCCGCTCATGATCGAGCCGAACAGCGCGAGCGCGGCCACCGAGACGACCAGCGCCTTCGGAAACGCCGCAAACAGTGCAGCAATCGTTGCGCCGAACACGCCCGCGAGCAAATAGAAAATCCCGCACCAGACGGCCGCCATGTAGCGCCTGCTGGGGGCCTCGTGGGCTTCGGGTCCGGTGCAGATCGCCGCCGTGATCGCCGCGAGATTCACGCCGTGCGAGCCGAACGGCGCGAGCACGAGCGACGCGAGGCCGGTCGTCGCGATGAGCGGCGCTGCGGGCGTCGAATAGCCGTCGGCGCGCAGCACGGCGACGCCCGGCACGTTCTGCGACGCCATCGCGACGACGAAGAGCGGAATGCCGATACTGACCGTCGCCGCGAGCGAAAAGGACGGCATCGTGAAGACCGGATGCGCGAGCGCGACGTGAAAGCGGCTGAAATCGAGTAACCCGAGCGCCCCGGCGACCGCGATGCCGGCGACGAGCGTCGCGGGAATGGCGTAGCGCGGTGCGAGGCGCTTCGCGAGCAGGTAGGTGAAGAACATCGCGAGGACGAGGGCGGTCTGGAACTGCGCCGCGCGGAAAATCTCGATGCCGATCTCGAACAGGATGCCAGCGAGCAGCGCCGAGGCAATGCCGGCGGGAATTCTTTTCATCAGCGTGTCGAAGAGGCCGGAGAAGCCGACCACCGTCAGCAGCACCGCGCAGACGACGAAGGCGCCGATCGCCTCCGGATACGCGACGTTCGGTAGCGAAGTGACGAGCAGCGCCGCGCCAGGCGTCGACCATGCGATCACGATGGGCGCGCGAAAGCGCAGCGACAGGCCGATCGTGCAGAGCGCCATGCCGATGGAAAGCGCCCAGATCCACGAGGAAATCTGCGCGTCGGTGAGGTGCGCGGCCCGGCCCGCCTGGAACATCAGCACGAGCGAGCTGGTATAGCCCGTCATCATCGCGACAAAACCCGCGACGAACGCGGAGAGCGAGCTATCGGAGAAAGGGCGCAGCGGTTGCGGCGCAAGGGCAGGGGTGTTCGGCGGCGGATTCATGCGGCAGGATGCAGCGGGCAAGCGGTGAGAAGCACGCCGGGGGCGGCGCGGGAAAGCGCGATGTTACGCGCTTCACCGCCCGCGCGCGCCTACTTCGACAGCGCCCGCATCGCGCCTTCGAGGCCAGCCATCGTGAGGCCGTACATCCGGTTGCCGAGAACCTGCCGGATCACCGAAATCGACTGGCGGTATTCCCAGAGCCGCTCCGGCTCGGGATTGAGCCACGCGTGACGCGGGAACTGGTCCGCGAGACGCCTCAGCCACACCGCGCCGGCTTCCGCGTTGTTGTATTCCACCGATCCGCCCGGCTGCAGCACTTCGTAGGGGCTCATCGTCGCGTCGCCGACGAAGATCAGCTTGTAGTCCGCGGTAAACTTGTGCAGCACGTCGAAGGTCGGCGTGCGCTCGCCGTGACGCCGGCGGTTGTTCTTCCACAGATAGTCGTAGACGCAATTGTGGAAATAGAAGAACTCCAGGTGCTTGAACTCGGCCTTCGCCGCGGAGAACAACTCCTCGACGCGCTTGATGTGATCGTCCATCGAGCCGCCGACATCGAGCAGCATCAGCACCTTCACGTTGTTGTGCCGCTCGGGCACCATCTTCAGGTCGAGCCAGCCGGCGTTCGCGGCGGTGCTGCGGATCGTGTCGGGGAGGTCGAGTTCCTCGGCCGCGCCCTCTCGCGCGAAGCGGCGCAGGCGCCTCAGCGCGATCTTGATGTTGCGCGTGCCGATCTCAACCTGGTCGTCGTAATCGCGATACGCGCGCTCGTCCCACACCTTCACCGCCGTGCGGTTCCCCGACGATTCCCCGCCGATGCGGATGCCTTCCGGGTTGTAGCCGCCGTGCCCGAACGGCGACGTGCCGCCCGTGCCGATCCACTTGCTGCCGCCTTCGTGGCGCTCCTGCTGTTCCTCGAAGAGTTCCTTCAGGCGCTCCATCAGCTTGTCGAGTCCGCCGAGCGCCTCGATTTTGTTCTTTTCCTCGGGCGTGAAATCGCGGTCGAGGCGCTTCTTCAGCCAGTCGAGCGGCACGTCGAAGGCGGCTTCGTCGATCTTCGTCACGCCGTGGAAGTACGCGCCGAACGCCTGATCAAACTTGTCGAAGTACTTCTCGTCCTTCACGAGCGTCATGCGCGCGAGGAAATAGAACTCGTCGAGCGACGGCGCGATCACCTGTGCCTTCAGCGCTTCGAGCAGCGTCAGGTATTCCTTCACCGACACCGGCAGCTTCGCGCCGCGCAACGAGTAGAAGAAGTCGATCAGCATGCTGTGAACCTCGCGGGTGCGTAGCCGGTACTAGCCTTCGAGCCGGTGCTTGAGATGAATGCGCACCGCTGGCCATTCCGACTGGATGATCGAGAACACGACGGTATCGCGATACGCGCCGTCCTTCCCGACCTGGTGATTGCGCAGGATGCCGTCCTGTTTCGCGCCGAGCCGCGCGATGGCGGCGCGCGACTGGTGGTTCATGAAGTGGGTCCGGAACTCGACGGCGATCGCGTTCAGCTTCTCGAACGCATGCGTGAGCAGGAGCAGCTTGGCTTCGGTGTTGAGCGCCGTGCGCTGGACGCGCTTCGCGTACCACGTATGGCCGATTTCGAGCCGGCGGTTTGCTTCATCGACATTGAAGTAGCGCGTGGATCCGACGACGTCGCCCGTCTTTGCATCGATTACGGCAAACGGATGCGCGCCGAGGGTGTCCCGCATTGCGAGCGCGGCGTCGATCCACGCGCGCGTCTTGTCCGGCTCGGGCACGCTCGTGTACCAGAGCTTCCACAGTTCGCCGTCGGCGGCGGCTGCTGCAAGCGCCTGTTCGTGCTCGACCGACATCGGAACGAGCTTGACGTGTTGTCCGGACAGCGTGACGGGTTCGATCCAGCGGCTCATGCGTTCAAACTCTCTCAGGAAGTGATGGAAGGCGCTCAGCGGTTGTTGCGGTTCATGTACAGGAGCCGCTCGAAGAGATGCAGGTCCTGCTCGTTCTTGAGCAGCGCGCCATGCAGGGGCGGCACGATCTGCTTCTGGTCGGAGGTGCGCAGCGCTTCGGGCGGGATGTCTTCGGCGAGCAGGAGCTTCAGCCAGTCAAGCAGTTCGGAGGTCGACGGCTTCTTCTTCAGCCCGGATACATTGCGCAACTCGAAGAAGCTCTGCATCGCGGCGGCGAGCAGGTCTTCCCTGATGCCCGGAAAATGCACTTCGACGATCTCCTTCATCGTCGATGGCTCCGGGAACTTGATGTAGTGGAAGAAGCAGCGGCGCAGGAACGCGTCGGGCAGTTCCTTCTCGTTGTTCGACGTGATGATGACGAGCGGCCGGTGCAACGCCTTCACGAGCTGATGCGTCTCGTAGACGTAGAACTCCATGCGGTCGAGTTCGCGCAAGAGGTCGTTCGGGAATTCGATGTCCGCCTTGTCGATCTCGTCGATCAGAAGGACGGTCTGCTGGTCCGCCTCGAACGCCTGCCAGAGCACGCCCTTCACGATGTAGTTGCGGATCTCCTTCACGCGCTCGTCGCCGAGCTGCGAATCGCGCAGGCGCGAGACCGCGTCGTACTCGTAGAGGCCCTGCTGTGCTTTCGTCGTGGACTTGATGTGCCATTGCAGGAGCGGCATGCCGAGCGCGGCCGCCACCTCCTCGGCGAGCATCGTCTTGCCGGTTCCGGGCTCTCCCTTGATGAGCAGCGGGCGCTGAAGCGTCATCGCGGCGTTGACCGCGAGCTTGAGGTCGTCGGTGGCGACGTATTGCGATGAGCCTTCGAAACGCATGGCAAAGAGTCCGGTGGGAGAAAAAAACCCAGTATAAGTCAGATGGGCTGTTGCCATTGACGCCCCCCGCTTATCCTGTGAGCCGCCGTCGCAAGCGCGTCTGGACCGACATTGCGTGCCATCGCCGGGACGCAGGCGCTTGACCGGAGCGCCGGTCGGGCCAGGCGCGCACGCCCATTCTGTGGACGGAGGGTGGGTCGCGCGGTACAATTAGCGCGATTTTTTTGGCCTGCGTGGCTAGAGCAAGGGCTAGAGACAAGAACAGTCCCGAGAAGGTTGTGATGAACTCGGCGTGGGTCGTGGGCCTCGGGTCGGACGGCGGGCGCGTCGAATTTCCCCTCATGCTAGGTTAGAGAAGCTATGAACAAATTCATCGGCAAATGTGCCGTGATCGCAGCGCTGTCGGGCCTCGCCGGCTTCGCGACCCAGGCATCGGCCGATGTCGTCGGCAACGCGAAGGCGGCCGAAGGCAAGGTGGCGATGTGCATCGGTTGCCACGGCATTCCGGGCTACCGCACGGCGTATCCCGAGGTCTACAACGTTCCGATGCTGGGCGGCCAGAACGCCAAGTACATCGAGAACGCGCTGCATGCGTACAAGAAGGGCGACCGCCACTTCGACACCATGCGCGCCATCGCCACGACGCTGACCGATCAGGACATCGCCGACATCGCCGCGTACTACGCCGCGCAAACCCCCTCTTCGAAGAACAATCCCGACAAGTGATCCGCGCACCTCTGGCGCCAGTCACTCGGCAATCCAATTTCGCGGGATAGGAGAATTCATGAAGCCATCCAAGGCACTTCAGGCAGTGTTCAAGGCAGCGTGCGTGGCGGCGCTCTTCGGCATTGCATCGATGAATGCGGCGCACGCCGCCGACGTCGCCAACGGCAAATCGCTGTCCGACAGCCACAATTGCGCGGCCTGCCATGGCCCGAACCTCAATCAGCCCGTGAGCGGCGAATATCCGAAGCTCGCGGGCCAGCATGCGACCTATATCTACTGGGCGCTGCGTCAGTATCAGATGGGCAATGGCAATCCGAACTTCGGCCGCAGCAACGCGATCATGGCCGCACAGGTGCAGAACCTGTCGCAAAGCGATCTGAAAGACCTTGCTGCCTACATCGAATCGCTGAACGGCAGCCTCGTGCTGAAGAAGTAAGCGCGGCTTCCTGCAGCTTTTCACGGCTTCAAACGACGACACCCCGCATCGCGGGGTGTCGTCGTTTACGGCGCTGGCGTGAGAACCTTAGTCGCGCGAAGCCCGTCGCTCGATCAGCGCGAGATAGGCGTCGGTGTCGGGCGGTGTGCTGGTGCGCTGCGCGTCCCAGATGATCTGGCCGAGGCATTCCATGATCGCGTGCTGCGCGTCGTGCGTCGAGCCAAGCCGCGCGACGAGTTTCTCGTGCGCGCGCCGGATGCCCGGCGGCTGGTCGATCGATAACTGCTCGCTGATCGCAAGATGCATCGACAGGTGCAGGAACGGATTGGTCTGGCCGCGTTCGGGTGAATAGTCGGCTTGTGTGACGTCGGGATCGGCGAGTTCCTGCTGGTATTCGGGATGCTCGCCAATCCAGTCGGCGGCGATGCTTTCCAGCGGCGTCAGGATTTCGCCCGCGCGCTGCTTGCGCCAGGTCTCGGTGAAGAATTGACGGACTTCGTCGCGGCTGGGATTGAACATACGGCAGGGTTTCCAGGTTTCAGGGCGCCATTTTAAGGCGCGGCGCGGGTCTTCGCTCAGAGCACCGGCGCGGGCGTCTTCGGACGGTATTCGCAGAGCGGCTCGATCGCGCAATGCCAGCACTCGGGCGTGCGCGCCTTGCACACGTAGCGACCGTGCAGGATCAGCCAGTGATGGGCGTCGTGCAAATACTCCTTCGGTACGAACTTTTCGAGCGCCGTTTCGACCGCGCGCACGTCCTTGCCGGGCGCGAGTCCCGTGCGGTTCGCGACGCGGAAGATATGCGTATCGACGGCGATCGTCGGATGGCCGAACGCCGTGTTCAGGATCACGTTCGCGGTCTTGCGACCCACTCCCGGCAACGATTCGAGCGCTTCGCGGTCGTCGGGCACTTCGCCGCCGTACTGGTCGATGAGAATGCGGCACGTCGCGATCACGTTCTTCGCTTTCGTGCGATAAAGCCCGATCGTGCGGATGTAATCGGCGACGCCTTCCTCGCCGAGCGCGAGCACCATCGCTGGCGTGTTCGCGACGGGAAACATCCGGCGCATCGCCTTGTTCACCGAGACGTCGGTGGCTTGCGCGGACAGCAGGACGGCGATCAGCAGTTCGAACGGCGAGCTGTATTCCAGTTCGGTCGTCGGGTGCGGGTTGAGACTGCTGAGCGTCTCGAAGATGGCACGGCGCTTGTTCGCGTTCATCGCACGCCCGGGTCAGTGATCGGAATCGTTCTTCTCGCTGCCGCCAGCGAGGCCGAGCCGCCGCCGCCGTTCTTCGGCGGCGTCGATCTGCGCCTGCACGTCCGCGCTTACGTGCTCGGTATTCTTCGGCGCGGCGCCGAGCTTCGCGAGTTCTTCCTTCTTCTTGCGCGCGCGTTCGAGCGCGGCCTGAATGATCGCGCGTTTCCTGGCTTCAGGGTCGTCGGCAATGGCGGGCGCGGCGACCGATGCCGGCTGTGCATCGCTTTCCTCATGCGACACGGGACGCCCGGCATGTCGCTCCGCCTGCCGCGCGGCGGCGCGCGCTTCGGCAGCCTCGCGCTCGTGCGCCTGACGCGCGAGGCGCCGGTCGTGACGGTCGCGCGCGGCATCGGCTTGATCCTGCGTCCATGCATCCCAGCCGGATTTCGCCCCGGTGACGGGAATCATCGCGATGCAGTCGACAGGGCAGGGCGGCACGCAAAGGTCGCAACCGGTACAGAGCGCCTCGATGACCGTGTGCATCTGCTTGGCCGCGCCGACTATCGCATCGACGGGACACGCCTGCATGCACAGCGTGCAGCCGATGCACACGTTCTCGTCGATCACGGCAAGCGGGCGTGGCCGCTCGACGCCGTTCTCCAGGTTCAGCGGAATCACCGGCTTGCCGAGCAGATGCGCGAGCCGCGCGACGCCTTCGATCCCGCCCGGCGGGCACTGGTTATGGTTCGCAACGCCTGTCGCGATGGCTTCAGCGTAAGGCCGGCAGGCGGGATACCCGCACTTGGTGCATTGCGTCTGGGGCAGCAGATCCTCGATGCGGTCTGCGAGCGTCTCTCGGGCGTCTACGGTCACGTTCACGTTGGGGGAGTTCGCCATGGTGCACGGGCGCGTGTTTCACAGTCGGGCGCACTCGGGCGCATTCGGCGCACTTGGAACAAAGGGCTTCGATGTGCATTGCCGCTATCGACGCGCATCGACTTGCATCGGCATGCAACGGTGCGCGTTCGCGTTGACACTGCGGGGAGCGGCGCGGGCTCTTGCTCCCGCGCTCGAACTAAAGGCGCCATTATCTACCAATTCCCTTTCAATCCCAATTGCCAATAGGCAATCGATGTGCGCATAATCGAAGCGCTTTTCCGATTGACCGCAGGACGGTGTTCCCCAATAACTTGGCGCGCCCGTTCACGTCATGTAACCCCTGGACACGGGCCACGTGACGCTATTCGGATAACGCGGCTCTCGAATCATGCCACCATGAATCAGCCGAAAATCAAAAGAGATCCTGAAGGCACCCGCCGCCGCATATTGCTTGCAGCCGCGGACGAGTTCGCAGCCGGAGGTCTGTTCGGCGCACGCGTCGATCAGATAGCCCGCCGCGCCGAAACCAACGAGCGGATGCTCTATTACTACTTCGGCAGCAAGGAGCAACTGTTTACGGCTGTGCTTGAACACGCGTTCGGCGCGCTCATGGATACGGAGCGCTCGCTCGACCTCGACGGCGTCGCGCCCGTCGAAGCCATGACGCGGCTTGCGCATTTCGTCTGGGATTACTATCGCGATCACCCGGAACTGCTGCGTCTGATCAACAACGAAAATCTCCACGAAGCGAGATATATCAAGGGGTCGACGCGCATCCGCGAGTTGATCTCGCCGGTTGTCGCAACGCTCGCGGGCATTCTTGAACGCGGCGCAAAGGCCGGCTTGTTCAGGACCGATGTCGATCCGCTCAAGTTCTACGTGACGCTGTCCGGTCTGGGCTATTACATCGTGTCGAACCGCTTCACGCTCGAAGCGACCTTCGGGCTCGACTTCAGCCAGCAAGAGCCGCGCGATGAAATGGTGAAGATGAACACGGAGCTTTTGCTCGCGTATCTGATGCGGCGGTAAGGCACTCGCAGGCTCAAAAAACAAACGCCGCGCTGGAATCAGCGCGGCGTTTGTCTTGTACAAGCCCAAGCGGGATTACGCGGGAACAGGCTCCGTCTTAGGCGCCTTGTCGTGCTCGAGGATGAACTCGCGCAGCTGCGGATACACCATCGTCCGCCAGCGGCGTCCCGAGAAAATGCCGTAGTGGCCGGCCTTTTCGGCGGTGAAATGCTTCTTGTTCTTCGCCGGGATGCCCGTGCACAGATCGTGTGCGGCGCGCGTCTGGCCGCAGCCCGAAATGTCGTCGAGCTCGCCTTCGATCGTGAAAAGCGCCGTTGTCTTGATGTCCTGCGGGCGCACGAGCTCGCCGTTCACATCCCAGGTGCCTTCCGCAAGACGAAATTCCTGGAACACGATGCGGATCGTCTCGAGGTAATACTCGGCGGCCATGTCGAGCACGGCGTTGTATTCGTCGTAGAAGCGGCGATGCTGCTCCGCATCGTCGTCGTCGCCGCGGATGAGGTTCTGATAGAAGTCCCAGTGCGCGGTCAGATGACGCTCCGGATTCATAGCGACAAACCCGGCATGCTGCAGGAACCCCGGATAAACCTTGCGCCCGACCCCTGGATAATTTGCCGGTACCGTGTAAATCACGTTGTTCTCGAACCACTCGTAGGAGTGCTCGTTCGCCAGCGAATTCACCGACGTCGGGCTGCGCCGCGCGTCGATCGGACCACCCATCATCGTCATCGTGCGCGGCGTGTCTTCACCGCGCGACGCCATCAGCGAGATGGCGGCGAGCACCGGCACGGTCGGCTGGCACACCGAGATCACATGCAGATCCTTCGCGCCGATATGTCGAATGAATTCCTGGATGTACTCGACGTAGTCGTCGAGATGGAACGCGCCATCCTCGAACGGCACCATGCGCGCGTCGATCCAGTCGGTGATGTAGACCTTGTGATCCTGCAGGAGCGTCTTGACCGTGTCGCGCAAGAGCGTCGAGTGGTGGCCCGACAGAGGCGCGCAGACGAGCACGACCGGCTCGTCCTTCATGCTCTTCACCGCCATGCTGTCGTCGGCGTAGCGCTTGAAGCGCAGCAGGCGGCAAAACGGCTTCTCGACGACCGTCTGTTCGACGATGGGAATCTTGTGGCCGTCCTTCTCGATCTGATGGATCTCGAACTCGGGTTTCTCGTAGTCCTTGCCGAGCCGGTAAAGCAGTTCGTAGCCGGCGGCGAAACGACTGGAGCCCGGCACATACGCTAGCGGACTGGCCGGATTGAGAAACGACTTCGATGCGGCTTGAGCCCATGCCGTCAGGGGATAGAGCATGGCTCGCTGGAATTCGTGAAATTGATAGAGCATGTTTGCCCCGTGTAAAACCGGTGACGCCCGTGTTACCCGCTCATCGCGGTATGCGCCCGGCGATTAGCCTCTTACGGCAGTCAATGATGCAGCGGCAAGTTACAACCTAAGGTCCAGCTCGACTCCTGGTTATCGGCCGTGCCGTTGAAGACTCGTGAAACCGGAAAAATTGACTTCCTACGAGTCTTCAACTGAACGGCCGCTCGGAATTTATTCCGCATTATCATATACGCCAATGTTATTGTGCAACGCAACAAAGCATTCCACAACTGGCGATTTCCCGATCCTGTGGATAGCCTTACAGTTGGCTTTCCGGGAGCTGCGCCGATTCACCGTTTTCAGCCGGTCGATCAGGCTGACCGGTTGCGCGGGCAATTTCCTGCTCGTGACGCATCAGGTTCATGCCGGTGTGAACCAGCGCAACATGGGAAAACGCTTGTGGGAAATTACCGACAAGGCGTTTCGCCACGGTGTCGTATTCCTCCGATAAAAGCCCCACGTCGTTCGCCAGTCCGACGAGGCGCTCGAACATCGCGTGCGCTTCGTCGAAGCGGCCCTGCAGCGCCAGATTGTCGACCAGCCAGAAGCTACAAGCCAGAAACGTGCCTTCACCGGGCGGCAGGCCGTCGTCGACTTCGGTCGTGTGGTAGCGCTTGACCAATCCATCATGGGTGAGATCCGTTTCGATCGCATGTACGGTAGCCACCACACGCGGATCATCCGGCGGCAGAAAGCCGAGCAGCGGAATCAGCAGCAGGCTCGCGTCGAGGGCATCGCCGTGATAGGCCTGCACGAACGAGTTCATCGATGCGTTCCAGCTTTTCTCGCAGACATCCGCGTGAATCTGCGCCCGCATCGCACGCCAGTGGTCGAGCGGGCCGGGCAGGTCGAACTTTTCCGCCGACTTGATTGCGCGGTCGTAGGCGACCCACGCCATCACCTTCGAAAACGTGAAGTGCTGGCTTCCGCCGCGCACTTCCCAGATGCCTTCGTCGGGTTGCTGCCAGACGGTCTCCAGGTGCTTGAGCATCGCGCACTGGATCGACCAGGCGGTTTCGTCGCTCTGAAGGCCGCCGACGCGCGCGAGATGCAGCGCGTTCATCACTTCGCCGTAGACGTCTAGTTGCAACTGGTTGACCGCGCCATTGCCGATGCGCACCGGCGCCGCGCCTTCGTAGCCCGGCAGCCAGTCGACGATCCATTCCGGCAGCCGCCGCTCGCCCGCGATGCCGTACATGATCTGCACCTGCTCGGGCGAGCCAGCCATCACGCGACCGAGCCACGCGCGCCACGCGCGGGCTTCGTCGTAGTAGCCGCCGCGCATCATCGCGAGCAGGGTAATGGTCGCATCGCGCAGCCAGCAGTAGCGATAGTCCCAGTTGCGCGTGCCGCCAAGCTGCTCGGGCAGCGAGGTCGTCGGCGCCGCCACGATGCCGCCGGTGGGTTCATAGGCGAGCGCCTTCAGCGTGATCAGCGAGCGGCGGATCGCGCCCGCCCATTTGCCCTTGAGGTCGCTCTGCGCCGACCATTCGCGCCAGTGGTTCTCGGTGCGCGCGAGCTGCGTATGAGGATCGTGCGCGGGCGGCAGCCGCAGATGCGATTGCGAATAACAGAGCGAGAAGGGCACGCGCTCGCCCTTCGCGACGGTGAAGCGGGCGACGGTCTTCATGTTCTCGCCGACGAGGTCCACGGGCGTGCGGAGCACGGCGAGGTCCGGGCCGGCGATGGCCTTGATCCCGCTCTCGTGCGCAAGCCGGCTCACCCACGGGATCGACGAACCGTAGTCGAAGCGCAGGACCAGCTCGGTTTTCATCGGCACGACGCCGCGCCGGCCGATCACGATCCGCACGAGTTCCGAATGACCGTTTCTCGACGGCATGAAATCGACGATCGTCACGGCGCCGTCCGGTGTTTCGAAATCCGTTTCGAGGATCAGCGTGTCTCCGCGATAGCGACGCTTGATGACGGGTTCGGCGGCATCGGGTGGCAGGTCCGGTGCGATCAGCCAGCGGCCGTGCTCGGGGGTGCCGAGCAGGGCGGCGAAGCACGCGCCGGAGTCGAAACGCGGCCAGCAGAGCCAGTCGACCGAACCGTTGCGGGAGATCAGGGCGGCCGTATGGCCGTCGCCGACCATGGCGTAGTCTTCAATCGGTGCGGGCATGGCGGATACGAGCTCTCTTCTTGCGGCGACACGCAGACAAAGCGTGGCGCCACGGGTTGTTCGACGCATCGGCTATTAAGATCCGAAGCGCATGAAACGCCCTTCGAGCCGCATTCTGCCGCAATAGTTCGAGCTCGGCAGGGAACTTGCGCGAACAGTGCGTGACGAACCGTCACGAATCTGACGCACAAGTGCTTGGAAAATAATTGGACAGCCCTTTAGAATGAAGATTGGCAAGGACGTTTTGCGCGCGCGCTTTCTGCTCGTCTCCCGCACGCTTTCTGCATTTCGCGCGCTCCGGGCCTCTTCAACACCGCTTCTCATGCGCATGCCTCTCTGAAGCATCGAAATTTTTGGCGGCGCATCGCTGGTCTTCAAATCGTCGTTTGGACAATCCGTCTTCAGCGTATCGTTTTCGAGGAACAGAAAGTCATGCTCAACCCGTCAAAGTCCGACTGCATCGCGATACTTTCCGCAGCGAGCCGCGTCTCCGACGCCGACCCGCTGCTTCCGCTCGATTACACGAATCTTGGGCTTTCCCGCAACGCCATGGAAACGGCGGCGGCCTTTCTGACCGAGCGCGGGTGCTTCACGCGCTATACCTACGATGTCGGCGGCATTTCCGTCGGCTGCCTTTCGCTGCAGGGACGCCTGCGGCTCGATCAGCTCGCCAACGGCTGATCGCGGCGCCGCAGCACTTTTTTAACGCAGGACAACGCATGCAGAACCTGCGCGACGCCAAATGGCGCCGCGCAGGTTCTGCTCGTCCGCGTTTTCTTCTCGCCGGGATGCCGGCGTTCTCCCGACATTCCCCCGACGCTTCCTTACACGCGGAACCCGGCCGCCGAATCGGCGTCAGACGCAGGGCATGCGCGGCGCGGCGCGCTCAGAAATGCGACGCCCCTAGCCCGAACAACCCGATGAGGCCGATCACGATCAGGTAGATCGCGACGATGAAGTTGAGCAGCCGCGGCATGATCAGGATGAGAATCCCGGCGATGAGTGAAACGAGCGGCCCCAGGCTGACGTGAATGTTCATCGCGACTCCTTTGTTGGTATGACTGCTTTGGCTGAAGTGAGTACGGCTTCGTCGGGTTACTTGGAGCACGAACCCGCGCGCGCCGATCGGTGATACGGTTGCGGCTTATCGCGGCCCTCGCCGATAGCGACAACATAACCTGAAAAAACCTGAAAACAAGCCGCAAAACAGACGTTCAGGAGGTCACATGCATTCCGTCCCGCCGTCGATCACCGTCGATGAACCGCGCAGCCGGACGTCGCGCTCATCGGCTGGAATCGCTGTTAGGCCCGTTGCATGGGCAAAAGGTTTCGCGATGATCGTTTCGCTTGCCGCAGCGCAGGCCTTTTCCTCGTCGCCCGCATTCGCGCAGACGTCCCCGGCCTCTTCCCCGGCGACTGACGTGGCCACTTCCGACGGCGTCTACGATCTCCTGATCGGCACCTACACCGGCAGCGGCAAGAGCGAAGGCATCTACGTCTATCGTTTCGATACGAAGAACGGCGAGCTGACGCGCATCTCGTCGGCGCAGGCGGTGAACCCGTCGTATCTCGTTGTGAGCCGAGACCGGCGCTTCGTCTACGCGGTCAACGAATTGCCCGGCGACAACGGCCCGGCGTCGCAGCGCGGCAGCGTGAGCGCGTTCCGCTTCGACGCGCAAAGCGGACAGCTCACGTTTCTCGACAAGGTATCGGCGGACGGCAACGATCCGTGCTACCTCGCGATCTCGCCCGACGGGCAGTATCTGCTGACGGCCAACTATTCCGTCGCGGCGAATCCGGGCGGCAGCTTCGCCGTGTTCCCGCTGCAGGCGGACGGCCAGGTCGGCAAATCGGTGCTGACCGTGCATCACGAGGGCGGCGGCCCGGTGAAGGGCCGGCAGGACAACTCGCACGTTCACTCGACAGTCTTCTCGCCCGACGGACGGTATCTCTTCGCGCAGGATCTCGGCGCCGACAAGGTCTATTCGTACCGCTACACGCCCGACGGCAGCCGCGGCTTGCTGGGCCCCACCGACACGCGCTACACGACGATCAATCCCGGCGCCGGACCGCGCCACCTGATCTTCGACGCGAGCGGCAAGCATGCTTACCTGACGACGGAGATGAACGCGTCGGTGGTCGTGTTCGACTATCGCGACGGCAAGCTCACGCAGGTTCAGAGCCTGCCGCTGACGGCGCCCGGCTTCAAGGGCAAGATCGGCGGCGGCGCGATCCACCTGTCGCCGGACGGGCGCTTTCTCTACGCGACCAATCGCGGCGACGCGAACGAACTCGTCGCGTTCGCCGTCGATCCGGCCAGCGGGCATCTGAAGCTGACCGGACGCACGCCGACGCTCGGCAAGACGCCGCGCGAATTCACGATCGACCCGGGCGGACGCTGGCTCATCGTCGGCAATCAGGAGAGCGACAGCGTCTATTTCTTCCGCCGTGATCCGCAGACGGGCGAACTCGCGTCGGACCCGAAGCGCCTGGATATCGGTTCGCCGGTGGATTTCAAGCTGGTATCGCCTTCGTAGGAAACGGCAGACAGGCGCACGAAAAGTTTTCGATGACGCGGCGCCGTATCGATCAATGACGAGGCGGCGCGGGATTTGCTGGCGAGGCGGCTGACAGGCTGCACGACAACACCAGCAAGCATCGTCAACTATCGATAGCGACCGGCTCGCGGCGTGTGGACGACGCCGGGCGCAACAACCAGCCGATCGGCGGGTTCGCCCGGCAGTGGTACACGAATCCGGTAGTGGGCAGACTGTCACTCGGCGGTGGCTATTTCGTGGGAATCACCGCGCGCGATGACATCGCATTAGGTGCCGTTGCCGATCGTGTCGGTGCGTTACCGGAAAGCGTCGGTCATGACGACGCTGATTCCGCGTATCCCCGCCTGAACAACGGCGACGTCGCCTTTTTCCGCGGGCGCTACGAGTTCTGACTTGCGGGTTTTCAGCAGTGTGAAAGGAAGTGAAACGTTGAACAGCATCAATACCGATATCGACGGCAGGAAGGCCCAATCCGCGCGTAAGGCGGGCGGCCCGCCGGAGCGCGACGGGCCGGTGCCCGCGGGTTTCATCAGCGCGTTCCGGTTTGCGGGCGCCGAGGCGATCCGGCTTTCGTGGGACGAGGCACGAAAGGAAATCGCCGGTGACGGTCCCACCTGGCTGCACCTGAGCGCGAACGACGACACCGTCGAGAACTGGCTGACCGGCGTCTCGTCGATGCCCGATGTCGCGCGCGAATTCCTCAACGGCGAGGACAAGCGCCCGCGCGTGCACCTGGGGTCGAATTTCGTGTACGGCGTCGTGGCCGATGTGGAGCGCGCGGTGGTGTCGCCGGCGGGCAGCAGCGAGGCCGACCCCGCGGCGCGCGCGTCGCGGCGCGCGACGGGCGCGCTGCGCTTCTACGTCGACAGCCACCGGATGATCACGGTGCGCGCGCAGCCGCTGCAGTCCACTGACCGCCTGCGCCACGCGGTGCTCGAAGGTGCGCTCTTTCGCGATACTGTCGACCTGTTCGCGGGCCTGATCCGCGCGCTCAACCAGACCTTCGCGGACCGCATCGACGAACTCGGCGACCGTCTCGACGACGTGGAAGAGGGCGTGATCGACGGGACGCATCCGAATTCGCGCGTCGAGCTTGGCGACGTGCGGCGCCGCCTCGTCGAGGTGAAGCGTTTCATCGATCCGGAGCGCAATGCTTTGACACAACTCATCACGCGGCGGCTGGACTGGGCCGAACCGCGCTCGATGGAGGCGCTGATCCAGGCGATCCAGGTGCTGAACGGCCTGGCCGCCGGGCTCGAAGGGCTCTATGAACGCGCAAAGCTGCTGCAGGACGAGATCGCCGCCCAGCTTTCCGAGGAAATCAACGGCAAGCTGTTGTGGCTCGCGGTCATGTCCGCGTTGCTGATGCCGGCGACGCTCATCTCGGGCATTTTCGGGATGAACGTCGCGGGGCTGCCTGGGACCCACGGACCGCATTCGTTCTGGGTCGTGATCGGCGTGATGGTGGTGTGCGCCGGCGGAACGCTGGGCTATCTGCGCAAGCTGCGGCTCTGGTGACGCGCCGCGCGTTTTATTCGGGCTGCGCCGGCGCGAGCACCTCGCGGTTGCCGTTGTTGCCCATCGGCGAGACGAGGCCCGCCGTCTCCATCTGCTCGACGAGCCGCGCCGCGCGGTTGTAGCCAATGCGCAACTGCCGCTGCACCGACGAAATCGACGCCCGGCGGGTGCGCAGCACGAACGACACGGCTTCGTCGTAAAGCGGATCGGCTTCCGCGTCCGGCGCGTCGCCGAACAGGTCCTGCGACGCGGCTTCCGACGTCGGTCCCGACAAAATGCCTTCCTCGTATTCCGGCTCGCCGAACTGCTTCAGGTATTCGACGACGCGATGCACTTCGTCGTCCGCGACAAACGCGCCGTGCACGCGTTGCGGATAGCCCGTGCCCGGCGGAAGGAAGAGCATGTCGCCCGCTCCGAGAAGCGATTCGGCGCCCATCTGATCGAGAATCGTGCGCGAGTCGATCTTCGACGACACCTGGAACGCGACGCGCGTCGGAATGTTCGCCTTGATGAGCCCGGTGATCACATCGACTGACGGCCGCTGCGTCGCGAGAATCAGGTGGATGCCGGCGGCGCGCGCCTTTTGCGCGAGCCGCGCGATCAGCTGCTCGATCTGCTTGCCGGCCACCATCATCAGGTCGGCGAGTTCGTCGATGATCACGACGATCAGCGGCAGCGTCGACAGCGGCTCGGGTGCGTCGGGCGTCAGTGAGAACGGATTGGTGAGCTTTTTGCCGGCGGCGTCGGCGTTGCGCACCTTCTGGTTGAAGCCCTGCAGGTTGCGCACGCCGACCGCCGACATCAGGCGATAGCGCTTCTCCATCTCGCCGACGCACCAGTTGAGCGCGTTCGCCGCGAGCTTCATGTCCGTGACGACTGGCGCGAGCAGATGCGGAATGCCTTCGTAGACGGAAAGCTCCAGCATCTTCGGGTCGATCATGATGAGGCGCACGTCCTCGGGCTTCGACTTGTAGAGGAGCGAGAGGATCATCGCGTTGACGGCAACCGATTTGCCTGAACCCGTCGTGCCCGCGACCAGCATGTGCGGCGCGCGCGCGAGATCGGTGACGACCGGATTGCCGACGATGTCCTTGCCCATCGCGATCGTCAGGTTCGACTTCGAGTTGCGATAGACGTCATCTTCGAGGATTTCCGACAGGCGGATCATCTGGCGCCTCGCGTTCGGCAACTCCAGGCCCATGCAGGTCTTGCCGGGGATCGTCTCGACGACGCGGATCGAGGTGAGGCCGAGTCCGCGCGAGAGGTCCTTCATCAGCCCGACGATCTGGCTGCCGCGCACGCCGAGCGCGGGCTCGACTTCGAAGCGCGTGATCACCGGCCCCGCCGATGCGCCGACGACCGTCACCGGCACCTTGAATTCCTGCAGACGCTGCTCGATCAGCTGGCCGGTTTCGGAGAGACGTTCCTCGGAGACGGGCTCGACTTCGTCGGAGGCGCGTTCGAGGAGGTCGAAGCCGGGCAGTTCGACCGCCGATGCGGCGGGCGCGTGGAATTCGAATTCGGTCGGGACGAAGCCTCGCACGGGCGGGCGGGCTTCTGCCGCTGGCGCAGCTGTCGCCGTTGATGCCGGCGGCTGTGCCAACGGCGCGGCGCCCGGCGTGCCGGGGAAGCGCACGACGTTCGATGGCACCGGTTCCTCTTCGACCACGGGCGGCGGGGCAGGGCGATGCGCCCTGGGTTGCGGCGCGGGCGTGTCGGCGGCGGATGGAATGGGCGCAAGCCACGGCGCGAGATCCGGTGAAGCTTGCGACGGAGTTGGCGCTGCGAATGTCGCGGACGGCGTCGTGATTGCTGGCGTGGGTTCGGGCGCGACGAAAGGGCGCGGGGGAGCATCGGTTGCGTGTTCGGTCGCCGTAGTCGCGGTGTTTTCAGGCGAAGCGGTGGCGCTACGCGGAGGCATTGTTTCGGGCGCCGCAGTGGCTTCGGAAGAAGTCGTTGCTGTCGGTGCCATTGCTGTTTGCGGCAGCGCGGCTGCGTCGGACGGATTTACAGCGCGCGGTGATACGGTCGCGTCGGGCTCACGCGACGTCGGCGTCGCGGGCTCGTTCGTCTGATGCAGCTCATCGGCGAGGCTGTCAGTCTGCTGTGCAGGGTGCGTAACGCCGGCCGCGAGCGGAATCTGCGCAACGTCCTTCGATGCGGGCGACATTTCGACAGGGCGCGTTGTCTCGCCGCTCGATTGCGTTTTCTCCGGCGACGCGAAGCGCATCGCACCATCGTCCGCACTCGGCGGCACGGTGTTCGACCCGGCCGGATTCGCCCGCATCGCCTGCGATTCATGGCGACGCGCGAGGCTCGCGCCCGCGAGCGAGGTCCACAGCGCGGCATTCTCTTCGATCGAGCGCAGCGTCGCCTGAATGGTCGAAGGTGCCGGCGGCGGGCCGGCGGGCTCGGCCGGACGCGAATACGCGGGCGGACGCTGCCCCTGCTGTCGCGCACCCGCCGGCGCCGTTCCGCTTCCCGGCATCGACCCGGACCGGCTCACCGGCGTCACGGTCGAACGCGCTCCCGAGGGGCGCGGCACGTGCGCGTGGCGGTCCGTGCTCGCGTTGACCGTCGAGCGCGACGCGGCACTCGCCGTCGCCGCTGCGGATCGCGTCGCGTTATTCGCGTGACCGGATGTGTACGGTGAACCGCTGGTCGTCGCCCGGGATGCACCTTGATCCGCCGATGCGCCGGACGCGGCGCGCGCGGGCATCGCCGAGTCGTTGCGCGAACGTGTCCGCGCTGCCGGACCATCGCCAGGCCAGCCCGCCGGCGCAACCGGTTCGACGAGGTCGCGCCGCATTGCCGGCACCGGCGTCCCCATGTCGGCACGCGCGAACTTGCTGGCGAACGCATCGGCTGCCTGCGCGCGCGTCGCGGTGCCCGCCTTCGAATCGCCGCGACGGATCGCGGGCGGCCGCCACACGGTCGGCCGTTGATAGCGTCCGCCTTCACGATTCGTGGCAGCCGGCAGTCCGAGCGTCGGCGCATCGTGCGAGGTGCGGCCCGGAATGCCGCCCGCGCGATAGGTCTCCCCCGGCGCGCTTCGTTCGCGACCGGGCTTGGTGCGCGACGCCCGTTCGCGCGGCCTGGGTTCGCGCGCCTCTTTCTCGCGCGGGGCAAACCATTCGGAATTCAACCCGAGCCCGAATGCGCCGTTCGCCCAGCCCATCGCCGGGCGCCACTGAAAACCGCAGAGCCACGGCAGGCTCACGAACAACGCGACGGCCGCGATCGCGCCCGCGCCGACTTTGCCGGCGAACGCCGCGAGTGCGCCTGCGAGCGCGTGTCCGCAGCGATTGACGCCCCACGCCGCCTCGAACGAGCCGAGTAGCGCGCCTTCGAGCGCCGCGCTCGCGAGGATCACGCAGACGAAGCCGAGCCACAGCCGGATCGTGCCGGGGCCGCGTACGCCGCCGCCGCCGGGAAGCATCGACTTGACGAGCCGCCACAAGAGAGGAAGAAACCAGACGACTGACCCGCCGAACCAGCCGAGAACTACCGTGTGCATGCTTGGAACCAACTATTGAGGGAAGCGGCGAAGACCGGGCCGTCGAGTTTAACCGTTGACGCAAGCGAAGGAGGAAGCGGGGCGCCGACTGACCGCGCGCCGGCCGCGAAGGATGTGTCGGACCGACGTGCGCATCGTTCCCGAAGGCGATTCGCCGCGCACGTCATCGCCGCGTCACTTCGAGCGGCTTGCAAAGGCTAGCACCTGCCCGTCGTCGAGCGTCAACAGGAGTTCCTTGGGCGGATTCATCTGCACGCCCGATTTCGCGATGTGCGTGAGCCCGCTCAGGTACGGCTGCTCGAGCGCCGCACCCGCGCCCGACGCGCACGCCATCCGCGTGCCGGCGAGCGGCCCGAACGCGAGCTTGCCGTCCTTCACCTCATAGCTGCCCATGTAGCGGTTGCAGCCCGAGAAACCGCTCACGCGCCGCTTGCCGCCTTCCGTGGACAGGTTCAGCGTGATCGGCTCGCCGTTGTCGCCGTGCGGAACCGTGCGCTGCTGGCCGGTCGCATCCGTCCAGCGCGTGAGTTCCCATTGCGTGTCGTCGAGCAGTTGCGTGGCCGCGGGATTGTAGGGATCGGTCGGCGGTGCCGACGCGTCCGGATGGGTCGGCAGCGCGCACGCTGCAAGCGTTGCGGCCAGCGCGAGTGCTGCGCCGAACGAAGCGAAGCGCGAGGGGCCCCGCGCGTCTGAACGAGAACGCGACGGGGAACGGGAAGGCTGCGGGGGAAGCTGCATGCGCATCGAGGGTCCTCAAGCTGGCGAAACCGTAAGGGTATCGCACTCGTCCTACGATTTGTCCAGCGACGATGTGCAACGCGATGCCATCACGCATCGTTGCGAGCGCCTGCGCCGCGTGCCGCACGCTTGTGAATATGCCGACCGGACGAGTCTTCGTGCTTGAGTGCGCGTGTTAACATCGCCGACTGTTCGGATCAAACCCAGGAGCACCTCATGCAGACCGCCAGTCAGGGAGCGGGCACCATCGAAACGGGCGCCGTGCGCCGCATCGGCACGCCGGGCTCGGCGAGCGCCACGCGCGTGATGCTGCTCGGCGCGGGCGAGCTTGGCAAGGAAGTGATCATCGCGCTGCAGCGGCTCGGCGTGGAGACCATCGCCGTGGACCGTTACGCCGACGCGCCGGGCCATCAGGTCGCGCATCGCTCGCACGTGATCGACATGACCGACGGCGCCGCGCTGCGTGCGCTGGTCGAACAGGAGAGGCCGCATCTGATCGTGCCCGAGATCGAGGCGATCGCGACCGACATGCTTGCCGAAATCGAAGCGGCGGGTCTCGCGGTCGTGATCCCGACCGCGCGCGCGACGCAGCTCACGATGAACCGCGAAGGCATCCGGCGGCTCGCCGCCGAAACGCTCGCCCTGCCCACTTCGCCTTACGCATTCGCGCAATCGCTCGACGAGATGAAGGCGGCCATCGCGACGATCGGCTTTCCGTGCGTCGTGAAGCCGGTGATGTCGTCGTCGGGCAAGGGGCAGTCGGTGCTCAGGAGCGACGCCGACATCGAGCCGGCCTGGAACTACGCAATGGCGGGCGGGCGCGTAAACCGCGGGCGCGTCATCGTCGAGGGCTTCGTCGATTTCGACTACGAGATCACGCAACTGACCGTGCGCGCCGCGAACCCGCAAACGGGCGTCACGGAAACGTACTTTTGCGAACCGATCGGCCATTTGCAGGTCGCAGGAGATTACGTCGAATCGTGGCAGCCGCAGCCGATGAGCGCGGCCGCGCTCGAAAAGGCGCGCGACGTCTCGGCGAAAGTGACGGCGGCGCTCGGCGGGCGCGGCCTCTTCGGCGTGGAGCTTTTCGTGCGCGGCGACGATGTCTGGTTTTCCGAAGTAAGCCCGCGTCCGCACGACACCGGCCTTGTCACGCTCGCCACGCAGCGTTTCTCGGAATTCGACCTGCATGCGCGCGCGATCCTCGGCTTGCCGGTCGATACGTCGCTGCGGGCGCCGGGCGCGTCGGCGGTGATTTACGGCGGCCTCGACGAAGCGGCCATCGCGTTCGAAGGCGTTGCAGAGGCGCTCGCGGTGCCGGATTCGGACCTGCGTCTTTTCGGCAAGCCCGAGAGTTTCAAAAAGCGCCGCATGGGCGTGGCAGTAGCGACGGGGCGCGACATCGACGAGGCGCGCGAGCGGGCGAAGCTCGCGGCATCGAAGGTGAGGCCTGTTTCAACGAAGTGATGTCTGGCGGATCGGCGCGACTTGCGCGGAATTCCGCGCAAGGAGTGGCTGGATGAAATTGTGTTTGCTGGCGGCGCTTTGCGCGGCCTGTCTTGGATTGAGCGGTTGCGTTGCCGACCGATGCGTGCGCGGAGGTCATCGATCCATGAACTATGCTGCACGCGGCATGAATCCTGAAGATCGAGGCTCGACGATGAAAACCATCCTGGCGGCGTTCGCCGCGTCGGCGCTCGCGCACACCGCGTGGGCGAAGCCGCTGACCGTGCCGCAGGTGCAGGAAGCTTCGTCGCAGACCGTCAAATACGATTGCGACGGCGACAAACCCTGTCCGTCCGCTACGTCAACACGAAGAACAAGCAGAGCTTCGCGCTCTTGACCGTCGACGGGCGCAAGCTGTTGTTCGTGAACGTGATGTCGGGTTCGGGTGCGCGCTACGTCGCAGAACAGTACACGTGGTGGAACAAGGGGCAGGAAGGCAACCTCTACAGCGGCATGGGCGAACCCAACGCGCCGCCGATCATCGGCCACTGCAAGGCGCGCGGCAAGTAAGCTTCGCGCGCCGGTCCGGAAGACAGAAAGACAGAAAAAACCGTTCCGAAGCGATTCGGAACGGTTTTTTTTGTCCCCATCCGCGACGCCCGAAGCCCGGACTTTCCCTGCACGCGTCATGCATCCGGAGTAATGTTCCAAACGCAAGTTCGACACGCGGCCCGACGTGCGCCGCGCCATGCCGACCCGACGTCAACCAGCCGAGACCGCCCATGAAAGCATCGGATCTGTTCGTGAAAGCCCTCGAAGCCGAACAAGTCGAATATGTGTTCGGCATTCCCGGCGAGGAAAATCTCGATCTGCTCGAATCGCTGCGGCGCTCGAAAATCCGGCTCGTCCTCACGCGCCACGAGCAGGCCGCCGGCTTCATGGCCGCGACCTACGGGCGCCTGACCGGGAAAACCGGCGTCTGTCTCGCGACGCTCGGCCCGGGCGCGACCAACTTCGTGACCGCCGCTGCATACGCGCAACTCGGCGGCATGCCGATGCTCATGATCACGGGCCAGAAGCCGATCAAGTCGAGCAAGCAGGGCAGCTTCCAGATCGTCGACGTCGTGCGCATGATGGAGCCGCTCACCAAGTACACGCGCTCGATGGTGTCGATCGGCAATATTCCTGCGTCGGTGCGCGAGGCGTTCCGGCGTGCCGAGGAAGAGCGCCCGGGCGCCGTGCATCTTGAACTGCCGGAAGACGTCGCGCACGAGGAGGGCGACGGCAAGCCGATCCCGAAGAGCTTCAGCCGGCGGCCCGTCGCGGAGGAGAAGGCCGTCGCGCGCGCCGTCGAGGCGATCACGAGCGCGCGTCATCCGCTTTTGATGATCGGCGCGGGCGGCAACCGCAAGACGACGTGCACGATGCTGCGCGAATTCGTCGACCAGATCGGCATTCCGTTTTTCACGACGCAGATGGGCAAGGGCGTGATCGACGAGTCGCATCCGATGTGGCTCGGCAACGCGACCCTCTCCGACGGCGATTTCGTGCACCGCGCGATCGATCACGCCGATTGCATCATCAACGTCGGCCATGACGTGATCGAGAAGCCGCCCTTTTTCATGCGCAGCGGCGACGCGGGCGAGAAGACCGTGATTCATGTGAATTTTCTCGGCGCGCAGGTCGATCCGGTGTATTTCCCGCAGATCGAGGTGGTCGGCGATATCGCCAACGCGGTCTGGCAGATGAAGGAATCGCTGCGCGAGCGCCAGGAACACTGGGACTTCGCGCGCTTCAAGGAGATCAAGCAACACTTCGAGGACCAGCTCGCGAAGGGCCAGAACGATCCGCGCTTTCCGCTCTATCCGGTGCGTATCGTGAAGGACGTTTACGACACCACGCCCGTCGACGGCATCCTCTGCCTTGACAACGGCATGTACAAGATCTGGTTCGCGCGCTACTACCGCGCGCACGAGCCGAACTCGCTCCTGCTCGACAACGCGCTCGCGTCGATGGGGGCGGGCCTGCCATCTGCCATAGCCACGAAGATCGTGCATCCGGACCGCAAGGTGATGGCCGTGTGCGGCGACGGCGGCTTTCTGATGAATTCGCAGGAACTGGAGACGGCCGTGCGGCTGAAACTCGACCTCGTCGTGCTCATTCTGCGTGACGACGCGTTCGGCATGATCCGCTGGAAGCAGGAGAACATGAATTTCCCGGATTACGGGATGACGCTGAAAAACCCCGATTTCGTCGCCTATGCCGAGAGTTACGGCGCGAAGGGGCACCGGGTCGAATCGGCCGAGGCATTCGCGCCGCTTTTGCGCGAATGCTACGCGAGCCCGGGCGTGCATGTAATCGACGTGCCCATCGACTATTCGGACAACGAGCGCGTGCTCAACCGCGAGATCAAGCGACTCGCGGCGCAGCTTTGAAGGAGCGATGCCATGTTGCAGAAGACTTACCCGTACTATCTCGCGAACGAGCCCGTCGCGGCCAATACCGATCTCGAAGTCACCGACAAGTTCAGCGGCGAAGTCGCGACGCGCGTCGCGATGGCGGATGCGAAGGCGATCGACGCCGCCATCGGTCACGCGGTCGACGCTCAGGCCGCGCTGCGCGCGTTCGCGCCGTTCAAGCGCCAGGCGGTGCTCGAACATTGCGTGAAGCGCTTTCGCGAACGCTACGACGAGCTCGCGATGGCGTTGTGCATCGAAGCGGGCAAGCCGATCAACGATTCGAAGGGCGAGGTGACGCGGCTCATCGACACGTTCAAGGTGGCGGCCGAGGAGTCCGTGCGTATCGACGGCGGCATGATCAACCTGGAGATTTCGCCGCGCGCGGCGGGATATCACGGTTACTACAAGCGCGTGCCGATCGGGCCGTGCTCGTTCATCTCGCCGTTCAACTTTCCGCTCAACCTGACCGCGCACAAGGTGGCGCCCGCGATTGCCGCGGGCTGTCCGTTCGTACTGAAGCCCGCGAGCCGGACGCCTGTCGGCGCGCTCATCATGGCGGAGATTCTCGCGGAGACCGACCTGCCGAAGGGCGCGTTTTCCGTGCTGCCGGCGCATCGAGACGGCGCCGATCTCTTCACCACCGACGAGCGTTTTCGCCTGCTGTCGTTCACCGGGTCGCCCGCCGTCGGCTGGGAGCTGAAGAAGAAGGCGGGCAAGAAAAAGGTGATCCTCGAACTCGGCGGCAACGCGGCGGCGATCGTCGACGGTGATCAGGCCGGCCGGCTCGACTACGTCGTCGACCGGCTCGCGTTCGGCGCGTTCTATCAGTCGGGGCAAAGCTGCATCGGCGTGCAGCGGATTATCGCGCACGCCAGTCTCTACGACGCGCTGCGCGAAAAGCTGATCGCGAAGACGAAGTCGCTCAGGATGGGCGATCCGAAGGACGAAAAGACTTTTGTCGGACCGATGATCTCGGAATCGGAGGCGAAGCGCCTCGCCGGCTGGATGGAAGCGGCCGTGAAGAACGGCGCGGCGATCGTCGCGGGCGGCAAGGTAGAGGGCGCGATGTTCGAGGCGACGCTGCTCGAAAATGTGAAGCACGATCAGGATCTGTACCGAAAGGAAGCGTTCGGGCCGGTCGCGATTCTTGAAAAATTCACCGACTTCGAGGAAGCGCTGAAAACCGTCAACGACAGCGATTTCGGGCTGCAGGCGGGCGTCTTCACCGACAGCCTCGCGCATACGAACCGTGCGTGGGACGCGCTGGAGGTAGGCGGCGTGGTTATCAACGACGTGCCGTCGTTTCGCGTCGACAACATGCCGTATGGCGGCGTGAAGGACTCCGGGCTCGGCCGCGAGGGCGTCAGGTACGCAATCGAGGATATGACCGAACTGCGGCTCATGATTGTGAAGGACGTGCCGAAACAGGGGTGAAACGCGGCCGATGCCCGCGCGTCGGCCGTGGCGCAAGCCCGCGCGCGAGCCGTACCCGTCGCGGACGGAGTGCTACAATGTGCGGCTTTCGGCGCTCGGGTTTGCTGCCGGACCCGCGCCGGGCCAACATCCCATGGATCGCGGCCACGAAGCTCGTGATGACGCGCACCCGAAAGCGCGCCGGGCAATACCGAAGCAGCAGCGCGTGCCAGCGTGCAGCGCGGGGCACGAACGACGTCCGCGGTGCATTTCGCGTATGCATCGAGCCCGACAATTCCCGGCGCCAGGGCGCGAAATCCGCGCCGGAGCGTCCGGCGCCCATTTTGCCGCGCACCGAACCGCCGCGCAGCCGACAGATTTCACGCGGATTTCACGCATATTCACCGCTTCACGCGCCGCCTCTGGCGCATTTTTAGCGAAAGCCAGATAGTCACCATGTCCGATTCCGTCGTCACGAACACGTCCGCCGCTGTGCCCGAAGCCTCCGGAACGCCGGGGAGCGCCGCCGCGCCCACGTTCGACCAGTTCGGGCTCGCCGCCGACATCCTGAAGGCGGTGACCGAGTCCGGCTACACGACGCCCACGCCGATCCAGGCGCAGGCGATTCCCGTGGTGCTCGCCGGGCGCGACGTGATGGGCGCGGCCCAGACCGGCACCGGCAAGACCGCGAGTTTCTCGCTGCCGATCATCCAGCGCCTTTTGCCGCAGGCGAACACGAGCGCATCGCCCGCACGCCATCCGGTGCGCGCGCTGATCCTCACGCCGACGCGCGAGCTCGCCGACCAGGTCGCCGCGAACGTGCAGGCCTATTCGAAGCACACGCCGCTGCGCAGCACGGTCGTGTTCGGCGGCGTCGACATGAATCCGCAGTCCGAGGCGCTCAGGCGCGGCGTCGAAGTGCTGATCGCGACACCGGGGCGGCTCCTCGACCACGTCCAGCAAAAGACGCTCAATCTCGGCCAGGTGCAGATGCTCGTCCTCGACGAAGCCGACCGCATGCTCGACATGGGCTTCCTGCCGGACCTGCAGCGCATCCTGAACCTGCTGCCGAAGGAACGTCAGACACTGCTCTTCTCCGCCACGTTCTCCGGCGAAATCAAGAAGCTCGCGGCGACCTACCTGCGCAATCCGCAGACGATCGAAGTCGCGCGCAGCAATTCGACCGCCACGAACGTGCGCCAGATCGTGTTCGAAGTGCACGAGAGCGACAAGTCGGGCGCGGTCGCGCAACTCATCCGCGAGCGCAACCTCAAGCAGGTGATCGTGTTCTGCAACAGCAAGATCGGCGCGAGCCGGCTCGCGCGCGTGCTGGAGCGCGACGGCATCATCGCGACGGCGATCCACGGCGACCGCACCCAGGGCGAGCGCATGCAGGCGCTCGACGCGTTCAAGCGCGGCGAAATCGAGGCGCTCGTCGCCACCGATGTCGCGGCGCGCGGGCTCGACATCGTCGAACTGCCGGCCGTGATCAACTTCGATCTGCCGTTTAGTGCCGAAGACTATGTGCACCGCATCGGCCGCACGGGGCGCGCGGGCGCGTCGGGCGACGCGCTGTCGCTGTGCAGCGCGAACGAGAAGAAGCAGCTCGCCGACATCGAAAAGCTGATCAAGCGTCCGCTCGAAGTCGAGACGCTGACTGTCACGACGCCGGCGCGCCGTGAAGGCGGACGCCGCGAACGCGACGAGCGGCCGGTCCGCGCCGAGCGCGGCGAACACCGGCATGCGCGGGAGGAATCGGGCAGTCGTCGGCGCGCTACGTCGTTCGAGCGCTCGCATGCGCGGCAGCAGCCGGTCGACGAATTCTTCCTGAAGCCATACGAGCCTTCGCCGGCATCGGTGAAGCGCCATGACGAGGCGGTCGAGCACGAACGCAAGGCCGCGCCGAAGCAGCCGCTGGCGGCGTTGCTGGGCGGACTGGGCATGCCGAGGAAGACGACGTCTTCGTGATTTTTTCGGGGTCGAGTGAAAAAGCGGCGGCGCGCAGGCGGTGCCGCTTTTTTTATTGCCGCCGTCCGAAGCGCTTCGCCCACTCGGCGGTCGCGGCCGAATAAAAGGCGTCGAGCGAAAGCGCGCTGTGGACATCGATTTCCAGATGCCGGGCCGCTGTGGCAAGTGTCGCGACCGGATCGTCCAGGTCCAGTGCCTGTGCGCCGGTCTGTTTGCTGAGCTTTTCACCGTCCTCGTTCGTGACGACGGGCACATGCAGATACTGCGGCGTCACCACGCCCAGGCACTGCTGGAGATAAATCTGCCGCGCGGTGGAATCGAGCAGATCGGCTCCGCGCACGATATGCGTGATGCCGGCCTCGTCATCGTCGACGACGACCGCCAGTTGATACGCCCACTGCCCATCCGCGCGCTTCAACACGAAATCGCCGACTTCGGTCGCGAGATCCTGCGACTGCAAACCCTGCCAGCGATCCACGAAACTCACGCGCGCAGCATCGCCGTCGGGCACGCGCAGGCGCCACGCGCGCGGCGCGCGGCCGTGCAGGCCGTCGCGGCAGGTGCCGGGATAGGCGAGCGTCGCGTGACGGGTGTGGGTATTCAAAAGCGAATCCGCGATTTCGCGGCGCGTGCAGCCGCACGGATAAACGAAACCTGCTGCCAGCAGACGTTCGAAGGCCGCGTCGTACGCTTCGTGGCGCTGACTTTGCCAGACGGGCGGCCCGTCCGGTTGCATGCCCAGATGCGCGAGCGTCGCGAGGATGTCGTCGTCGGCGCCGGCTACCGTACGCGGACCGTCGACGTCCTCGATCCGCACGATCCATGCGCCGCGATGCGCGCGCGCATCCAGAAAACTCGCCAGCGCGGCGACTAGCGAGCCGATGTGCAGAGGCCCGGTCGGCGAGGGCGCGAATCGTCCGCGGTACGCGTTCACGCCGCCTTCGACACCTTGCGGGCTTGCGGATGGCAGGCGGGGCACGTCTTGCCGGGCACGTAATGGGGCGACTGCTGCTCCTCGGCGCTCACCACTGCGCGACAGCCGAAGCATTGCGACGTGGCCGTCGGCTCGAGATTCGGATTGAGCGCCGTGCGGTAGTCGAACACGAAGCATTCGCCGTTGTAATGCGCGCCGCCGACCTCCTCGAAATACTTTAGGATGCCGCCTTCGAGCTGGTAGACGTGGTCGATGCCGACTTCCTTCATGTGGATGGCGGCTTTCTCGCAGCGAATGCCGCCCGTGCAGAACGAGACGACCGTCTTACCATCCAGATCGGCGCGATTCTGCTCGATCACCTCCGGAAATTCGCTGAATTTCGTGATGCGGAAATCGAGCGCGTTCTCGAACGTGCCGACGTCGACTTCGAACGCATTGCGCGTGTCCAGCATGACGACGGGGCGGCCTTCGTCATCATGGCCGCGGTCGAGCCACGCCTTGAGCGTCGGGGCATCGACGAACGGCGCGCGGCCGAGTTCCGGCTTGATCGCCGGCTTCTTCATCGTGATGATTTCGCGCTTCAGCTTCACCAGCATGCGGCGGAACGGCTGTTTCGCGGAAAGGCTTTCCTTGAATTGCAGGTCGGCGAACTTGCCTTCGAAAAGCGCGTCGCCGCGAATGTAGTCGATGAATTCGCGCACATTCTCGATCGCGCCCGCGACAAACAGGTTGATGCCCTCCGGCGCCAGCAAAATCGTGCCCTTCAGGCCGAGCGCGTTGCATCGTTCGGTGACGAGCGGGCGCCACGCGGCGCTGTCGTCGATGGTCACGAATTTGTAGGCGGAGAGATTGAGGATATTCATGTTCAGGTTGCTTGATTACAGGCGCCGCCGGAGAGCTCCGACACATCGCGGAACCCGTATTATCCCGCATTCGGCGCCGCCGCCGGACTCGGCCGATCGGTCAAACTGACGCGCATTCCCGAGACAACGTTTTTGAGACAAAGCGCGGCCTTGTCCGAACAGCCAATGCGGGCGCGAGCGAGAATTTCGCGAAGAGGCGCATGTACAATATCGCCCATGTCAGATCCTCGCTTCGTTCATCTCCGCGTCCACTCCGAGTTCTCGATTGCCGATGGCATCGTGCGTCTGGACGACGTCGTCAAAGCCGCGGCCAATGACGGTCAGGGCGCGCTCGCGCTCACCGATCTCGGCAACGCGTTCGGTCTCGTGCGCTTCTACAAGGAGGCGCGCGGCAAAGGGGTCAAACCCATCGCCGGGTGCGATGTCTGGATCACGAACCCCGCCGACCGCGACAAACCTTCGCGCCTTCTCCTGCTCGTCAGGGACAAGGTCGGTTATCTCAACCTGTGCGAATTGCTGAGCCGCGCGTGGCTCACGAACCAGTATCGCGGTCGCGCCGAAGTCGAGTTCGAATGGCTCGAAGGCGGTCTCGCCGAGGGCCTGCTCGCGATTTCCGGCGCGCAGCAGGGCGACATCGGCATGGCGTTCGCCGCGGGCAACGACCAGGCCGCAGAGCGCAACGCCGAACGCTGGGCGGCGCTCTTTCCGAACGCGTTCTATCTGGAATTGCAGCGCGCCGGGCAGCCGGGAGCGGAAACCTACGTGCAGCAGGCAGTTGCGCTCGCGGCGAAGCTGAAGCTGCCGGTCGTCGCGACGCATCCGCTGCAATACATGACCCCAGACGATTTCACCGCGCACGAAGCGCGCGTGTGCATTTCGGAAGGCGACATTCTCGCGAATCCGCGCCGCCAGAAGCGCTTCACGACCGACCAGTATTTCCGCACACAGGACGAGATGTGCGCGCTGTTCGCTGATATTCCTTCGGCGCTCGCAAACACGGTCGAGATCGCGAAGCGCTGCAACCTGACGCTCGAACTCGGCAAGCCGAAGCTCCCGCTCTTTCCGACGCCCGACGGCATGTCGCTCGACGACTACCTCGTGCAGTTGTCGAAGGATGGGCTGGAAGTGCGCCTTGAGCAGCTTTATCCCGATGAAGCCGAGCGGGAGCAGCAGCGCGAAACGTATTACGCGCGGCTCGACTTCGAGTGCGGCACGATCATCAAGATGGGCTTCCCGGGCTACTTCCTGATCGTCGCGGACTTCATCATGTGGGCGAAGAACAACGGGGTGCCGGTCGGCCCGGGCCGCGGTTCGGGCGCGGGTTCGCTCGTCGCCTATGCGCTCGGCATTACCGATCTGGACCCGCTGCGCTACAACCTGCTGTTCGAGCGCTTCCTGAACCCGGAACGCGTGTCGATGCCCGACTTCGACATCGACTTCTGCCAGGAAGGGCGCGACCGCGTCATCCAGTACGTGAAGCAGAAATACGGCGCGGATGCCGTCTCGCAGATCGCGACCTTCGGCACGATGGCGGCGAAGGCGGCCGTGCGCGACATTGGCCGTGTGCTCGATCTCGGTTACATGTTCACCGACGGCATCGCGAAGCTGATTCCGTTCAAGCCGGGAAAGCACGTCACCATCGCCGACGCGATGAAGGAAGAGCCCGCGCTTCAGGAGCGCTTCGACAACGAAGACGAAGTACATCAGCTGCTCGAACTCGCGCAGCGCGTGGAAGGGCTGACGCGCAACGTCGGCATGCACGCGGGCGGCGTGCTGATCGCGCCCGGCAAGCTCACCGATTTCTGCCCGCTCTACACGCAGGGCGAGGACGGCGGTGTCGTCAGCCAGTACGACAAGGACGACGTCGAAGCGGTCGGGCTGGTGAAGTTCGACTTTCTGGGCCTGACCACGCTCACCATTCTCGACTGGGCGGAGCGCTATATCCGCCGGCTCGATCCGTCGAAGGAAAACTGGAATCTCGCGCAGGTGCCGCTCGACGATCCGGCATCGTTCTCGATTCTCAAGAAAGCGAACACCGTCGCCGTGTTCCAGCTTGAAAGCCGCGGCATGCAGGGCATGCTGAAGGACGCGCAGCCGGACCGCTTCGAGGACATCATCGCGCTCGTCGCGCTGTATCGTCCGGGCCCGATGGACCTGATCCCGAGCTTCTGCGCGCGCAAGCACGGGCGCGAGATCGTCGAGTATCCGGACCCGCGCGTCGAGCCCGTCCTGAAAGAGACCTACGGCATCATGGTCTATCAGGAGCAGGTGATGCAGATGGCGCAGATCATCGGCGGCTACTCGCTCGGCGGCGCGGACTTGCTGCGTCGCGCGATGGGCAAGAAGAAGGCCGAGGAGATGGCGCAGCATCGCGAACTGTTCCGGCAGGGCGCGGCGAAGAACGGCCTGACGGCCGAAAAGGCCGACGAGATCTTCGACTTGATGGAGAAGTTCGCGGGCTACGGCTTCAACAAGTCGCACGCGGCGGCCTATGCGCTCCTCGCGTACTACACCGCATGGCTGAAGGCGCACCATCCGGCGGAATTCATGGCGGCCAACATGTCGCTCGCCATGGACGATACCGACAAGGTCAAGATTCTCTTCGAGGATTGCCTGACGAACGGCATGGCGGTCCTGCCGCCGAACATCAACGAATCGGCGTATCGCTTCGAGCCGGTCGCGGAGGCCGACGGCAAGCGCTCGAAGACGATCCGCTATGGTCTCGGCGCGGTGAAGGGCAGCGGCCAGAACGCGATCGAGGAAATCCTGCGCGCGCGCGCGGACGGCGCGTTCACCGATCTCTTCGATTTCTGCGACCGCATCGACCGGCGTGTCGTGAACCGGCGCACGGTGGAAGCGCTGATCCGCGCGGGCGCGTTCGATTCGCTGCACGAGAACCGGGCGCAACTGATCGCGTCGGTGCCGCTCGCGATGGAGGCCGCCGATCAGGCCGCCGCCAATGCGATGCAGGCGGGTCTCTTCGACATGGGCGACAGCCCGCAGCAGGGCCACGAACTCGTCGACGAACCTGTGTGGTCGGACAAGAAGCGCCTGCAGGAAGAGAAGACCGCGCTCGGCTTCTACCTGTCCGGGCATCTCTTTGACGCCTACAAGGGCGAAGTGCGCCGCTTCGTGCGGCAGAAGATCGGCGAGTTGAAGGAAGGGCGCGACAAGCTCGTCGCGGGCGTCATCACGATGATGCGCACGCAGATGACCCAGCGCGGCAAGATGCTGATCGTCAATCTCGACGACGGCTCCGGCCAGTGCGAAGTCACTGTCTTCAACGAGCAGTTCGAGGCGAACAAGGCGCTCTTCAAGGAAGACGAACTGCTCGTCGTACAGGGACAGGCGCGCAACGACGCGTTCACGGGCGGCATCCGCTTCACGGTCGAATCCGCGATGGATCTCGAACGCGCGCGCAGCCGTTACGCGCAGGCGGTCAAGGTCGAGATGAACGGCAACGCCGATGCGCTGCGTCTCAAGCGCGTGCTGGAAGCCCATTGCGCCGGGCCCGAGCAGCAGGCGAGCGCACCGGTCCCGGTGCCTTCGCGCGGCCCGCGTGGCGACGGCGGCCGGCCGCAGCGCCAGCCGGTGCACATTCCGAACGGACTGAACGTGAGCATCGTGTATCGCAGCGAGCACGCCGAAGGCGAAGTGCGCCTCGGCGACGCCTGGCGCGTCAAGCCCACCGACGATCTCATCACGGCGTTGCGCGGCGAATTCGCTGGCAGTTCGATCGAGATCGTCTATTGACCGGGCGGCGGATCAGCGGAACGCGTTCAGATGCGCGAGCTTCAGGAACCGGTAATAGACGGTCTGCGCATTGAACATCGCGATCATGAAACCCGAGCGGCCGTCGAGAAACCCGCGTCGCAGGAAGTACGTCCGCAGGAATGCCCACAGCCCGCGCGCCACCGCGATGCTGAAGCTGCCGCGCTTGCCCGCCGCATGGCGCTGCAGCGCGCCGGCGGTCGAATACGCGTCGAGCTTGCGCAACACGCTCTCGAAGTCTTCGTAGGAATAGTGCATCAGCCGGCCTTCGAGCCGCGCGAGCGGCGCCGCAGTGGAAAGCACGAGCCGCTCATGCACCAGGTCGTCGGAGAAGCGTGCCGTGCCGCGCCTGAACAGGCGCGGGATCCAGTCGGGATACCAGCCGCTGTGCCGGATCCACTCGCCGCAGAAGCTCGACAGCCGGTCGACCGCATAGACGTCGGCGCGCGGGTCGACGATCGCGGCGCGGATCGACGCCGCCAGTTCCGGCGACACGACTTCATCGGCGTCGATCGAGAGCACCCAGTCGGTCGCGAGCGCATCGAGCGCGCGGTTCTTCTGCGGGCCGAAACCCGGCCATTCGCGCTCGACGATCACGCGCGCGCGATGCGCTTCGGCGATGCCCGCAGTCGCATCGGTGCTGCCGCCGTCGATCACGACGATATCGTCCGCGAAGGAGACGGCCGCGAGGCATTGGGCGAGCCGCGCCGCCGCGTTGTAGGTGATGATGGCGATGCCGAGTGTCGGTTGGGTCATGTTGCCGGTTCGAAGCGTGCGCTGCCACGATGAGCGCGTGCCGTATTCTAAGTCGACGGCGCCACGACCGCGCCACCAGCCGCGCCACGGCCGCGCGCGTCGAAACTTGTCGCGTCCTTAATGAGATGGCGATACGTGACGGATTACAATAGCGGACTGGCGCGCACCGTGCCTGGCCGCCGCTGCACGGGCCACCTGCATCGGCCGCCTGCGTGAGCCATCATGTGCATGCCGCGCACATCGCACCGACAGAGGAATGATTTGACCCAGCAACAGACACTGAGCAAAACCATTGGCGATGGCACCACCACATCGCCCACGGCCGTGTTGAGGCGCCTCTGGCCTTACATCCGGCCGCTGATGGGCATCGTGATCCTCGGCCTGATCGCGATGGGTTTCGTCGCGGCGAGCGAGGCCGGCATTCCGATGCTGCTCAAGCCCCTGCTCGATCATGGCTTCGGCACCAAGGGCAGCGACAAGGCGAAATGGGTCGTGCCGGCCGCGGTGATCGGCCTCTCGGTCGTGCGCGGCGTCGCGCAGTACGCGTCGGGCTATCTGCTGTCGTACGTGTCGAACAAGATCCTGCTGCAACTACGGCTCAAGATGTTCGAGCGCCTGATCCACACGAGCGCCGGCTTCTTCCAGCGCGAAACCGCGAGCACGGTCATCAACGCGATCGTCTTCGAGGTCAACCAGATCCTGCAGGTGCTTTCGAGCGTCGTCGTCACGCTGGTGCGCGATTCGCTCACGGTCGTGTTCCTGCTCGGTTATCTGTTCATCCTGAACTGGCGCCTCACGCTGATCGTCGCTGTGATCCTGCCGGGAATCGGCTGGCTCGTCTCCAAGATCAACCGGCGCCTGCGGCGCCTGAACCGCGAGCATCAGATGCTCACGAACGAGCTGTCATACATCGTCGAGGAGACGGTCGGCGGCTACAAGGTCGTCAAGGTGCACAACGGCGAACCGTATGAAATGGGCCGCTTCTCCGAGATGAGCAATCGACTGCGCGGTTATTCGATGCGCATGCAGGTCTCGGGCGGGCTCGCGCAGCCGCTCACGCAGTTCCTCGCGTCGATCGCGCTCGCCATCGTCATCACGATCGCGGTGGTGCAGTCGGCGAGCGACCAGACGACGGTCGGCGGCTTCGTTGCGTTCGTCACGTCGATGCTGCTCGTGATCTCGCCGCTCAAGCACCTGATCGACATCAACCAGCCGCTGCAACGCGGCATGACGGCGGCCGAACTGATCTTCGGCCTGATCGACGAGCCCGCCGAGCCGGAAGGTGGCGGCCGCAAGCTCGAACGCGCGGAGGGCGACGTCGAGTTTCGCAACGTGTCGTTCAGCTACGGTTCGCCCGAGCGGCCGACGCTCGATCGCGTGTCGTTCAAGGTCTCGCCGGGCGAGATGGTCGCGCTCGCGGGCCCGTCAGGCAGCGGCAAGACGACGCTCGTCAACCTGCTGCCGCGCTTCTTCGATCCGGCAGGGGGCGAGGTGCTCGTCGACGGCGTAGCGCTTCCGGAGTACCGGCTGGCCGACCTGCGCGGGCAGATGGCGATGGTGAGCCAGGATGTCGTCCTCTTCAATGACACGATCGCCGCCAACGTCGCCTATGGCACGACGCCGGATCGCGAGCGCGTGCAGAAGGCGCTTGCGGCGGCGAATCTCGCGGATGTGGTTGCCGCGATGCCCGACGGCATCGATACGCTGGTCGGCGGCAACGGCATGCGCCTGTCGGGCGGTCAGCGCCAGCGGCTCGCTATCGCGCGCGCCATCTACAAGGATGCGCCGATCCTGATCCTCGACGAAGCGACCTCCGCGCTCGATTCCGAGTCGGAGCGGCACGTGCAGTCCGCGCTGGAAACGCTGATGAAGGGCCGCACGACGCTCGTCATCGCGCACCGGCTCTCGACCATCGAGCGCGCCGACCGCATCCTCGTGATGGAGGCGGGACGGATCGCCGAGCAGGGCAGCCATGCCGAACTGCTCCGGCAGGACGGTCTCTATGCGCACCTGCATCGCATCCAGTACCAGCAACAGGCGGCGTGAGCCTCGTCGTTCTATCCATGCATCACTTGATCAACCCGGCGGATACCGCTCGAAACGTGCTCGCAGAATGAAGCGAATCTTGGTCGTGAAGGTCACCTCGCTCGGCGATGTGATTCAGGCGCAGGCGGTGGTGGGAGACCTGCATCGCGCGTTTCCGGGCGTGCAGATCGACTGGGCCGTCGACGACGCCTTCGCCGACATTCCGCGCTGGAATCCGGGCGTTGCGCGCGTGCTGTGCGCGCCGCTCAGGCGCTTCAAGAAGATGCGCAACCTGAGCGACCTGTCGGCGATCGCATCGTCGATTTCCGACCTGCGACAGGAGAAATACGATGCGGTGCTGGACCTGCACGGCGTCTACAAGAGCGCGATCATCTCGTTTCTCACGCGCTCCAAGCGCCGTTTCGGATACTCGCGGGTGAACCTCGGCGAGCGCGGTGCCGCGTTCGCGTACACGCACCGGTTCGCGCCGCGCCACGACGCCAATGCGTGGGAAGGCATGCGGCGGGCGCTCAGCGAGACCTTCGGTTATGCAATCGAGCCCGTTCCGCCCACCGTTTTCTCGATTCCGAAACCCAAGGCGGCGCCCGACGCCGTGAAGGACGCGCCGTTCGCGCTGCTGTTTCACGCGACGTCGAAGGAAGAGAAGAAATGGCCTGCCGCAAACTGGATTGCGGTGGGCCGCTCGCTTGTCGAGCGCGGCATCACGCCGCTCCTGCCATGGGGTTCGGACGCGGAGCGGCGCGAAGGCGAAGCCATCGCCCAAGGCGTGCCCGGCGCGCGCGTGCTGCCGAAGCTGTCGATCGAGGAGATGGCGCAGCACATCGATCTCGCGGCGCTCGTCGTGGGTACCGACACGGGCCTCGTGCATCTGGCCACCGCGCTGCGCAAGCCGACCGTGATGATCTTCACCGCGACGTCGCGGCCGCACTTCGGCGTGCAGATTCCGGGCGTGTGCGTGTCGATCGGGGACGAGGGCCGCGCGCCGATTGTCGACGAGGTGCTGAACGCCATTGCATCCGTGGAGCGCCGGCCGTGAAGATCCTGTTCACGAAATTTCAGTACGGCCGCGGCGTCGGCCACGACACCTGTATCGTCGCCATCGCCCGCGCTTGCGAAGCGACACCAGATTTTCGTCGCACCCGGCTGAACGCGGGCGCCGGCCTGACCGTTCACGTCGGCGAAGCCTTTCTTTACAGATAGCGAGATGTTCAACCCAGTGTCGAAGCCCGTCATTCACATCATCAACGGATTTCTCAATGCGCACGGCGGCAGCGAACAGGAAGCGCTTTATCTCGGACGCCTCCTCGGCGAGCGAAGCGATGTCAGATTCTGGTCATCGTCGTCGCGGGTTTCGCCCGAGCTTGCGAGCCAGTACGGGATCCGCAAGATCGGACCCGGCGCCGGCAATCGTCCGGATGGCGGCGTCTACGTGTTCGTGGGCGCGCACTGGCGCCGCAGGCTGTGGCCATACCTGAGCGCGGCGCCCGCGCGCCTCATCTACGTCTTCAACACGTTTCATCCGAGGATTCTCTCGCTGACGTCGGCGCATCCGCCCATGCTGCGCTGGCCGAAGACCGAATACGTGTTCATCTCCGAGTTTCAGAAGCAGTTGCTCGGCGTGCCGGGCGAGGTCCAGCCCTCGCCGATCGACATCCGGCTGTTCGCTCCGGCGCCCGGGCCGCGCACGTCGAGCGCGCCGTTGGTGATCGGACGCCTGAGCCGCGATACCGCCGACAAGCACGATCCCGAGGATATCGCCCTGTACCGGAGGTGGGCAGAGGAGGGGGCGCAGGTCCGCCTGCAGGGCGCGACCTGCCTGCGCGATGCGCTCGACGCCGCAACCGCCGCCGGCCCGAACGTGCAGTTGCTGGCCGAAGGCACGATGCCTGCGGCGGACTTTCTTCGCAGCCTGGATGTCTTCTACTACCGGACGGGCGCGCATGTCGAAACCTTCGGGCGCGTCGTGCTGGAGGCGATGGCGTGCGCGCTGCCCGTGGTGTGTCATCGGCGGGGCGGCTATGCGGAGTGGATCCGGCATGGCGAAAACGGCTTTCTGTTCGATTCGACCGACGAGGCTCGCGAGATCGTCGCAAGCCTGATGGCCGATCCCTCGCTGCGAGTGTCCATCGGCGCGCGGGCCCGGGAAACGGTGGAGTCGATGTATTCTAGCGAGGCCGTCGAGCGTCGTACGCGCTTCTACCTGAGCGGCCCACGGGTGCAGGTTCCCGGCGCGTCAGACCATTGAAACGAATGCACGCCAGCCATTGATCGAGCAGGCGGCGCGGCGGGCGAAAACGAGGCAAAAAGGCAGCATCCGAAAGAAAGCGGGGGCGCTGAACCAACAATATGCAAGCGACAATACTTACCCGGCTGCGCGGGGCCCGCACCAATTCCTATCCGTTGATTCTTGCGAGATCGTTCGCTCTCTTGACACTGTGGCTCGTGCCGGTCTCGACGGCCGGCGTGAACCTCGGCTCCGCGCTCTTCACGTTGTGCGCGCTCGGCTCGCCCGAGGTGTGGCGGCGCATGAGAACGATGCGCGCCGGATCGAGCGCGAGCATCGCCGCGCTGATTCTGTTCGTAGCGCTCGCGTTGAGTGTCGTCTACAGTTCGGCGCCCGTGCGCGAGGCATTCGATTTCCTGCTGAAGTACCGCAAGCTGCTTTTCCTGCCGCTGCTCTTTCTCGTCTTCGAGAGCAACGACGACACGAACTGGGCTGCCGCGGCCATCTGGGGACTCTTTGCGACGCTCGTGCTCTCGATGGTGCTGACCTATACCAACGCCTTCGGATGGACCGCGTTCGGCCCGATGCACGGCACGGACGCGGTGTCGAAGCCGTGGGTGTTCAAGGACCATATCTCCGGCGGCCTGATGATGGCTTTCCTGGTCTGCATGGCATTCTCGCTTGCGCGGGCTGCGGAGAATGGCGCCATCCGGGTCCTGCTGTATGGCGTCGCCATGCTTGCGTTGATCAACGTGCTCTTCGTGTTGAAGGGCCGTACCGGGCAGGTCGTCGCGATTGCGTACATGGCAATCTACGTTGTCGTTCAGGCAACGCGGCTCCGTCAATACCACGGTCCTGCGCGCTGGATCGCTGTTCTGGCGGGCGTCGCCGTGTGCGGAGGTTTGGTGTTCTTCGCGCTGAACGCGAAGGATTCGCGGCTAGCCGAAACGACGCAGGAGATCACCCAATACGAAACGCAGAACAAGAACACATCGATGGGCGTGCGGGTCGAATTCTATCGACGCAGCGCGGAGCTGCTCATGGAAAGGCCGATCGCCGGATACGGCGCCGGGAGCGTGCGGACCCAATTCGAGCGGCTCGCGAGCGCGAGCACCGGCGGCCGCGCGGCGATGGCCGGCAACCCGCACAACGAATTCCTGCTGATGGGCGTGCAACTCGGACTGATCGGCGTTGCGCTGTTCGTCTGGCTGCTGGTGACGATCAGACGCGAGTGCGAACGACTTGCGGAGCCCGCTCGATCGATTGCATACGGGTATCTGTTCGCGTTCGTGCTGGGATGCCTGGCCAACTCGCTGCTGCTCAATTTCACCGAGGGAAATCTGTTCGTGTTCCTGATCGGGATATTGATCTATGGTGCGCGGCGGAGGGTGGACGACAGAAGCGCCGCGCCGTCCTGACGCGTTGGCCGCGGCGCGCCGGCTACATCAACACGATGTCGTATTGTTCCTGACTCAGATTCGACTCGACCTGCAACGACACCGGTTTGCCGATGAAATCCATCAGCATTGCCAGATGTTGCGACTCCTCTTCGAGAAACAGGTCGATGACCTGCTGCGAGGCCACCACGCGAAACTCGCGCGGATTGAACTGCCGCGACTCGCGCATGATCTCGCGCAGCACGTCATAGCAAACGGTGCGCGGCGTCTTCACCTGCCCCTTGCCCTCGCACACCGGACACGGCTCGCACAGTACATGCGCGAGCGACTCGCGCGTGCGCTTTCGCGTCATCTCGACGAGCCCCAGTTGCGAGAACCCGTTCACCGTTACGCGCGTGCGGTCGCGCGAAAGTGCCTTCTTTAGCTCGCCCAATACCTGGTCGCGGTGCTCGGCGTTCTCCATGTCGATGAAGTCGATGATGATGATGCCGCCGAGGTTACGCAGCCGCAGCTGGCGCGCGATCGTATGCGCCGCTTCGAGATTGGTCTTGAAGATGGTGTCGTCGAAATTGCGCGCGCCGACGTAGCCACCCGTGTTGACGTCGATGGTCGTCATCGCTTCGGTCTGGTCGATCATCAGATAGCCGCCCGACTTCAGGTCGACGCGCCGCGACAGCGCCCGCTGGATCTCCGCCTCGATGTTGTAGAGATCGAAGAGCGGCCGCTCGCCCGTGTAGTGATGCAGGCGCGACGCCACAGCCGGCGTGAACTCTGCCGCAAAGTCCGCGAGCATCTGATAGGTCTCGCGCGAATCGACCTGGATGCGCGTGGTCTCGTCGTTGACGAAGTCGCGCAACACGCGCTGCGCAAGATTCAAGTCCTGATAGAGCAGCGTCGTTGGCGGCACGCGCTGCGCCTGAGCCACGATCGTCGCCCACGTCTTGCGCAGATACGCGACATCGGCGGCAAGCTCTTCGCTCGATGCGTCTTCGGCGATGGTGCGCACGATATAGCCGCCTTTTTCATCGGCGGGCAAGACGGCGGTCAGCCGGGCACGCACGGCCTCGCGCTCCGCCTCGCTTTCGATCTTCTGCGAAATCCCGATATGCGGTTCCTGCGGCAGATACACGAGCGTGCGCCCCGCGATGCTCACCTGCGTCGAGAGCCGCGCGCCCTTGGTGCCGATCGGGTCCTTCACGACCTGCACCATCAGAGACTGCCCTTCGAACACGATCTTCTCGATCGGCGTATGCGGCGTCGCCGAATGCGAGACGCCCGGGATGCGCGGATGCCAGATGTCGGCGACATGAAGGAAGGCGGCGCGTTCGAGGCCGATGTCGATGAACGCGGACTGCATGCCCGGCAGCACGCGCACGACGCGGCCGAGATAGACGTTGCCGACGCGCCCGCGCGAAAGCGTGCGTTCGACGTGAAGCTCCTGCACGGCGACTTGCTGAACGAGTGCGACGCGGGTTTCCTGCGGTGTGACGTTGATCAGGATTTCTTCGTTCATGGCCTGTTTAGAATTCGACGCGCGCCACGCGCAAGAGAGCTGCGGTTTCGAAAAGGGGCAAACCCATGATACCCGAATAGGACCCCTCGATCCGCTCGATGAACTCCGCTGCGCGTCCCTGAATGCCGTACGCACCGGCCTTGCCGAACGGCTCGCCCGTCGCCGCGTAACGCTGCAATGCAGCACGATCGACGTTTGCTACGCGCACTTTCGAGCGCGACAGCGCGGACGGCAGCAACGTGCCTTCGGCATCGACCACGGCGAGCGCCGTCAGCACTTCGTGTTCGCGTCCCGCGAGTCGTTCGAGCATCGCGACGGCTTCGTTCGCATCGGCGGGCTTGCCCATGATCGCGCCATCGACGGTGACGGTCGTATCGGCGACAAGGATCGGCGCGGCCGGATGATGCCCCGCCACGCGACGCGCATGCGCCGCGTGCGCTTTCAATGCGCAGACGCGCACGACATAGGCATCGGGTGATTCGCCGGGAAGTTCGGCTTCGAGCGCTTCGGCGTCTTCGTCGGGACGCGGAAGCAGCAGTTCGAAGCGCACGCCGAGTTGCTGCAGCAACTCCTGCCGCCGGGGGCTTTGCGAGGCGAGATAAACGAAGGAATGAAGCGGGGAAGCGGGCAGCGGCATCGGAAGCGGTTCTCAGAAGACGTGCGCGAAGACCGCTTTCGATATGACAGGGCCTCAGGCGCGATGATAGGGATGATTCTGCGTGATGCTCCACGCGCGGTAAAGCTGTTCGGCGAGCAGCACGCGGACCATGCCGTGCGGCAGTGTGAGACTCGACACGCGCAGGAGCAGTTCCGCACGCGCCTTCACCTGGGGATCGAGGCCGTCCGCGCCGCCGATCACGAACGCAACGTCGCGCCCGTCCTGCTGCCAGCCGGGCAGTGCGCCCGCCAACTGCATCGTGCTCCAGTCTCGGCCGCGTTCATCGAGCGCGACGAGGCGCGCGTTCTTCGGCAACGCGGCTTCGATGCGCTGGCGTTCGGCCGCCATCACGCTCTCTGCGTTGCGACCCGACGAGCGCTGCTCGGGCTTGATTTCGCGAAGCTCGATGCGCAGTTCCGGCGGCATGCGCTTCGCGTATTCGTCGAAGCCCGCGGCGATCCAGTCGGGCATCTTGTGGCCGACCGCAAGGATATGCAGTTTCATGACGCGCGATGCAACCGCTCGTTCAGCGGCGCGTCGTCTTGCGTGCGGGCTTGGCGGCGGGAGCGTCGTCCTCGGCTTCGGCAAGCGGCTCGCTCGCGCGTGCGCCGCCGAACGTGTTCGGGTTCTGCAGCTTGACGCGCACCGGCTTGTCGCCCCAGACCTCTTCGAGGTTGTAGTACTGGCGCAGCGCCGGCTGCATGATGTGCACGACCGCGTCGCCGCAATCGACCAGCACCCATTCGCCGATCTCCTCGCCTTCGGTGGAGATGATGTCGCCGCCGGCGTCCTTGACCTTTTCGCGCACGCTGTTGGCGAGCGCCTTGGTCTGCCGGTTCGAGGTGCCGCTCGCGACCACGACGCGGTCGAAGAGGGCGGTCAGGTGCGTCGTGTTGAACACCTTGATGTCGTGCGCCTTGACGTCTTCGAGACCGTCGATGATCGCGCGCTGAAGTTTTTGAATTTCCATGGTTACCGTTGGTACAGGTGATGTTGAACAATATAGTCCCAGACGGCGGGCGGGACCTGGCTTCGCGGGTCCGCCCGGTTTGCCGCCGGGGCTTCGGTCGGGTTGTCGTTATGGGTGGCTTCGGTCTCGCGGAAATACTCGCGGATCGCCGTCGCCGATACATCGACCGCCAGCGACTGGTCGATCAGCAGATGGCCGTGCGGCGTCGCGCGGAGGATTTCCGGCGCGGCACCGCGTGCCGCGACTTCGGCCGCGACGGCATCCGGCAGGACCGAGAGGTCGAAACCCGGTCGCGTTTCCACGCAGATGTGGGCGAAGTCGAAGAGACGCTTCCAGTCGTGCCAAGAGTCCAGGCGCACGAGCTGGTCGGCGCCGACCAGGAGCGCAAGCGACGCCTGTGCGCCTTCGCGCTCGCGCCAGCGCGCGAGCGTGTCGACGGTGTAGGTCGGGCCGTCGCGCTCGATTTCATCGGTGGCGACCTTTACCTCGACGCCATCCAGGCGCATCGACCCGGCGGCCGCGCGTGTCATCGCGAGGCGGTGCTGCGGTGCCGAGACGCCTTCCTTCTGCCACGGCTGGCCGGCGGGCAGAAGCACGAGCTCGGTCAGTCGCAGCAAGTCGACGAAACGCGCCGCCAGCGCGAGGTGTCCGTCGTGGATCGGGTCGAACGTGCCGCCGAGAAGGCCGACGCGTCGGGCGCAGAGCGGGTTCGAATTCAGTGTTCGGTCCTTTTTCCGGTGAGTGACATGCGCGCTCAGACCCATTCGCGCGGCACGAGGAAATCGGTGTACAGCCGCGCTTCCGGCGTGCCCGGCTCGGGCTTCCAGTTGTAGCGCCAGTTCGCGACGGGCGGCATCGACATCAGGATCGATTCCGTGCGTCCGCCGCTTTGCAGCCCGAAATGCGTGCCACGGTCGAAGACCAGGTTGAACTCGACGTAGCGGCCGCGCCGGTAGGCCTGGAACGCGCGCTCTGCGTCAGTGTAAGGCGTGTCGCGGCGGCGCTCGATGATCGGCAGATACGCCTTCAGGATCGCGTCGCCGACGCTGCGCATCATGGCGAACGATTGTTCGAAACCGGGCTCCGCGAAATCGTCGAAGAAAATTCCGCCGATGCCGCGCCGTTCGTCGCGATGCTTGAGATAGAAATACTCGTCGCACCACGTCTTGAAGCGCGGATACAGTTCGGCGCCGAACGGCGCGAGCGCGTCGCGGCACACGCGATGGAAATGGCGCGCGTCTTCCTCGTAGCCGTAGCAGGGCGTGAGATCCATGCCGCCGCCGAACCAGAAGAGCGGCGCTTCGCCTTCCCTGGTCGCCATCAGGAGGCGCACGTTCATGTGCACGGTCGGGCAGTGCGGATTCGCCGGATGCATGACGAGCGACACGCCCAGCGCCTCGAAGCCGCGTCCGGCGAGCTGCGGACGCGCCGCGCTCGCGGACGGCGGCAGCGCGTCGCCCGCAACGTCCGAAAAGCCGATGCCGCCGCGCTCGAAAACCCGCCCGCCTTCGAGAATCCGCGTGCAGCCGCCGCCGCGCAGGCGCTCTTCGGGGCCGCGCTGCCAGATGTCGGCCGCGAACGGAACGCCGTCGAAGGCGCCGAGCGTCTCGGCGATCTGCGTTTGCAGGCCGGTGAGATAGGTGCGGACAGCTTGTACGTCGGGGGTCGTGTCGGTCATCGTTGCTGCGTTATGCCATGCGTTGGACGCCGCTTTTAAAGCGTCCCCTTAAAAAACGCGCTGCCGGACGCGAAGGTCCGGCAGCGCGAGTCATGCCTGATCCAGCGGACCGGTTCAGCCGTGACGGTCGTTCTGCTTGCGGTTGACCGCGCGATAGCCGATGTCGCGGCGGTACTGCATGCCGTCGAACGAGATCTGGTTGACTGTATCGTAGACCACGGATTGCGCGCCGCGAACCGAATCCGACAATCCGACGACGCACAGCACCCGTCCGCCGGACGTCGTGAGCTTGCCGTCGGCGAGCGTCGTGCCGGCGTGGAAGGTCACGGCAGTGTCGGTTTCGGCCGGAATGCCGTTGATGCGGTCGCCACGACGCGGCGTCTCCGGGTAGTTGTGCGCGGCGAGCACCACGCCGAGCGCCGTGCGGCGGTCCCATTCGAGCGCCGCGGAATCGAGCGTCCCCGCAATCGCCAGTTCGACCACTTTCGAGAAATCGCCCTTCAGGCGCGCCATGATCGGCTGCGTTTCCGGGTCGCCCATGCGGCAGTTGAATTCGAGCGTTTTCGGGTTGCCCTGCGCGTCGATCATCAGTCCGGCGTACAGGAAACCCGTGTAGCGGATGCCTTCGCTTTCCATCCCGCGAACCGTCGGCTGGATGATTTCGCGCATCACGCGTGCGTGCAGTTGCGGAGTGACGATCGGCGCGGGCGAGTACGCGCCCATGCCCCCGGTGTTCGGACCCTTGTCGCCGTCGAGCAGGCGCTTGTGATCCTGGCTCGACGCCAGCGCCAGCACGTGCTTGCCGTCGACCATCACGATGAAGCTGGCTTCCTCGCCTTCCAGGAATTCCTCGATCACGACGCGCGCGCCGGCGTCGCCGAGCTTGTTGTCGGCGAGCATCGAATCGACGGCCGCGTGCGCCTCTTCGAGCGTCGTCGCGACGACGACGCCCTTGCCGGCCGCGAGCCCGTCCGCCTTGATGACGATCGGCGCGCCTTTGGCGTCGAGGTACGCGTGGGCGGCGGCGGCGTCGGTGAAGGTTTCGTACTCGGCGGTCGGGATGTTGTGGCGTTTCATGAACGCCTTCGCGAAGTCCTTCGAGCTCTCGAGCTGCGCCGCTTCCTTCGTCGGGCCGAAGATTTTCAGCCCGCGCGAGCGGAACAGGTTGACGATGCCGGCCGCGAGCGGCGCTTCGGGACCGACGACCGTCAGCGAGACGTTTTCGCGCTCGACGAAATCGGCGAGCGCGGCGGGATCGGTGATGTCGATGTTTCGCAGACGCTCGTCCTGCGCGGTGCCGCCGTTGCCGGGCGCCACGTAGACGATCTGGACGCGCGGCGACTGCGCGAGCTTCCAGGCGAGAGCATGTTCACGACCGCCGGAACCGACGACGAGTAACTTCATTTGATTCCCCGAATACGTATAAAACCAGTGGCGGCGCAAAACCGGGCGCCGCTCGACGTGCAAAATGTGCGAAACGCGCGAGACGATGAATGCGGGCCGGTCTCGCAACCGGCGTCGTTGCCTTTGCGTTCGTTCCCGTCAGGCAATTGGGAAGGCGGTTCGCGCGGGCATCTGCGGCATCACGCACCTTCCGGCAGCAATTCGTTCGATGGAGCGCGCTTCGCCCGAATCAAGCGAAACCCGTTCCACATGCGCGACGCGCCGCGAACGACCTTACTCTTCGGTGATCGCCGCGTTTGTATAGACTTCCTGCACGTCGTCGAGATTTTCGAGCGCATCGAGCAGTTTCTGCATTTTTGCCGCGTCGTCGCCGGTGAATTCGACTTCGGTCTGCGGCTTCATCGTCACTTCGGCGAGTTCCGCCTTGAAGCCCGCGCCTTCGAGCGCCGCCTTCACCTTCGGGAAGTCGTTCGCGGGGCAGATCACCTCGATGCTGCCGTCGTCGTTCGTCACGACGTCGTCGGCGCCGGCTTCGAGCGCCGCGTCCATCAGCTTGTCTTCCGCCGTTCCGGGCGCAAACAGGAACTGGCCGACGTGATCGAACATGAACGACACCGAGCCGTCCGTACCCATGTTGCCGCCGTGCTTCGAGAACGCGTGGCGCACTTCCGCGACGGTGCGGGTACGGTTGTCCGTCATCGTGTCGACGATGATCGCCGCGCCGCCGATGCCGTAGCCCTCGTAGCGGATTTCCTCGTAATTCGCGCCGTCCACGCCGCCCGTGCCGCGCTGGATCGCGCGGGTGATGTTGTCCTTCGGCATGTTGGCGTCGTACGCCTTGTCGACGGCGAGCCGCAGGCGCGGGTTCGTGTCGGCGTCGCCGCCGCCCATGCGGGCCGCGACCTGGATTTCCTTGATGAGGCGCGTCCAGACCTTGCCGCGCTTCGCATCGGCCGCTGCTTTCTTATGCTTGATGTTGGCCCATTTCGAATGACCCGCCATTACCTTTCTCCGTCCGCGCGCAAGGGCGTTAAGCCGCGCGCCTGTGTTTCAGTGTGTCCGCCCGGCTTAAAGCGTGTCCGGCTTGGGCGACGGGCGATCGATGCGTGTTCCGGCCGAATTCCGGCCGCCTTTCTGCCAGTCTTTTCGACGCCATATCCGGCGTCTTGCACAGGGGTTTTCGCCCGGAAAGGCCGGCTGCGCGGCGCTCGGGACGGCTGAGCCGCCGTCGGGGCAGCAAACCGGGGCCGTGAACCGGGCAGACCGGAATTTTATCATGGCGCCAGATGCCGGCAGGCGCCGGGAGGCGGGAAAAACGCGCGCCCGGCAAGCGGAATTCGCCGAAAAGCGGCGATTTTCTGCGGGGCGTGGCGCAATCGCCCCGCGAATGACGTTGCAAGGCGCGTTCAGTTTCTCGTGCCGAAGAGCCGGTCGCCGGCGTCGCCGAGACCGGGCACGATATAAGCATGGTCGTTCAGGTGCGAGTCCAGCGACGCGACGTACAGCTTCACGTCCGGATGCGCATCGGAAAACACCTTCACGCCTTCGGGCGCCGCCACCAGCGCGACGAACACGATGTTCTCGCCGTGCACCTTGCGGCGCTTCATCACATCGACGGCGTGCACCGCCGAATAGCCCGTCGCGACCATCGGGTCGCACAGGATGAATACGCGCTCTTCCAGGTCGGGCGGCAGGCGCACGAGATATTCGACCGGGCGGTGGTCGTCGTCGCGATAGACGCCGATATGGCCGACCCGCGCCGACGGCACGAGGTCGAGCAGGCCGTCCGACATGCCGATGCCCGCGCGCAGCACCGGCACGATAGCGAGCTTCTTGCCGGCGATCACCGGCGCGTCGATTTCGACGAGCGGGGTCGCGACGCGCTTGGTCGTGAGCGGCAGGTTGCGGGTGATCTCATAGCCCATCAGCAACGTGATTTCGCGTAGCAACTCGCGAAAGGTGCGCGTCGACGTGTCCTTGTCCCGCATGTGGGTCAGCTTGTGCTGGATCAGCGGGTGGTCGAGGATGAAGAGATTGGGAAAACGGCTGTCCTGGGTCATGGGAGTCGCGCGGAGGGCGCATGGAGTGTTGTTCGGCCGACGGCTCGCGCCGGATCGCGCGCGAGGGCCCGTCGCCGCGACACGGCTCGGGCAGCCTGACGCGCCGGGCTGGGACGATCCCGCCAGTTTACCGAAAACGGCATCGGTCATAAGGAAGATTCGAATGCGCGGCGGCGCGGGCGACGCCGAGCGAGCCGCCGACGTCCGCGCCCCGATTCTTCTATCATTGCGCGAACGGACCGTCACGCCGACGTGTTTCACGCCACCGCTGTGCGGCGGCGACGGATCGCCATCAGCAATCGAACAAGAACCGAGCAACTTTCTTACATGAGACCCGAGCGAGGCGCATCGGACCCGGGTAAGCGCATGGGATCAGAGCAGGCGCTGCAGTGACTCTGACCGGCAGCGCCAACCCCGTTCGGCAGCGCCAGTGCCGGTCGACAAAGGAGCAATAATGGATATGGGAATCGCAGGGCGCACGGCCCTGGTTTGCGCGGCCAGCAAGGGACTCGGGCGCGGTTGCGCCGAAGCGCTCGCGGCCGAGGGCGTCAACCTCGTGATCGTCGCGCGCACGAAGGAGACGCTCGACGCCACCGCCGCCGAAATCCGAGCCAAATACGGCGTCGACGTGAAGGCTCTCGCGTGCGACATCACCACGCCCGAAGGCCACGCCGCGGCGCTCGCCGCGTGCCCGGCGCCGGACATTCTCGTGAACAACGCGGGCGGCCCGCCGCCTGGCGACTTCCGCGACTTCACGCGGGACGACTGGATCAAGGCGCTCGATGCCAACATGCTCACGCCGATCGAGCTCATCAAGTTGACCATCGACGGCATGATCGATCGCGGCTTCGGGCGCATCGTCAATATCACGAGTTCGTCGGTGAAGGCGCCGATCGACGTGCTCGGCCTGTCGAACGGCGCGCGCTCCGGGCTGACGGGTTTCGTCGCCGGCGTCGCGCGCAGGATCGCGGCAACGGGCGTCACGATCAACAACCTGCTGCCGGGCACGTTCGATACGGATCGCATCGCGGACACGCTCGCGGCGCAGGCGAAGGCCCAGAACATCTCGCTCGAGGAAGCCCGTGCGCGCCGGGCGAAGGCGCTGCCGGCGGGACGCTTCGGCACCCCCGATGAGTTCGGCCGCGCCTGCGCGTTCCTGTGCAGCGTGCACGCGGGCTATATCACGGGACAGAACTGGCTCATCGACGGCGGCGCCTATCCGGGCACGTACTAGACGCCGCTTTCCCTATAACCATAGACAACGACAGGAGCCACATCCATGAGCACACGCGTCGCGCTGATCGCGCACGACATGAAAAAGGACGACATCGTCGCGCTCGCGGGCGAATACGTCGATACGCTCGCGCAATGCCGGCTCGTCGCCACGGGCACGACCGGCTCGCGGATCGCGGCGGCGCACGGCCTCGAGGTCGAGAGGAAGCTCTCCGGACCGCATGGCGGCGACCTGCAGATCGGCGCGGAACTCGCGGAAGGGCGTGTCGATGTCGTGATCTTCCTACGCGACCCGATGACGCCGCAGCCGCACGAGCCGGACATCAACGCGCTGGTGCGCGCCTGCGACGTGCACAACGTCCCGTGCGCGACGAACATTGCGACCGCGCGCATGATTCTCGACGAGTTGCGCCTGCGCCTTGCACGCGCGGCGTCCGCCGGCCAATGAAGCCCGACGAAGCCAATTTAAGCCAATGAAGCCCACTGAAAGCAGGAGACTCCGATGACAAAAGCAATCCGATTCGACAAGACCGGCGGCCCGGAAGTGATGAAATGGGTCGACGTGAGTGTCGGCGAGCCGGCCAAGGGCGAAATCCGCGTGAAGCACCACGCGGTGGGCCTGAATTTCATCGATGTGTATTTCCGCAACGGCCTCTATCCGATGCCGCTGCCGGGCGGCCTCGGCATGGAGGCGGCAGGCGAGGTGACGGCGGTGGGCGAAGGCGTCACGCGGTTCAAGCCGGGCGACCGCGTCGCGTACGCTTCGCGGCCGCCGGGCGCGTATGCCGAGGAGCGCGTGATGTCGGCGGACTACGTCGTCGCGCTGCCCGATGCGATCGGCTACGAGGAGGCCGCTTCGATCATGCTGCAAGGCCTGACCGCGCAATATCTGCTGCGGCGCACCTATCGCGTGAAGGAGGGCGACACCGTGCTGATCCACGCGGCGGCGGGCGGCGTCGGCATGCTGGCCTGCCAGTGGGCGAAGGCGCTCGGCGCGACGGTGATCGGCACGGTCGGTTCGGACGAGAAGGCGGAGCTCGCGAAGGCGCACGGCTGCGACTACCCGATCGTCTATACGCGCGACAACTTCACGAAACGCGTGCGCGAGATCACGAACGGCGCGGGCGTCCCGGTGGTCTATGACTCGATCGGCAAGGACACGTACACGGCGTCGCTCGATTGCCTGGCGCCGCTCGGACTGTTCGTGAGCTTCGGCAATTCGTCGGGGCCGCTGCCGCCGATCGATTCGTCGGAGTTCGCCGGACGCGGCTCGCTCTACTTCACGCGGCCGACCCTCTTCAGCTATATCGCGAAGCGCAGCGATCTCGACGCGATGGCCGCCGAACTGTTCGATGTCATCGAATCGGGCAAGGTGAAGACAAACGTGCGGCAACGCTACGCGCTAAAGGACGCGACGCAGGCGCACGCGGATCTCGAAGCGCGCAGGACGACGGGCTCTACGATTCTGCTGCCTTAAGAAGGCCACGGAAGTTTTCGCCAGGCAAACGCACACAGGCGGCGCGCATGCGCCGCCTGTGTGCGTTGATGGTGATGGATCTGGCGCGCGGCGCTGCGGACGCTCGCCGGCCATGACACTGAAGGGCGCCAGTTCGGCATACTAGGAGAGCCGCCCGATATCCGTGACCGACCCACCATGAGCCGTCCCGACCCCGACCAATTGCTCGACAAGCTCCAGCGCGACGAGCAACAGCGCCAGCGCGGACGCCTGAAGATCTTTTTCGGCGCGTCGGCGGGCGTCGGCAAGACGTATGCGATGCTGCAGGCCGCGCGCCGCCGCCGCGCCGAAGGCGACGACGTCGTGGTCGGCATCGTCGAGACGCATGGCCGCGAAGAGACGAAGGCGCTCCTCGAAGGGCTCGACATCCTGCCGCGCGCGTCGATCGAATATCGCAACCGCGCGCTGACCGAATTCGACCTCGATGCGGCGCTCGTGCGCCGCCCGCGACTGATCCTCGTCGATGAACTCGCGCATTCGAACGTGCCCGGCGCGCGGCATCTGAAGCGCTGGCAGGACGTCCACGAGCTGATCGACGCGGGCATCGACGTCCATACGACCGTCAATGTCCAGCATCTCGAAAGGCTGAACGATGTGGTCGGGCAGATCACCGGCATCCGTGTTGCCGAGACGGTGCCCGACCGCGTGTTCGATCGCGCCGACGAAGTGACGCTCGTCGACCTGCCGCCCGAAGAGCTGCTCGAGCGTCTCGGCCAGGGCAAGGTCTACCTGCCGCAGCAGGCCGAGCGGGAGGTGCGCAACTTCTTTCGCAAGGGCAACCTGATCGCGCTGCGTGAACTGGCGCTCAGGCGCACCGCCGATCGCGTCGATGCGCAGATGCGCGAATACCGCGCCGACCGCTCGATCGACCGCATCTGGCAGGCGCGCGAGCGGCTTCTCGCGTGCATCGGTCCGGGCGACGCGGCGCCAGGCGTCGTGCGCGCCGCCGCGCGCCTGGCCGCGAGCCTGAGAGCAGACTGGATCGCCGTCTACGTCGAAACGCCGCGTCTGCAGCGACGCTCCGACGCCCGCCGCGAACGCACGATGCAGGCGCTCAAGCTCGCCGCCGAATTCGGCGCGGAGACGGTGACGCTCGCGGGCACGGACGCCGTCGCGACGCTGATCGGCTATGCAGAGGCGCGCAACGTGTCGAAGCTGGTGGCGGGCGCGTCGGCGCGGCGCGGCTTCGCGCGTTTCGTCCGAAGGCCGTTCGGCGAGCGGCTCGCCGAACGTGCGGGCGACCTCGATCTCACGCTGATACGCGCGCGCGAAGGCGCGGGCGGCGGGTTCGCCGAGCCGCCCGATGCCGGCGCCCGCGCGTGGCACGACGCGCTTTCGATGCCGCGCGAACATCCTTCGAAGCCCGGTGCGTACGCGATTGCCGCCGCGATCTGCGCGGCGATCACGCTCGTCGCGAGCGCGGTCAGTGAGCGCATCGATCTGGCGAATCTCGTGATGCTGTACCTGCTGGGCGTCGTGTTCGCGGCGGTGCGGCTCGGACGAGGCCCGAGCGTGCTGCTGTCGTTCCTCTCCGTCGCCGCGGTCGATTTTTTCTTCGTGCCGCCACGCATGTCGCTTTCCGTGTCGGACACGCAGTATCTGCTGACCTTCGCCGGCATGCTGCTGACATCGCTCGTGATCAGCCATCTGACGTCGAGCCTGAAGCGCGAGGCGCGCATCGCCGAAAAGCGCGAGCGGCGCACAAGCGCGATGTACGCGATGGCGGGCGAACTGGGCGCGGCGCTCGCGACCGAACAGATCGTCGGGATCGGCATGCGGCACGTGAGCGAAGTGTTCCGCGCGCGGGTCGCGATCCTTCTGCCCGACAGCGCCGATCAGGTGCGCCAGAAGCTCGACGCTTCGGACAGCGCGTCGGAGGTGCTGCTGCTCGATTCCGGCTCGCTCGATCCCGATGTCGCGCAGTGGGTCTATGACCAGCAGAAGCCCGCCGGGCGCGGCACCGGCACGCTGCCCGCGGCGGCCGCGCTCTACCTCCCGCTGAAGGCGCCGATGCGCACGCGCGGCGTGCTCGCGGTGCTCACGCGCGATCCCGCCGAACTCGACGTGCCCGAACAGAAGCGCATGCTCGACACCTTCGCCGCGCAGATCGCGCTCGCGCTCGAACGCGTGCACTACGTCGACATCGCGCGTGACGCGCTCGTCAGCATGGAGTCCGAGCGCCTGCGCAATTCGCTGCTGTCGGCTGTGTCGCACGACTTGCGCACGCCGCTCACCGCGATCGTCGGCTTTGCGTCGATGCTCGCGGAAACCGGTGGTGATGCGCGCTCTGCGGCGAACGCCGAACTGATCGAAGCCATTCACGACGAATCGCTGCGCATGACGAGCATCGTCACGAACCTGCTCGACATGGCGCGGCTGCAGGCGGGCGGGGTGCGCCTGAACCGGCAGTGGTCGCTGCTGGAGGAGACCGTGGGCGCGGCGTTGCGCGCGTGCCGGCGCATGCTCGGGGCGCGGGCCGTCGAGGTGCGTCTTCCCGCCGACCTGCCGCTTCTGCAACTCGATGCGGTGCTAATGGAGCGCCTCTTCTCGAACTTGCTTGAGAACGCGGCGAAGTACACGCCCGCCGATGCGCGGCTCGGGATCGGCGCGGAGCGCATCGAGACGGACGGCAAGCCGTTCGTGCGCGTCTTCCTGGACGATAGCGGCCCGGGCTTGCCGCCCCGGCTTGCGGATCGAATCTTCGAGAAGTTCACGCGTGGAGAGAAGGAATCGGCAAAGCCTGGCATCGGGCTCGGACTCTCGATTTGCCGGGCGATTGTCGAGGCGCACGGCGGTACAATCGGCGCGGCCAATCGCATCGACGGAGAAGGGCGCACCCAGGGCGCGCGCTTCTGGTTCACGCTGCCCGTCGATGCGCCGCCACCCGCGCCGGGCATCGAGGAAGAGGAGCGCGACATCGCCCGCATTTACGACAAGCCATGAGTGAGCCGACCGTTACCGTCGTTCTGATCGAAGATGAAAAGCAGATCCGGCGCTTCGTGCGCGTGTCACTGGAGGCGGAGGGCATCGCGGTGCACGAGGCGCCGACCGGCAAGCAGGGGCTCGTCGAAGCCGCGACGAGGAAGCCCGACCTCGTGATCGTCGATCTCGGATTGCCTGACACCGATGGCATCGACGTGATTCGCGAGTTGCGCAGCTGGACCGACTTGCCGGTGATCGTGCTTTCCGCGCGCACCCAGGAAGACGAGAAGGTGGCGGCGCTGGACGCCGGCGCGGACGATTACCTGACCAAGCCGTTCGGGGTGTCGGAGCTGATGGCGCGAATCCGGGCGCATCTGCGGCGGCGCAACCAGGCGGCGGCGAATGAATCGCCGCGGGTTTCGTTCGGAACGGTGGTGGTGGATCTTGCGATGCGGCAGGTCACGCGCGATGGCGCGCTCGTGCATCTGACGCCGATCGAGTATCGCCTGCTCTCGACGCTCGTGCGGCATGCGGGCCGCGTGCTGACGCATCGGCAGTTGCTAAAGGAAGTGTGGGGGCCGTCGCATGTCGACAGTCACCATTACCTGCGCATCTACATGGCGCATCTCAGGCAGAAGCTGGAGCGCGATGCTGCCCAGCCGGAGCATATCGTTACGGAGACTGGCGTGGGGTATCGGCTGGTTAATGCTGTATAGCGGTGGCCGTGTCGACCAGCGCGCCCCGGGCACCCACGGCTTCCCCGAGCACATCGCCGATAGGCAGATTCCCGCCGACGAAACCGATCACGCGATCCTCGACCCCGCGCGTCACGCACTCCACGGCCATGCGCGCCACATCCTCGCGCGACACCGCCGGCGCACCCGCCGCTCGTTCGGAGGCAAGCGCGATCGTCCCGCGCGCAGCTTCATCCGACAAAGGCCCCGGCCGCAAGATGACATACGGCACGCCGCGCTTCTGCACGTACTCGTCGCTTTCGCGCTTCATTCTCGAATAGTGCTTGAGCGCGAGCGAATTCGCCTCGGGACAGTAAGCTGAAATCGCGCTGATCACCACGAGCTGCTGCACGCGCCGGCGCTTCGCGTAATCCGCAGTGCGCTCGACGGCGTCGCGGTCGATCGCCCGCTCCTCGTTCACGCCCTCCGTTTCCGCCGACCCGGCCGCGTAGATCACGTGCGTGACATCGTCGAATGCGTGGGAAAAATCTTCCGTCAGATCGCCGAGCACGATCTGGGCGCCAAGCGCGACGAATTCCGGCTTGTGCGCGGACTTGCGCAACATCGCCCTGAACGGGATGGATTCAGCTTGCAACTGCCGCGCGATGTGGCGGCCCGTGCGGCCGTGCGCGCCAATCAGCAGGACTTTCATCGAAATCGCTCCTCGTCGGATAAAGCCACGTCTTAAACGTTAAGCGATTTTCGCGAATCCTGCTGTTGGCGGTTGCATGCGTCACTCCGCGGCGTTCGCCGGCCGCGCGCCGCCGCGCTTTCTCTCGCGGCGCTCTTCGCCACGAACGCGGAAACGGTCCATGTAGAGATAGACGACGGGCGTCGTGTAGAGCGTGAGCATCTGGCTCACGATCAGCCCGCCCACGATCGCGATGCCGAGCGGCGCGCGCATCTCCGACCCTTCGCCGGTGCCGAACGCGAGCGGCAGCGCGCCGAGCAGCGCCGCGGCGGTCGTCATCATGATCGGACGAAAGCGCAGCAGGCACGCCTGTTCGATTGCGTCGCGCGAACTCGTCGCGCCGTGCCGCTGGGCTTCGATCGCGAAGTCGACCATCATGATCGCATTCTTCTTCACGATGCCGATCAGGAGGATCACCGCGATCAGCGCGATGATGCTGAACTCGGTCTTGAAGAGGAGCAGCGCGAGCAGCGCACCGATGCCGGCGGAAGGCAGCGTCGAGAGAATCGTGATCGGATGGATGTAGCTCTCGTACAGGATGCCGAGCACGATGTAGACCGCCGCGAGTGCGGCGAGAATCAGGAGCGGCTGGTCGTTCATCGACTGCTGGAACGCCTGCGCCGTGCCCTGGAAACTGCCGTGGATCGTCGCGGGCATGCCGATTTCCGCCATCGCCTGATAGATGGACGCGGTCGCCTCGGACAGTGACTTGCCGGGCGGCAGGTTGAACGAGATGGTCGAGGCGACGAACTGGCTCTGGTGGTTCACCGAAAGCGGCGTGTTGCCCGGCCCGAACTTGGCGACGGCCGAAAGCGGGATCATCGTTTCCTTCGAGGTCGACACCGCCGCGCCTGACGACGACCCCGACTTGCCGCTCGACGCGATCGAGTTCGTGGCCGAGTTGCGCACCGAGGCGAGCGAGAGCTGCGTCGCGGTGTCGGTTGCGCCGCCGGTGGCTGCGCTGGTTGTCGCGGATGCGATGGACGTCGTGGTCGAATTCGTCGATGCCGCGCCGCTTGCGGTGCCGCCCGATGTGCTGATGTAAAGCTGCTTCAGCATCTCCGGGTCCTGCCAGTACTTCGGCGCGAGTTCCATCACGACGTGATACTGCGAGAGCGCGTTGTAGATTGTCGAGACCTGGCGCTGGCCGAACGCGTCGTAGAGTGTGTTGTCGATCTGCGCGGGCTTGATGTTGAAGCGCGCGGCCGTGGCGCGGTCGAACGTCACCATCGCTTCAAGCCCGCCTTGCTGCTGGTCGGAGTTCACGTCGGCCAGCCCGGGGAGCTTTTGCAGCGCCTCGGTCAAAAGCGGCGTCCACTTGTAGAGATCGGACGTGCTGTCGGAGAGCAGCGTGAACTGGTATTGCGCGTTCGACTGCCGGCCGCCGACGCGAATATCCTGCACGGCCTGCAGGAACGTGCGCGCGCCCGCGACATCCGCGAGCGGCTTCCTCAGGCGCTGGATCACCTGATCCGCCGACACCTTGCGCACACTCTTCGGCTTGAGTGAAATGAACATAAAGCCGGAGTTGGTCTGCCGGCCGCCCGTGAAGCCCGCGACGCTGTCGACGGCCGGATCGGCCTCCACGATGTGCATCATCTCGGAGAACTTGCCCTTCATCGCCTGGAACGACGTGCTCTGGTCCGCCTGGATGCCGCCGACGATCCGCCCTGTGTCCTGCTGCGGGAAAAAACCCTTCGGCACGATGATGTAGAGATAGACGTTGAGGCCGATGGTCGCGAGCAGCACGCAGAGAATCAGCCGCGGATGCGCGAGCGCCCAGCCGAGCGTGCGCGCATAGCCGCGCTGCATGCGGTCGAACTGGCGCTCCAGCCAGCGCGCGACGCGGCCTTCTTCCTTCTTTTCATGCGGCTCGCGCAAGAGACGCGAGCACATCATCGGCGTGACGGTCAGCGAGACGACGAGCGACACCCCGATCGCAAGCGACAGCGTGAGCGCGAACTCGCGAAAGAGCCGTCCGACGATGCCGCCCATCAGCAGGATCGGCAGGAACACGGCGACGAGCGACACGCTGATCGACAGCACCGTGAAGCCCACTTCCCGTGCGCCGAATATCGCGGCCTTCATGCGCGGCGCGCCGTTCTCGATATGCCGCTGGATGTTTTCGAGCACGACGATCGCATCGTCGACGACGAAGCCGGTCGCGATGGTCAGCGCCATCAGCGAGAGATTGTCGAGTGAGAAGCCGAGCAGGTACATCGCCGCAAAGGTGCCGATGATCGAGATCGGCACGGCGACGCTCGGGATCAGGGTCGCCCGCCAGTTGCGCAGGAACAGGAACACGACCATCACGACGAGCGCCACCGCGATCACGAGCGTCAGTTCGGTGTCGTGCAGCGATGCGCGGATCGTGGTCGAACGGTCGGCGGTCGGCGTGATCTCGACGTCGGCGGGGAGCGCCGCCTGCAGTTGCGGCAGCATCGACTTCACGCGGTCGATGGTTTCGATGATGTTCGCACCCGGCTGCCGGTAGAGAATCACGAGCACCGCGCGCTTGTTGTTGATGAGGCCGAGGTTGCGCAGGTCCTCCACCGAATCGACGACTTCGCCCACGTCCGACAGCTTCACCGGCGAGCCGTTGCGATACGCGACCACCAGATCGCGATACTGCGAGGCCTTGCTCGCCTGGTCGTTCGTGTAGAGCTGGAAGCGGCTGCCCTTGAACTCGATCGCGCCCTTCGGGCTGTTCGCGTTCGCCGAAGCGAGTGCCGCGCGCACGTCTTCCAGCCCGATGCCGTAGTGAAAGAGCGCGCCCGGCTCCAGCTCGACGCGCACGGCCGGATTCGCCGAGCCGCTCACATCGACCTCGCCGACGCCCGGCACGGTCGAGAGCGTCTGCTGCAAAACGGTTGCGGCGGAGTCGTAAAGCGAGCCGGCGGTGCGCGTCGGCGACGAGAGCGCGAGCACGAGGATCGGCGCGTCGGCGGGATTGACCTTGTGGTAGGTCGGATTGCTTTTCAGCGACGCCGGCAGGTCGGCGCGCGCCGCGTTGATCGCGGCCTGCACATCGCGCGCGGCGCCGTCGATGTCGCGGTTCAGGCCGAATTGCAGCGTGATGCGCGTCGAGCCGACCGAACTCATCGACGTCATTTCGCTTACGTCGGCGATCGAACCGAGATGCCGTTCCAGCGGGCTCGCCACGCTGGTCGCGACCGTCTCCGGGCTCGCGCCCGGCAGGCTTGCCTGCACGGAAATGGTCGGGAAGTCGACTTGCGGCAACGGCGCCACCGGCAGCTTGGCGAACGCGAACATGCCGGCGAGCGCGACGCCGATGGCGAGCAGCGTTGTCGCGACGGGGCGGTCGATGAAGGGGCGCGAGAGGTTCATCGCGTCACTCCGCTTCGCTGACCGGACGCGGCGGCGGGGCGCCACGATTGAAACGCGCGCGCAACCTGCGGCCGAGCGAATCGAAGCCGAGGTAGATCACGGGCGTCGTGAAGAGCGTGAGCAACTGCGACACGATCAGCCCGCCCACGATCGCGATGCCGAGCGGATGACGCAGTTCGGAGCCGGCGCCCCAGCCGAGCATCAGCGGCAAGGCGCCGAGGAGCGCCGCCATCGTCGTCATCAGGATCGGGCGGAAGCGCAAGAGACACGCCTGGAAGATCGCGTCGCGCGGCGACTTGCCTCCCTCGCGCTCGGCTTCGAGCGCGAAGTCGATCATCATGATCGCGTTCTTCTTCACGATGCCGATCAACAGCACGATGCCGATGATCCCGATGATGTCGAGATCGTGCCCGGTGATCATCAGCGAAAGCAGCGCGCCGACGCCTGCGGAAGGCAGCGTCGAGAGGATGGTGATCGGATGGATGAAGCTCTCGTACAGCACGCCGAGCACGATATACATCGTGACGATCGCGGCGAGGATCAGGAACAGCTCGTTCGAGAGCGACGCCTGGAACGCGAGCGCTGCGCCCTGGTAGCGGATCTGGAACGACGGCGGCAGGCTGATCTCGGCCTTCGCCTGCTCGATCGCCTTGACGGCAGCGCCGAGCGACGCGCCGGGCGCGAGGTTGAACGAAACGGTGGTCGCCGGGAACTGGCCGAGGTGCGTGACCAGAAGCGGCGCGGCGCGCTCGTGGAACTTCGCGATGGCCGAGAGCGGCACCTGTCCGCCCGACGCGGTGGAGGAGGGCAGGTAGATGCCGTTCAGCGTCTCGCTGTAGTGCGCATCGGTCGGCTCGGCTTCGAGAATCACGCGGTACTGGTTCGACTGCGTGAAGATCGTCGAGATGATGCGCTGGCCGAAAGCGTCGTAGAGCGCGTTGTCCACGGTCGCGGGCGTGATGCCAAAGCGCGCGGCGGTCGCCCGGTCGATCTCCACGTACACGGACTGGCCGTTTTCCTGAAGGTCGGTCGCAACATCGGCGAGTTCAGGCGCATGCTGCAAGCGCTCGACGAGCTTCGGTACCCACTGCGCGAATTCCGTCGCGTTCGGGTCGGTCAGCATGAACTGATATTGCGTCGGGCTGACGGTCGAATCGATCGTCAGGTCCTGCACCGGCTGCATGTAAAGCCGGATGCCGGGAATGTTCGCGACGTCGTTCTGCAGCGTGCGGATGACGTCGCTCGACGTATTGTTGCGGTCGTCGCGCGGCTTCAGGTTGATGAGCATCCGGCCGCTGTTCAGCGTGATATTCGTGCCGTCCACGCCGATGAACGACGTCAGGCTCTCCACATCCGGATTTTTCAGCACCTGCTCGGCGAGCGCCTGCTGCTGCTCGGCCACCGCCTGATAGGAGGCCGCCTGCGGCGCCTGCGTGATCGCCTGAATGACGCCTGTGTCCTGCGTCGGGAAAAAGCCCTTCGGAATCAACACATAGAGCAGCGCCGTGAGCACGAGCGTGAGCAAGGCGACTACGAGCGTCGCGCGCTGCCGGTCGAGCACCCACGTGAGCGCAACCGCGTAGCGCCCGATCACGTAGTCGATGAACTGGTGCGCGCGCGCCTCGAAGCGTTTGCTTTCCTTCGGCGGCGTGTGGCGCAGAAGCTTCGCGCACAGCATCGGCACGAGCGTGAGCGACACGATCGCCGAAATCACGATGGTGACCGCAAGCGTGATCGCGAATTCATGGAACAGCCGGCCTACGACATCGCCCATGAAGAGCAGCGGAATCAGCACGGCGATCAGCGAAACCGTCAGCGAGATGATCGTGAAGCCGATCTGTTTCGAACCCTTCAGCGCGGCTTCGAGCGGCGGATCGCCTTCCTCCACGTAGCGGGCGATGTTCTCGATCATCACGATGGCGTCGTCGACCACGAAACCGGTCGCGATGGTCAGCGCCATCAGCGAAAGGTTGTCGAGCGAGAAGCCGCACAAATACATGACCGCGAGCGTGCCGACGAGCGAGAGCGGCACCGAGAGGCTCGGAATCAGGGTCGCCCAGACGTTCGCGAGGAAGAGATAGATGACGAGCACGACCAGCACCACGGAGAGCGCGAGTTCGAACTGCACGTCGCGCACGGAGGCGCGGATGGTCGTGGTGCGGTCGGTGACGATGCGCACGTCGAGCGCGGCCGGCAGCGACGCCTGCAACTGCGGCAGGAGTTTCTTGATGCCGTCGACCACCTGGATGACGTTCGCGCCCGGCTGGCGCTGCACGTTCAGGATGATCGCAGGCGTGGAATCGACCCACGCGCCGAGCTTCGTGTTCTCCGGGCCTTCGACGATCGTCGCGACATCGGTCAGCATCACCGGCCGGCCGTTCTTGTACGCGACCACCGCGCTTTGATACGCCTTCGCGTCGGTCAGCTGGTCGTTTGCGTTGATCGTGTACGCGCGGCTCGGGCCGTCGAAATTGCCCTTCGGCGTGTTGACGTTCAGATTGGAAATGGTGGTGCGCAGGTCGTCGATGTTCAGGCCGTACGACGCGAGCGCGCGCGTGTTCGCCTGAATCCGCACGGCGGGACGGTTGCCGCCGCTCACCGACACGAGGCCGACGCCCGCCACCTGCGAGATTTTTTGCGCGAGGCGCGTGTCGGCGAGATCCTGCACCTGCGTGAGCGGGAGCGTCTTCGAGCTGATCGCGAGCGTGATGATCGGCGCGTCGGCGGGGTTGACCTTCGCGTAGATCGGCGGCGCGGGCAGGTCGGAGGGCAGCAGGTTGCCCGCCGCGTTGATCGCGGCCTGCACTTCTTGCTCGGCGATGTCGAGCGGCAGATCGAGGCTGAACTGCAGCGTGATGACCGACGCGCCCGCCGAACTCTGCGACGACATCTGGTTCAGGCTCGCCATCTGCCCGAACTGCTTTTCGAGCGGCGCGGTGACGGATGAGGTCATCACGTCCGGCGACGCGCCCGGGTAGAAGGTCTGGACCTGGATGGTCGGGTAGTCGACGGCGGGCAGGGCGGAGAGCGGCAGGAAGCGCAGCGCGACCAGGCCGACCAGCATGATGGCCGCCATCAGGAGCGCCGTGCCGACCGGGCGCAGGATGAATAGACGTGATGGGTTCATGCTTTACGTCGTCCGGCGGTCATTGTGGTTGCTGCTGGCGATGACGCCCGCCGTGATGCGCACCCGAAGCGCCGGAAGCCGCGCTGGCCGCCGTTGCAGCCGAGGCACCGGAAGCACCCGAAGCACCCGAAGCACCCGAAGCACCCGAAGCACTCTTGGCCTTGTCGGCTGGAATCGTGATCTTCGCGCCTTCTTTCAGGCGATCCGAGCCGTCGATCACCACGCGCTCGCCGACCTGCAGGCCGCTCTTGATGCTGGTGCGTTCGCCGTCGACCGGACCGACTTTCACGGTGCGCACGGTCACCGTGTTGTCCGGCTTCACCACGTAGACGAACGCGCCCGACGAACCGTTGAGCACCGCCGAGGTCGGCACGATGCTCGCGTTCCTGATCACGTCGACGAGCAGCTTGGTGTTCACGAACTGGTTCGGGAACAGCATGTTCTCCTTGTTCGGGAAGGTCGCGCGCAACTTGACCGTGCCGGTCGTGGTGTCGATCTGGTTGTCGACCGTTTCGAGGTAGCCTGCTTCGAGCGCGGTTGTGTTGGCGCGGTCGTAGGCGGTCACCGACATTTTCGAGCCCGCGCGCATCGGCTTCAGGATCGCCAGCAGGTTGTCTTCGGAGGTCGTGAAGATGACGCTGATCGGCTGCAACTGGGTGATCACGACCACACCGTTGGTGTCGCCGGTCGTCACGTAGTTGCCCGGATCGACCTGCCGCAGGCCGACGCGCCCCGACACCGGCGCCGTGATGCGCGCATAGGTGAGATCGAGCTTGTAGGTATCGACGTTCGCCTGATCGGACTTCACCGCGCCTTCGTATTGCTTGACGAGCGAGGCCTGCGTGTCCACCTGCTGCTTGGCGATGGAATCCTGCGAAAGCAGCGTCTGATAGCGCTGCAAGTCGAGCCGCGCGGTCTGCAGCAGTGCCTGGTCTTTCGCGAGCGTGCCCTGCGCGTTGCGCAGCGAGATTTCATACGGACGCGGGTCGATCTGCGCGAGCAGGTCGCCCTTCTTCACCATCTGGCCTTCCTGGAACGCGACGTCCATCAGCGTGCCGTTCAGTTGGGTCTTGACCGTGACATTCGCAAGCGGCGTCACCGTGCCGAGCGAGTTGATCACGACGGGCATCTCCCCTTGCACGACCGTCGCGACATGCACCGGCTGCGGCTGGTTGGCGAGTCCCGCGCCGCCGCGCCGCCCGCCCGCCGACGAGCCCGACTGCTGCGCGTTCGAGGCGTCGTTGCGGCTCCACGGGTGCCACCATGCGATCGCCCCGGCAATGATCAGGAGCGCCACGACGAGCCACCCGAAACGGCGGCGCCGGGCGGGACGGACAGAGGTGGGATAGATCGGGGAGTCGGTCTTCTGCGGCGGCGTCGGAGAGTTTTTCTGGTCGTCCATCGTTCGGTGGCTTGGCGTTTCGGTGACTGGCGTTGAAGCGGGATTCGATGTTTGATGCGGTGCTGGATTCGTTGCGCGCCGGTCTGCGGATGGGCGCCTCGGGCTCGGGCTCGCGGACGCAAGGCGCCGGCGAGCGCCTCGGGCGAGCCGATGCATGGTGAACCCCGGATGCGCCCGGAACGGTTCTCTGGAAAGCTTTGAAAGCAGGGCCCGGTGCGCGCGAAGCATGATGCTACGTCCCGCGCTTCGTAACAGTCCAGCTATCTTTCTTTCTGTTGATTACGAGTGTTACATGGCGTGCGGCAGCGTGCCGGGCCGGGCCGGGCACGGCCGGTTGCACCGTGCGGGCGCGCCCGGTCGGCAGGGTCTAGTCGCCGATCCGCGCGGACGGCGTGCCGCCGATCTCGTCGACGATCTTCGCGATGCAATCGAGCAGCGCGGGCGCGACGGTTTCGATCAGCGTCTCGCGCGGGCACTGGTGCGCGGCGCCGCCGCAATTGACCGCGTAGCGCTGGTCGGACGGCCCGGTGAAGCCCGCCGCGACGGCGTTCAGGCCGTGATGCCATTCGCCCGTCGAGATCGCGAAACCGAGACGGCGCATGTCGTCGAGCCCCGACTGCAAGCCGCCGGCGACGGTCGGCCAGTCGTCGCCGGAAGCGGTCTGCACGCTGGCGATCAGCGTCTGCCGCTCGGCCTGCGGCAGGACCGCGAGATACGCGCGGCCGACGGCCGTCCGGCACAGGTCCATGCGCCCGCCCACTTCGAGCCGCGATACGAGAACGGCGGAGCGCGGCCGGATCGCGTCGATCACGACCATCTCCAGTCGGTCGCGCACCGCGAGATGCACGCTCAGGCCCGTCCGTTCGGCTAGATCGATGAGGAAAGGGCGCGCGCGGGCGCGGATGTCGAAGTTGCGCAGAAAGCCGTTGCTCAGTTCGAGCACCGAGGCCGTCAGGACAAAGCGCTCGCTGTCCGGCAGACGAAATAGCAGCCCGGCGCTGACGAGCGTCGCGGTGATGCGAGAGACAGTGGGCTTCGGGATGCCGGTCAGTTCCGTCAATTCGCGGTTGCTGACGGGCGCGTCGGCGGCGGCGATGCGGCGCAGCACATCGAGCCCACGGGCGAGCGCGGTGACCTCATCGCCGTCCTTTTCCCTCGGCTTTTCCCGACCGATCGGCCGATTTTCACTTTTGTTCATTGCTTTTTTAAAACATCGTTTCGTTTCTGTTTAGCAACCTTGGATGCCGCGCGAACTCTTCGCCAATCTTTGCAGGGCATGCAATGCTCGTCCAAAGGTGCATGCAATGCGACACTTTTCCATTCTTCCGGCATTCGCGCCTGGCATCGTGGGCAGATGCCCGTTGCACGAAATTTTGCTTGACTTAGGCAGCATAACCATAAAAAATGGAACCCAATTTCGAAAGTGCGATTGGGCGCTCGCTGGCGACCGGCAGTTCGAAAACGGGCTCTCAGGTTCTAGCACGGCCCTCGGAATGGCTAGAACTTTTAAGGCGCTGCGGCAACGCAGCGCCTTTTTTTCGTCGGTCATTCGGCCGCGCGACATTTGGATTTTCGCGCAAGCTAACGATCAATAGCGAAATCCTATCATTCGCTTGCGTTCGGACGGAGCGTTGCTTCCCCGCGACGTCGAGGACGGGCGGTGAGTTCGCGTGGTTTCCGGCGTGCGTGCAGGAACGCGCACCGTGCCCGAGGCGAAGAAGAGCCTGATGCCGAGTCGATACACGAACAGCGAAAACGCTTCCCGGACGCGGTTAAAAGAAAGATCTGGACCGCGTATGGATGGCACTCGATGAGGCTTCCTACAGAATAGCCGCACGCCGGTCGCCTTCATGGTGCCACCTGTACCGGCCGAACGAGGTGCCCGCCAGAACGGCGCCGGAAAATCAACGCGCGAGTGTGTCGCGCATCGCCCGGTATTCCCGCCTCACGATATCCATCAACTCCGCCACCGACGTGTTTGCGCTGCGTTGCTCGTACGTCACGCGGCCCCGTTGCATCAGCAGGATGCGGTCCGCGATGTCGAGCGTCTGCGCATAGTTGTGCATGATTATGATGATGGAAAGCCCGCCTTTTTCCTTCAGGCGCATGATCAGGTCGATGATCAGGGCGGCTTCGCGCGCGCCCATCGCCGCGAGCGGTTCGTCGAGCAGGAGGATCTTCGCGTTCGAATACACCGCGCGCGCGACAGCAATGGCCTGACGCTGCCCGCCCGACAGCCTCTCGACCGGCAGATCCACCGAAGGCACGTGCACGCCGATGTCGTCGAGACACTGCGCGGCGCGTGCGCGCATCTGCTTGTGATCGAGCAGGCGGAACGGTCCGCGTCGAACGATCTCGCGGTTGAGGAACATGTTGTGATAGATGCTCAACGAGTTCGCGAGCGCGAGGTCCTGATACACGCATTCGATGCCGAGCGCACGCGCGTGATCGACCGAGCGCAGAAGGATTTCTTCGCCGTCGACGTGGAGCGTGCCGCTCGTCTGCTGGTGAAAGCCCGTGAGGATCTTGACGAGCGTCGATTTGCCCGCGCCGTTGTCGCCGAGGATGCCGAGGATTTCTCCGCGGCCGAGCGTGAACGAGACGCCGTCGAGTGCCGTCACCGCGCCGAAGCGTTTGACGAGATTGTCGCCGCGCAACGCCAGCGCGTCCCCGGTTGCCTGCGAGGCGGCCTGCGATGCCTCCATCACCGGCTCCTCCTGCGACGGATGCGTCCGATATGGATGTTGAAGATCATCGCTGCGAGAATCGCGGCCCCGAGAATGATGTTGAACGTGAATGCGTTGATGCCGATGAGCGTGAAGCCGTCGTTGAGAATGCCGAGCACCGTGGCGCCGAGGAGCCCGCCCACGATCGTGCCGGAGCCGCCTGTGAGTGGCGTCCCGCCGATCACCGCAGCGGCCACGGCCAGAAACATGATCTGGTTGCCGCCCGCTTGAGGATCGATCGAGGTGATGCGAAAGCCTTCGAGAATGCCGGTGAAACCGGCGAGCACGGCGGCAAGAATGAAGTTGCCGAGGCGCAGCCGGTTCACGTGAATGCCGGCCTCGCTCGCGCCAAGCGGATTCGCGCCCGCCGCTTGCGTATGCAGTCCCCAGCGGGTGTGACGCAGGAGCGTATGCATGACGAACGCGATGACCACGGTCCAGATGATTTCGCTATAGCCCCACGCGCCCATGAACTCGGCGAACGTGGGAGAACCCGGCGTTGCGGCCGGCGTGCCGCGTGACAACGTGAGCGTGATGCCGTTGATGAGAAAGAGCGTGCCGAGCGTCGTCACGAAAGAGGGCAGCCGTAGCCACACGGTCACGGCGCCGTTGACGAAACCGATCACGGCGGCGGCGAGGAGACCCGCGATCACCGCGAGCCACATCGGCGCGCCCGCGTCGTTGGCGAACACCATCATGAACGGCGCGAACGCGAACACCATGCCCGCCGACAAATCGATGTCGCCACCGATCATCAGCATGATCTCGCCAAACGCGATGATCGCCACTGGCGCGATGAACTGCGAGAGGTTGACGAGACTCGCGTTCGTGAGCAGGAAGTCGTGATTGGCGAACTCGAAATACGCAGCGAGCAGCACGGCGACGAGCAGGATGCGCAACTCGGCCGCCCAGCTGGACATCCATGTGCCGCGCGGCCGCTGCGGCCGCGCGGGCGTGTCCAGCTTGCGGGGTTCGTTCGCCGCGTCCGTCACGACTTGATGGCGCCGCTCATCGGGACGATTTGCGGCTTCGCGGTCTTCCCTTCAAAGCGCGTCGACGTATTGAGGTAAGGCTCGACCGTGCTCTTCGTCACGAACTTGAGGCCCGTGTTGATGTTCGCGGGCCCGACGAGTCCGCCCGAAGCCAGGAACACGAACGCTTCCATCACCGTATAAAAGCCTTGTACATACGGCTGCTGATCGATGGTGAAATCGAGGAAGCCTTCGTGAATCAGCTGAATCGTCTGCGGCAGCAGATCGAAGCCGCCACCATGCACGCCCTTCGAAGGCAGGTTCGATTCCTTCATCACTTGCGCGACGCCTTGGGTGCTCCCCGCATCGACGGCGAACATGCCTTTCAAGTCCTGATGGCCCAGGTAGAACGACTTGATCTTCGACAGCTCTTCGTTCACCGTTGCACCCGTCGCGACGGTCTGGATGTCGATCTTCTTCCCCGACTTCTTGATCGCGTCGCTCGCGCCATCCAGACGCGGCTGGATGTTGAGCTGACCCGGCGTCGCGATGAACAGCGCAACGAGGCCGCTGTCGACGATGCTCGCGATGCGCTCGCCCATCTGATAGCCCGAGAGATAGAGGTCCTGCCCGATGTACGCGAGGCGCGGATTGCTCTTGCCACGAGGCGCGTCGGCGTTGTACGCGAACACCGGGATGCCCGCGTCGAGCGCGGCCTGGATCGGTTTGTCGAACGCCGAGGGATCGACGATGGGCACGGCGATCGCATCAGCTTTAGCTGCGATCGCGGAGTTCACCGCGCGCACCATCTCGCCAGCGTCGGACGTAGCGGAGCCGGTCCACTGGTAGTCCATGCCGAGCATGGAGCAGGCGTCCTGAATGCCGTACTGAGTCGGCACGAAGAACGGATTCGTCGTGACGTGATTGACGAACACGATCTTCCATTTCTTGTGCTGCGGGAACGCGGCTTCCGCAGCCTGCGCTGCCGGAATCAGACCGCCCGCGCCGCCGCCCACCGCGCCCAGCAGCGAGAGCGCCGCGCCCAGTCCGGCGCCCCGCATGAGGCTGCGCCGGCTCGTGTCGAGCAAACCGTTGCCGTCTCTCGCGATATTTTTCCCTGCGTCATCCCGGTCCTGCGCCATGTCACCCTCCGTGCTTGTCCTGGTTGGTCGTTCTGGTCGATTCATCGTCGATCGCGTTCAGATCCTGGGCGGCACCCGTGAATCACATCGAAGCGGCGTTCACCCGCAAAAGGCGCGAGGGACGTGCACGTCCCTCGTGATGTCGCATTGCATCGTCACGTTCCGGCGGAGCCGATATGGATTTTCTGCTGCCCGTGGTCGTCCGGGAGGGCGAGCTTGACGTCCTTCGCGTCCTTTGCACGCAGAGGCATGGTGCGAATGGGTCTGTCTGATGCGTGTATCCGATGCAGCGCGAAGTTGATTTTTTCTATTCATGGCGCTCACGCAGGTGGGGCTCGTCCCGGCCATTGCACGCGAAATGTCGTGTTATCCCATTCTCTGGACAGTGGACGCGCGCCTTGGCTAACTAGACAAACTATATGCAGCGCCTTTCCACGTTTCGATTAGCGTTTTCCCGGTGAGGCCCGGAAGCTCTAACGAAACGAGCTTGGTGCTGCCTGCTTTTGTGAAGTGTAATGACCGCGTCATCGCTGCGGTAAGGACGAGCGATGAGGGATAAACGCTATTTGCCCGGCGCAGTCGCGAGCCGATAATCGAGCGTTTCGACCGTTCCATGACTCGAGATGCGCGACCGAATCGACGATGAGATCACCTTCCGCAAGCTCGAGGTCCTGCTCGCATTCATGGAGACCGGCAACCTGGCGAAGGCGGCCGAGGCGCTGAACGTGAGCACGGTCAGCGTGCACCGCGCGCTGCATTCACTCGAGCAGGGCGTGCGCTGCGCACTGTTTCGCCATGAGGGGCGCAATCTGAAGTCGACGGAAGCGGCGCAAATGCTCGCCGATGTCGCGCAGGAGGTGATCACGCTGATGTCCGATGGCATTCGCGCGACGCGCGAAGCCGCGGGCTATTCATCGGACCGGCTGAAGATCGGCTCGCTCTACTCGCTGACCATCAAGACCGTGCCGGGTATCGTCGTCGATATCAAGGTGCGTCGGCCGACACTGCAGGTCGAACTCGTGCTCGGTCCGAATGCCGAACTGCTCGACAAGCTGAAGCGGGGCGAAATCGATGCAGCGCTGATGGCGTTACCCGACGCCGAGCCCGAGGTCGAATCCATCCCTCTGTTCGAAGACGACATTTTCTTCGCGGCACCCGCCGGTTCGCCCTACGCGAATCAGGAAGCCGTCGATCTGCGGGACTGCCGTGACGAGACGTTCGTGTCGCTCGGCGAGGGATTCGCGACGTATCACGGTTTTGTGGACGCGTTTCGCGTCGCGGACTTCACGCCCAACGTGACGATGCGAACCGGCGATATCTTCTCGCTGATGAACCTGGTAAGCGGCGGAGTGGGCTATACGCTCTTGCCCGGACGTGTGCGCGGCGTCTTCGGCGACAAGGTGCAGTTCATCCCGCTCAAGCCGCAATACCTGATGCGCCAGACTATCGGCGTCAGCTTTCTGCGCGCACGCGAGCGCGATCCGAACCTGCTCGCGTTGATGGCCGTCTGCCGTCTGCGCACGAGGAGCGCTGGCTGACGCTTCACCGCTCGTCGCGTGCCCGTTCCCTGTCGACGAGCGCGCCGAGGTCCGGCAGCGAGATCTCGCTGCAACTCACCGCGACGCCCTCCGTGAAAATCGCGCTCGCCAGCCGCGTCAGGACACTGGCGGGCGGCATCTCGATTGCGAGGCGCGCTCCCCGCTCCCACGCGAGTCTCATCGTGTCGTGCCAGCGCACCTGCCGTGCCATGTTGCCCGCAAGATCGGCGGCGATGCGCGCACCGTCGAACAGCGGCCGCGCGATGCTGCTGCTCAGATACGCGATGCGCGGCGCACGCACGTCGACCTGTCCGAACGCATCGGCGAGCGTGGCCGCGGACGCGTCGAGCAATGCGCAATGCGACGGCACCGCTACATCGAGACGCTCGCAGCGTTGCGCGCCGTGTTCGCCCGCGAGTATCGCGAGACGGTGCATCGCGGCGTCGCTGCCTGCGACGACCATCTGCGTGTCGGCGTTGATGTTGGCAAGGAAGACGGGCCCGGTTTCGCTGTTCACTTGCGCGATCAGCCGTTCGAGCGCCCGCTGCGTCATGCCGACGACCGCTGTCATGCCGTAGCCGCCCGGGTAGGCGCGCTCCATCAACTGTCCGCGCAAGGCGACGAGCCTGATGGCGTCGGAGTAGGCGAGAGCGCCCGCGATCACGGCGGCGGGATACGCGCCGACCGACAGCCCCGACACCATGTCGGGCTCGTGGCCGTAGGCCCGGATGACGCGCGCCTGAGCGACGCCCGCGATCAGCAGGCAAAGCTGCACGGCGACCGTGGAGCGAAGCGTTGCCGCATCGTCGATGGACTGGACGTCGTAGCCGAGCGTGTCACTGGCTTCTTCGAGGGTGCGGGCGGCTTCCGTGTGACCCGGCAGCGTGTGCAGCATGCCGACACGCTGCGAGCCCTGGCCGGGAAACGTGAATAACACGCTCATGATGTGCCGGGCTCCCAGGGATCGGCTACGAGCACGGGACCACGCCCCGTCTTCAGCAGAATGCGGTCCGCCTTGCCGGCCCACTCCGCCAGAGCGAAGCCGCCGTGGCCGGTGTCGACTTGCATGTCGATGCGCGAGGGCACGGTCCGCAGCAGCGACAGCAGCGCCTGCGCTTCCTCTCGCGGCAAGGGCTTCCCGGCACGCAGCAGGAGGTCGAGATCGCTGTCCTGTCGCAGCGTGCTCACGCCGCTTGCCAGCGCAAAGCCGACGCTGCCGGTAATGCCCCACGTCAAGCGGAGCCGGTCGAGTTCGGGCGCGATGCGGGCGAGGGCGCGCACGCAGGGCAGGCCCGCGAGCGCGAGGTTGGCGCGCCACCCGCGCGCCCGGGCGAGCGCCTCGGGTGTCACGCGGCGCGCGATGCGCTCGCCCGCCACGAAGGCCGCGAACCGCTCGCTGCGCGTGCGTCCTCGAAGCCCGACCGGCACGAGGCCAGGCTCGCTGACTGCCTCGCGCCGCACGACGACCGGCGCGATCGACAGCCACTCGTGCGAAGCCCACGCAGGCACATCCGATATCGAGCGGATGTCCCGCGGCGTTTCGATCCACAGGAGATCGTGCGGGCGGATGACTTCTTCGACGGTGGACATCATGTTTCTCCCCGACGCATCACGCGCCCATCAGCGCCTTGGTCGCGAAGAACAGCAGCGACGGCCCGAGCAGGCAGCCGACGCCCGTATGGAAGGTCGCGATCAGCGCGCCGTACGGAACGAGCCGCCGATCGGTTGCTGCCAGTCCCGCGCTGACGCCGCTCACCGTGCCGGCCAGTCCGCCGAAGATCATCGCGGAACGCGGCGTCTTCAGCCCCATGAAACCGGCTGCAAGGGGCGTACCGATCATCACGATGATGGCCTTGATGAGACCCGTCGCGATGCTGAGCGCGATCACGTCCGAGCTTGCGCCGATCGCCGCGCCCGTCACCGGTCCGACGATATACGTCACGGCGCCCGCGCCGATCGTGGTCATGCTGATCGCGTCGGTGTAGCCAAACGCATGCGCGATGCTCGCGCCGACAATGAACGGCAGCACGGTCCCGAGCAGCAGCGACACGACGCCGATCATTCCGGCCTTGCGCGCTTCGGTCGCCTGCACCTCGAAGGCGGTCGCGACGATGGCGAAGTCGCGCAGCATCGCGCCGCCCATCAGGCCGACGCCCGCGAAGAGCGGCAAGTCCGCGAGACCCTTTTGTCCGGCCGTGAAGGCGCCGCCGAAATAGGCGAGCACGAGGCCGATCACGATGGCGATCGCCGAGCCGTGCACGCGCCCGAACGTGAGCTTCTTCGAGATCACCGACGACACCCACATGATTAGCCCGACCAGCGCGAACGCGGTGACGAGGCCGTTGTGGATCAGAACCTTATCGATCATTTGGAACATGGCGGTCTCCGCGTTCAGACTTCTTCAAGTTTCGGGGCGTTGGCAAACGACGTACTGTCGCGGCCGGTGCGTGAGAGCACGGCAATGCAGACTGCGCAGGACGCCGCGGCGCCCAGCGCGGACAGCAGCGCGACGGGGCCGCCCTTGAGCGCGGCAACGACGTTCTGGTTCGCCGCCATCGCCACGACGACCGGGATATACATCGCGCCCCAGAAGCCCACGCCTGCTTCGGTTTCCTTCGGCAGCAAGCCCTTTCCGTGCAGATAGAGTCGCAGGAAGATCAGAAGCAGCATCGCGATGCCGACACCTCCGACATTCGTCTTGACGCCGATCGCGACCCCGAGCAGGTCGCCGAGAAAAAGTCCCGCCAGATGGCAGAACGCTAGCAACGCGGTTCCATAGATGATCATTTGATGTCTCCTGTCATAGTCTGGTTGGCTTCTGGTGAGCCGGTGTTTCGAAATACAGCGCTTTAACGCCATTCCTCCCGCAGCTTGCGGCGAACCGTCGCCGAGGCCGCGCGGTGCGCGCTGCCGAGCCGGCTTGCCAGTCCGCGCGACGTGTCGGCGCGAATGTCGTCGAAGGCGGCTTGCAGCGCCTTCTCGACCGTCGACTGATCGGCGCCGGTGGGCGCATCGGCGTTGCTCACGGAGAGCAGCTTCCAGAGCAAGCCGAGCGATGCGTAGTTGTCGATGTCGTAGGCCATCGGCGGCACGCGCGCCGTGAACGCCTCCAGTTCCGCGACCGAGCGCAGCGTGACGCGCGCGGCCGATTCCTTGCCCATCGCGTGGACCATGACCTGCGGATCGGCGAGTGCGATCAGGCGGTTGGCCTGATAGCCGTGCGCGAGAAACGCTCCGGACATCGCGCGGCCCACGATCAGCCCGATCACCGGATGGCCGGCGAGACGTGCGCTTGCGTAGGCGTCGGCGGCGCCGGCGAGCGCCTGATGGATGCCGTACGCTTCCTCGCGCCGTCCATACGCCTGGCTCGCGACATCGATCACGGCGACGATCGCGCGCTTTTCATCGCGCGTGGCATCGGCATCGACGGCTTCGCGCACCGCCCGCGCGACTTCCCACGCTTCGACGAGACCCACTTCGCCGCTGCGTGCGCGCGGAAACGGGTTGTCCGGGTCGGGCACCACGGCGATGAAGCGCGCGGGATGATCGCCGAGCCGCGCATCGGCGACGCGCACCGAAGGCGGATAGCCCGCCTGCAACGGCGCGCTGTAGGTGAGTGCGTCCAGCCAGACGGCGCCGCGCTTCGAAAGCTCTTGTGTGCTCATGACCCGAACCCCTTGCCATAGATGGCGGCCACTTGTTCCGGCGTGGCCTGCACGCCCGGATCGATTTCAGAAAGTCTTGCCAGAAAACCTGCCACGCGTTCGCTGCGGCATGCTTCGGGACGTCCGGCGCGAAACCGCTCGATGACGGCCGCGCGGATCGCATCGGTGTCGTCGGGCGTGTAGACGTCGACGAGTCCCGTGCGATGCCTTTGCTCGCATCCCGTGAAGCTCCAGATCATCGGGCGGTCCCGCGAATCGAATTCCGCGATGCCCGCCTCCTGCTCGATCACCGCCGGTCCGTTCAGCCCGAGCCGCGCTTCGCGCGTGCCGATCAGATAGCTGCAAAGCCCCGCCGCGATCGACATCCCGCCGTAGCATCCGATCGGACCGGCCGTGATGCCGATCACCGGCTGATAGCGCCGCAGATCGACGATGCCCGCGTGAATCTCCGCGATCGCGGCGAGTCCGAGGTTGGCTTCCTGCAAGCGCACGCCGCCCGTCTCGAAGAGAATGACGGCGCGCGTCGGGATGCCGTTGCGGTTGTCCTCGGCGGCGAGTTCGAGGCTGCCCGCGATCTTCGCCGCCGACACTTCGCCCATGCTGCCGCCCTGGAATCCGCCGTCGATGGCGAGCACCACGGCGGGCTGTCCGTCGATCGTGCCCTTCGCGACGACCGTGCCGTCGTCCGACTGCGTCACGATGCCCTGCCGTGCAAGCCAGGGTGAACTCACGCGCTCGAACGGATCGAGCAGTTCGCTGAAGGTGCCTTCGTCGAGCAGCTTCTTCGCGCGGCTGCGCGCGTCGAGTTCGATGAAGCTCTGGCGTTCGAGCAATTGCTGTGCGTCCATGTCGTTCACGCTCCGCCCGTGGGTTTGAGTTGTTCGAGCACCTGTCCGATGCGCATTTGCACGACACCCGGCGTCGCGCCGGAATCGTTGATTTCGAGCTTTGCCGCGGGCAGCGATCCATCGCCGAAGATGCGTTCGAGCACGGCCTGCCACAGGCGGCCCTTACCGTCGACGGACGTCGTGATGTTCACCACGGTGCGGTGTGCCGCGTTCGCTTCGAGCAGGACTTCGAGGTCCCCCGACGCGACCACGCCCGCCAGCGCGCGGCCTCTCGCGGGCGGACCCGCCGGAAATTCGAGGACAATGGTTTCCATTTGCGTTCCTATGCGTTTGTCGTGAGAGGGGCGTCGCCTTGAAGCCGGTCGAGAAAGAGCGCCGCGGCAAGCAGATCGGCGGCTCCCCCGGGCGATACGTGCAACTCGACAAGCCGCCGGTCCAGCGCTTTCAGGTGACGGCGGCCGTCGAGCCGGGCCGCGCCGCCATGCGCGAGGACGCGCCGTGCGCCGTCCTGCATCTCGGCGAGGGCGCTTCGTCCGCCGCGCGCGAGCACGCAGGTATCGTCGAGACTCGCCATCACGGCCAGCAGCGCGTTCAGCCGCGCGGCCGTCTCGCTGTCGCCGCGCTCGCGCGAGCGCCCGAGTTCGGGCAGCGCGATGTCGACGACATGCGGAAACCCCGCCTGCGCCTGCCCGCGCGCGCCGCCGACGTCGTAGTCGCGGCACGCCTGCTCGCCCTTGTTGCCGGTCTGCGCGGGCGCGTGTCGATCGGGCAGGCGCGCGATCGATCCGGCGCGAGCGGCGATTCCCCGCGGCGAGCGGTCGGCCGTATCGCGCGCCGCTGCAGTCACGAGCAGGCCGAGCGCCCAGATTGCGCCGCGATGCGTGTTCACCCCGCGCGTCGCGTCGAGCATGCGTGCTTCGCCTTCGCGGCCGATGGCGCCGATGCGTTCGCGCAGCACGGGCAAATGCCGCGTTTGCCTGCCCGCACGCGCCAGTTCCACGAAAGTCGGCTGCAGGGCGAGCGCCGATGCGCACATCAGTTTCCAGTCGAGATCGTGATGCGCTCCGCGGCTGCGGATATCGACCAGCCCCGGCTTCGGCGCGAGCGTGACTTCGTCGATCAGCGCCCCGACGACCTCTTCACCGAGACGATCGGCAAGATCCGGCGCTGCGCGCGGCGAGTGCGCGGTGCTCATTGCGAGGTTGTCGCGCATCACCAGCTCCGAAAGCGTGCGGGCGGGTCGTACAGCCCGTCCGACCAGTCCACGAGATCGGCCACGCTCTTCGCGGCCAGCAGCGACCGCGTGGCTTCGCTGCGATGAATGCCGAGATCTTCGGGCAGCGCGACGAAGCCGTCGCGGCGCAGCGCCGCGAGCTTGTCCGCGCTGCTCGCGAGGCCGACGGGCGTCACGCCCGCGACGGCCGCGATCATCTCCTTGCGATGTTCGAGCGAGCGCGCCTTGTACAGGTACGCGATGCCTTCCTCGGTCAGCACGTGGGTGACGTCGTCGCCGTAGATCATCACGGGCGCGAGCGGCATGCCCGACTCGCGGCCGACCTCCACTGCATCGATCGACTCGACGATGCTCGGCTGGCCGCCGGCCTGGAACGTCTCAACCATCTGCACGACGAGCTTGCGGCCGCGTTCGAGCGGACTGTCCGTTTGCAGCAGGTCGAGCCACGCGGGCGTCGCGTGGCGGCGGCCGTGCGGGTCGTGGCCCATGTTGGGTGCGCCGCCGAAGCCGGTCAGCCGGCCGTGCGTGACCGTCGACGAGTTGCCGGCGCCATCCATCTGCAGGGTCGAGCCGATGAACATGTCGACCGCGTATTGCCCCGCGAGCTGGCACATTGCGCGGTTGGAGCGCATCGAGCCGTCGCGGCCGGTGAAGAAGACGTCCGGACGCGCTGAGACGTAGGCTTCCATGCCGAGTTCGCCGCCGAAGCAGTGCACGCTCTCCACCCAGCCGGTTTCGATCGCGGGGATCAGCGTCGGATGCGGGTTGAGCGTCCAGTGACGGCAGATCTTGCCCTTCAGGCCGAGCTTCTCGCCGTAGGTCGGCAGGATGAGTTCGATCGCCGCCGTGTTGAACCCGATGCCGTGATTGAGAGACTGCACCTGATGCCGCTCGTAGATGCCCCGAATTGCCATCATCGCCATCAGCACCTGGATCGGCGTGACGAGGCGCGGATCGCGCGTGAAGAGCGGCTCGATGAAGAACGGCTTGTCCGACTGCACGACGAAATCGATCCACGAACCGGGGATGTCGACGCGCGGCAGGTCCTTCGGGTCATCGACTATCTCGTTGACCTGCGCGATCACGATGCCGTCGCGAAACGCCGCGGCTTCGACTAGCGCGGGCGTGTCCTCGGTGCTCGGCCCGGTGTAGAGGTTGCCGTCGCGATCGGCCTTGAAGCCGGCGATCAGCACGACGTTGGGCGTCAGGTCGACATAGAGCCGCGCATAGAGTTCGATGTAGGTATGGATCGCGCCGATTTCGAGGATGCCGTCCTGCAGGAACTGCGAGATGCGCAGGCTCTGCGCGCCTGCATAGGCGAAGTCGAGCTTTTTCGCGATGCCCCGCTCGAAGAGATCGAGATGCTCCGCGCGGCTGACGCTCGGGATGATCAGGTGCAGATCGTGGACGACGCTCGGGTCCACCTTCGCGAGCGAGCGGGACAGGAAATCCGCCTGCTTCTGGTTGTTGCCTTCGACGACCACGCGGTCGCCCGGCGCGATCAGGCTTTGCAGGACATCGACGATGCGGTCGGTGGGCAGGATCATGCCGTCCGCGATCGATGACACCCGCGCAAGCCGGCGATGTTTTTCCGCGCGGCGCGTGGCCCAGCGGGATTGGGATTGGCTTTGACTGGACATGTGTGGCTCTCGCAGAGGACTTGAGGCGAGTCTAGGGAGCGAGGGTTGTCCATTCAATCACCTTCGGGATGCGTTCGTTATCCCAAGGGTAATGAACCGTCGTGCAATGGACGGTGAGCCAAGCGGGGCGGGGCGTCTGGACGAGCCTTTCGGTCCGGGGGTTTTCCCTCGTGTCATGCCCGGATGCGCCGCAGATGTGACGCGGCTCGTCAGCGATGCACGCGACTTCTCTCCAAAAGAGCGTGACGCAGGGCACCCTTCTCAGGCGCTGTATCGGCGGCATGAGCCAGGTAGCGGAGGGGCAGTTCGTGCTCGCCGAGCGCTTCTTCTCCGACGTGCTGGCCGAGGTGGAACAGCACGGCGGAGCATACATTGGCATTGCATGCATGGCCGGGGCGTTGCTGGGCGAAGCGCTCTACGGGCTGAACGATGTCGACGCAGCATGCCGGCTCCTGGACAAGCGGATCGACGTGCTGGAACACGTCTCGATTCCGGACACCGTGTTGCGCGCGCCCATCGTGCTCGCCAGCGCGCACTGGCGGGCGCACGTATTCAGTGCGCGCACTGAGTAACCGTCGCGCTCGAATATCAGTCAGAGATTCGTTCCGGGATGGCGACGTCGAACCGTGTAAGGCGCGGTTCAACGTCGCCTTGAACGAGCGAGCGGGCCCGACTGAGCGTCGGACGCTCAGCGCCGCACGGCGAACATCCGCAATGGGCGCATGAGGCGCTTTCCGCGCACGGCCCAGTAGACGCTTGCGAGCACGAGCACGATTGCGCTGCCGAATACGAGTATCGGCGAGATGCGTTCGGGCGCGGGATGGCTCGTCGCCACCATCAGTCCGGCCGTGAGCGCCGCGCCCGCCTGGATGAACGAGCGACGCGCGCGAGAGCGGCGCGCGTTGAAACGCATGGAGCGGGAGACGGGCGCGCGTGTGAACGGTTCGAAGAGGATCATCGCGGCCACGAGTGCGACCACGAAGTTCATGAGGCTCATAGCGTCACTTCTGGATAGGGCGGGAAACAACCCGCGACTATACGAAGCGCGCTCTTCGCAGAACACTGGAAACGTCCGAAAGACGCCGGCCAGAGCGAATCAATCGACGATTACGGTGCCGCGTCCGGACGACGACGGCACCGCGTACGTTGCGAAACCTACCAGGGTGCCGAAGCAGCGCCGGACTTCACAGTTCGATGCGCGTGCCGAGCAGCGCGACGAACTGCTTGAGCCATTGCGGATGCGCGGGCCAGGCGGGCGCGGTGACGAAATTGCCGTCGGTGATGGCCTGATCGACGGGGATGTCGGCGTACTCGCCGCCCGCGAGCCGCACTTCCGGCGCGCACGCCGGATACGCCGAAATGCGCCGCCCTTCGATCACGCCGGCCGCCGCGAGCAGTTGCGCCGCATGACAGACGGCGGCGATCGGCTTCTTCGCGCCGGCGAAATGGCGCACCATCTCGATTACGCGCGGGTCGAGCCGCAGATATTCCGGCGCCCGGCCGCCCGCGATGGCGAGCGCGTCGTACTTGGCCGGATCGATGTCGTCGAAGGTGGCGTTCAGCGTGAACAGGTGGCCGGGCTTTTCGGTATAGGTCTGGTCGCCCTCGAAGTCGTGAATCGCGGTCTTGATCCGCTCGCCGCTCTTCTTGCCCGGGCAGACGGCGTCGACCTGATGGCCGATCACCTGCAGCGCCTGGAACGGCACCATCGTTTCATAGTCCTCGGCAAAATCGCCGGTCAGGAAGAGAATCTTCTTTGCAGCCATCGATAACCTCCGGGAGTGATGAGTCCGGCGTGCCGCATGGGCGTTGGGCTGTCGCGCGCGCCGGACGAGTCGAGCCGTCAACCAGTCTACACGCGCCGGCTTGACAGTTTCGGGACCGGCGCCGTCGATGCCGCCTGCCGAGACGCGGTCGATGTCGTCGGCAGCGTATGATGGGCGCGTTTTTGCGAATGGGGGCCCGCCCGAAGCCCATTGGCGCACCAATGCACCAATGTCCGGGGCGAGCCGCTTCGATCGTGCGCGTGCCTCTCGCGCATGCCTCAAGTGGATGGATACGAAGATGCAGACGAAACCGTTGAACCGAATCGCGATCGCGCTGGCCGCCCTGGCCGTGCTGGCGGCGTGCGAAAAGCACGACGCCACCGCTGGACAGGCCGCGAGCGCGCTGAACAACCTTGCGAGCCAGACGAACCAGAAGTTCGACCAGGCGGCGAGCTACGTCGGCCAGCATGTCGACGCGGCCAAGCAGGCGGCGCAGCAGAATCTGGACTCGGCGGGCTCGATGCCGAGCGTCTCGGCGAGCGGCGTAGCCGAAACGGCGCGGGCGAACCTGCAGGGCGCCGCGAGCGCGACCAATGCGGCGATCGCGAACGCGGCGAGCACGACGGGCGCCGGTCTCGAAGTCGCGGGCAAGAAACTGCAGCAGTGGGCGGCGAAGGATGGAATCGGAAATCAGGGCGCGAGCGGCGCGGCCGCCGCGACAGATTCCAGCGATGCGCGCACGGAGATGGATAAATAGCGGTTGCTCGTTCGGAGCGAGGCTTCGGTGCCTTGCGGGCTTGTCAGCAGAAACTGGCGGAAAACGCGCTTTTCCGCCAAATAATCAGACGAAAAAGCGCATGCGACGGCTAACATTCGGTTACGTCCGTGCTGAACGGTCGCGGGGGCGTAACCGCTAAACTGGCGGTCTTTCGGATTTCCCGACCGCTATGAAAAGAAGCCTATGAAGTCAAGCATTTTCGCGCTTGCCTGCGCCCTGGCGATCGTCGCGATCCTTGCGCTGACGAGGCTCGCAGGGTGGACCGCAACGTTGCGCGCGGGCCCTGCCAGTCGTCTTCTGCTCCCGCTGTGCGCCGCCTGCGCATTCGCCGGGCTCGCCCCTGCCGCGCACGCGGCCGGTCCCGCGCTAGCGCTGCCGACATTCCAGGAACTGCTGACACCGCCGCCTTCCGCGTCAGCGCCGCCGGCCGCATCGGCGAGTGCCGCCGACGACGCCGATATGGTCCGCTCGCTCGACAACATCATCTCGACGCTCGACAGCGACAAGCAGCGCAGCGCGTTCGTCGCGCAACTCAAGAAACTGCGCGACGCGAAGCGCGAAGCCGAATCGGCGCAGCCGGCCGCGAACGCGGCGAGCGCATCCGGCGGCGCCAACGGCAGCGCCGGGGCGAGCGCGCCGTCTGCGGCCACCGCGAGCGAGACCCAGGCGGCGGCTTCGTCGGTGGTCGCGACGATCGCGCAGAACGCGGGCCTGCTCGGCGCGATCGCGTCGGCGCTTTCCAACGTCGAGGCCGACATCCGCCGCGGCAAGACGCCGTTCGCCTACTGGGGCGGCCGCTTCAACGCGGCCGGCAACGAACTCTTCACGATCGTCACGAGCCACAGTCGCGAATCGTTCGGCCGGACGGTCGGCAATTTCGTCGCGGCGTTTGCGGGATGGGGCGTGTGCGCCTTCCTGCTCGTCTACCTGCAGCGCCGCGTGCACGCGCGCTACGGCATCGCGGCGGGCCTGCATCCCAACCCGACCACCCGCGAGCTGCTGCTCTTCGCGCTGCGGCGCGTCGGGCCGTACCTGGTCGCGTTCATTGCCGCGCTCACGTTTGTGCGCATCATGCCGGTGTCGCTCGGACGCACGCTCGCGATGGTGATGGCCTACGCGATCGTCGCGGGCGCGGTGTTTTCTTCGATCTGCCTGATCATGTTTTCGCTGTTCGGGTCGGCGCACCGGCGGGTGGCCGTCAACGTGCTGATCGAGGACGCGCGGCGGCTCCTGTTTTTGATCGGCACGCTCGGCGCGCTTGGCGACGCCGCCGCGAACTACGACGTCGCGCAGCAACTGGGCAGCAACCTCTCGGGGCTGATCTCGACGGTCGCCAACATGGGCGCGGCGGTCCTGACGGGCTATTTCGCGCTCACGTTCCAGCGGCCGGTCGCGCACCTGATCCGCAGCCGCTCCTACGAAGTGCGCCAGAAGCGGCGCGCGGCCACCGAGACTTTCGAAATCCTCGCGTCCTTCTGGCAGGTGCCGACGCTCCTGCTCGCGGGCGCCTCCGTGATCGCGACGCTCGCTGGCATCGGCACGTCCGAGAACGTGCTGCAGATGGCGATCGCGACCGCGGGCCTCCTCGTCGTCGCGTTCTTCCTTTCGGCGATCGTCGTGCGCGTGACGCGTCCGAAAGCGAAAAAGACGCGCCGCCAGTCGGCGTACGTGCGTCGGCTCGTGAAATTCGTCGGGACGCTGTTCGTGCTCGGCATCTGGCTCGGATTCTTCGAGCTTTCGTCGCGGCTCTGGGGCTTCTCGCTCGGCGCGCTGGCCGAGCGAAGCGTGGCCGCGCGCGGCATCACGCACGCGGTGAGCGCGATCATCACGACGTTCTTCGTCGTCTGGCTGATCTGGATCCTGATCGACACCGCGATCCAGGAAGCGCTCAACCCGAGCGCCGCGCGCGGCAAGTCGCGCGGACCGAGCATGCGCGCCCGCACGATGCTGCCGCTCGTGCGCAACGTCGTGTTCGTCGGCCTGCTGACGGTCGCCGGCATCGTCACTGCCGCGAACCTCGGGCTGAACGTGACGCCGCTCCTCGCCGGAGCAGGCGTGATCGGTCTTGCGGTGGGCTTCGGCGCACAGTCGCTCGTTGCCGACCTGATCACGGGGCTATTCATCCTCATCGAGGATACGATCTCCGTCGGCGATTCGATCGATATCGACGGCGGCCATGCCGGCATTGTCGAGAGCCTGACGATCCGGACCGTGCGCCTGCGCGACGGACAGGGCGCGATCCACGCGATCCCGTTCTCGCAGATCAAGATCGTGAAGAACCTGTCACGCGATTTCGCCTATGCGGTGTTCGAGGTGCGCGTGCCGTTCTCGGCGGACGTCGATCAGGTGACGCAGATGATCCGCGAAGTCGGCGCCGAGCTGATGGCCGACTTCCGCTACCGGCGCGAGATGCTCGGGCCGGTCGAGGTGTGGGGGCTCGACCGCTTCGACCCGAACTGGATGGTCGTGAAAGGACAGATCAAGACGCGGCCGCTGCAGCAGTGGAGCGTCGCGCGGGCGTTCAACCTGCGCATCAAGCGCAAGATGGACGAGATCGGCATGGACGTGCCGGTGCCGCAGATGAAGTTGCAGATGTCGCGGGAAAAGGTGGTGCGCGCGGGACCGCAGTCGGAAGAACTCGAATTCGAGATGCTGCACGAGAGGCAGGCGGCGCGGGAGGCTGAGCGTCAGCCCGAAAAGCAGCCTGAGGATGAACCGGCGAAACCCGCGCCCGAGCCCATGTCGCCGGTGGTGAAGAGCGGTGTGGCAAAGGCCCGCGACGTCTCCCACGAACCGCGCCCGGCGCCGCCGCCGACGGATCAGTCGGTGCAGATTCCGCCGCAGATTCCGACTGCGACCGAGCCCGGCAAGGGATAAGCCCTCAGACGGCGACCAGATCGTTGACGTGTGTCGCGATGTGCGCGGCCGCCACGCCGTAGACGTGCAGTGAAATCGCGCGCTGTCGTGCTTGTGTCGCGTTGCCCAACTGGTGGATCGCGCCGCGCCCGGCACCGGCGAACGAGACCGCGCCTCTATCGCGGGCCTGTTCGCGTACCGCATAGGCGCGGTTTTCGGCCGGGTCCCAGCGGTAAAGTGTCTCGACGAGCGAACCTTCGATGACCGCATAGCCGCACCACGTGCGGTGCGCATGAACCGGGCTCGCCTGACCCGGCGCCCAGACGAGCGCGGCGACCGCGTAGCGGCCGCGCGGATCGGCGGCGAGCAGATGCCTCGTGTACCCGTTCGCGTCGCCCTCGCGCTCGGCGGGCGCGAGCAGGCGCTCGTCCCGTGCCGCCGACGACAACGCCTCGCGCACGAGGCGCGCGAAGTCAGCGGGGGTATCGAACGCGGCGTCGAGCCGGTCGATCAGCCGGGTGAGCGTGCAGGCGTTTGGGCAACGAGCGGGAAGGGTTTCGCGGATCATGGTTTCGGCGCGTGTTGTCGTTATGGATGAGCACCATTTATACCGGTTTGCATCGGGAATTAGTTTCCATATAATTCCGTGCGATCATCCAAAAGTAGAATAATTTCCTATAAGGGGCGCAGTGTGGGAATGGACCTCATCGACCGCAAGCTGCTGGAACTGCTGCAGGCTGACGTCACGATGCCGATTGCGGAACTGGCGCAGCGCGTCAACCTTTCGCAGACGCCGTGCTGGAAACGCGTGCAGCGCCTGAAGGAGACCGGCGTGATCCGGGCGCAGGTGGCGCTGTGCGATCCGCGCAAGCTGGGTGTGGGTACGACGGTGTTCGTCGCCGTGCGCACGAACCAGCACACGCAGAGCTGGGCGGAGGACTTCACGCGCGCGGTGCGCGATATTCCGGAAGTGGTCGAGGTGTACCGGATGAGCGGCGAGACCGACTACCTGCTGCGCGTGGTGGTGTCGGATATCGACGACTACGACCGCGTCTACAAGGAACTGATTCGCGCGGTGCCGCTCTACGACGTGAGTTCGAGTTTCGCGATGGAGCAGATCAAGTACTCGACGGCGCTGCCGGTCAGGCCGCCGCTGACGGATACGGGACGCTGAGCCGAACGGCGCGTGGCACGCAACATGCAATGCTTCTGAAACCCGGCCCGGGTAACATGACGCCTCCATTCGCACGCCACACTCGAGTTTCCCTCCATGTCCGAAGACCGCAGCAAGCCTCGTCCGCAGAAAAAGAACCCGACACGCGCGATCAGCGTATTCATCGTCGTGGTCGTGCTGGCGGTGATCGGTACGCTCTTCTTCAACGCGATCCGCGAAAAACACGAATTCGAGCGGCAAAACGCGCAGCCGACGCTCGCGAGCGGCGCGGCGCCGGCGGTGCCGGCCATCGGCGCTTCGCAATAAGCTCCAGCCGGTCCTTTACGCGGGCAGCCGGATCACGCTCGCATCCTTGCGGATCAGCATCGACGCGGCGAGCATCTGCTTGCACTGATGCGCAAGCAGCTTCAGGTCGTGGAGGACGTCGCCGGGAATCTCGTCGGTGCGTTCGGCCGTCACCACCATCGAATCGAGCTCGCGCCTGAGTTCCTTCACCCGTTCGCCGTGGTCCTCGGAAGGTGCCGCGCCGGTCTGCGCCTCGGTGAGGTCCTCGCGGATCACCGCGAGCGTGCGCTGCACCGGCTCGATCGCGTAGCCTTCGACGTTCGCGAGCGACTGCAGCAGCGGCGCCGCCGCGGTGATCTGCGAGGCGAGCACATGCGACTGCACGAGCAGGTCGTTGAGTTCGGCGACAAACTTCTGCTGCGCTTTCGGTTCGAGCATCATCCGCTGGAACGCCTGCCCCAGATTCGCGAACGCGACGTGCACGTTCTTGCGCGCGAGCCGGTACCGGTAATTGCGATCGAGCGCCGTGGCGGCGACGGTCGCCGCCGCCGACGCACCGGCGCCCGTTGCCGCGGCCGTGCTCTCGCCAACGGCCACCGACGACAGTTTCGCCGCCGTCGCGTTGGCCGACTTGAGCGCGGGCGCCGGTTCGACGGCGGTCGCGGTCTCTTTCGATGGCGCGGCGACGACCGGATCGACCGTTCGAGCCTCGGGCGACGATGCGACGGCCGCGCGGGCGTTGCTGTCGGCGAATACGGCGGCGCCGGAAGTCGCCTCCGCCAGCACCTGATTCGCGACCGCTTCGCCCTTTGCGTGAGCCCGCGCGATGCCCGTCTCCGTCTTCGCGGCCTTCGCCGCACCCGCCTTCGCAGTGCCCCAGCCGCTCGCTTCGAGATAGTTGCGCATCGCCGCGATCATGTCGTTGACGAGCTTGCCCATCAGCCGGTATTCCCAGTACGGAAAGAGATGGCTCGCGGCAATCGCGATCGCGCTGCCGACGACCGTGTCGATCGCCCGCTCGCCGATGAGGCGAAGGCTCCCCGGCGCGAGCAGATGGAACATCAAGAGCACGAACGACGACGTGAACACCACGCTCGCCGTGTAGTTGAAGAGCAGGAGGCTGTAGCTCATCACCATCGACGCGAACATCACGATCAGAAGCAGGTGCGGCTCCTTCACGAGCAGAATGAGCGCGACGGTCGCCGCGCAGCCGATCGCCGTGCCGATGATCCGCTGGGTATTGCGCTGCTTGGTCAGCGAGTAGCCGGGCTTCAGGATGATGACGGTCGTCATCACGATCCAATACGCATTGGTGAGCGGCAGGAGCCGCCCGAGCCAGAAGCCCGCGCCGACCGCGATCGTCACGCGCAGCGCGTGACGGAACGAGGGCGAGGCCATCGTGAGATTCGAGAAGATCTGCATCGGCGGCACGCGGCGGCTGGAGATGAAGCGCGAGAGCGCGTTGTCGATGCGCATCTCGGTTTCGGTGACGTCGACGTCCTGGCGCGTGTGCCGGCGCATCCGTTCGATGAGGCGCGTCGCGCTCCAGAGGCGCCGGAACACGGCCGCGACGGCCGCATAGGCTTCCGGATTCTTCCCGGGCAGCCCGTGCTTGCGCATCAGTTCCAGTTCGTATTCGATCGCGCGCAACTCCGCCTTCACGCTGATCTTCGCGCGCGCTGGCTGGTTCTGCAGCACGGCGAGGCCGATTTCTTCGAGATCGAGGGCGGCCTTTCTCATCAGGTCGCGATAGAAGATCAAAAGGTCCGAGCCGCCGAACTCGCCGCGCACGAGCGGATAATCGGTGTGTGCGCCGACGAAGAACTCGTGCAGGTCGACCACGTTGATGAACAGGTTGAAGAGCTTCGCGCGGCGCGCGTCGAGCTTGCCTTTCTTCAGCTTCGGCAGGTTGCGCAGCACGATGTCGCGCGCGGCGTCCTGCCGCTCGACCGCCGCGATCTGCTTTTCGATCAGCTTGCGATAACACTCGTCGAGGTCGGCGTCGGCATCGTAGAAGTCAGCGCGCGCCATCAGGTATTCCGCGCAACTGAAGATGCTTTCCGCGAGCGCCTGCTGCTCGATGCGGTACACCTGCCAGTGGCTGATGAGCGTCGCCCAGTAGGTGTACCAGAGGCCGCCGAGCAGGATCCACGAGGCGTTGACGAGCGCCTGCATCGGCGTGAACTGCTCTTCCAGCGTGACGATCATCATGAAGAGCGTCGCGAAGCTGATCTGCGGCCAGCGGTTGCCATACACGACGATCAGCGACAGCACGAACGTCAGCGGCACGACCGTGAGCCAGAGCGTCAGCACGTTCGCGGTGGCGATGCCCGTGGCGAGCGCGGCGAAGAAGCCGATCACCGTGCACGCGAGCATTTCGTTGTGCTTGTACTTGAGCGGGCCGGGCATGTCGACGACGCAGGCGCCGAGCGCGCCCGTCGCGATCGTGAAGCCGAGTTCGCGATTGTGGAACACAGTCAGCATCAAAACGGCGGGAAGCGAAACGCCGAAAGCGATGCGCAAGCCACCGAAAAAGTACTGGCTGTAGATGAACTTCCTGATTTCGAGCGAATAGCGCATCGACTTCCTGATTTTGACGCTTATTGGTATGGGCGGGCTCCCGTGACACCCGCCTGAAACTGAATTCGAGTCTAACCCAACTGCAAACGGTTCTGACCTCATCCGATCGGCCAGGTTCTGCGTGCGAGCGGCCTTTGATATGCTGTCGCATCACTTCGGAGCCGTCCGATTCACAGCAGGATCTATGCTCGAACTTTTCTATTCGAATCGTCATGAAACGCTGTCGCAGGCGCTTTTTGACGACCTCTCGGCGTTCTCGATGCGCTCGGGCGATCCGTTCGCGAGCCAGCCCGTCATCGTGCCGAGCGCGGCCGTGCGGCGGCGGCTCGAGCTCGACATGGCCGCGCGCTTCGGCATCTGCGCGAACGTGGAGTTCGGCTATCTCGCGCAGTGGCTGTGGGCGCAGATCGGGCGCGTGATGGAGGTGCCCGTCCATTCGCCGTTCGCGCCGGACCGGCTCGCGTGGCGCTGCTACCGGCTGCTCGCCGGGCCGGCCTTCAACGAGTCGGCGCGGCTTCGTGCCTACCTCGCCGCCGCCGACGATTCGATGCGCTACGAACTCGCACGCCGCATCGCGACCGTTTTCGATCACTACCTGACCTACCGTCCCGAATGGCTCACGCAGTGGCAGCAGGGCGGTTCGATCCTGGCGTCTTCGGGCGCGGGTGAAATCGATGCGCGCGGGCCGCGCCTCGCGGGCGCGAGCGAAATCCAGCGCGAGGACGAGCGCTGGCAGGCGGCCTTGTGGCGCGCGCTCCTCGCCGACCTCGCCGCGAGCTCGAAGGAAGCCAGCTACGATCCGACGCCGCCCGCGTACCGCTTTCTCGCCGAATCCGCGAAACTCGATCTCAATGACGTGATGCAAGCCGAATGGCCGGAGCGCATCAGCGTGTTCGCGCTGCCGACGATGCCGCCGCTACACATCGCGTTGCTGCGCGAACTATCGCGCTGGATCGACGTGCGCATTTACGCGATGAATCCGTGTCAGGAGTTCTGGTACGACATCGTGAGCGTCGCGCGGGTCGAGCAACTGGAAATGAAGGGCGAGCTCGACTATCAGGAGGTCGGCAATCCGCTGCTCGCGGAGTGGGGGCGCCAGACGCAGGCGCAACTGCATATGCTGCACGAACTGACCGAGAGCGCGGCCTCGCGCGATGCGAGCCACTTCGAGCGCAACCCGGCGCCGACCTGGCTCGCGCGCGTGCAGAACGCGATCCTCGACCTGAGCGATCCCGCCGACGATGTTCCGGTGGAAGAGCCGGGCATCGAAGTGCACGTCTGCCACAGTCTCTCGCGGCAGCTCGAAGTGCTGCACGACCGTCTGCTCGGCTGGTTCGATTCGATCGAAGGGCTGGAGCCGTCGGACGTGCTCGTCGCGTTTCCCGATCTCGCTGCGGCAGGCCCCCTGATCGACGGGGTGTTCGGCACGGCGCCATCAGGCGCGGCAAATGAGCGGCGCCGCATTCCGTATCGCATCACGGGCTTGCCGCCGTCGCAGGCGAATCCCGTCGCGCGCGTGCTGCTCGACTGGCTCGCGCTACCCGAGCAGAGCGTCGGCGCGCCGGATCTGATCGAATGGCTGCGTGTCGATGCGATCGGCGCGCGCTACGGCATCGACGCCGCAGCGCTCGAAACCGCGCAGGCATGGTTTGCGGCGGCGGGCGCGCGGCGCGGCCTCGCGCCCGCCGAGATCACGGCGGAGCACGTTCCGCCCGCCCGCCACACATTCTCCGACGCGCTGACGCGTCTCTTTCTCGGCTACGCGCTGCCCGACGGCGGCGCGCCCGTCGACGAATGGCTGCCGGTGGAAGGCGCGAACGGTTCGGATGCGGAACTGCTCGGGCGTCTCACGCGCTTCATCGACGATATCGATGCCTTCGCCGAGCGCGCCACGCAACCGCGCACGCCGCGCGCGTGGGGCGAACTGATGCAGGATGCGCTCGAACGCTTCTTCGACCCGGGCCTCGCGTTCAGCGATTCGATCGCCGACGTGCGGGGCACGCTCGACGCGCTGATCGTCGCGATGAGCGAAGGCGCGGGCGACACGGAAGTGCCTGCCGCCGTGCTGCGCACTGCATTCACCGACGCCCTCGACGACCCCGCGCGCGGCGGCGTGCCGTGGGGCGGCGTGACGTTTTCGTCGCTTACCAGCCTGCGCGGCCTGCCGTATCGCGTGGTCTGCCTGCTCGGCATGGACGACGGCATGCTGCCGAGCCTCGCGCGCGCCGACGAGTTCGACTTGATGGCGAAGTTCGGCAAGCTCGGCGACCGCCAGCGCCGCGACGACGAACGCAATCTATTTCTCGACCTGCTGCTTTCAGCGCGCGACCGGCTGATGATCGCGTACACGGGTCGCAGCATTCGCGATAACGCCGCGCTGCCGCCCGCCGCGCTGATCGACGAGATGCTCGACTATCTGGCCGAGGCCGCGGCGGGCGAGCATCCGTCGCCGGATGAACTGAAACAAGCCCGCGCGCGCTTCGTCTTCGATCATCCGTTGCAGCCGTTCGCGCCCGAGTACTTCGAGCCGGGCGCACCGCTATTCACCTACGAGCCGGAGCGCGCGGAACTCGCGCGCACGCTCGCGCTCGGGCGCGCGCAAAAGCCCGTCACGTTCTTTTCGGAGCCGCTGCCGCCCGAGGACGAAACCGAGCCCGTCGCCTTCGACGACTTCGTGCGCTTCTGGCGTCATCCGGCGCGCGCGCTGTTGCGGGATCGACTCGGCATAGCGCTCTTCGACGCAGAAAGCGAACTCGGCGACACCGAACCGTTCGAGCTCGACTTCAGCGGCCGCGATGCGCTTGCCGGCCGCGTGCTGCCTTCGCTGCTCGACCTGAGCGACGATGGCGCGCGTGCCCGCCGGGTCGCGCGGGCGAGTCCCGAGATGCCGGGCGGCGCGACGGGCGGCGTATGGCAGGCGCAGGAACTGCATGCGCTGCATCATCTGGCGAAGCGCGTGCGCGACGCGCTGGAAGAGGGCGCGACGCGCCTGCCGTTTTCGCTGGAAATTGCACCGCGCTGGCCCGAGACTTCGGGCGCCGAACTCTTCAGCGTCTTCGATACGCAACTCGCCGACGACGCCTCCGCACATCCGCTGCGACTGCACGGCACGCTGAACCTGCTGACGCCGCAAGGTCAGGTGATCTATCGATACGACGCGCCGCGCGCGCGCGACTACCTCACCGCCTGGCTCGCGCATCTTGCCTACTGCGCGGCGCTGCCCGACGGTCCGCGACGAACGGTGTGGCACGGTCGCGGCGCGCAGTCGTCGAGTTTCGAGCTGACAGCGGTGGCGAATCCGCTCGCGCATCTCGCGACGCTCGCCGCGCTTTACCGCGCGGGACGCCGCATGCCGCTGCGTTTCTTCCCGAAGAGCGCGTGGCTAAAGATGACCGAAGGCGATTCGAAGGCGGAAGGTGCGTGGCTCTCGGAGCGCACTCGCAGCGAATCCGACGATCCCGCGCTGCGCATCGCGTTTCGCGGCACAAATCTCTCGCTGGACGAAACCTTCGCGGCGCTCGCGAAGCTCGTCTTCGAACCATTGATGCTGCATCTTCGGAGCGACGCATGATGAACGCTCCGCATTCATACGTCGAGGAACTCGACGTCTTCGCGTGCCCGCTCGACGGTGTGAACCAGATCGAGGCATCGGCGGGAACCGGCAAGACGTGGAACATCTGCGCGCTCTACGTGCGGCTGCTGCTGGAAAAGAAGCTCGCCGCCGACCAGATTCTGGTCGTGACCTTCACGAAGGCCGCGACCGCCGAATTGCACGAACGGATTCGCGCGCGACTTGCTGAAATCGCACACGCAATCGAGAACGGCGATAGTGCGGGCGATCCGTTCATCGAACGCCTCTTCGAAACGACGCTCGCCGAGATCGATCACGAAGAAGCGCTCAAGCGTATTCACATTGCGCTGCACACCTTCGACCAGGCCGCGATCCACACGATCCACGCGTTCTGCCAGCGCGCGTTGCAAGAGGCGCCGTTCGCAGCCGCGATGCCGTTCGCGCTGGAAATGGAGGCCGACGACAGCGCGCTGCGCTTCGAACTCGCCGCCGATTTCTGGCGTGAGCGCGTCGAGCCGGCAGCCGCGCGCGAGCGCTCGTTTGCGGCATGGCTCGTCGCGAAAGGCGCGGGGCCGGCATCGCTCGATGCACAGCTCGCGCGGCGTTTGAAGAAGCCGCTCGCGGCGCTGCGCTGGGGCGACACGGAAGCGCCGGCAACGGAAGACGCGCAGGCGATCTTCGAGACCGCATGTGCGCTCTGGCACGCCGAACGCGACACCATCGCAAAGTTGCTCTTCGATGCCGAGGACAAGCTTAGCAAGACGACGCACAAGCGCACGATCATCGATGCCGCGATCAGCGCGTGGGCCGAGTACTTCGGCAATGCCGACTGCCACGCGGCGCCACCGCAGGCCGCGTTGAAGCTCACTGCGACGGCGCTCAAGGACGGCACGAAGAAGAAGCACACGCCGCCGGAACACGCGTTCTTCGATCACGCCGAAACGCTCGCCGCCGCCGCGCAGGCCGCCGAGGCGGCGCAACGCGCGTTGTGGCTCAACATCGTGCGCGAGTGGCTCGACTACGCGCCGGCGGAGCTCGCGGCAAGAAAGCGCACGCGCCGCGTCGTGTCGTTCAACGACCTGCTCTCGAACCTGTACCACGCGCTGACGAAGCACGCGTGGCTCGCGGATGCTCTCCGCGCGCGCTATCCGGCCGCGCTCATCGACGAGTTCCAGGACACGGACCCATTGCAGTTCGCGATCTTCGATCGGGTGTTCGCGCCCGGCGGGCCGCTCTTTCTGGTCGGCGACCCGAAGCAGGCGATCTACAGCTTTCGCGCCGCCGACCTGCACACGTATCTCGCGGCGCGCGAGGCGGCGTCGGCGCGCTTCACGCTCGCGGTGAACCAGCGCTCGACGGCACCTATCATCGATGCCTGCAACCGCGTGTTCGGCGCGAATCCGTCGGCGTTCATCCTCGACGGGCTCGACTACCAGCCGGTGCGCGCGGGCACGAGACGGCGCGCGCCGTTCGTCGACCGCACGCCGGCGGCGTCGTATTCCGATTCCGCCGATTTCTGCGTGTGGATGCTGCCTCACGGCGAGTCGGCACTGACGAAGAACCGCGCGCATCGCGACGCCGCCGAAGCGTGCGCCGCCGAGATCGTGCGGCTTTTGCGCGGCGCGCAACACAACCAGGTGACGGTCGGCGACGCGCCGCTCTCGCCCGGCCAGATCGCCGTGCTCGTGCAGACGCACCGGCAGGGCAGTCTCGTGAAGCGCGTGCTCGCCGCGTGGGGCGTCGGCAGCGTGGAACTGGCGCAGGCTTCGGTGTTCGGCACGCTCGACGCCGAGCAGATCGAACGCGTGCTCGCCGCCATCGACACGCCCGGCGACCTGCGCCGCCTGCGCGCCGCGCTCGCGACCGACTGGCTCGGGCTCGACGCCGCCGCGCTCTGGCGTCTCGAACACGCCGATTCTGCCGACGCCGCGAGCGACGCGATGAGCTGGGTCGAACGCTTCTCGCGCTACCGGACGCTCTGGCACGAGCGCGGCTTCGCCGTGATGTGGCGCACGCTTGCGCGCGAGCTGAAAATCGCCGAGCGGCTCGTCGCGGGCATCGATGGCGAGCGCCGGCTGACCAATGTCAATCATCTCGCGGAACTCCTGCAGGCGCGCGGCGCCTTGCTGCCGGGCATCGCGCCGACGCTGCGCTGGCTCGCCGCTCAGCGCGCGGAAGAAGGCGGCGCCGACGAAGCGCAGTTGCGGCTCGAATCGGATCGCAACCTCGTGCAGATCGTGACGGTCCACAAGTCGAAGGGGCTGGAATACGCGGTTGTCTTCTGTCCGTTCCTGAACGACGGCTCGTTGCGCGAGCCGCCGTCGTCCGGCCTGCCCGATGCGAAGGAATATCACGACGAAGCCGGCGACGCGGTGCTCCACTACGGCATCGACGACGAAGCCGCCGACCGCGCGAAGGCGCTCATCGCCCGCGAACAGGCGGCGGAGCGCGCGCGGCTCGTGTATGTGGCGCTCACGCGCGCCGTGTACCGCTGTTATGTGGTCGGCGGCGTTTATCTCGTCGGCAAGAATTCGACGAAGGAAGCGCGGCGCAGCGTGCTCAACTGGCTCGTCGCGGGCCGCGGTCACGAGTTCGGCAACTGGCTCGCCGAGCCGCCCGCCGAGGACGATGTGATCGCCCACTGGCACGCCCTCGCGGCAGAGTCGGGCGGTTCGATTTCGACGGAGCCGTTGCCGGTCATCGAAGCGCGCGAGCCGCTCGTGAGCCGGCGCGCGTCGGAGCACGAACTCGCGGCGCGCACGAGCCGGCGTCTGTTGCGCGACAGCTGGCGCATGGCGAGCTTCAGCTCGCTGATCGCGGCGGGCGCGCGCGACGAGTCGAACCAGCCGCAGCCCGCCGACGCGCGGCCCGATCACGACGAACTCGTCGATGCGATCGACGCGCTGCAGCCGGATGTCGCCGAGCCGCGCGAGCGCGAAAAGACGCCGCTCGCAGACGACGATATCCTCGCGTTCCCGCGCGGGCCGGCGGCGGGCGAATGTCTGCACCGGATGTACGAACTGGCGGATTTCACGTCGCCGGAAACGTGGCCGAAGGCCATCGAACGGGCGCTGCGCGAACACCCGACGCCAGCGCCCGAGCCGCTTGCGCGCCAGTTGCCCGCAATGATGGCGCGCGTTCTCGCGGATACGGTCGCGACCGAACTCGTGCCCGGCATGCGGCTTGCGGCCATCGGACCGAAGCGCCGCATGAACGAGCTCGAATTCCTGTTCCCGGCAGAGGCGCTCGACTTCGCGGCGCTACGGCGGCTTCTCGCCGCGCACGGTTTTCCGGACGTCGCGCTGGAAGCGGGCACCTTGCGCGGCTTCGTCAAGGGATTCATCGACATGATCGTCGAGCACCAAGGGCGCTTCTGGATCGTCGACTGGAAGTCGAATCATCTGGGCGATACGCCCGCCGATTACGACACCGCGTCGCTCGACAAGGCAATGGCCTCGCACGCCTATCATCTCCAGGCGCTTTTCTATGTGGTCGCGCTGCATCGCTATCTGCGCGCGCGGCTCGCGGGGTACGAATTCGAGACGCATATGGGCGGCTATCTCTATCTGTTCGTTCGCGGCGTGCGGCCCGACTGGCGCAATGATGCACGAGCGGCGGGCGTGCATGTCGGACGCCCCGAACGCTCGCTCGTCGAAGCGCTCGACCGGCTGATGGCGGGAGTTCCGGCATGAACGCGCGAACGACGCCAGCTGCCATCGTCGCCGACGAAGGCATCGCGCTCGCCGAGGGTTTCGCGCGCAGGATCGGCGTGCTCGCGAAGCGCCTGACGAGCGATCCCGCGAGCATCCGCTGGGCCGAACGGGCCGCGTTCGCCGTGAGCCGAGCGACGGCGCAAGGACACGTGTGCGTGGCGCTTCCCGCGCTCGCCAGGCGCTATGGAGAGGACGTCGGGGCGGCGCGCGCCGCGCTTCTTGCGAGCGGCCTCGCGTGTGACGGAGAAGGTGCGGCGGCGGATCTGCTGCCGCTTGTCGTCGACGAAGGGCAGCGCGTGTATCTCGCGCGCTACTTCGACTACGAGCGGCGGCTCGCACGGGCGCTCGTTGCGCGAATGCGTGACGAAACGCAGCATGGCGCAGCGAGTGACCTTGCAACGCTCGCCCAGCGCCTCGCGCGCTTTTTCGGCCCGCCGCAGGACGATGACATCGACTGGCAGCGCGTCGCGGCGCTCGTCGCGCTCGGCGGGCGCCTCACCATCGTGAGCGGCGGCCCCGGCACGGGCAAGACGACGACGGTGGTCGGCGTGCTTGCGTGCCTCATCGACGAGACCCCGAACCTGCGCATCGCGCTCGCCGCGCCGACCGGCAAGGCCGCGCAGCGCATGCAGGAAGCGCTCATCGAACGCGCCGGGCAACTGCCGCCGGAACTCGCGGCGCGCCTGCCGCGCACGTCGTTCACGCTGCAGAGGCTGCTCGGCACGCTGCCGGACGGGCGCTTTCGCCATCACCGCGACAACCCGCTGCCCTACGACGTCATCGTGGTCGACGAGGCTTCGATGATCGACGTCGCGCTCGCCGCGCACCTGCTCGAAGCGGTCGCGCCCGACGCGCGGCTCGTGATGCTCGGCGACAAGGACCAGCTCGCCGCCGTCGAGGCGGGCGCCGTGTTCGCCGAGTTGAGCGCGCGGCCGGTTTTCAGCGAAGCGGGCGCCGCGCGCATCGCGGCGGGGCTCGGGGTCTCGCCGAAGCGCTTCAACGCCGCGCTGCCGGATGGCGCCGCCGAGCCGCGCGCGTTCGGCGCTATCGAAGACGACTACCTTCTGATCGACGACAGCGAAGGCTATGCCGGTCTGCATGAAGCCATCTCTGAACCGTGGCATCCGGAGCCCGTGGACGCGCCCGCATTGAACCCGCTCACCGATTGCGTCGTATGGCTCGAACGCAATTACCGCTTCGGGCTCGACTCGGACATCGGCCGGCTGTCGGTTGCGATCCGGCGTGGTTCGGTGCAGGCCGCGCTGGAAGCTTTGCGGGCGTCGGACGCCGGCGACGACGGCACGCGAGCCGCCGTTCTCGTCGACGACCACGCGCCGGCGCTTTCCGATCGCACGCTCGCGCGCCTTGCCGCGGGCTTCGCACCCTATGCGCAGTCGCTCGCCGCTGCGCTCGAAGGGCAGTCCGGTGTCGCAGCGCTCTTCGACGCGCTCAACCGCTTTCGCGTGCTGTGCGCGACACGCGAGGGCGCACGCGGCGTCGACGAGATCAATGCGCGCGTCGCGGCGAAGGTGCGCGAGCGGGCGGGTGGCGCACTTGCGTTCGGTGCGCAGTGGTTCGCCGGCCGGCCCGTGATCGTGACGCGCAATGACTACGCGCTCGGACTTTTCAACGGCGACATCGGTATCGCGATGCCCGCCGCCGACGGCGCGCTGCGCGTCGCGTTCCGCATGGCCGACGCGAGCTTGCGCTTCGTGTCGCCGGCGGCGCTCCCGCCGCACGACACTGCGTTCGCGCTGACGGTCCACAAGTCGCAAGGCTCGGAATTCGATCACGCCGCGCTGGTGCTGCCTGCCACGTTCAATCGCGTGCTGTCGCGCGAACTCGTCTACACGGCGATTACGCGCGCGAAGAAGCGCGTCGACGTGATCGGGTCGCCGGCGATCTTCGCGCAGGCCGTCGCCACGCCTACCCGGCGCGATTCCGGGCTGGCCGCGCGCATCGCCCAGGTTGCGCGCATCGCGGAGGACACGCCATGACGACGCACCGCTACGAGATCGCGCCGAACGAAGTCGAGCTGACGGCCGTCCGCGCGCAGGGCGCGGGCGGCCAGAACGTCAACAAGGTGTCGAGTGCGATCCATCTGCGCTTCGACGTTCGGGCGTCGTCGCTGCCGGAGACGATCAAGCTGCGGCTGCTCGGGCTTTCCGACAGCCGTGTCACGCGCGATGGCGTGATCGTCATCAAGGCGCAGGAGCATCGCACGCAGGACATGAACCGCGCCGCGGCGCTCGCGCGTCTCGACGAGATGATCCACAGCGTCAGCGTGACGCGCCGCGCGCGGGTTGCGACCAAGCCGACGCGCGCCTCGCAGACGAGGCGCGTCGAATCGAAGGTGCGGCGCGGCGCGATCAAGGCGGGGCGAGGGCGCGTGGAGGGGGACTAGGCGCGGGCCGCCGCGTTTCAGGTTCGCGACTCGCAGTAAACGGTTGAGCCGGGTGCGTTGTCTGGCCGCGAGGGCTCGCGGCCCGCGCCTTCAATGCGGCGGAATCATCCACGTCAGCACGTTCTGCTGCAGCCACACGAGCACGCCGAGCAGCACGGTCAGCAGAATCGAATGCTTGAACGTGCGCGAGAAGACCAGTCCCTCCTGACCCTTCAGATCGGTTGTCGCGACGCCCGTCGAAATGTTCTGCGGCGAGATCATCTTGCCCATCACGCCGCCCGACGAATTGGTCGCCGCCATCAGCACCGGATCGAGATTCAGTTGCCGCGCCGCGACCACCTGCAGGTTGCCGAAGAGCGCGTTGCCCGACGTGTCGCTGCCCGACAGGAACACCGCGACCCAGCCAAGAAACGCCGACACCAGCGGAAAGAGCGCGCCCACCGAAGCCACGCCAAGCCCCAGCGTGTAGTTCATGCCCGAGTAATTCATCAGGTAGGCGAGGCCGACGATGGTCGCGACGGTCAGGATGGCGATGCGCGTCTGCACCCACGTGTCTACGATCGCCGCGCCGTACTCCGCCGCCGGCAGCCGCACGAGGAGCGCCGTGATGATCGACGCAACGAGGATCGCAGTGCCCGTCGCGAGCGGCTGGAAGTCCCAGACTGCGCCGTAGGGTGCGTTGTACAGCGTGATGTACACGGCCTTGTCGAGACCGGGCCAGGGGATTTTCACGTCGCCGATCAGGAAGATCTTGAGCACCGTCCAGACGATCACCACCGCCGACACCACGATCCACGGCAGCCAGCCCTGCGCGCCAGAGAGCTCGCCGCGCGTCTGCCCGGCGCGGTCGACGTTGACCGCGAAAGCGTCGTCGGGGGCGGGCTTCCAGACGCGCAGGAACGCGACCGTCACGATCAGCGAGACGAGCGAGGAGAGCACGTCGGTGAGCGCATAGCTGATGTAGTTCGACGTCACGAACTGCGTGAGCGCGAACGCGCCGCCCGAGACGAGCAGCACCGGCCACACGCGCAGCATGTTGCGAAAGCCCGCGTAGATGCCGATCACGTAGAAGGGCAGCGCGAGCGCAAAAAACGGCAACTGGCGGCCGACCATCTTGGCGAGCGCGTCGGTCGGCAGGTGCGTCACCGCGCCGAGCACGGTGATCGGCACGCCGAGCGCGCCGAAGGCGACCGGCGCCGTATTGAAGATCAGCGTGAAGGTAAGCGCCTCGAGCGGCGGAAAGCCAAGCAGGATAAGTAGCGAACTGGTGATCGCGATCGGGGTGCCGAAACCGGAAATGCCTTCGAGCAGCGCGCCGAATGAGAAGCCGATCACCACGAGCACGATGCGGCGGTCGTTCGGCAGGTTGTCGATCATCCAGAGGCGAAACGCGTCGAAGCGGCCGGAGCGCAGCGACACGTTGTAGAGCAGGATCGCGGCGAACACGATCCACATCACCGGCCAGAGCGCGAAGACGGCTCCGGCGGCGATGGAGTCGAGCGCGAGACGGAGCGGAAAATGCCAGCCCGCCACCGCGATGGCGAGCCCGACGACGAGCCCCGCGAGCGACGCCTGCCACGCGGGGCGGCGCGCCCAGCCGAGCAGCACGAGTACGACGAGAATCGGCAGAGCGGCCACCGCGAACGACGCCCCGAGCGAGTTCGCGATGGGTGTGAGCAACTGATGGAACATGTCGCCTCCAGGGTGTTTGACTCTTGGTGTTGTCTTTCGAGTCGAGAACAGGCGCGCGTGGAGTGAAAACGTGTTCTATGCCGTGGCTGTGAAGGCGCCGAAACGAGCGGCCGGCGCCATTGGTTTCCTCAGCTTAAGCAGTTGCATAACGCGCAATGACTAAGCATAGAGCGGGGATCGTGCCAGTCAAGGTGAGAATGGTCGACTGCGAGGCGGTGTGCGCGTGCGCTCACCCGCCGCGCGGGCTGGCGGATTCGGTCGGCACGCGGTCCTCGCGACCTGTGAGTTAGGTCTTGGCTTCGACGGTATCGCGTTCGACGGCCGGCGTGCTGCGGAATACCCAGATCGTCAAGAGGCCGAGAGAAGCGAGCATCCACAGCAGGAAAAACGCGAAGGCCATCATGTCCGTTCCCCTTCAGGCGAGTGTGTAAGCGAGACGCATGGCGGGCTGTGCGCAGGAACGCGAGCCGCCGCGACATATAACGAGAAATCATCTAGCGAAAAGCGTGCCAGAGCAGCGCTCGCAGATCAGGGAGCCTTGCCGGCAAAGGGAAGGAAGCCGGAGGGCCGGAGCGACCCGCCAGCAGTATTAATCCGGCAGCGAAAAAACGTTACATCGACGATACAACTGCGTGCGTTTGGCCGCATTGCGTTACACGACGGCAACGCGGGGCTCGGCGTCGTACGAGTCAGTGGCTGTGTCCCATGCCGCCGCCATGCCAGCCGCTTCCGCCGCCGTGCCAGCCGCCGCCACCGCCATGCCACCCTCCGTGGCCGCCCCAGCAGCAGCCTCCGCCGCCCCAGTAGCCGAAGCCGACCGAGATCGAGGGGTAGCCGTAACCGTAATAAGCCGGATAGGCCGGATACGCCGGGTAAGCCGGATAAGGATAGGCGGGGTAGTACGCCGGATAGGTCGAGTAAGCAGCGGGCGGCTGCGCGACGACGTACTGCGTCGTCGTAGTGGTCGTGGCGGGATCGCCTGATTGCGTCGTGCTTTGCGTGCCGACTGGCACTTCCTGCTGCGTATAGGCCGCGCCGACAACCGGATAACCGGGATAGGGAGGGTAGGCCGAATAGCCGTAAGGGCCGACGTAATAACATCCGCTCAATGCGACGGCGCTCGCGAGCGCCGTCAACGAGAGTTTCGGATTCATGATGCTGCTCCTTTCTTGCTACTGCCTTGGGTACTGCATCGTTCGCGCGCTGCATCGAACGGGTCGGCGAAAAGAGCTTGGCGCATCGTCGGCTGACTGGCGTGAGAGCGGGTGCTCGAAGCTGAATTCGGATGTACCTGTTTATTTTAGACGCTGCGGCGCGCGCTCACATGCACGCAAATCCGCAGCGCAAACCCCGTCCTACTTGCCGACCTGATTGCCGATCACACCGCCGACGGCCGCGCCACCGAGCGTCGACAGCGCGCTGCCGCCGACCAATGCGCCCGCCGCCCCGCCGACCCCCGCCCCGACAGCGGTATCGCGTTGCCGTGTGGTCATGCTGTCGCACGCGGTGAGGCCGCCGAGCAATGCGACGACGAGAGCAGCAGCGCCGATCTGTTTGATATTTTTCATTTCGACTCTCCAATATGTTTATCAGGGTGATGCGGCCCGGCGCGAGCGCCTTGGCAGCGTCCCTTTTATCGGGTGCCGGGCCGCCGCAGTAGACGCGACGTGCGTGCATCCTTGCGGCTGATTCTTGTTGGAGCCATGCATCGACATCAGTTTTTGTCGGCCCATCCATGATCAAGCAGGAAAAGTGCCTGATTGCTGCGATGGTTTTGCAACCTCGCGGGCGAGCTTTCTGCACGGGCGTTCGGGCGCGATGGTTCAGAAATGAAACGGCCCGTCGCGCATCTCGCGCGACGGGCCGTTTTGGCAACTCGTTTGTCAGCTTGTCCGCCCGGCTGGTAATTTCGGCGCCGGGCGGCGCCCTTTCGACCAGCTGCGATCAGCTGCGATCAAGTGCGCTGGTAGATCTCCGCGCCTTTCTTCACGAACTCGATCGCTTTCGTCTGCATGCCTTGCGTGAGCGCTTCCGTGTCGGTCACGCCCTGCTTGGCCGCGTAGTCGCGCACGTCCTGTGTGATCTTCATCGAGCAGAAGTGCGGGCCGCACATCGAGCAGAAATGCGCGACCTTCGCCGAATCCTTCGGCAGCGTTTCGTCGTGGAATTCGCGCGCCTTGTCCGGATCGAGGCCGAGGTTGAACTGGTCTTCCCAGCGGAACTCGAAGCGCGCCTTGCTCAATGCGTTGTCGCGCACCTGCGCGCCCGGGTGGCCCTTCGCCAGATCGGCGGCGTGCGCGGCGAGCTTGTACGTGATGATGCCTTCCTTGACGTCGTCCTTGTTCGGCAGGCCGAGGTGCTCCTTCGGCGTCACGTAGCAAAGCATCGCCGTGCCGAACCAGCCGATCATCGCCGCACCGATGCCCGAGGTGATGTGGTCGTAGCCCGGCGCGATGTCGGTCGTGAGCGGTCCGAGCGTGTAGAAAGGCGCTTCGTCGCACCATTCGAGCTGCAGGTCCATGTTTTCCTTGATGAGTTGCATCGGCACGTGGCCCGGGCCTTCGATCATCACCTGCACGTCGTGCTTCCACGCGATCTGCGTGAGTTCGCCGAGCGTCTTCAGCTCGCCGAGCTGCGCTTCGTCGTTGGCGTCGTAGATCGAGCCGGGACGCAGGCCGTCGCCGAGCGAGAAGCTCACGTCGTAGGCCTTCATGATTTCGCAGATGTCCTCGAAGTGCTCGTACAGGAAGCTTTCCTTGTGATGCGCGAGACACCATTTCGCCATGATCGAGCCGCCGCGCGAGACGATGCCCGTCATGCGGTTCGCCGTCAGCGGCACGTATTGCAGGCGCACGCCGGCGTGGATCGTGAAGTAGTCGACGCCTTGCTCCGCCTGTTCGATCAGCGTGTCGCGGAAGATTTCCCAGGTCAGGTCTTCGGCCTTGCCATTGACCTTTTCGAGCGCCTGATAGATCGGAACCGTGCCGATCGGCACCGGCGAATTGCGGATGATCCACTCGCGCGTCTCGTGGATGTGCTTGCCGGTCGAGAGGTCCATGACCGTGTCGCCGCCCCAGCGGATCGCCCAGGTCATCTTGTCGACTTCCTCGCCGATGGACGACGTCACCGCCGAATTGCCGATGTTCGCGTTGATCTTCACGAGGAAGTTGCGGCCGATGACCATCGGCTCCGATTCCGGGTGATTGATGTTCGCGGGGATGATCGCGCGGCCGCGCGCCACTTCCTCGCGCACGAACTCGGGCGTGATCTCCTTCAGCGCGTTTTCGCCGAAGGCGGCGGCGCCGAACGCCTGGCCCGGATGCTGGCGGCCCATCATCTTCGCGAGCTTTTCGCCGTTCGGGCCGCTTGTGCGCAGGGTTTCCAGATATTCGGCGCGGCGCTGGTTCTCGCGGATCGCGATGTATTCCATTTCCGGCGTGACGATGCCCTGACGCGCGTAGTGCATCTGCGAGACGTTCTTGCCCGCGACGGCGCGGCGCGGCGTGCGATGCAGGCCGGGAAAGCGCAACTCGGCAGTGGCGGCGTCGGCGGCACGCTCGCGGCCGTAGTCGCTCGAGAGGCCGTCGAGGCTTTGCGTGTCGCCGCGCGCTTCGATCCAGCGCTGGCGCAGGGCGGGCAGGCCCGAGCGGATGTCGATTTCGGCTTCCGGGTCGCTGTAAGGGCCCGAGGTGTCGTAGACGTAGACCGGCGGGTTCTTCTCGCCGCCGAAGCTGTCGGGCGTATCGGACTGGGTGATTTCGCGCATCGGCACGCGGATGTCGGGCTGCGAGCCCGTCACATAGACCTTGCGCGAATTGGGCAGCGGAGCGATGGCGGCGGCGTCGACGACGGCGTTCTCGGACAGGAACTTCGGGTTGGCATTCATGTGCTGTCTCTCCTGGGGACGGTTATTTCCAGCAAGCCGACGGACGAACAGACGAACGCCCGGCGGCGACTGATTCAGGAGCTAAACAGGGAGGAACGAGACGGAAGGAGTTTCGGGCTTCGGAGGTTGCGTGAGAGTGAGAAGAACCCTGCGCGGTGAAACCCGAACGCTTCCCTGCGCTGGCATTATCCAGATCAGGTTCAAAGGGTATTTCTCACCCACGATGCGCGGGCAACCCCGTTCGGACCTTCGACGATGCGAAGTTTCGACGGATTGCGATGCGCAGCGCAGGACCCCCGCGTTAGCAGCCGCTACGTTACACCGCACCGTGGCGTCTTGGCAACCATCTGTAACACTGCGCTTCGCGCACAGAGTGCTTACTGCATAATGGCGGGCACCGCGATTTCCGTACTTTCCCTAGTACGCGCGGCGGCCACGTTTTTCGCCCGACATCCTTCCGCATTCCGCCATGTTGTCCTGTCTTGCCCGTCTTGCCGCGACGCCCCTCTCGCATGCGCGTCGTTCTCCGGCTGCCCGTCCCGACGGTGTGCCAGCGGATCTGTCTGCAATCCTGGCCGAAGCGGAGTGATGGATGTCTGTCACGCAACCGCCGCAGCTGCCGAAGCTGCCGTCCAGCCTGCCGTTCAATCTTCCCGACCGTTTTCCGTTCCGTTTGCCGCAGACGCAACAGGGCAGGGTCGCGCTGGCGCTCGCCGTCGTCTATATCGTGTGGGGATCGACGTACATGGCGGTGCATCTGTCGCTCGCGTCGTTTCCTCCGCTGATGCTGTCCGGCCTGCGTAATCTTTTCGCCGGCATCGGGCTTTTTATCTTCGCGGCGCGCAAGAAGCCGATCTGGCCGACCGGCGCCGAGATCCGCAATGCGGCGATTGTCGGGACGCTGCTCGTCGGGCTGTCGAGCGGGATGCTCGCGTTCGGCATGCGCACGGTAGAAACAGGTACGGCGGCCGTGATGGTCGCGACGGTCCCGCTCTTCGCGACGGTCATCGCCGCGCTCACGGGCCGCAAGATCGCCAGGGGCGAATGGGTCGCGGTCGGACTCGGGCTGGTCGGGATTGCGCTCCTGAATCACGGCGACACGTCGTCGGGCTCGACGGCAGGCAGCCTTGCGATCCTGTGCGGCGCGATCTTCTGGGCGGGCGGCGCGCATCTCGCCGGGAAGCTCAAGCTGCCGTCCGATCTCTTCGTTTCGACGGCCCTGCAGATCGGGCTCGGCGGCACGATTTCCACGATCGTCGCCTGGCTTTCGGGCGAGCGGATCGTTAGCGTCGGCTTCGTGCCGTTCGCTTCGTTTCTCTATCTGATGCTGATCGGGACGATGGCCGCGTATGTCGCGTATGGGTATCTGATCCGGCATACGAGCCCGATCATCGCGAGCAGTTGCATGTACGTGAATCCTGTCGTCGCGGTGGCGCTCGGTGCGCTCCTGCTCGGCGAAGTCATCACGCGCTGGACGGTCATTGCGACCGTTGTCATTTTGATCAGCGTCGGGTTGTCGTTCTGGTTTGATTATCGGCGGCGCGGAATCGTCTGAGGGGGGCCGCGCTCCGTATTGAACGACAGCCACGATGTAAGACATGGGAAATACCGCGTAAGACTTGCGAAGCCGGGTCCGATACGCCCTGCACCAATCGCCCGGTTCGAGCGAAAACTCTAAATCAGGCAAGCGCCTTATCCCACCGGGCGCGGCGTCCAAGCCACGCTCCATCCATGCCCATAGCGGCACATCGGTTGCTCTGTGTGCACCCATCCGGCGCCGTGCGAATGCGCATCCGTCGAACGGTGCCCCGGGGAAGAAAAGCGGGCCGGCCAGGCGTTCCATCGAACGCACGAAGGCCCCGAATAACGATCAACATCAATCGATAATAAAGGTGAAGACATGAAGCTCATCCGCACCGTGACCGCGCTTGCTTGTGCCGCATCGATCCTCTCCGCCTGCGGCGGCAGCTCAGACGACGTCGGCAAGGAACTCGGCGTGACGCCGCCCGAAGTCCACTTCATCCACGCGATTCCGAGCGCTCCGAACGTCGACTTCTATAACAACGGTCACATCCTGCAGGCGAACCTCGCCTACAAGGCAGTCACGAACTTCGCCACCATCAACACGGGCGCCCAGACCTTCTCGTACGCTTCCGTCAACACGACGACGCAGCTCGCCACCGACTCGACCATCAGCAACGCCGCGAAGGGCCACGAGTACACCGTGATCGCGCTGCCTGATGCGGGCTTCCTGCCGTCGATCGCCGTCATCGACGATCCGTTCGACAAGGGCCTGTTGTCGACGAGCGCGCGCGTGCGGGGCTTCAACGCGTCGGCGAATGCACAGAATCTCGACCTCTATCTCGTCGCGCCGGGTGCCAGCATCAGCACGGTCAGCCCGACGATGGCAGGCGTCGCGTACAAGAACGCCGTCCCGGCGACGACCCAGGATTCGCTGTATGTCTCGGGCGGGACCTATCAGCTGATCGCGACGCTGCCGGGATCGAAGACGCCGGTCTACAAGTCCGCTTCGTTCGACCTCGGCAACAATGCCGACTGGCTCGTGACGACACTGCCTGCCGGCAACGCGCTTTCGCAAGTGATCCCGAACAAGATCCGCTTGCTCGTCGCGCAGGGCGGCAATACGCAGACGCCGGCGATCGAATTGCCGGACACGCAGTAACGCAGGATAAGCGCGACGCGAATCGCGTGAGGGGAAGCAAAAAGGCCTTCGCGAAAGCGAAGGCCTTTGTTTTTACGGCACACGCAATCTGTCGGAAGCACGTCGGAAGCAATTCGCCGGCACATCGACGCAGCACGAAAAAAAGCCCGCCGCTGAAAGCGACGGGCCGACAGGTAACGCGCGTCACGAATCGTTGTGAACCGCGCTGCGCGGCAGTTCGCGCGGTCCTTGTCCTTACTTGTGTTCTTCGGCGGAGTTCGTAATGGCCTGGCCGCCCTTCGAAATATCCTGGCCCGCACCGGACATCGTATTGCAGCCCGCGAGGGCAGCCGTGCCAGCGATCAGCAACAAAGCGATGAGTCGAGTCATGAGTGTTCCCCTAGCAGTTGGAGATGCGTGAGCGTAGCGTCGCGCATCGTTGTTGAGTTCGCCCTGCGCGTCGCGCGGAGCTTTTCTTCCCTGGGCATCATCGACCAGAACGGGTTCGATCGACCACCGGTCCGAACCATCATAAAAAAAGCGCGATGCGCAGGCTGTAGGCGTGCATGTGTTTTTCATGTCGGCCGCTTCCGCTATTAATGTCGGCGTCCTCCTACGCGAGCGGAATTCCCGCGTCCTGCGCAGCCGTTTGCTTCGCGTCCGTGCGCGCGCGTGGCAAGGTCGCGCGGATGCTCGTGCCGTGCGGCACGCGCGGCTCGATCTCGATGCGACCGCCACGCGCGGACACACGCTGGCGCATGCCGAGCAAACCATGCGTGTGCGTGCGCTTCAGATCCTGCGGACGAATGCCCACACCGTCATCGGCGATATGCAGCGACACGCGCTCGGCGTCGAGCGTCAGCGCAATCTCGATGCCACTCGCGTGCGCATACTTCGCCGCGTTCGTGAGCGACTCCTGCGCCACCCGAAAGAGCGCGATTTCGATCTCGTCACCGAGCTTCACGTCGCTCTCCGGAAGCGCGAGTCCGACGGTCCAGCCGTTGCGCTGCGCCGCTTCGTCGGCGAGCGTGGAGAGTGCCGTGACGAGCCCGAAGTTCGCAAGCACGGTAGGCCGCATGTCTTCGATGATCCGGCGCTTGAGCGCGATTCCCTGGTCGAGGTTCGCCAGTGCGCGCGCGAGCTTCTCGGCCATCGCGGGTTCCGTGTGCTTCAGTTTGCCGTTGACCCACGCGACATCCATCTTGCTCGCGGTCAGGATCGAGCCGAGTTCGTCGTGAAGCTCGCGCGCAAGCTCGGTTTTTTCATTCTCGCTCACCGACTGCAAGTGCCACGCGAGCGCTTCGAGCTGACGCGTGCGCTCGAACACGAGCTGGTCGAGTTCCTCCTGCTGCGTGATGAGCTTTTTCTGCACGCGATCCTGCTTGTCCAGTTGAATCCCCAGATTGCGAAACAGCAGCAGGAACAACACGATATTGAGCGCGCACAGCGCGCCGACGCAGAACGTCGAGATGCGCTGGTCGGCGCGGCTCGAATCGAGTGCGTGCTGCGCGCGGCGTTCCTCCGTCAGGCGCAAAAGCGCCAGCGTGCTTTCCAGGATCTCGCCGCCTTCGGGCGTCTTGAGCGCGAGCGCACGGGCGGAATCGGCAGCGATCGCGGGGTTCGACAGCGTCGCGAGCCCGGCGGCGATCTGCGCATCGACGGCGCCGCTCACCTGCGCGAAGCTCGCGAGCGCGGTGTCGTCGGCCTTGCGGTGATAGTAGCCGTCGAGCGAGGCGATGATCCGGCGAATCCGGGCCGTCGCCTGCCCGAAATGCTCGGCGTATGCGGCACGCGACGCTTCGGGCGCGAGCACGTAGGCGCGTTCGTCGGCGGTAAGCGTCGCGATCTCGGCGGCGAGTTCGGTCAGTTGCGTGGTGGCGCCCTTGGCGTCGAGCGCGACCTCGTATTCGGCGGCGATGCGCATGCGCCCCGACTCCAGAATGACGAGCCCGCCGACCGTGATGACGATCGCAACCGTCATCGCGACCGCCCAGCTCCAGCGGCGCATGAAGTCGTTCAGGCGGGCGACGCGTCCCGGATTACCCCGCTTTTGCGCGGGCGCCCGCCGAATCGCGGCAGCCGGTATTGCTTTGTTCATTTGACTTTTTCGTCGTAGTGGGGCGTGAACCGGTCTCGCGCGCGGCGCGAAGGCTCGGGCCAGGCTCGTTGAAAGCGCGTGTCAGTGGATTCCCACAGCAAAAAAGGCGCCTGCCCGGATGCATTGTCGGACGGAGACTACTAACATCGATCAGCCAGTCAAACTTTCACACGGGGAACGATCATGTTGAAGTGGGCTTTGTTTTTCGCGATCGTGGCCGTGGTCGCCGGTCTGCTGGGCTTTACCGGCATCGCCGCGGGCGCCGCCAGCATCGCGAAGTTCCTGTTCGTGCTGTTCCTGATCCTGTGCGTGGTCTTCCTCGTGCTCGGATTCGTCGTCACCAAGAAAATAGTCGATTAGCGACGCGCTGATCGTCCGGGCGGCCCGCGCTGTCTTTCTCTTTTGCGCCGCCGCCCCCTGAATTTCCGAGTCGCCTTCTTTTCGACGCTGACGGGTTCGCCGGGTTGCGCCCGTCGCCACTGCGCGCGGGTTCTGCCGTCGGCCGTTCCACACCTCAAGGAGGGTCGCCATGCTTCATTACGCCGCCGTTTTTTTCGTGATCGCGATCATCGCGGCCGTGTTCGGTTTCACGGGCATCGCCGCGGGCGCGGCTGAAATCGCGAAGATCCTGTTTTACATTTTTCTCGTGGTGTTCGCGGTCACGCTGCTGCTCGGCGTGTTCAGGACCTGACGCGGACCGTCCCGGCGCGCTCGCGTCCGCCGGGTACCGGGCACGCCGCGTGCTCTGGACCGGACGATTGACGCGATGAATTGACGCGACAAGCTTCGTGAAGCGCCGCCGCCGGCGCCCGATGTCACTCCACACCACTTTGCCAGGAGCATTAAATGTCGAAATCGTCTGCTGCAAAAGCCGAGCCGGTTCAGTCGAAGGACCCGTTCGTCCTGGATGTCGAGAAGATCCGCGCCGACGCGCGCCAGCACATGGACGACGGTCCGGTCACGTCGACATACGGCGCCGACCGCGAAGTCGTGCTGAAGCTCCTGAACGACGCGCTCGCCACCGAAATCGTCTGCGTGTTGCGTTACAAGCGCCACTATTTCATGGCGAAGGGCATTCACTCGGAAGCCGTCGCGACCGAATTCGCCGAGCACGCCGCGGAGGAGCAGGAACACGCCGACACGCTCGCGGAACGCATCGTCCAGCTTGGCGGTGAGCCGAATTTCGCGCCTGACAGCCTGAAATCGCGCTCGCATTCGGAGTACAAGGAAGGGTCGGACCTCATCGACATGATTCGCGAGAACCTGATCGCCGAGCGCATCGCCATCGACACCTATCGCGAGATCATCCGCTATCTCGGCGATAAGGACGTGACGACGCGGCGCATGTTCGAGGAAATCCTGGCGGTCGAGGAAGAGCACGCCGACGATATGGCCGACCTGCTCGAAGGCCGCAATGGCTGACGGCGCGGCCGCCCGCGCGGCAGGCGAGTGCCGCATGCCGCCGGGCGCGGGGTTCGAGGATTCCTTCACGCGCGGACGGCGCACATGATTCGAGTGTTGATAGCGGACGATCACGCGATCGTCCGGAGCGGGTTCAGGCAGTTCGTCGCCGACGAGCCCGACATGGAAGTGGCAGCGGAAGCCGCGACCGGCGACGAAACCATCGCGCTCGTGAGGGCCGAGGCGTTCGACGTGGTGCTGCTCGACATCGCGATGCCGGACAAGAACGGCATCGACACGCTGCGCGTCATCAAGCAGCTTAGGCCGGAGCAGGGCGTGCTGATGCTCTCGGGCTTCCCCGAGAGCCAGTACGCGATCAACCTGCTGCGCGCGGGCGCGAACGGCTATCTGAACAAGGACTCGGCGCCCGACGAGATCGTGCGCGCGATCCGCACGGTGGCGCGCGGGCATCGCTATTTGTCGGAGTTCATCGCCGATGCGCTCGCGGACAAGCTGGAGAAGCCCGCGACCGAGCGGCCGCACGAAGCGCTGTCGGAACGCGAGTTCCAGATCTTCTGCAAGCTCGCCGGCGGCCGGATTCCAACCGAGATTGCCGAAGAGCTGCATCTGTCGGTGAAGACGGTCAGCACGTATCGCGCGCGGGTGCTGGAAAAGATGCGGCTGTCGAACAACGCCGATCTCACGTACTACGCGATCAAGAACGGTCTGATCGAGTAACCGGCCGCTCATTCGCCGCACACCTTAGGAGGCGCCCGCCGTGGGCCACCAGACGACCATCGACGATGCCGGCGCACGCGAGGCCAAACGGCCCCTGCGGGTGCTCCTGATCGAGGATTCGCCGCTCATCCGGCGCAGCCTCGTCGAGGCGATCGATGCGTCCGGCCAGCTGCGCGTGACCGCCTACGCCGATTCTCCCGACGAGGCCATCGCGCTGCTGTCGGCGCAATCGTTCGATGCGGTGATCGTCGACCTGCAACTGAAGCGCGGCTCGGGCGTCGAGGTGCTCGCATATCTGCAGCAACGGGGGCTCGTCGAGACGTCGTTTGCGTGCGTGCTCACGAATCACGCGCTGCCGGCCTATCGCGAACGCTGCCTGCGATACGGCGTGCGGCACTTCTTCGACAAGTCGCTCGAATTCGACCGTGTGATCGATGCGCTGCACGATTACGCGCGCGAGCGTGCGTAGTCGTTGCGTCGCGACTTGCGACGAACGCGCAGCCGCGCATTACGCGGCGTCCTGACCCGTCGCCGACGGCGCTCCGACACGCCTGCGCCGATGGCTCCATGCAGCCAGGCCCACCGCACCCAGTCCTGCAATGCAGACGCCCGTCCAGCCGAACGCGTGCCACGCGAGCGACGCCACCGCCGATCCCAGCGCCCCGCCGATGAAGTACGCGACCATGTAGACCGTGTTCACGCGGCTGCGTGCTTCGGGCGCGAGCGCGTAGATGCGCGACTGGTTGGATATCTGCGCGGCCTGCACGCCGATATCCAGCACGATCACGCCGATCACGAGCCCGGCGATGCTGCGCGCCGAAAACCCGAACACGACGAACGAAATGGCGACGAGCGCGATCGACAGCGAGATCACCGCGCGCGGGCCGCGCCGGTCGGCCGATTTGCCGGCGAGCGGCGCCGCGAGCGCGCCCGCCGCGCCGACGATGCCGAACAGGCCCGCCGCCTGCGGACCCATGTGGAACGGTTCGCCCGCGAGCAACAGCGTGAGGACCGACCAGAAGATGCTGAACGCCGCGAACATCGCGCCGCCCGTCAGCGATGCTTCGCGCAATCCGCGATGCTCGATCACGAGATGCCACATCGAGCCGAGCAGCTTCGTGTAGGGCAGGGTCGAGGTCGGCCGGCTCTTCGGCAGCCGGGCGATGACGACGACCGCCAGCACGATCGTCGCCACGACCGATGCACCGAACACCGCGCGCCAGCCGAAATACTGCGCGACGATCCCCGAGACCGTGCGCGCGAGCAGAATGCCGAGCAGAAGGCCGCTCATCACGGTGCCGACGGCGTGGCCTCGCTCGGCTGGGGGCGCGAGTTCCGCGGCAAACGGCACGGCTTGTTGCGCGATGGTCGCGACCACGCCGATCGCGAGGCTCGCTGCGATCAGCACTGCGAGCGTGGGAGCCGCCGCCGCCACGACGAGCGCGATCCCGAGCGCCGCCAGCTGCATCAGGATGAGGAGGCGCCGGTCGAAGCGGTCGCCGAGCGGCGCGAGAAAGAACATGCCGAGCGCGTAGCCGAGCTGCGTCGCCGCCGGCACCGCGCCGATCAGCCACGCGCTGCCGGGAAACGACGCGCTGAAGTTGTCGAGCAACGGCTGATTGAAGTAGATATTCGCGACCGAGATGCCCGCGATGGTCGCGAGGAGCCACAGCGTTGCGCGCGAGTAGTGCGGATGGCGCTCGTGCGCGGGGTGCTCTCTTCGGTGCTCCGATGCGGGCGTTGGTGAGGACATGGTCGTATGCGGTTCGAGTGGCGAGGCGTGCGTCCGTATCGGCGACGCGCGCGCTCGCGCGGTTCCTGGTCGACGGCTGGAGACGAAGCTGTGCGAGATCTGTCCGACGGCGGCGCGGGCGTCCCTGAAAGCGTCCGACAGCCGGCGCGCCTTCAGCCGAGCCGCCGATCATACTGGAGACGCTCTAGTCCTGCTCGTCGAAGCGCCGCGGGCCGTCGCCCTGGTCGACGCTGATGTAGTGCGTGACGAGTCCGCGCTCTTCCGTGTGCAGATGCAGCGCGAAGCCGGGCGGTTCCATCACGTAGGCGGCCGGGCCGTCGTCGCGCAGTTCGAGTGCGACCTGATGCGCGGTCGATGGCGCGCACCACGCGATCGTGCCGCCGAAGCGCGCGACGATCGTCCGGTGCATGTGCCCGCAAAGCACGCGCTCGACGTTCGGATGCGCGCGCACGAGGGCTTCGAGGCGCGCGCTGTCGGCGGGGTCGAGCCGGACGTCGTCCATGAAACGGATGCCCGTCACGAACGGCGGATGATGCAGTGCGATCAGAACCGGCATCGCGCGAGCCCGGTCGAGTTCTTCGGCTAGCCACGAAAGGCGCGCGTCGCAGAGGCGGCCGGCATCGTTGCCGGGGTTCATCGTGTCGAGCGCGATGACGCGCACGCCTTCGACGTCGAAGGCGTACTGGATGAATTCGCCGCCCCCCGACAGTTCCTTTCGCTCCGGGAAGACCGCGCGCAGGGCGTCGCGGTCGTCGTGATTGCCGACCATCGGATACCACGGCATCGCGAGCGGGGCGAGCAGTTCGCGCAGATGGCGGTAGGCGTCGGGCTGACCGTTGTCGGCGAGGTCGCCCGTGATCAGCACGGCGTCGGGGCGCCGGTCGAGCGTGTTGAGCGCGTTGACGCAGCGCGCCAGATGCGCGGCAGTATCGATCCGGCCATAGGCCAGCGTGCCCGGCGCAGTGAGATGCAGGTCGCTGATTTGCGCGAGCAGCATGGCGATGTCTCCCCGAAGTGACGCGTGCGTAGCTGCAAGCTTACCGAAACGCGGGGGAGTGCGTCGCTGGATTCCTTGCTGCGTCTGCGATGGAGCGCGGTGCGTGGCACGCGACGGCTGGACCGGCAGCGAATCGGGGGTGCGGTTCCCCCGCGCAACGGGGGTGCTCCCGCACGGGCGATCTGTCTACACTTTCGGCACCGATGGAGTCGCCGAGACAGGAGGTCCGCCATGACGCCCGTTGCGCTTTACATCACCCCCAATTACATCGCGTCCGTTCGTACGGGCAGGGGCCGCGCGTGCTTCGAAGGCACGGTGCGGTTCATCGACGTCGACGCGCTGCCGTTCAACATCGAGCATGTCTGCATCATCGATCGCGATACGGCGATTGAAGCGTTGTTCGATGCGGTTCGGGATGCGGAGAGGTTGCTCAGGGCGGTTTGATGACGCTGGGCGTTGAGGGGAAGGAGAGAGGCTGGCGCGGCTCGTCATTCGCCGTGCTTCATTCGTCTGGTGCCGGGGACCGGACTTGAACCGGCAAGCCGTGAGGCGGCGGATTTTAAGTCCGCTATGTTTACCAATTTCATCACCCCGGCAGGGCGGACGCGATTCTACCATCGCGACGCGGCCCGACAAAACGAGCCCTGGCCGGGAAGCCAGGCCAGACGACGGCCCCCGGGACTACCGATCGGCCCGTTCCGCGCACGGGGCCTCCAGACACAAAAAGAGCCCAAGGCTCCGGTGAGAACTGGGCTAATCCGCCGTCAAGGCCAGCGGAGGAGGTCCTTATTCAACGTTTCATGCCTGAGGCGGCGATCGGAACGATGCGGACCTCGACGCTTCGTTCGCCGCCTGTTTTCGATTACTGACCGAAATAAACCGGCTGCGTCGCGGCCGGCGTCGTCACGCGGCCCGACTGTGCGGAGCCGCCGGCCGATGCGCCGTAGCTCGACTGCACGACGTCGTTCTGCGCGATGACGCGTGCTTCTGCGGCCTGCAGGTTCGCGGGATAGTTCGCGTCGTTTGCGTTCGGGTTGTAGCCGGCCTTTTCCAGTTGCACGAGTTCGGCGCGGACCTGAGCGCGGGTCACCGGTGCGTTCGACTGAGCGAACGAAGCCACCGGAGCAGCGAGGACAGCAGCGACAACAACGGTTTGAATGAGCGATTTCATGATTTGTTACCTCCAAATGGTGTTTTCTTTGCTGCGAACATCCTTGTTCGCGGCCAGTGATTCCATTGTAGGTAGTTAATTAAGAACGTTTAAGCAGCTAGTTTGCGAATCATTCTTGCGGATTCCGCAAGAATTCCAGCGGCTCGACTCAGACGTGCTACGCTCAATTCCTGATCGTTCATCGGCTACCAACATGCCTTCCGCCATCCGCATCGGCCTGATCTCGGACACTCACAATCTGGTCCGCTCCGAAGCACTCGCGGCGCTCGAAGGCTGCGAGCACATCGTCCACGCGGGCGATATCTGCCGCCCGGCGGTCCTCGATACACTCGCGGCGCTCGCGCCCATGACAGTCGTGCGCGGCAACAACGATTCAGGCGAGCGCATCGACGAACTGCCGGAACACACGACGCTCGCGATCGGCGGGGCGAGGATTTTCGTCGTCCACGATATCGCCGACGTGCCGCGCGATCTCGCGGGAATCGACGTCGTCGTCACGGGGCATTCGCACAAGCCGCTCGTCGAACGCCGTGGCGGCGTGCTGTTCGTGAATCCCGGCAGCGCGGGCCCGAGGCGCTTCAAGTTGCCTGTCACAGTGGGGCTTCTAACTATCGAACGCGGCAACATCGACGCGCGCATCGTGCCGCTGATCGACTAGCAACGAAGCACGCGGAACCAGCGCCGGAACCATGTCCGGACGCAAAAAAGCCGGCGAAATTTCTTGCGCCGGCTTCCTGCCAATCAAGCTTCGATCAGGCTCCGATCATGCCCGTACCGTGCCTTCCGGAAAGCGCTGGTCGTCCATCGCGGCGGCTTCGCGTGCGCCGCGCAGCACCGCATGCGCTTCCGCGCGCGAGCCGACAGCGGGCGGCGAGCCCTTCAGCGGCTTCTTCGCCGTCTCGTGCAGCGCGAGCACCGACACGATTCCGATCACCGACGCGCCCATCAGGTAGTACGCGGGCACCATCAGGTTGCCGGTGGCGTCGACGAGCCACGCTGTCACGAGCGGCGTCGTCCCGCCGAAGAGCGACACCGACACGTTGAAGCCGATCGCGAGCGCGCCGTAGCGAATCTTGGTCGGAAAGAGCGCCGGCAGCGACGAAGGCATAACGCCCGTAAAGCACGACAGCATCAGGCCGAGAATCATCATGCCGCTGAAGATCGGCAGGATCGTGCCCATGCGGATCAGTTCGAGCGCCGGAATCGACAGCACCAGGAGGCCCACGCAACCCGCGAGCATCACGGGCTTGCGGCCGATCTTGTCCGAGAGGTGACCCGCGAACAGCGTCAGCGGCATCATCAGCACCATCACGACGAGCACGATGAACAGGCCGTGTGTCTCGTTGAACTTGAGCGTCGCCGAGAGATAGCTCGGCAGGTAAGAGAGCGCCATGTAGTCGGTCACGTTGAAGATCAGCACGAGGCCGATACATTGCAGCATCGGCTTCCACTGCTTCATCAGCGTGTCGCGGAACTGCTGCTTGGGCGTCGCGTGCGCTTCGGATTCGCGCTTGTCGGCTTCGCGCTGGAATGCGGGCGTCTCTTCGAGCTTCATCCGGATGTAGAGCCCGATCAGCCCGAGCGGCCCGGCGACGAGGAACGGAATGCGCCAGCCCCACGACAGGAGCGACTCCTGCGAGAGCGTGGCCGTCAGCACCGCGACGACGCCCGCGCCGAGCACATAGCCGACGAGCGTGCCGAATTCGAGGAAGCTCGACATGAAGCCGCGCTTTTTGTCCGGCGAGAACTCGGCGATGAAGGTCGCCGCGCCGCCGTATTCGCCGCCCGTCGAAAAGCCTTGCAGCAGGCGCGCGACGAGCAGGAGGATCGGCGCGAAGATGCCGATCGATCCGTAACTCGGAATCAGGCCGATACAGAACGTGCCGATCGCCATCATGATCATCGTCATCGCGAGGACGCGCTTCCTGCCGATGCGGTCGCCGAGCGGCCCGAACACCATGCCGCCGAGCGGACGCACGAGGAACGCGGCGGCGAACGTGCCGAAGGTGGCGAGCAACTGCGCGGTCGGATTGCTCGACGGGAAGAACACCTTGCCGAGCGTCACGGCGATGTAGCTGTACACGCCGAAATCGAACCATTCCATCGCGTTGCCGATGGCCATCGCTCCGACTGCGCGCTTCAGGAGCGATTGATCGACGATGGTGATGTCGTCGAGGGTCGGCTGGGCTTGCCGGTCGTGGTGATCGTGATGGTCGCTTTTGCGCCAGAGGCTGTCGTGTAGGGCGGACATGGGTAGGAGTTCTCCTTGTTCAATGCCGGCGGCGCGTCGTGAGCCGCGGAAAAGCGGTCAGAAACGCGGCCGGCGCGCCCGATGGGGCGCGGATTGCCAGGAAGGCGCCATTTCGAAGTGCAGTTTCGCGACGGTGCCGAAGGCGGGTCGCGGAGTCGCGGGTGTCGCCGCAGGGGCTTTGCCGCAACGCTTGCCGCGCGAAAACGCGGCGACGAAGAAAAGGGCAAAGCCGGTGCATCGCGGCGAGGGTCGCGAAAGTGCACTCGAGAAAAACAGCGCGAATTTGACGAAGCGGACGGCGAACCCGAAAGTTGCCGCGTTGTGTGCCGCCTCGTCGACGGTAAGAACCGGATACGAAAAAGGCCGGTGTTAAACCAGTGCCGATGAGCCTTTTTGTATGAAACAGTCACGAATCGCAGTTGCCGGGTATCCTGCTTGCCGAGGCGCGTGCGCGTGAATCAAGGTGAATTGCTGTTTGAACGAAGTAGATAGTATCACGATGACGGACGAAGCGCAAATCGCCGGATTTTCTGCGTATACCGAAAAGTCTTGAATCCCTTGTCTCATAAAGGATTGCGGCGATTCTTAGGCGTTCGTTTAACACCTCGTTTGCCCAAGAAAAAACCGGCCACGAAGGGCTTAATGCCGTTCAGTTAAGCACTGGACGGCATTTTAATTTTGGTACGGGAAGTGGTTGTAAACGTTGCGCCGAACTGTTAACTTTTCGGAGCGATGCTTGCCAGCCACCTCACCTACCTGATCGAAGCGCAGCAGCCGGCCGACCTGCGAC
>NZ_FCOG02000485.1 GCF_001544975.2 Caballeronia arationis | reverse complement strand
GAATCAAACGCCGAGTCCGAGAAGGAAGGATCGACCCCTCTCCTCTGCCGATCGAACGCGCCGCGAGCGAGCCACGCGTCTACCTCGCGGGTTTCGACGTCTTTCGCCGGGACGCCAAGGATCACGGCGAGCACATCAAGCAGCTCTGCCGCGATCGCGGTTTCGTCGGGCTCTATCCGCTCGACGGGCAAGTGCCCGCCTCGCTTGGAAGGCAAGACGCTGCGCAATGGATATATGCTGCGAACATCGAACTGATCCGGTCGGCCGATATCGTGATGGCGAACCTGGACGACTTTCGGGGCGCCGGCGAGCCGGACAGCGGCACCGCTTTCGAAGTCGGCTTTGCGGTCGCGCTCGGCAAGCCCGCTTGGGCATATCGGTCTACCGAAGCGATGCTCGCTCAACGCGTTGAGGCAGCAGCGACTGAAAGCGAAGGCGCTTTCTGTGCCGGTGGCTATCTCATTGAGGACTTCGGCCTAAGCGTCAATCTAATGCTCGCGTGCTCCGCGCAGATTGTCGTTGGCGGGCCGGCAGCTTGCCTCGATGCCATCAAAAATGGAAAGGGCGGACCCTCTCTTGGTGGCGCGGGGTTGGCGAAGCGTTAGCTTCGCTGTAGGGTTTGGGGTAGGCAAACTTCAGTATATCGATTTCCATGTTTGACGATCTTTGGCTTGCTGCACCGGAGGACGCCTACGCGCAATGGCAACGTGAAGAAGCCCGGCGCCGATCGCCGCGCGTTCGCCGACCAGTCGATCGTCCAGCATCGTTCGATGTTTTCGCGGTTCCACGACTATCTGACCGCGCACCGTGTGACCGTGGCGAACTACGGAGCGGACCACCTCGACGGCTTCTTCACCGACCTCGCGCAGGACTGCGCGCCGGGCACAACGACCCGCCTGCGCTACCTCAAGCTGATCGACCGGTTCACGCGCCACCTTGTCAACGTCGAGTTACGTGCGGACAATCCGGCCGCGCTGATGCTCGTGAACGAGAGCTGGCCAGAGGACGAACCGAGGCCAATCTACCTGTCGTCGGAAGACGATGCGCGATTACAGGCGGTATGCGTCTCGACGGAAGATGCGGCGTTCAAGGAACTGAGAAATACGGCGATCGTTGC
>NZ_FCOG02000522.1 GCF_001544975.2 Caballeronia arationis | reverse complement strand
GCCGCATCGGCGAGCCGGAGGACCTCGCCGGCCCCGCCCTATTCCTCGCCTCCGACCTGGCTGCCTACGTCAATGGCGCGGAGGTGCTGGTCGACGGCGGGCTCGATTGCATGCTGATGGACATGGTCCCGCGCCCCGGCTTCAACGCCACCCCGGCGGCCGCGTGAGCACCATCACACCATAACGATGAGGAGAGTGGATATGGTCAAGACGAACTTGCTCAGCGGAATCCACAAGACTCCGCCCGACAGTGCGGTGGTACCACCGAACACTGGCTCCTTTTCGAGCACGATGACATCGGTATGGCCGGCAGCAGAATCCGGCTGACACCGTCGAGCGCGTGCGCGAATACATGATGAGCGAGACCGGCAGCAACTACGATGCGGCCGCGGTCGAATGCTTTATCGAGAACGGGCCGAAAATGGTCGAGTTCTTCGAGCGGGAGACCGAGATGAAGTTCGTGCCCCCGTTCTATCCGGACTATCACCCGGATGCGCGTGGCGGCGTCGACATTGACCGCTCGATCCTCGCCGCACCCTATGACATTCGCGGGCTCGGCAAAGACATGCGCCGTCTCAAGCCGCCGCTCGAGACATTACCTTCATGGGGATGATGTTCAATTCCTCAAACGCGGACCTCAATCACTTCTTCCGCGCGACCAATCGATTGTTTCGTTTTTCTACGTCGCCCGGCGCCTGGCTACTCACGTCAAGGAGCTGGCCCTCTACCGGCGGGGGATCAACGTCACGAGCGGGAACGCGCTCGCCGCGAGGCTCGCGAAGTCGGCGCTGGCGCTCGACATTCCGATCCTCACTTCGACGCCCGTGAACGAACTGCTGTGCGAGGACGCCAAGGTGG
>NZ_FCOG02000062.1 GCF_001544975.2 Caballeronia arationis | reverse complement strand
ATATCAAGGACCCGACGCAGAACATCGTCTGGGTCACGCCCGAAGGCGGCGGCGGGCCGAACTATCCGAACATGTGACGATTTATGCATGAAAAAAGGGCGCCGGCTTGAAAACCGGCGCCCTTCTCGTTTTTGCGCACCCCAACTGGCTTCAGGAAGCGCGCGGCGCGATTTTAGGCGTCTCGACGACCACATCGCCGCATTGCGCCCGATGCCGCAGCGCATGGTCGATCAGGACGAGCGCGAGAAGCGCTTCGGCGATCGGCGTCGCGCGAATGCCGACGCACGGGTCGTGACGCCCGAACGTCTCGACAACAGCCGGATTGCCCGCCTTGTCGATCGAATGGCGCGGCGTGCGGATGCTGGAAGTCGGCTTGATCGCAATCGACACCGTGATGTCCTGCCCACTCGAAATCCCGCCGAGAATGCCGCCGGCGTTGTTCGCGGCGAAGCCGTCGGGCGACATCTCGTCGCCGTGCACGGAACCGCGCTGCGCGACGCTCGCGAAGCCCGCGCCGATCTCAACGCCCTTCACCGCGTTGATGCCCATCATCGCCTTGGCGATGTCGGCGTCGAGACGGTCGTAGAGCGGCTCGCCGAGGCCGACCGGCACGCCGGTCGCGACCACTTCGATGCGCGCGCCGATCGAATCGCCGTCTTTGCGCAGCGCATCCATGTATTCCTCGAGACGCGGCACGATGTCCGCGTTCGGCGCGAAGAACGGGTTCTCGCGCACGCAGTCCCACGACACGAACGGCACCGCGATCTCGCCGATCGCGCTCATGTAGCCGCGCGTCTCGATGCCGAAGCGCTCGCGCAGCCACTTCTTCGCGACCGCGCCCGCGGCCACCGTCGGCGCGGTCAGGCGCGCGGAAGAACGGCCACCGCCGCGATAGTCGCGGATGCCGTATTTCTGCCAGTAGGTGTAGTCGGCGTGACCGGGGCGGAACGTGTCGACGATATTGCCGTAGTCCTTGCTGCGCTGGTCGGTGTTGCGGATCAGCAGCGCGATCGGCGTGCCGGTCGTCTTGCCTTCGAACACGCCCGAGAGAATCTCGACCTGGTCCGGCTCCTGACGCTGCGTGACGTGGCGCGACGTGCCGGGACGGCGCCGGTCGAGTTCGATCTGGATGTCGGCTTCGGTCAGCGCCATGCCCGGCGGGCAACCGTCGATCACGCAGCCGATCGCGGGTCCATGCGACTCGCCGAAGTTCGTGACGGTGAAAAGCGTGCCTAACGTATTGCCGGACATGTGCGTCGCCCTGAGAAGTGAAACGGGAAACTCGTATTATGCCAGCCGCATCTCGATAAGGCGCCGCGGCGCCCTACTTGCGGGCGCCGCGCAAGGCACCGACGATCCGCTGCAGATGCTCGGGCGTTGCATCGGCGGGATCGATCGGCTCGCCAACCGCAAGCGTCAGCCTACTCATCACGCCGCGCTGGACCGGACGCGGCCAGCGCGTGTCCTCATGACGCGAGAACACGCTGCCCCACAATCCGCGCAGTGCAATCGGCACGACGGGCGCCGCGTGTCGCCTGAGAATCTCCGAAATGCCGTGCCGGAACGGATTGAGCTCGCCCGTGCGCGTGAGCTTGCCTTCCGGAAAGATGCAGACGAGATCGCCTTCGGCGAGCGCGCGGCCGCACGCGTCGTAGGCACGCGCGAGCAGCTCGGCATCCTCGTGCGCCGGCGCGATCGGAATCGCCTTCACGTGGCGGAAAAGCCAGCCGACAAACGGCGACCTGAAGATGCGGTAATCCATCACGAAGCGAATCGGCCGCGGACTCTCGGACATGATGACGATCGCGTCGACGAAACTGACGTGATTGCACACGAGCACGGCGGCGCCCTGCTCGGGAATACGCTCGGCATCGACGAGACGGATGCGATAGAACGTGTGCACCAGCACCCACGCGACAAAGCGCAGCAGGAACTCCGGCACGAGCGAATAGATATACGCGGCGACGGCGATGTTCAGGAGCGCCGTCGTCAGGAAGAGGCCCGGAATGCCGACGCCCATCGACGTGAGCGCGAGCGCCAGCAGCGCCGAGACGATCATGAAGAACGAATTGAGGATGTTGTTCGCGGCGATGATGCGCGCGCGATGTGTCGGCTGGCTGCGGCTCTGGATCAGGGCGTAGAGCGGCACGCTGTAGAAGCCGCCGAACATCGCGAGGAGGAACAGGTCCGCGAGAATGCGCCAGTGCGAGGCGATCGACAGAAATTCGCCAACGCCGAGCAGATGGCCCGTCGGCGCGATGCGATGGCTCGCGAAGAAGAGATCGATCGCGAACACGCTGATGCCGATCGAACCGAGCGGCACGAGCCCGATCTCGACGCGACGCTTCGAGAGCTTTTCGCACAGCAGCGACCCGATACCGATGCCGATGGAAAACGTCGCGAGCAGGATCGTGACGACGTCGGGATCCGCGGACAGCACGTCCTTCGCGAAGTTGAAGAACGACGTGAGAAAGGTCGCGCCGACGAACCACAGCCACGAAATGCCGAGCAGGCTCAGGAACACGGTGCGGTTCTGCTTCGCGAGCGCGAGATTGCGCCAGGTCTCGGAAAACGGATTCCAGTTGATGCGCAAGTCGGGCTGTGGCGCTTCGGACTTAGGCACGAATGCCGACACGGCGCGTCCGATCAGCGCGAACACGAGGCACGCGGTGGCGAGCAGCATCGCGCCGTGCTCGGTCAGCCCGGCTGCCGCGCCGCCGATGATCGTGCCGATCAGGATCGCGACGAACGTTCCCATCTCGACGAGCCCGTTGCCGCCCACGAGTTCAGACGATTTCAGATGCTGCGGCAGATACGCATATTTGACGGGACCGAAGACGGTCGAATGGACGCCCATCAAGAACGTGCAGACATAGAGCAGCGTCGCGTCATGCAGCAGGAATCCCGCGCCGCCGACGAGCATCACGGCGATCTCAAAGCTCTTCACGAGGCGTGTGAGCGTCGCCTTGTCGTATTTGTCGGCGATCTGGCCGGAAGTCGCGGAAAACAGCACGAACGGGACGATGAAGATCGCGGAGATCAGGAACGCGGCTGTCTTCGGATCGACGCCGGAAAAGCGCGCGGCCTGAAACGTGACGAGCGACGTGAAGCCGACCTTGAATACGTTGTCGTTCATCGCGCCGAGAAACTGCGTCCAGAAAAACGGCGCGAAGCGGCGCTCGCGCATCAGGCGAAACTGGCTTTCGCCTGCCTCGCCGGCGCGGCGGGACGCGCGGCGAGCGTCGCGAATCGGGTGATCACTCATGTTTTGTTGGAATGGAGAGCTTGAAGAAGACAAAACGTGAGAATTATCAGGCGAAAAAAAAGCGCGCCGGCCGGGGCGCGCTTTTTATGGGTCATGCAGTGCAGTGCCGCGAGTGCAAAGGACGCGAGTGGCAATCGCTCAACGCGCCTCTTCCTGCTGCTCCGGCCAGTCGCGAATATAGGCCTTGAGCATGCGATTCTCGAAACCCTGCTCTTCGACGACCGCGCGTGCCACGTCGTAGAACGAGATCACGCCCATCAGCGCGCGGTTTTCCATCACCGGCAGATAACGCACGTGGTGTTCGAGCATCATGCGGCGCACCTCGTTGACGTCGGTTTCCGGCGTGCAGGTGAGCGGATGATCGTCCATGACCTTGCGGATGGTGGTCGTGCCGACGCTGCCGCCGTTGTCCTTCAGCGTCAGGATGATTTCGCGAAACGTCAGCATGCCGACGAGATCGCCATACTCCATGACGACGAGCGAGCCGATGTCGTGCGACGCCATCGTGTTGATTGCGTCGTGCAGCGGTGTCTCGGGCGTCACCGTGAAGAGCACATTGCCCTTGACCTTCAGAATGTCGCTGACTCGCATGATTTGTCTCCTTGCGAAATGCCTGATCGTGGATCGATGCTATCGGAAAGGCTGTGAAAAAGAAAGCGCGGACGGCCCGGCTGGCTTGTCGGACAAGGTTTTCGTGCGCTCGGCCTAGGTTCGCGCCCTAGGTCCGCCGAAGCAGGCCCGATGTTACGATGATTGCCCCCTGGATTTTCGCCACACGCGAAGAGCGTGCGGCCGCTCACGATGCCCGCCAACCGCTTCGACACGCTCGTGCTGCACGCGGGCGCAGCGCCCGACCCGACGACCGGCGCGCGCGCCACGCCGATCTACCAGACGACGTCCTTCTCCTTCCGCGACACCGACCACGCCGCCGCCCTCTTCAACATGGAGCGCTCGGGGCACGTGTACTCGCGCATCTCGAACCCGACGGTCGCGGTGTTCGAGGAGCGCGTCGCCGCGCTCGAAGGCGGCGCCGGCGCGATCGGCACGGCGAGCGGGCAGGCCGCGCTGCATCTGGCAATCGCAACGCTGATGGGCGCCGGCTCCCACATCGTGGCATCGAGCGCGCTCTACGGCGGCTCGCACAACCTGCTGCACTACACGCTCGCGCGCTTCGGCATCGAAACGACGTTCGTGCCGCCGCACGATCTCGACGCGTGGCGCGCCGCCGCGCGCCCCGACACGCGGCTTTTCTTCGGCGAGACGCTCGGCAATCCGGGGCTCGACGTCCTCGACATCGCGGGCGTCGCGGAAATCGCGCACGCGAACCAGGTGCCGCTGCTGGTCGATTCGACCTTCACGACGCCCTATCTGCTGCGGCCCTTCGAGCACGGCGCGGACCTCGTCTACCATTCGGCGACCAAGTTTCTCGGCGGCCACGGCACGACGATAGGCGGCGTGCTGGTCGACGGCGGCACGTTCGACTTCACCGCCACCGACCGCTTCCCTGAATTCACCGAACCCTACGACGGCTTTCACGGCATGGTGTTCGCCGAGGAAAGCACGGTCGCGCCGTTCCTGCTGCGCGCGCGCCGCGAGGGTCTGCGCGACTTCGGTGCCTGCCTGCATCCGCAGGCGGCGTGGCAACTGCTGCAAGGCATCGAAACGCTGCCGCTGCGGATGGACCGGCACGTCGCGAATACGCGCCGCGTGGTCGAGTTCCTGCTCGCGCATCCGGCCGTGGAAGGCGTCGCTTATCCCGAGTTGCCGACCCATCGCGACTACGCGCTCGCGCAGCGCCTTCTGCCGCGCGGCGCGGGCGCCGTGTTCAGCTTCGACCTGCGCGGCGACGTGGCGGCTGCGCGGCGCTTCATCGAGTCGCTCACGCTGTTTTCGCACCTTGCGAACGTGGGCGATGCTCGCTCGCTCGTGATCCACCCTGCATCGACGACGCATTTCCGCATGGACGCCGCCGCGCTCGCCGCAGCGGGCATCGGTCCGGGGCGCATTCGCCTGTCGATCGGCCTGGAAGATCCCGACGACCTGATCGACGACTTGAAGCGCGGCCTGAAGGCGTCGCAGAAGGCTGGTTCGGCCGCGCCGGCGTTTGGGAGCCGCGCATGATCCTCGACGTCAAAGGCCAGCCGGTCTACGCCTACACCGGCGGCAAGGCATTCGACGCGAGCCGCCCGGCAGCCGTATTCATCCACGGCGCGGAGCACGACCACAGCGTGTGGGCGTTGCAGACACGCTACTTCGCGCACCACGGCTTCGGCGTGCTCGCGCTCGACCTGCCCGGACATGGCCGCAGCGCCGGGCCGGCCCTCGCCGACATCGCGTCGCTTGCCGACTGGCTGATCGCCGTGCTCGACGCAGCGAAGGTGGATAAAGCCATGCTGATCGGCCACAGCATGGGTTCGCTGATCGCGCTCGATGCCGCCGCGCGCCACCCGACGCGCGTCGCGAAGCTCGCGCTCGTCGCGACCGCCGTACCGATGACTGTCTCCGACGCCTTGCTCGACGCCGCCCGCGAGCACGAGCCGGAAGCAATCGACATGGTCAACCAGTGGTCGCATTCGACGATTGCCGCCAAGCCGTCGAGCCCGGCGCCCGGCTTCTGGCTGCACGGCGCGAACCAGCGCCTCATGGAGCGGGTGTCCGCGCGAGGCGAAGGTCAGCTCTTCCACACCGACTTCAGCGCCTGCAACAACTACGCCGACGGCCTTGAACGGGCGGCCGCGGTGCGCTGCCCGGTGCTCGTCGTGTCCGGACGGCGCGACGTGATGACGCCGCCGAAAGCGGCGAGCGCGCTCGTCAAGACGATGTCGCAGGCCGGCGTGGCAGTCGAGACGCTCACGCTCGACGCCGGCCACGCGCTGATGAGCGAGCAGCCCGACGCGACGCTCGACGCGCTGTTCGACTTCGCAATAAGGCCAGCGTAATCGCTGAAAAAGCGTCGCGCCATCGGCCGAACAGCCAAGTTGCACGGCGCGCGCTTTTCGCCGCACAATGGGCTGTCAGGGCACGGGCGGGTCCCGGGCATCGATCGAACGGAGGCAGCCATGGCTCATACGGCACACAGCGACCACTTTGCGAATTTCGCCGAGTTCTATCCGTACTATCTGGAAGAGCATCGCAATCTCGTGTCGCGCAGGCTTCACTTCGTCGGCTCGCTCGGTGTGATCGGCTGCATCGCGATGGCGATCGCAACCGGCGACTGGCTCTGGCTGCCGGCGGCGGTTGTTTGCGGCTACGGCTTTGCGTGGATCGGCCATTTCTTCTTCGAAAAGAACCGCCCTGCCACGTTTCGTCACCCGCTCTACAGCCTGATGGGCGATTGGGTGATGTTCAAGGACATCTGCACGGGGAGGATTTCGCTCTGAGGCGCCGCGCGCGAATGCGAGCCAGGGGCGCTCAGGCGGGCTGATGCGGCATCGCCGACCGCGCGGGATCGCGCAGCCGGGCATCCGTCAGCGCCGACGAGCGCGCCGCGATCAGCGAGCCGAGCGTGACGTCGAGTTTCTCGTTCTCCAGCGCACCCGTCAGTGCCGCGCAGTCCACCTGCGTGGCGTCGAGCCGCAACTGGTATTCGAGTTCCTCGCGGTCGATCACGAAGAGATCGAAGAGCATCATCACCGTGATCTGGTTCGGGTTGGCGATCAGCACATAGCGCGGCATTCGGGTGTCTTCGAGCCGCCCTACCCAGCCCTGCGCCTCCACCTTGTTGAGCAGGCGCGTGGACGTGTCCATATCGCAACGCAGCATCCGCGCGAGCTCCATCGCCGTCTGGCCGGGCTTGCCTTCCTCCCGCGCCTCGACGAGCCGCGCCAGCAATTCGAGCGAGTCGAGCAGGTCGCTGCCCGGAAAAACACGGCGGTGAAACTGACCGATGCGGATCGCCGGCAACGCGGACGTCACCATCGCGCCGATCAGCGCGATCATCCAGCAGAGATACACCCAGAGCAGGAACACCGGCAGCGCCGCGAACGCCCCGTAGACGGCCGTATAGGTCGGAATTCGCCGCACGTAATAGCCGAATCCGCGCTTGCCGAGTTCGAACGCGATCGCCGCGATCAGCCCGCCGATCACCGCGTCACGCCACTCGACCTTGCAGTTCGGCAAGTAGACGTAGAGCATCGTGAACGCGAGCACGGTCACGGGCAGCGAGACGCCCGTCAGCGCCCATTCGACGATCGGCGGCATCAGGTGATGCGAGCCGGCGAACGCCACCGATTGCGCGAAGAGATAGGACGAGATCGAGAGGCTGCAGCCGAACATGATCGGTCCGAGCGTGATGATCGCCCAGTAGACCAGGACGCGCTGCGCGAACGGCCGCGCCTTGCGCACGCGCCAGATCACGTTGAACGCGGACTCGACGGTCATCATCGTCATGACCGAGGTGACGAACAGGATGATCATGCCGACCGTTGTCAGGCCCTTCGCCTTCGACGCGAACTGGTTCAGGTATTTGAAGATCTGGCTGTTGATCTGCGACGGCATCAGGTGCACCGCCAGAAAATCCTGCAGCGACTCCTGGAACGAGCCGAAGATGGGAAACGCCGTGAAAAGCGCGAACGCGACGGTCGCGAGCGGAACGATCGAAAGCACGCTCGTGAACGTGAGGCTGCCGGCTACCTGCGCCACGCGGTCCTCGCCGATGCGCCTGGCGACGAAGCCTGCGAGCCGCTTGACGGAGGCGAGATCGATGGAAAGCTTCTGCAAAAACCCTTCTCCTGTATCGACCCGAGTCAGCGCTTTGGCGCTTACTCTGGCCCCATGCACAACGGTGCTACCGCGACTCACAAAACGCGCAAAACCAGCAGAATCGCGCCGGAATCCACGATCGTGAACCCATCTCTATAATACCCGTTCACTAAAAAAAGCCTTATGAACGACATCCTTGTGCTTTATTACAGCCGGCACGGTGCGACGCGCGAACTGGCGCTCGCTATCGCGCAGGGCATCGACAGCGTCCCCGGCATGCAGGCGCGCCTGCGCACGGTGCCGCCGGTCTCGAGCGTTTGCGAGTCGACCGCGCCCGACATTCCCGCAGACGGCCCGCCCTACGCCGAGCTGCGCGACCTCGAAGAATGTGCGGGCGTCGCGCTCGGCTCGCCGACGCGCTTCGGCAACATGGCCGCATCGCTCAAATACTTTCTCGACGGCACCACACCGCAATGGCTTTCCGGCGCGCTTGCGGGCAAGCCCGCGAGCGTCTTCACGTCGACGGGAAGCCTGCACGGCGGCCAGGAAAGCACCCTGCTCTCAATGATGCTGCCGCTTTTGCATCACGGCATGATGATCGTCGGCATTCCGTACACCGAATCGCGCCTCACGACGACGCAAGGCGGCGGCACGCCTTACGGCGCGTCGCATCACGCCCGCCCGAACGCCGACGGCACCCCGGACGGCGCGATTTCCGCCGACGAGAAAGCGCTCGCCTTCGCGCTCGGCGCGCGGCTTGCCCGCACGGCGCTGAATCTCGTGCGTGGAGCGGCAGCCGCATGAGCCCGCTTCGACAGCAACGCGGCACTCGGCGCGCGCCCCGCGCCCCTCGCTCATGAGCCAGCCCGCCGCCCGCCCGGTGAGCGCCCGTCCCGTGTTCGCGACGGGCGCGTTCGCGAGCCTCGTCGCGCTGATTGCGCTTTCGCTCGCGTGGGAGCTGTGGCTCGCGCCGCTGCGTCCCGGTGGCTCGGCGCTCGCGGTGAAGGCGCTGCCGCTCGTCTTCGCGCTCTTCGGCACCTGGCGGCGCGACGTCTACACGCTGCAATGGGCGTCGATGCTGGTGCTGCTCTATCTCGCGGAGGGCATCGTGCGCGGCATGACCGACGGCGGTTTGTCCGCGCGGCTCGGCTGGATCGAAGCGCTGCTCGCGGTCGTGTTCTTCGGCTGCGCGCTCTGCTACGTCGCGCCTTACAAGCGCGCGACCCGCGCCGCGAAACGCCTCGACAAGTGACGCTTTGTAGCACGACTTGCCCGCGCCGGGCCGGGACTATGCCATCCGGCCAGGCATCGCCTTGGTGCATCCTGCGCGATACTGTCGACTACGCTTTCCGATTTACAAGGTCATGAACGCTTCTGCCCCGATTGCTGCCCACCCTTCCCGCACCGCGTTCGTCGCCGCCTGCGCCGACGCGCTCGGCGCCGCCCACGTGCTGACCGACCCGCACGATACCGCCCCGTTCCTCACCGACTGGCGCGGCCGATACACCGGCGAAGCGTGCGCGGTGCTGCTGCCCGCCGACACGGAGCAGGTCGCCGCCGTCGTGCGGCTCGCGCGCGAATATCGCATCGCGATCGTGCCGCAGGGCGGCAACACCGGCCTCGCGGGCGGCGCCACGCCCGACGCGAGCGGCGCGCAGGCGGTGCTGAGCGTCAGGCGCCTGAACCGCATCCGCGGCGTCGATGCGCACAACAACACGATCACCGTCGAAGCGGGTGTCGTGCTGGCCGAAATTCAGGCGCGCGCCGCGGCCGAACAGCGCCTGTTCGCGCTCTCCCTCGCGGCGGAAGGCAGTTGCACCATTGGCGGCAATCTCTCGACCAATGCGGGCGGCACGGGCGTCCTGCGCTACGGCAATACGCGCGAACTGTGTCTCGGCCTCGAAGTCGTGACGCCGCAAGGCGAAATCTGGGACGGCCTGCGCGCGCTGCGCAAGGACAACACCGGCTACGACCTGCGCGATCTCTACATCGGCGCAGAAGGCACGCTCGGCATCATCACGGCGGCGGTCATGAAGCTGCATCCGGCGCCCGTCGCGCAGGTGACGGCGCTCGCCGGGCTCGCGTCGCCGCACGCCGCGCTCGACTTTCTCGCGATGGCGCAGCGTCATGCCGGCGCCCTCCTGACCGGCTTCGAGCTGATGTCGGACTTCTCGCTGCGGCTCGTCGGCCGGCATTTCGGGCAGATGCGCTATCCGTTCGCCGAGCCGCACGCGCAAACGGTCCTGCTCGAACTCTCCGACAGCGAAAGCGAAGCGCACGCGCGCACCCTCTTCGAACGGTTGATGGAAGAGGCGATCGAGGCCGGCATCGTCGAGGATGCGGTCGTCGCGGAGAATCTAGCGCAATCGCAGGCGTTCTGGGACTTGCGCGAGCACATCCCGCTCGCGCAGGCCGAGGAAGGGCTGAACATCAAGCAAGACATTTCGGTGCCGATTTCGAGCATCGGCCGTTTCATCGAGGAAACCGACGCGCTGATCGCCAATGCCGCGCCCGGTGCGCGCATGGTGACGTTCGGCCATCTCGGCGACGGCAATCTGCACTACAACGTGCAGGCGCCCGAAGGCGTCGATCCGAAGGCGTTTCTCGCCGAGTATCAGAAGCGCATCAATGCGCTCGTCTACGGGCAGGTGCACGCGCATCGCGGCAGCATCAGCGCGGAACACGGCCTCGGGCAACTGAAGGTGGACGAGGCGATGCGCTACAAGTCGCCCGTCGAAGTGCGGCTGATGCAGACGATCAAGGCCGCGCTCGATCCGGAGAACTTGATGAATCCGGGCAAGGTGGTGCCCGCGCGCACCCGCCCGCCCGGCGACTGAACTGGCACCGAGGAGAAGTTGTCGTGAAGATTCGCGTTTTGTCCGACCTGCATCTCGAAGCCGACGAACCCGTCGCGATTCCTTATGCCGAAGCGGATCTCGTCGTGCTCGCAGGCGACATCCACAATCATGCGGAAGGCGTGCGCTGGGCGGCGGAGAATTTCGATTCCCGCGTGCCCATCGTCTACGTGCCGGGCAATCACGAGTACTACGACGGCGAGTTCGGCGCGCTGGAAGTGGCGATGCAGGATGCCGCGCAAAGCGTGGACAACGTGCATTACCTCAACAACGCAACGCTCGTCGACCGCTATGGCAAGTGGCGCGTGCTCGGCACGACGCTCTGGACTGACTTCGCGCTGTTCGGATCGAACCCCGAAGCACTTTCGCGGGCGCAGGAAGCGTGCGCCCGCGTGATGCTCGACTATCGCGGCGTGATCCAGATCGCGTGGCCCGAACCCGACGGCGAGCCGCGCTCGTTCGCGACGAGCGATTCGCTCGCGCTTCACGAGCACGCCCGAGCCTGGCTAGAAAGCGAGCTGGCCAAGCCGTTCGACGGCCAGACGATCGTCGTCACGCACCATGCGCCCTTGCGGCAAAGCCTCGCGGAAAAGTACGCGGAGGACGTGGTGTCGGCGGGCTTCGTCAACGACCTGCCCTCGCTCGTGCGCGCGCCCGTCGCGCTGTGGATTCACGGGCATACGCATACGGCGTTCGACTACACGGAGAACGGCACGCGGGTCGTCTGCAATCCGCGCGGCTATATCGACCGGCGCACGCGCCAGCTCGAAAACCCGCATTTCGCGTGGGACAAGATCGTCGAGATCTTAGCGCCGGCGTAGCGGAGATGAGCGGTAATCAGGGCAGGAGCAGCAATCAGCGGCAGAATCGTTGGACCTAGCGGAGGAGCGCCATGTGCGGCCGAATCAGCCAGTACCGACTACCGATGCATTATGCGCAGCGCTTGCATCTTAGAAATCCGTTCGTGCTCGTCGATGCCGCCGACCGGCGGCCCGGCTACAACCTGTCGCCGGGCACCCATCCGCTCGCGGTCTACCCCGACGAGACGATCCGTGCCGTGCACTGGGGCTATTGCCCGGCGTGGGCGATCCAGAAAAAGCTGCCGCAGACGATAAACGCGCGCGTCGAAACCGCATCGACGAGCGCGTATTTCCGGGCGTTATGGAGAAAAGCGCGGATCCTGATTCCGGCGGACGGCTGGTTCGAATGGAAGACCGAGCTTGCGAGCGAACCGGCGCCGGGCGAGCGAGCCAGCGCGCAACCGCCGAAGCAGCCCTACTTCATCCGCCGCGCCGACGACGAGCCGATGTTCCTCGCCGCGTTGACGAGCATCCAGACGGAAGAAGACGCGACCGTGCCCGGAGCCGGCTTCGTCATCGTGACGGCCACCGCGGACGAAGGACTCGTCGATGTGCACGATCGCCGGCCGCTCGTGTTCGCACCGGACGCCGCGCGCCGATGGCTCGACCCCGCGCTGCCGCCCGCCGAAGTGGATGCGCTCGGCAAGAACGGCGGCGTGGCCGCGTCGGAATTCGTTTGGCACCGCGTGTCGAGCGACGTGAATCGCGCGATCAACGACGAGCCGCGCCTGATCGAACCGCTGGAGCCGCTCGAAAGCGGCGAATGAACTGCTGGCGCTCAGTAATTGCGCGGACGCCGCCCGGCGCCTCGCGACTCGATCCTGATCGGCACCAGACGTTTTTTCGCGGCATCGTCGCGAAAGGCGCGCAACAGCTCACGCGTGGCGGGCACGGCGATCAGCACGAGCAGCATCGCGAGAGCGAACATGAGTGGCGTATTCATCAGGCTTTCCCCGGTCGTGAGCGAGTAGACATGCGTTGAAAGTAACAAGATGCGGCCGAAATAAAAGTAAGCAAGTGTTGCACCGCACACTATTGTTGTTACGGCGCAATGACAACCAAACTTGAGGCTGGCGCCATCACGCGACGACGAATTCCTTCAGCGATTCGGCGTCCGCGGCGAGCGTCGCCGGCAGTTCGTCGCGCAGGAAATCGACCCACGTGCGGATCTTCGCGTCCAGATACTGGCGCGACGGATAGAGCGCGCAGACGTTCAGTTCCTGCATCGTGTACTGCGGCAGCACGCGCACGATCGTGCCGGCCCGCAACAGCGGCAGCGCCGACGACGTCGGCAGCACGCCCAGCCCCATACCCTCGCGGATCGCCACCGCCATCGCGTCGGCGACATTCACTGTGAACGTCGACGGCCCGAGGCTTACCGTTTCCTGGCCGTTCGGGCCTTCGAAGATCCATTTCTCGGTGGGAAGCACGGGCGTGACCAGTTGCAGGCAGGTGTGACGCACGAGATCGGAGAGCACGTGCGGCGTGCCGTGCTTCTCGATATACGCCGGCGACGCGCATGCGATGCTGAACGCCGAACCGAGCCGCTGCGACACGAGTCCCGAATCGGGCAGGTCGGACGCGAGCACTACCGAGACGTCGAACCCCTCGTCGAGCAAATCCGGCACGCGCTGCGCGAGCGTCAGCTCGACCTGCACCGACGGATAGCGCGCCTGATAGCGCGAGATCATCGGCACGACATAGTGCTGGCCGAAACCTGTCATCGAATGCACCTTCAGCTTGCCGGACGGACGCGCATGCGCGTCGCTGGCTTCGGCTTCGGCCTGGTCGACATAGGCCAGGATCTGCTCGCAGCGCTGCAGGTAGCGCTCGCCGGCCTCGGTAAGCGCGATCCGCCGCGTGGTGCGGTTCAGAAGCCGCGTGCGCAGGTGCGCTTCCAGATCGGAGACGGCCCGCGAGGCATACGCGGTTGTCGTATTCAGATGCTGCGCCGCCGCCGTGAAGCTTCCTGCCTCCACGACGCGCACGAAAACGCGCATGTTTTGTAGCGTATCCATACAAGCTTCCGTCGTCTCTATGTCTTGCTGTCGATTATTACATGATCGGTAATAGCTATTGTCTCATCCGTCGTAAGGATCCTTTGCATTCTTACGGGTTATTCGATAATTAGCGCAAAAATATAATAAGTACCTCATGTCTAAGTCAGGAACGGGAGCCAATCGTGTCAGCGCCGGTATCGAAACGAGCCATCGCCATCGCGGCTCTTGCAGTTCTCTTAACAATAGCCGGTTGCGCCAGCACGGGAAATGTCGCTCCCGAATCCACCCTGAATCAGGCCTCGACGCTCGACGCCGGCGCTGCGATCCGCGCCGCCGATGGCGAGGCCGGCTGGCCGTTGGAACAATGGTGGCGCGCATACGGCGATCCGCAGCTCAATAGTTGGGTCGAGCGCGCGAACGCGGGCAGCCCGACGCTTGCGATCGCGGCCGCCCGCGTGCGTGAAGCGCGCGCGATGGCGGGCATCGCGCGCTCGGCGCTCGCGCCGCACGTGGACGGTTCGCTGTCCGTCACGCGCAAGGGCTGGCCGGAAAACGGCTATTACGGCCCGGGCACCTTCAACGACACGACCACCTGGAACAACACGGCCGCCCTCTCGCTGTCCTACGACCTCGACCTGTGGGGCCGCAACGAGAACGCCACCGAACGCGCGCTCGACGCCGCGCACGTGAGCGCCGCCGACGCGCGCGCCGCGCAAATCGAACTCGAAACGAACGTGGTGCGGGCGTACATCGGCATGTCGCAGAGTTACGCGCTGCTCGACATTGCGCAGCAGACGCTCGAACAGCAGCAGAAGATCGTCGACCTCGCGCGCCGGCGCCTCGCGGGCGGTCTCGGCACGCAGCTCGAAGTGAGCCAGGCCGAGACGCCGCTGCCTGAATACGAGCGCCAAGTCGATATCCAGAACGAAGCGATCGAACTCGCCCGCAACCAGCTCGCCGCGCTCGCTGGCGAGGGGCCGGGCGCGGGCGCGTCGCTCGCGCGGCCGGTGCTGTCCCTCGGACAACCGCTCGGTTTGCCGTCCGCGCTGCCGGCGGAACTCGTCGGACACCGGCCGGACGTCGTCGCCGCGCGCTGGATGGTGGCCGCGCAGGCGCGCGGCATCGATGTCGCGAAGGCCGAGTTCTATCCGAACGTCAACTTGCTCGCGTCGGTGAGCCAGATGGCCGCGGGCGGTGCATTGCTCACGTTCCTGGGCGGGACCGGAACCGGTTTCAGCGCGGGTCCGGCCATTACGCTGCCGATTTTTGAAGGCGGGCGCCTGCGCTCGCAGCTCGGCGCGGCGTCGGCGCAATACGATCAGGCGGTCGAGCATTACAACGGCACGCTGGTCGGCGCGCTGAGGGAAATCGCCGATCAGGTCGTGCGCATGCACTCGCTCGATTCGCAGCTGGAGGCGTCGGGCCGCTCGGTCGCGGCGGCCAGCAAGAACTATCGGCTGGCGAACGAGGGCTATCGGCGCGGGCTCACCGACTATCTCAACGTGCTCATCGCGCAGACGCAGCTTCTGCGCGCGCAGGACGGCGAGGCGCGCGTGCGCGCGGAACGGCTCGCGGCTTATGCGTCGCTGCAGGCGGCGCTTGGCGGCGGACTCGACGATCCGTCGAACGGTCCCGACGACGGCACGCTCGCCCCTTCGAAGCATATCGGCCCGCTGCGCGGTCTCGCCGCGTCGAAGACCGCAAGCGCGAAATAAGGCCACGCCAATGTCCACCACCCCGCTCCCACAAACCTCGCTTCGTGCTGCGCTCGCGCACTGGGCGCAAACCGAAGGCCTCGCCTGGATCTACATCTTCAAGGCGGTCCTCGCCGCGCTCCTGACGCTCTGGATCGCGATGCGCCTCGACATGCCGCAGCCGCGCACCGCAATGACGACCGTCTTCGTCGTGATGCAGCCGCAGAGCGGCATGGTGCTCGCGAAGAGCTTCTACCGGTTCTGCGGAACGATGGTCGGGCTGGTCGTGATGCTCGTGCTGATCAGCCTCTTCTCGCAGCAGCCGGTGCTCTTCATCACGGCGACGTCGCTCTGGGTCGGCCTCTGCACCGCCGGCGCCGCGCGCAATCGCAACTTCCGTTCGTACGGCTTCGTGCTCGCGGGCTACACGGCGGCGCTGATCGGCATTCCGGCCGCGCAACATCCCGACGGCGCGTTCCTCTCGGCACTCACGCGCGTCTCCGAAGTGTCGCTCGGCATCCTGTGCGCGGGCGCGGTGAGCGCGCTCGTCTTTCCGCAGCACGCCGGCGAGCAGATCAAGACCACGGTGCGGCGCCGCTTCAGCGGTTTCGTCGACTATGTGTGCCGCGCGCTGTCGGGCCGCATGGACCGTCCTCAGATCGAGGCGACCAACGCGGGGTTCGTCGCGGATATCGTCGGCTTCGAAGCCGCGCGCAGCGTGGCCGTGTTCGAGCATCCCGAGACGCGCATGAAAAGCGGGCGGCTCGCGCGGCTGAACAGCGAGTTCATGAGCGCGTCGACGCGCCTGCACGCGCTGCACCAACTGATGAACCGGTTGCGCGCGAATGGCTCGGCGATTACCGTCGCCGCGCTCGAACCATATTTCCAGGAAGTCGCGCCACTTCTGAACAAGTCGGGCGAACCGGTGATGAACGCCACCGATGCCGCGCATGCCGCCGCGCAACTCGCGGAATTTAAGGCCGCGTTGCCGAAGCGCATCCGCGCAACGCGCACCGGACTCGCCACGCGGCACGACTTCGCACTGCTCGAATTCGACACCGCGTCCGAGCTGCTTTACCGCTTCGTCGACGACCTGCTCGCTTATGCGCAGACCTACGCGTCGCTCGCGGTGCCGACGCACGAGCGCGAGCACTGGATCGCGCGCTACGTGCCGCGCACCAACCTGCTCGCGGCGAGCGTCTCCGGCGTGCGCACGGCGATCGTGATGCTCGCGCTCGGCGCGTTCTGGATCGCGACCGCCTGGCCGAGCGGCGGCACGATGGTGCTGAACGCCGCGGCGGTGTGCGCGCTCGCGTCGTCGTCGCCGAAGCCGACGCTGATGGCGTTCCAGATGGCGAGCGGCACGATGCTCGCAATGCTCGCCGGGATGATCGTCGTGTTCGGGCTGTATCCGCGCATGGATGGTTTCCTGCTGCTGTCGGCCGCGCTCGTGCCGTTCCTGATGCTCGGCAGCTGGCTTAGCACGCGCCGCAACCTGATGGGCGTCGGTGTCGGCTACTGCATCTTCTTCTGTTTCCTGGCCGGCCCCGACAACCTCACGCACTACGATCCGACCGGTTTCATCAACGACGCCATCGCGCTCGTGCTGTCGATGCTCGTTTCCGCAATTGCGTTCGCCGTGCTCCTGCCGACCGACGCACCATGGCTGCGGCGCCTGCTGCTCGCCGATTTGCGGCGCGAAGTGGTGGCGGGCTGCCGCGCGCGTCTCTCGGGATTGGTTGCGGGATTCGGCTCGCGGCTTGCGACGCGCTTCGAGAGCCGCACGCGCGACCTGTTTTCGCAGATCAACGCGCTCGCGGCGAATCGTCCCGACGTGCAGCGCGATGCCCTCCAATGGCTCTTCGCGGTGCTCGAAGTCGGCCACGCGGTGATCGACCTGCGCGAGGAACTCGCCGCGCTCGGCGGTGAAAGCAGCCACGCACCGTGGCGCCGCTCCACCGCGACGACGCTCGACGCCGTCGCGCGTCTCTTCGACAAACCCAATGCGGAGCGTTTCAGCGCTGCGCTGGCATCGACGTCGCAGGCGATCGAGCAGTTGCAGCAGCAGCTCGACGCCCAGCGCCCGCCGCGCGACGAGCGTCACCGGCTGCAGCGCATCCTGAGCCATTTGCATTTCATCCGCACCGCGCTGCTCGATCCGCAGTCGCCGCTCGATCCGTTCAACGCGGACAAACGCGACGCGCGCACCGCACCGCTGAACCAGGGAGCACACCATGCCGCGTAGCATCGCGATCCTCGAAGCCTATGTGCCGACCATCCTGCTGCTGTTCGTCGCGGGCGCGTTCCTGACCTGGCTGATCGACCGCGGGCTCGCGCTGACGGGTCTCTATCGCGTCGTGTGGCACCCGTCGCTGTTTCGCGCCAGCCTGCTCGTGTGTGTCTGCGGGCTCATCGGCCTCGCCGTCTACGGCTAGGCGCATCCGTTCACCCAAGCTACAACGAGTCGCATCATGATCATTCGAAAAATCGTGGGTTTCATTCTGACGGCGGTGATATTCGCCGCCGCCATCCTGATAGGACGCGCCCTGTGGGTCCACTACATGGACGAGCCGTGGACGCGCGACGGCCGCGTGCGCGCGAACGTGATCAACGTCGCGCCGGACGTGTCGGGCGCGGTGGTGACGATGCCCGTCGCCGACAACCAGTTCGTGAAGAAGGGCGAACTGCTGATGGAGATCGATCCGTCGCATTACCGGATCGCCGTGCAGCAGGCGCAGGCGAACGTCGCCGCGCGCCAGGCCGAGTTGCGCTCGCGCCGCGCCGACGCCGCCCGTCGCGCCGACATGGACAGCCTCGTCGTATCGCGTGAACAGCGCGAGAACGCGACCCAGGCGGCCTCGACCGCCGAGGCGCAATTGCAGCAGGCGCAGGCCGCGCTCGATGCCGCGCAACTCAATCTCGAACGCACGAAGGTGTATTCGCCCGTCGACGGCTACGTGACCAACCTGAACGTCTATCGCGGCGACTATGCGACGGCCGGGACGCCGAAGCTCGCCATCGTCGACAGTCATTCGTTCTGGGTCTACGGCTACTTCGAGGAGACGAAGCTGCCGCACGTGCGTATCGGCGATCAGGCCGAGATGCGGCTGATGAGCGGCGGCGTGCTGAAAGGCCACGTTCAGAGCATCTCGCGCGGCATCTACGACCGCGATAATCCCGAGAGCCGCGAACTGCTCGCGGACGTGAACCCGACGTTCAACTGGGTGCGGCTCGCGCAGCGCGTGCCGGTGCGGGTTCACATCGACGAAGTGCCGGCGGGGATGGTGCTGTCGGCGGGGACGACTTGTACGGTGGTGATCGGGGCATCGGGTTGAAGCTTGCCTGCTTTTCGCGATCTTCCGGCAGGTAGAATGAGTTCTCGGCCTGCAAATGGATGGAACTCGTGATGGAACATAAAAAAATCGGCAGATTCGCGGCTGGCACACTGCCCCCGCGCAAGAAGATCCCGCCGAGTTCGGGCAATCCCGTCGACATGTCAACGCCGGAGGCGCGGGAGCGCGTGATGGAGGCCGTGCGCAAGGTGATCAGCACGCACAACGTCGCGATCAAGGAACTTGCGAAGCGCTGATGCTACTCGACGCCGAGTATGTGCGAGCAGTCCATGACGAGATCCTGGCCCGCGAGGGAGGGCTCTCGGGATTCGCTCACGCCGGCCCCGGTGGCGTCGAGGCAGTACTGGCAAGAGTGGAAAATCATGCCCATTACGCGGGGCTAAACGACGTCTTCGGCATTGCCGCCATGTACGCCGTTGCCATTGCGCGAGGTCATGTGTTCAACGACGGCAACAAGCGAACGGCGCTTGTGTGCGCTCTGACGTATCTCGGACTGGAAAACTACGACCTGACTTCGACTCCGGAACTGGAAAGCGAGTTGGTGGAAGTCATGGTGTATGTAGCAGAAGGAAGCATCGGGCGCGACGACCTCGCTGACTACCTCGCCGCTGTGTACATGGCCCTGTAGCAGCGTAGAAGAAACAAGCCGTCCGCCTTATCGAAACGGACGGCTTCTCGCGAAGTCCCTGCCCTACTTCAACACCACCTTCACATCGAAGTACTTCGCGGCGAGCTTGTCGATGGTCCCGTCGTCCTTCAGTTCCTTCAGCGCGCGATTGAGCGCATCCTTCAGCGCGCGATCGTTCTTGCGCACACCGAATCCGACACCCGCGCCGAGCAGCTTTTCATCCGACACCGCCGGTCCTGCGAACGCGAAACCCGCGCCCTGCGGCATCTTAAGAAAGCCCTTCGACGCCGCCTCGGCATCCTGGAACGCGGCGTCGAGGCGCCCGGAAGCCACGTCCGCATAGATCTGGTCCTGCGCCTGATACGACTGCACGTCGACGCCCGCTGGCGCCCACCTGGCCTTCGCGTAAGTCTCCTGGATCGAGCCCTGCAGCACGCCGACGTGCTTGCCCTTCAGGCTCTCCGCAGTCGGCAGGATGTTGCTGCCCTTCTTCGCGACCAGCTGGTTCGGGATGGTGTAGATCGGATCGGTGAAATCGATCGCGGTGCGGCGCTTGTCGGTGATCGTCATGTCCGAATTGATGCCGTCGAACTTGCGCGCCTGCAGCGCCGGGATCAGGCCGTCGAACGAATTCTCGACCCATACGCACTTCACTTTCAGCTTCGCGCAGACGGCGTTGCCGACGTCGATATCGAAGCCGATCAGCTCGCCGCCCGGCGACTTCGATTCGAACGGCGCATACGACGCCTCGACGCCGAAACGGATTTCCTTCATGTCGGCGGCATGCGCGCCAAGTGTGGTCAGTGCCGCGGTGGCCGCGATCGCGAAAGCCGCGACCTTGCGATTCAGCGAAAACAGGGTGTTCAACTCGATGTCCTCCAATGGGTGCTTCGTCTCTTCGTTCTATCCGTGCGGCGTATGTGTCGCGATGCCGGTGCTCGCAGCATCGCCTCGCAATAAGGACGCTTCAAACGCGGAGAGTCGCGATGACGCATCGCAACAGACGAGCGGGCCGCGATTGTAGCGCGCCGGATTCCCGCGCCAGCTTGCCGTGCGGCGAAGCAGCGCGATTCGAGTCATCCGGACATGAAGAAAAAACTGGCAAGCGAATGTCGCTGACGCGCAAGCGATATGGCGTGGGCAAAAGCGTCAGGCGAGCGCTGCAAGCGTCTCGTCGGTCGTATCGACGACCATCAGGCCGGCGCGCAACCCCGGCTTCACCTTCGGATTGGGAAACACGATGCGCTCTTCGTCGTGCGTCACGCGATAGCGATAATCGCCATCGCGCGCGAGTTCGGTGCCGGCAGGAAACGGTGTGAAATTCGACACGTCGCTCGCAACGTCGAGCTGGAATGCATCGCTTTGCTTGTCGATCTGGCCGACGACGGTGAACACGCGCAACGGCCTCGCCGCATCGACGGCTGTCTCTCCCGCGATGAGCCGCCGTAACGCGCGGTCCGACGCCGCGAAGCGCGCGAGATCGTTCTGCCCGAACGGCCGCACCTTGCCGAGTTCGAGCGTGCACGACAGCGCGCCCGCACGCTCGGCAGTGAAATGCGTGAACGTGTTCGACTTCTCGCGATGCAGCAGCACCGCTTCGAGATGCGCGTCGCGCAGCCAGTCGAACATCGCGCGCGACAGCGGCGCGCCCGTGTGCGGCAAGAGCGCGAACTGCTCGAAGACCGACGCGCGGATCGCCGTGTGCATGTCGACGTGCCACTTCGGATGCGCGGCCTGCGGCGCGCCAGCGAAGAATGCGAGCGCGGCGTCTTCGAGTTGCGCCGCACGCGGTGCTTCGCGGCTCGCGGGCAAGGCGAGATGGCGGCCGTTGAAGAGCCGGTTGAGATCGTCGTCGAGATAGCGGTCCGCCGCGCGCATCGCCGCAATGTTGCCGAGGATCACAAGCATGCGAGCTTCAAGCGCAGCCGCGCCACTCGCGATGTCGGCGACGAGCGTCGAAAGGATTTCGATCGGCGCGGTTTCGTCGCCGTGAATGCCCGCCGATGCGATCACGCTATGCGTCGCCTCGCCTTGCGGTTCGAGGCTCACGATGCCGTCGCCGAGCCAGGTCCAGCGCACGCCCGAAGGAGCCGTGCCCTCCGACAACGCCGGCCGCTTGCCGGCCAGCACGAACGACAGCAGGTCGGCGAGCATCGCGCCTTCAGCGCTGGAAGTCATAGATGGCACCCAGTCCGAGGATCGTCGTGAGTTCGTCGAGCGCCGCGCGCGACTCGGCGAGCAGCTTCGGATCGGCGAGATCGGCGGGTGCGAGCTGGTCGCGGTAATGCGCGTCGATCCACGCGTCGAGGCGCGCGAACAGTGTGTCGTTCATCCAGACGCCCGGGTTGACCGCCGCGCGCTCGGTGTCGTTCAGCACGACTCGCAGACGCAGGCACGCCGGACCGCCGCCATTCTTCATGCTCTCGCGCAGATCGAAGACAAGCACATCATCGATTGGCGTCGAGCGGGTCGCGAGCGAATCGAGGTACTTCGCGACGCGCGCATTCTCGCGGCATTCCTGAGGCACGACGAGCACCTGCCGCCCGTCCGGACGCGTCAGCAACTGGCTGTTGAAGAGATACGACGAAACCGCGTCCTCGACGCTCACCTCGTCCTCCGGCACTTCGATCGCCGTGAATCCGGCACCCTGCGCGTCGAGTTTCGCCCGCAGTTCGCCGTAGACCTTCGGCTGATCGAGGAACGCACGCTGATGGCAGAAGAGCGTGGTGCGGTTGCCGACCGCAATCACGTCGTTGTGAAAGACGCCCGCGTCGATCACGTCAGGAAGTTGCTGCGCGAACACCGTCGTCCGCTCGCTCAGGCCGTGCAGGCGCGCAACCGCGCGGCTCGCCTCCAGCGTCTGGCGCGCCGGGAAGCGCTGCGGCTGCGGCCCCTGGCTGTACTCGCTGCGCCCGTACACGAAGAACTCGACGCCGCGCACGCCGTACTCGCTGCAAAAACGCGTGTGGTTCGCCGCGCCCTCGTCACCGAGCGCGGGAGTACCGGGCAGCGCGTGGTGAATCCGGAAGCGCGCCTCGTCGGCGAAGATCGCGGACAGCGAGCGGCGCGTCTCGCCGTGCTCGATCGCGCGATGCAGCTTGCTCGCGAGATTGGCCGGCGTGAAGTGCACGCGCTCGTCGGCCGTATCCGCCGAAGGGCTGACCGTCGCCGCGTTCGCCGTCCACATCGCGGAAGCGGAACTCGCCGCCGCAAGCAGTTCGGGAGCTTCGCGCGCGGCGCGCTCGATCACGGCTTCGTCGCTGCCGGTGAAGCCCAGCTCGCGCAACAACTTGAGCGACGGCCGTTCGAGCGGCGGCAGCACTCCCTGATGAAACCCGAGGTCCGCGAGCTGCTTCATCTTGCGCAAGCCCTGCTTCGCCGCGGCCTTCGGGTTCGCCACCGACTTCTCGTTGTTGCGCGACGCGACGTTGCCGAACGACAGCCCCGCGTAGTTGTGCGTCGGGCCGACGAGCCCGTCGAAGTTCGCTTCGAATGCTTGCATCATGAGTCCTTCGCGCAATTATTTGAATTCGAGTCCGGGCGACACGCTTGCGGGCATCTGCAACTGCGCGCTTTCGACCGACGCCATCGGGTACGAGCAGTAATCGGCCGCGTAATACGCGCTCGGCCGCTGGTTGCCCGAGCGCCCGATGCCGCCGAACGGCGCCGCCGACGAAGCGCCATTGGTCGGCCGATTCCAATTGACGATGCCGGCGCGGATCGTGCGCTGGAAGTGCGTCCAGGCGGATTCGTCGTCGGCGAGCAGACCGGCGGACAGGCCGTAGGCCGTGTCGTTCGCGCGCTTGATCGCATCGTCGATTGTCGTGTAGCGCGTGACCTGCAGCATCGGGCCGAAGTGTTCTTCGTCGGGAATGTTGCGGGCGCTCGTCACGTCGAGGATCGCGGGCGACACGAGGCCGAGTCGCGAGTCGCGCTGCGTCATTTCGAGGACCGGCTTCGCGCCCGCTTCGATCAGTTGCGTCTGCGCGGCCACGAGCTTCGCAGCGGCGCGCGCCGAGACTACCGCGCCCATGAACGGCTGCGGATCGGCATCGAAAGCGCCGTAGCGGATCTTCGATGTCACTTCGGTCAGGCGCGCCATGAAGCGCGCGCCGAATGCATCGTCGGGGACGAAGAGGCGTCGCGCGCAGGTGCAGCGCTGCCCCGCCGACAAAAACGCCGACTGGATCGTGTGATGCACGGCGGCGTCGATGTCCTCGACCGGCGCGACGACGAGCGGATTGTTGCCGCCCATCTCCAGCGCGAGCACGATCTCCGGCCGGCCGCCGAACTGTTTGTGCAACAGCGTGCCGGTGTCCGAACTGCCGGTGAAGAAGAGGCCGTCGATCTGCCGGTGATTCGCGAGCGCGACACCCGTGTCCTTTTCACCTTGCACGAGGTTCAGCACGCCTGCGGGAAGCCCCGCTTGAGCCCACAACGCAACGGTCGCAGCGGCCACGCCCGGCGCGAGTTCCGAGGGCTTGAACACCACGGCATTGCCCGCTATCAGCGCCGGGACGATGTGTCCATTCGGCAGGTGCCCGGGGAAGTTGTACGGCCCGAACACCGCGACGACGCCATGCGGCCGGTGACGCAACACCGCGACGCCATCGGCCATCGGCGCGCGCTTCTCGCCGGTCCGCTCGTGATAGGCCTGCACGGAGATATCGACCTTCGCGGCCATCGATGCCACTTCGGTGCGCGCTTCCCAGAGCGGCTTGCCGGTCTCGCGGCCGATCGTGCGCGCGAGGTCTTCCTTGTTGTCGTTGAGCAGCGTGGCGAAACGCTTCGCGATGCCGACGCGCTCGTCGAACGAAAGGGCCGACCATGAAGCGAACGCATGCCGCGCGGCGGCGACGGCGCGATCGACATCGGCTGCGTCGGCGCTACGGCCTTCCCATGCGAGTTCGTCGGTCGCAGGATTGCGCGAAGCGAACGGCGCGCCCTTCCCTTCGATCCATGCGCCGTCGATATAAAGCTGATTCGAGAGTGTCATCGTAAGTCCTTGATAGCTTCAGGCGGCGGTCTTCGTGCGCGGTTGCGATGCGAGCACGCGCACCGTGTCGCCTTCCTTCACGCGCAATGCGGCGGCTTCTTCGGCCGTCAACAGGAACGTGCCGTCTTCCGGCACGCCGAGCGTAGCGCCGACACGGAAATCGTCGAGCGACGTGTTCGATACGAGGCTGCGCGCGTCACTCTCGCCGTCTCGCTCGCCGATGCGCACCTGCACCAGCACGCTCTCGCGGACCGTGCGCAAGTCGGCGATGTGGCATTCGAGCACCGGGCCGGCATCGAAGATGTCGACATGATTCTCGTAGCGCAGCCCTTCCGCTTCGAGCATCTTGCGCGCGGGCGCGGTGTCGCGATGCGTCACGCCGACCACCTGCTGCGCAGTCTCCGGCAGGAGGTCGAGATACACCGGATAACGCGGCATCAGTTCGGCCAGAAACGACTTCTTGCCGTGCGAGCTGAGATAGTCGGCTTCGTTGAAACCGATCTGGTAAAAGTGCGAGCCGACCGCATTCCAGAACGGCGACTCCATGCTGTCGTCGAAGTGACCGCGCAATTCCGCGCACAGGCGTTGCGGAAAGCGCTCGCGGAACTGCGCGATGAACATGAAGCGCGAGCGCGACAGCAGGCCACCCACGCCCGCCGTGCGATAGCGCGGGCTCAAGAAAAGCGAACACACCTCGGCGTAGCCGGTCAGGTCGTGCGAGATGTTGAGCAACGACATCTTCGTCCACACGCCCAGGTCACGGCTCGCATGCACGACCGTCGACACGCGGTAGTTGTAGAACGGCTGCTCGAGGCCGACTTCCGTTTCGATGCCGCACACGCCCGCGATATCGCCCGTCGCGGAGTCTTCCATCACGAAGAAGTAGCCCGCTTCATACGGCTCGGCCGCGCCCGCGAGCGTGCGGCGCGCGCGATCGACGCGCGCAGTGAGAGCGTCGCGGTCGGGCTTGAAAGTGGTGAGTCCGGGACCCGTCTCGCGAGCGAGCGCGACGAGCGCGTCCACGTCCCCGGGCAGCACAGAGCGCACGACGATCATTGCAGTTCTCCCGAGGCCAGATGCAAGGGCACGCAACGCACCGTGTCCTTTTCCGTCACGCCGAGCGTCTCGCGCATTGGCGCGGTGAGCGTGGCGCCGTCGACACGCGTCGGTGGCAAGGTTGCGAGCGCGCAGCGAAACGAATGCGCGCCGCCCGCTGTCACGAGATACGGCGTACCGGCAGGTGCAGCGCCGTCGTATACCGTGCGCAGCTCGTTGGTCGTGACCGACGCGCTACGTTCCACCGCGATCGTCAGGACCGGACCGGCGTCGAAGATATCGACGAAACGATCCGGCTCGAAGCCTTCCTCCAGATGGATGTCATACGCGAGCAGCGCGCCCTCGTCGGGCTCGCCGAGCACGCGCTGTGCTTCGGCGGGCAAAAGCGGCACATAGAGCGGATAGCTCGGCATCACTTCCGCGATGAACGTGCGGCTGCGTCCGCCCGACTCCAGTTCGACCTGCTCGAAATCGCGTCCGAAGAACTTGCGCCCGACCGCTTCCCAGAACGGCGACACGCCTGCGTCGTCGGTCACGCCGAGCATCAGCGAGAACACTTCGTCCGAGAAGCGCTTGCGGTTCGCCGCGATGTACAGCATGCGGGCGCGCGAGAGCAGATGCGCGGCGGCATCGTTGCTGGCTTCGTCGCGCAGGGCCGGGTCGATATAGAAGCCCGTCAGCCGGCTCTTGCCGGTAAGTTCGTGCGACATTGTGAGCGCGTGGATCTTGCGGTTCACCTTCAGTTCGCGCGACGCGTGAATCAGCGCGTCGTTGCGAAACGCGTAGAACGGCTCCGAATAGCCCGCCGACGCCACGATGCTCGACGTGCCATGCAGCGCGCCCGTCTCCGAATCCTCCAGCACGAAGAGGTAGAACTCCTCGCCCGGAAAATCGACTTCAGCGCGAAACGAATCCTCTGAAAGTGCGACACGCGTTTCGAGCGCATGACGGTCGCGCGGCAGCGAATGCAGCACGGGATGCGCCGCGCGCGCCATCCGTTCGAGCGCGTCGAGATCGGAGAGTCTTGCCGGTCGGACGAATAGCATCATCGGTTCCAGTATCGAGGGTTCGGAATCAGCGCGCCGCAACGGCTTCGCCTACCACTTCGGCGATCGCTTTGCCGATGCGGGCGAAGCCTTCGTCGAGATCGGCCATCGGCATCACGAGCGACGGCGCGAAGCGCAGCACGTTCGGCCCGGCGATAAGCATGATCACGCCGTTTGCCGCGGCCGCGTTGAGCACGTCCTTCGCGCGGTCCTTGTAGGCGTCGGCGAGTTCCGCGCCGATCAGGAGGCCCTTGCCGCGAATCTCCTTGAACAGGCCGAAGCGCTCGTTGATGCGCGCGAGATGCGCCTTGATCGCCTCGCTGCGCTCGCCGACGCCCGCGAGCAGTTTCGGGTCGCTGATCAGCTCGACCACCTTCTCCGCGATCGACGCGCCGAGCGGATTGCCGCCGTAGGTCGTACCGTGCACGCCGACCTTGAAGTGCGCGGCGATCTCGTCGGTCGTCAGCATGGCGCCGATGGGGAAGCCGTTCCCGAGCGCCTTCGCGGTCGTGAGGATGTCGGGCGTCACGCCGTACTGCATATATGCGTAGAGCGAGCCCGTGCGGCCGACGCCCGTCTGTACTTCGTCGAAGATCAGGAGCGCGCCGTGCTCGTCGCAGGCCTGGCGCAAACCTTCGAGGAACGCGGGATCGGCGGGCAGCACGCCACCTTCGCCCTGGATCGGCTCGACGATGACGGCGCATGTCTTCGCGCCGATCGCGTCGAGCGCTTTCGGCAGGTCGTTGTACGGCAGGTGCCGGATGCCGGCTGGCTGCGGGCCGAAGCCTTCCGCGTATTTCGGCTGGCCGCCGACGCTGACGGTAAAGAACGTGCGGCCGTGAAACGACTGCGTGAACGAGAGGATCTCGATCTTCTCGGGCCCGAACTTTTCGATGGCGTAGCGGCGCGCGAGCTTGAGCGCGGCTTCGTTTGCTTCGGCGCCGGAATTGGCGAAGAAGGCGCGGTCGGCGAAGGTCAGGTCGGTCAGCCGTTTGGCGAGACGCAGAACCGGTTCGTTGGTATAGCCGTTGCCGATGTGCCAGAGCTTTTCGCCCTGTTCGTGGAGCACCTTCAGCAGTTCGGGGTGCGCGTGGCCGAGCGCCGTGACCGCGATGCCGCCGGCGAAGTCGATGTAATCGCGGCCTTCGGTGTCCCATATGCGCGAGCCGCGTCCGCGATCGGGCACGAAATTCGCCGGCGCGAATACCGGGACCATCACTTCGTCGAAAGTGCCGCGCGTTACGTTGATGTCGGTCATGAGTCCACTCCTTTGGTCGGTTTTTGCTGCTGCCGCTGCGTTATCACCCATATTAGGTAATCGCGCGATTGGCGTCTTGCGTGTTCGCGACATGGTTCTACCGGTGGCGGTGGCGCTGGGGTTGGGGTTCAACACCGTCTGATGCTCAGACGCTTCCACGAAACTTGCCTTCTTATCGGTCTATTAGCTCTGCCCCTGTCCGGGGCGGGACTTACTTTCTTTGCTGCTGCAAAGAAAGTAAGCAAAGAAAGCAGCTTTTTCAGGCAAAACGTCACCGCCCTCGCATCACTAACTGGCCCAGCCCCTAAGTGTCGCCCTCAAAGGACCACCGGGCTTGGCGCGCGCACGCACTGACACCTCAAAAACTCCAACGGAGTGGTATGCACTGCGTTCCGGTCCGTCCGCGCTTCGCTCGGACGAGGGGCACAATCGAAAACCAGCGGACTGCAACGACCGCGAACCTCAACCGCGCGACGGATGTACCTCTCGCCCAGCGAAGCGAAAACGGATGAATGACTGCTGTGCCAACTCGTTCACTGCGCGATGACACAGTGCGTGCCGCGCGCCAAGCCCGGTGGTCCTTTGAGGGCGACACTTAGGCGCTGGGCCACTCGGTATTGCTCGTGCGTTGGACGTGCGGTGACTGCTGCCTGAAAAAGCTGCTTTCTTTGCTTACTTTCTTTGCAGCAGCAAAGAAAGTAAGTCCCGCCCCGGACAGGGGCAGAGCTAATAGACCACTAAGAAGACAAGTTCCACAGAAGCGCAGAACCATGAACCGGTCCACGTGCACCCCGGCCCTCACCGAGCCTCGATCATGGCCCCACCGCGCGGCTCGACCGCGCCCTCCGTCCGGTGCTTTTCGATCCAGTTGCGCCGCTCCTCGCGAGGCGTGACCCCGAACCGGTCGCGGTACGCATTGGAAAAGTGCGCCGCCGAAGCAAACCCGCACGCAAGGCTGATCTGCACCACCGACTTGCTCGTCCTCTGCAACTGCGTGCGTGCCTTGGAAAGCCGCAGGTTGAGGTAATACTTCGACGGCATTGAACCGAGATACTGCCGGAACAGCCGCTCCAGCTGCCGCCGCGAAATCCCGACGAGCCGGGCAATCTCATCCGTGGCAAGCGGATCTTCGATATTCGCTTCCATCAACTGCAACGCATCGTTTAACCGCGGATGACGCTCGCCGGGCGCGGTCACGAACGGAATCCGCTGCCGCTCCTCACCCGCGCGCAGCACGCCGATGCCGAGCGAATCCGCGATGCGTTCAGCAAGATCGCGGCCATGATCGCGCGCGACCATCGCCAGCATGAAGTCGACGGTGGACTGCCCGCCCGCACAGGTCGCGCGGTCACGGTCGATCTCGAAAATCTGCTGCGTGACGATCGTGCGCTCGAACTGCTCGGCGAATTGCTGATACGTCTCCCAGTTCACGGCGACGCGATACGCGCTCAGTTGCCCCGCCATCGCGAGCCACCACACACCATGATGGATGCCGGTCACGAGCGGCGTGCGCGTCGCCACGCGCGCGAGACTCGCGAGAAAGAGCCGGTAGTCGGCGAATTGCTGGTAGCGCTCGGACACGACGATCAGCCAGTCGCACTGGATGGCATCGCCGAAAGCGGCGTCGGCAGGAAGCTGCGCGCCGCCCGAGAGCGGCACGGGCCGCCCGTCCCAGGAACAGACGCGCCAGTCGTAAAGACGATGGCCGTCGATTTCGTTGGCGAGATTCAGGCTGTCGACGATCGGCCCGATGCCGCTCATCGAACACGGCGGCAACGCGACGATCGCGACCGAAAGCGGCCTCGAAACCGTAGCGGGACTGACGCTCACAGCGTTACTTCAGGCTGCCGGACAGGAACTGCCTGAGCCGCTCGCTCGTCGGCCTGGTCAGCACCTCGGCTGGCGCGCCCTCTTCTTCGGTGCGTCCCTGATGCAGGAACATCACGTGATTCGACACGTTGCGCGCGAACCCCATCTCGTGCGTCACGACGATCATCGTGCGCCCTTCTTCCGCGAGCTTCTGCATCACCTTCAGCACTTCGCCGACGAGTTCCGGATCGAGCGCGGAGGTCGGTTCGTCGAAGAGCATCACATCGGGATGCATCGCGAGCGCGCGGGCGATCGCGACGCGCTGCTGCTGGCCGCCCGACAGGTGCGACGGATACTGCTTCTCCATGCGCGGCGCGAGGCCGACCTTCTCCAGATAGGTGCGCGCGCGGTCCTCGGCTTCCTTCTTCGACAGGCCGAGCACGTGCATCGGCGCCTCCATCACGTTCTCGATGGCCGTCATGTGCGACCACAGGTTGAAGTGCTGGAACACCATCGCGAGCTTGGTGCGCACGCGCTGCAATTGCTTGTGATCGGCGACGTCGAGATTGCCCGCGCGATCGGGCTTCGTGCGCACGGCCTCGCCGTCGACGATAATCTGCCCCGCGTTCGGCCGCTCCAGGAAATTGATGCAGCGCAGGAACGTGCTCTTGCCCGAGCCGCTCGCGCCGATGATGCTGATCACGTCGCCGGCGCGCGCCGCGAGCGAGACGCCCTTGAGCACTTCGTTGTCGCCGTAGCGCTTGTGAATGTCCTCTGCCACGAGCTTCGTCGCGGTGTCTTTGGCGGTTGGCTCCAACTCGTTCTCCCGGGTGATGACTGGTGAATGCAATGCGATTCTAGCCGCTGACGAGCGGCGGCCTGGCGGCGGCTCAGCGGCGACCGGTGCCAAGATAGCCGAGCCAGCGCTTCTCCGCCTTCCTGAACGCGGCCACGAGCGCAAACGAGATCGCGAGATACATCAGCGCGGCGATCCCGAACGATTCAAACGACTGATACGTCGCCGAATTCGCATCGCGCGCGACCTTCAGGATATCCGGCACGGTCGCCGTGAATGCGACGGTCGTGGCATGCAGCATCAGGATGACCTCGTTGCTGTAGAGAGGCAAGGCGCGGCGCAGCGCGGACGGCAGGATCACGCGCCGGTACATCGTGAACGTGCCCATGCCGTAAGCGCGGGCCGCTTCGACCTCGCCGTGAGGAATCGCGCGGATCGCACCCGCGAAGATCTCGGTCGTGTAGGCGCAGGTGTTGAGCGCGAATGCAAGGATCGCGCAATTGAATCCGCTGCGAAAGAACGCCTCCAGCAGCGATTGCGTGCGCACGAATTCGAGACTGTACATGCCGGTGTAGAGCAGGAGCAGTTGCACGTAGAGCGGCGTGCCCCGAAAGACGTACGTGTAGAGGCGCACCGGCGTGCAAAGCCGGCGGTTCTTCGACACCCGCGCACACGCGAGCGGCACTGCCGCGGCAAAGCCGAGCGCGATCGACGCCACCAGAAGCCACAGCGTCACCACGAGGCCCGACGCGCGGAGGCCGTCGGAATAGAGAAACGGACGCCAGTATTCGGCGAAGATCTGGATCATGGCCGGTGCTCCGGATTAAAGGTCGGCGTGACGGACGCCCGTCGAATAGCGGCGTTCGAGCAGCATCAGCACGACGTTCGACGCCGTCGTGATCGCGAGATAGGCGGCCGCCGCGACAAGGATGAAGAAGAACATGTTGAACGTGCTCTTGCCGGCGTCCTGCGCGGCCTTGACGATATCGGCGAGACCGATGATCGACACCAGCGCCGTCGCCTTGACCAGCACCTGCCAGTTGTTGCCGATGCCCGGCAGCGCGAAGCGCATCATCTGCGGAAACAGGATGCGGCCGAACACGCGCATGCCGCTCATGCCGTAGGCGCTGCCCGCTTCCAACTGGCCGCGCGGCACCGCGAGGAACGCGCCGCGAAAGGTCTCGGTGAAATACGCGCCGTAGATAAAGCCGAGCGTGAGCACGCCCGCCGTGAAGGGATCGATGTCGAACTGGTCGAGACCGAAGGCGTCGGTCAGGTTGTTCACCGCGATCTGGATGCTGTAGAAGAGCAACAGCATCAGCACGAGATCGGGAACCGAGCGGATCAGCGTCGTGTAGCCCGTGGCGATCGCGCGCAAGAAGCCGTAGCGCGACAGTTTCGCCGACGCGCCCAGCAATCCGAGCACGACCGATACCGCGAGGGAAAGCACCGCGAGCGCGATGGTCTGTCTGGCGCCCGCGAGCAGCAGCGGGCCATAGCCGTATAGGAACACTTGCGTCTCCGTCTGATTTTCGAATCGGCATCGTCTGGATCTCACAGAGAAATCCGTGAGAATCCAGCGATTGGCGCCGATACTCGCAAGCGAAAATCAATTGCTCAAATGCGACGGGACGAATTTATTGCGGTGCAGCACGAGGCGCGCGCTGCCCTGCGGGAGCGCAATGCCGCTTCGGACAAGGCACGGCCTGCCCGGCGACCCGGAAAACCCGCACGCGCGGCGTGCGCGAAATTCGCAGGTTTTCGGTCGCTTTTTCGATAGACCGTCAGTCGTCCGTTGCGGGCGTTTCCGGCGCGACCGATCGCACGAGCCGCGCGACCTGGCCGTTCGCGAGCGCGATCTCCGGGCTCGACTGCAGGAGCGGCAGGTACTGGTCGGCGAATGCGGGGTCGCGCGTTTTCGCCGAGAACATCGCGACGACCGACGTCGCGATTTCGACGCGATCCTGCGCCTTCGCCTCGGCGTCGTCGAGGACATCGTCGAGGGCGGCGATCAGCGTCGAAAGCGGCGAGAGCCAGCGATACGCCGAGCCGTTGATCACGATCTGCAGGAATTCACCCGGCGACACCGGCCCGAACTCGGCCTCGTGCCGCGCGCGCAATTCGGCGAGCATGCTCCGGTGCAGCGTGAGCAGCGGATGGCGGACGTCGTTGAGGAAGGTCGTCGCGGCTTGGTCGTTCATGGCGGTCGCTCTCGGTTGAATGCATGACGGGAAGCGCAATAGATGGGGCTTCGATGCAAAAAACCAAGCGCATCGTGCGGCCTCAGCCCTTCCTCATCTTGCCGACATAGCGGATGAACTCGGCCGCCGTGAGCGGCGGCGAAAAGAGCCAGCCCTGGCCGAACTGCGCACCGCGCGCGTGCAGGTAGCTTGCCTGCTCCTCGCGCTCGATGCCCTCCGCGATCACCTGAACGTCGAGCGTCCCGGCCATTTCGATGATATGCGACGCCACGCTGCTCGACGCCGCGTCCTGCCCGATCGTATCGACGAACGACTTGTCGATCTTCAGCGCGTCGACGTGGAAGTTCTGCAGGTGCGAGAGGCTCGAATAGCCGGTGCCGAAGTCGTCGATATAGACCGGATGGCCGGCATCGCGAAACGCGCCGATCACTTCCTTCGCCGCCTCGGCGTCGAGAAAGCCGCGCTCGGTCGCCTCGATGCGGATCTGTTCCGGTCGCACCTTCTGCCGGGCGAGCGCCGCGCGCAGCACCTCGAGAAAGCGCGGCGTGGTGAGGTCGCCCGCGCTCAGGTTGATCGACACGTAGTACTCGGGGTAACGCTTCAGGAACTCGCCGAGTTCGAGCAGCACGGTGTCGAGGACCTGGTCGGTGATCGCCTGGATCAGGCCGCGATGCTCGGCGAGCGGAATGAAATGATCGGGCCGCACGATGCGGTCGTGATGCTTCCAGCGCACAAGCGCCTCGGCGCCGACGCAGCGGCGCGTCGCGAGATCGACGATCGGCTGGTACGCGACGATGAACTGGTGACGCCGCACCGCGTCGCTCAACTGCCCGCGCGGCGACATGTGGCGCACGATGAAGAACGCCGCCCAGCCCGCGAGCGCGACACCCGCCGCCACACCGCCGAGGAGCCATCCCCACGGCAGGCTGCGCAGGCGTTCGGGCAACGGCTCGCGCGGCGCGCTCACGACGACCGCGATCGGCATCGTCCCCGAGCGGCGCACGACATAGGGCGCATCGAAGTAGCCGGGTTGCACCGGCTCGCGATACAGGGCGAGCAGCAGCGACGGATCGGCGCTCGGTGTCATCGCGATGACGCGGCTCGCTTCCGTGTTGATCACGCCGAGACCGCTCGCGGGCGTCGGGCCGTCGCTCATTCTCGTCTCGACGCCGTCGACATACGCGGCGGGATCGGCGGCGACGTAATAGCCGTTGCGGCCGAGCACGAACGACTGCTCGCCGCCCGGCATGTGCAGGAGCCGGAACCACGCGGTCACGCCATCGGTGCCGCGCCAGTCAGGCGGCGGCAGCGCGCGGCCGCCGAGCGCGCCCAGCGCGACCGCGCCCAGGAGCGACGAGCATTGCCAGCGGCCGGCGTGATCGATCGCGCCGGCGTCGCGCACCGCGCGGTGGGCAAGGACGATGCGGCGCAACTCCTGCAGGTAGGGTGCGGTGCACGGCTCGTCCGAGACCCGCCCGATCTCGCCGAGCGCGCTCGATAGATGACGCGTCACGTCCTCGGCCTGCACGAGCGCGGCGTCGGCCATGCGGTTGAGCTGCCCGGCCTCCTCCGCGCGCAGGCTGCGCTGGGCGAATAGCAAGCCGAGTGCGGCCGGCGCAAGCGCCGCAACCAGCACCACGGCGGCGAGAAACACCGCCAGGCTCGAGCGTCGAAGTTTTTTCATTGCGTGTTATCGCCCTCTCGCCGCGGAACGTTGCAAAAACCTCGTCGCGGCGCGACATGCCATCCAGATAGCTAACGCCTGCGGCCGTCCGGCCGGCCGATCGGAACCTGCTTCGCTGATGTGTTCGGTGATGTACTCATGGAATTGACGCGCCTGGTCGCGCCGTAGTCGTCCCGCGCGCAGCATTCGCCAAACGACCTAGTGTAGAGGGCGGCGCCCGCGCGACTCAATGGTTTCTTTAACGTAAAACTCGTCGCGTTGGTGGTCTGCCGCACGGCCGGCCAACGCTTTTTTGGGCGTCGCCTGCAAGCGCCCGGCCATGCGAAAATCGTCCGACCGAAAACCCGCCCGCCAATCCCGCGATGCAAGCTGACGCCATGAACCCAGGCACCCCGAACACGCACCGATCTCCCGTCGTGCGCGACGCGACGCCCGCCGACTTCGATGCCATCGCGCGCATCTATGCGCACTACGTTGAAAACGCGCTCGCGACCTTCGAGGAAGTCGCGCCCGGCGTCGATGAAATGCGCGCGCGCCATGCGGCCGTCGTCGGGGCGCGCCTGCCGTATCTCGTAGCCGTAGCCGACGGCGCGGTGCTTGGCTACGCGTATGCGACGGCATACCGGGCGCGCTCGGCGTACCGGCATACGATCGAGGATTCGGTCTATATCGCCGACGGCATGAACGGGCGCGGCATCGGCATGGCGCTCCTGTCCGAACTCATCGCGCGCTGCGAGGCGGGGCCGTGGCGGCAGGTGATCGCGGTGATCGGCAACAGCGGCAACGCGGGGTCGATCGCGCTGCATGCGCGGCTCGGGTTCGAGCACGTCGGCGTGCTGCGCCAGGTCGGGTTCAAGCACGGCCAATGGGTCGATACGGTGCTGATGCAGCGCTCGCTCGGCGAGCGCGATGCGGGGACGCATGCCGCGTCCGGCCACGGATGACGCACGCGCTCCTTCCAATCGACGCGTCCGCATCCGCACGGGCCGACGCGCGAAGCCGTTACCATTGCGGTTTGATCGCGCGCGCCGCCGAAGCCCGATTCAACGACCGCTGATTCACCTTTTCGACCCCTCCCGCATTTGGCCACGTACACCCTCGCTGCCGCCGTCGCCGCCGAACTCGACATTCGAAAGAGCCGCTTCATTGCGCGCGTACTTCCCGTCGCCGATCGCGAGTCCGCGATGCGCGAGCTCGACGCGCTGCGCGCCGAGCATCCGGGCGCGACGCACGTCTGCTGGGCCCTGCTCGCGGGCGGCCAGTCGGGCATGTCGGACGACGGCGAGCCCTCCGGCACCGCCGGTCGGCCGATTCTGGAAGTGCTGCGCCATCACGAAGTCGACGGCGTGCTCGCGACCGTCGTGCGCTACTACGGCGGCATCAAGCTCGGGGCGGGCGGGCTCGTGCGCGCCTACACCGACGCCATCGCGACCGCGATGCAGAAAGCCGAGCGCATCGAACGGATCGAGCGCGGCCTGCTCACGGTGGAAGTCGATTACGCCGACGAAGCGCGCGTGCGGCGCTGGATCGAGCAACAGAGCTGCGAACTGGTCGAGCACGCGTACGACATGAGCGTGCGGCTCGTGATCCGGATGCCGCTCGCATCGCGCGAGGCGGCTGCCGCCGAACTGCGCGATCTCACGCACGGCCGCGCGTCGATCGCGCCCGACTCGCCGTGACGCGCGCCTTCGGCTGCACGAACGCATGAAGACGCTGCGCATCGAGCCGCTCGGGCGCGAGGTCGTCGTCGAGGACGGCGCGTCGCTGATGGAAGCCGCCGCGCGCGCCGGCATCCGCCTGCCGAGTTCGTGCCGCAACGGCACCTGCCGTGCGTGCATGTGCCGGCTCGCGGCGGGCGACGTGCGCTACCGGATCGAATGGCCCGGCCTCGCCGCCGAGGAAAAGCGCGATGGCTGGGTCCTGCCGTGCGTCGCGCTCGCCGAATCGGACGTCACGATCGAGCAGCCCGCGGCGACGGAGCAATCCACCGCAACGCGCCGCTCGCCCTCGCGCGGGTTCTAGCGCGTCCGGGCGCGGGTAATTCAGGATTTGTCGTCTCCATTCAACGACATACGATTGCAATCCCGGACCCGTCCTGGTCGCGTTCCGACGATGACGGTTCAGTTCGGCTCTCAAAAAGTGTACAATTGCGCTTTGCCCTAATTTCTGGCAGGGCCAGATCAACCGAGAACTCAATGACTAAAGTACTGTTGAAAGAGAACGAGCCTTTCGACGTCGCCATGCGTCGTTTTCGCCGTACCGTCGAACGCACGGGCCTGATTCAGGAACTCAAATCGCGCATGGCCTACGAAAAGCCCACCACCGAGCGCAAGCGCAAGAAAGCTGCTGCTGTCGCTCGTCTGCGCAAGCAAATCCGTCGCGCCCAGTTGCCGAAAAAGTTTTATTGATGTGAGGCGCGTGATCGCCGGCTTGGCTGCCTGCTCGATTGCCTGATTCGCGGCGCCGGGCACTTCGAGCGATGTGCGCCAAAATCTGGCTGGCGCCCTGCAACGGGTGATGATGTCGACCTGTCTGGACCCGAGCGCGTCCAGGCGCCGGACGGATGATGAATAAGAAAAAGCCTGCATGACTCGAATGTCATGCAGGCTTTTCGTGTTTGTGGCGCTGGGATTATCGTGGCTGAGCGTGGATCGGGTCACCCAACGCACCGCGGTATCTGAAGCAGAAAATCAAAAAGCCCGGCGAGCCGGGCTTTTTGATTTGAATCCTGGTTGCGGGGGTAGGATTTGAACCTACGACCTTCGGGTTATGAGCCCGACGAGCTGCCAGACTGCTCCACCCCGCG